>NZ_CAJHBO010000005.1 GCF_904846645.1 Psychrobacter sp. Pi2-1
TGAACCCCATCGAAAAGAAATGGGCACAGGCTAAGTTTCTACGCCAAGGCTGGATGGAAAACGACTTATCCAAATTGTTTTATGATATTTGTCCTAACCATAACAATTTTATTTTGAACTGACTATAGTTAAGTAAGCTATTATTTATACAGAGTAGGATCTGTTGATTCTTTAGCAGTCTGACCATCAGCTTGCGCATCAAAAAAAGTCTGAGTAACATTTTGCTTGGCTTGCTGCCAGTATTCAAACTGCTGGCAGGTAGATTCAAGGTCGCCTTGCCATGTTGGGATGTTGCCACGCATGGTTTTGATACGTTGCTGGTTAGGGTAAGGCAGATCTTGCGCAGCTTTAGCTGCCTCATGAGCAGCCACACGGTCGTTGCATACGAGAGCAATATCACAACCAGCATCAATGGCCGCTTTTACGCGAGCACTGACATCACCAGCCGCCTTTGCACCTGCCATCGATAAATCATCAGAGAATAGTACCCCATCAAATTTAAGTTCATCTCGAATGATATCTTGTAGCCAAATTTTGGAGAAACCTGCCGGCTTATCGTCTACTTGCGAAAATATCACATGTGCTGGCATAAGAGCGTCCAGACTATGTAGCGTTTGAGCAAAAGGTTGCATATCGCTATTGATAATTTCATCTAAGCTACGCGTATCGATGGCTTCTGATACGTGCGAGTCAGGAGCGATAGCGCCATGACCAGGGAAATGCTTGCCAGTAGTGGCCATACCAGCCACTTTCATACCACGCATGAACTGTGTTGCAAGCGCAGTGATGGCTTGCGGCTCATGATGAAAGCTACGATCACCGATGACTTGGCTAATACCATCTCTATCTAGTACGGGTGCAAAGCTCAAATCAATTCCTGCAGCCAGTACTTCAGCTGCCATTAGATAACCGCAATCGTAGGCGCAGCTAAGTGCTTGACTTGGGTCTTGATTGAATAGCTCACCCAATCGACCCATAGCAGGTAGGGGCGTGAATCCTTCACGTAGCCTTGCGACTCGTCCACCTTCTTGGTCCACACCGATAAGTATGTCTTGATTGTGATAACGTATATCGTCGCACAGTGCTCTGACTTGGGCCGCATCTGTGACGTTACGACCAAACAATATTACTCCGCCGACCTGTGCTTGTTTAATCAAACTGACATCTTCAGCGGTCAAAGCGGTACTATCGATATCTATCATTAAAACGCCGTACATCGTGTGTTCCTTATTATTTTATATATGGTTATATTATGAATGTGACTGACTATGCCTGTCTTATCACTTATCAGTCATTGTTCAAATATCTTATTATGACAGTTATTATTAATTGAGCATAATGTGGCAGATTATTAGGGTCAAATCAATTTGCTAATAGCCATTAGATTCAGTCATCAAATCGATGTTGATAGCCTTCAATTACTATGTGTGATAAAAGTGATAGAAAGTTTGGTATGTACAGGTGTAGCGTGTAAGATTGCTTATACAGTTTGAGACAGTTCAGTATTTATGCGCGTGATAATATTGATTGATTTTTGACTATATATCAGTATTTAATGATGCATAAAGTATAAGAATAAAAAGCGCAGCATTTATAGGTTATAACAGATTCGAGCATTTCTAATCTAATTCTGATGAATTACCCAATACTATTAACTTCAAATAACTAGGTACATATGATGAAAAAACAACCAGCACAGTGGTTACTCAGTGCAGCGTCAGTGGGCATCGCCGGTATTATCTTAACCCAAAGCTACGGTACTGCAGTCGCCGAGACCAATACGGGAAGTTTCGTTCAGACCCCTGAGCAAAAGGTCACCACCCGTCAAGTAGCCGCTTTGCTGGATCGCAGTCATTATCTTAATCAGCCTTTAGATAGTAAGACTGGTAGCGAAATCCTATCAATGTATATTGATAGCCTTGACCCAAACCATACGTTGTTTTTGCAATCCGATGTTGATGAGCTGAAGAAAAAACACGCTGAAGACTTTGGTGCTCGCCTAAAACAAGGTGATCTATCTGCAGGGGTAGAGGTGTTTGATCGTTACCGCAAACGCTCAAACGAGTACTTTGCGATGGCTACCAAAATGCTCAAAACAGATATTGATTTGACAGGTAACGACACAATCATTCTTGATCGTGAAAAACTCGGTCATTTTAAAACCAAAAAAGAGCAGCGTGATTACTGGGAACGTCAGTTAAAGTTCCAGTTGATGAGTATTACCCTCGGTCAAGAAGACGAAAAAGCCAAAGAGAAAGTATTTTTAAGCAATCCAGATATCACACGTGGGCAAGACTTGGTACGTAACGATGAGCGTACGCCAAATGAGATTTTGCAAAATCGTTTGTCACGTCAACAAGAGCAGTTTAAGCGTCTCAAAGATGATGAAATCATGGAGACCATCTTAAATACGGCGATGCTCACTTATGATCCGCACAGTAATTACTATGCACCGATTCAAGCGACGGAACTGCAAATCCAGTCTAGTCTTCAGTTAGAAGGCATTGGTGTCTCTATTCGTCCAGATCGCAAAAATCCAGATTATACTCGTATTGTGACTTTGGTCGATGGTGGTCCAGCCGCCAAGTCGGGTCAAATTAAGCCTAATGATTTGATCGTTGGTATCGCAAAAGACGGCGAAACCATGACGGACGTGGTTGGTTGGTCAACGCGTGAAATTGTCAGCTTGATTCGCGGTAAACGCGGTACATCGGTTACGTTGAAATTACGTCAACCTAACACGCCGGATGCTAGCGCCCGTACGGTCACAGTGGTACGAGACATTATTCAGCAAGAGGAGTCAGGCGTCACTCAGCGAGTGGTAGAAGTGCAGCGACCTAATATTGATAAGACACCAAAACGTATTGGCGTACTTGAGATACCGAGCTTTTATCTAAACTATCGTGCGCGTCGCAATGGTGAAGATTACCGTAGCGTCAGTATCGATACTGAAAAAGCGCTAAAAGAATTGAATAAACAAAATATCGATGGTCTAGTGGTTGATTTGCGTAACAATCCTGGTGGCTCATTAGATGAAGTTGCCAAGATGTTAGGTTTCTTTATCAAGAGTGGACCATTGGTACAGATCCGTGATAATCGCGGCAATATTCAAGTGTACCGCGACAACGATGGCGGCGAGCAGTTGTATGATGGCAAGATGGCGGTCATTACCAACTTAGCATCGGCCTCAGCCAGTGAAATCTTTGCCGCTGCTATTCAAGACTATGGTCGCGGATTAGTAGTTGGTAGTACGACAACTGGTAAAGGTTCGGCGCAGATTCAGCTCGATAGCTTAGCCTTGGGCTCTGCTACCTTAACTCAGCGTAAATTTTATCGTGTCACTGGCGGTAGTACACAAAATAAAGGTGTCGTACCAGACGTTGAGCTAGTCAATATCTATGATGATGCAACCTTTGGCGAGCGCGCTCAGAAAAAAGCATTGCCTTGGGACACTATTAGAACAGCACCGTACAAGCCTGAAGGGAAGTTTACCAGTGATACGTTAGCGACGCTCAATCAGCAGTCTAAGATTCGCCAACAAAAAAACCCACAATTTACTTATCTGTCGACGCTAAATGATATTCGTAACATGGATGATGAAAAGAAACCTGTTCGTTTAGATATCAATAGCCGCCGAGCCAAAATGCAGCTAATTGAGAAACGCTCATTAGAAGCAGAAAACAAACGCCTTATCGCAACTGGTGAGCGCCCATACTCTAACTGGAATACTTATCAAGCAGCGATGGACGCAAAATTTGAAGAACGTAGCCGTATGAAAGCAGCTGAACGTCCAGAGTTACCAGAGGATGAAGCGTTTATCAATGAGGCAGCTTACCTTATGCTCAGCGCTGAACCCAAGACAATGCTTAGCCCTGAAGAGAAATTATAATGTGAAGTTATTATAACGTTACGTAATCTATGTAAGCATATGCTTACATAGATTGACGTTTAGACCTCTTACCAACGAAGGGTCAATCTGCGACTATAACTGTACGGCACGATTGAACGAAACGGTTCATTGATACTAGGGATTGGTATCTTAAAGGTCGCACTAGGGATAAGTAGTTTGCTGATTAAGGATGATAAGGCTGGATGCCTGTCAGTTATGAGATGCCCCGGGATTAGGCATCACGTAACGCTAACATGGATGGTTGGTAATAAAAGCCGCATGACGCTTGTCGTTATGCGGCTTTGTTACGTCTGGAGACTAGTAATTTTTATGTCAGATTCTCTAAGTAGATAGTTTTCAAGTTGAGCATATTCATATTAATTCGAAACTTATCATAAAATAAACATAAAAAAGGCCAGCAACCTTATCGGCTACTGACCTTTTAGGTTAGATAATAAATTTAATAACTTATTATCTAACTATTTTCACTATACTCTAGAAGAGATTAGTGCTCAACGCCACCTGCACCATGTACATGGCCATGGTTTAGTTCGTCTTCAGTTGCTGCACGTACTTCTTGGATTTCAACATCAAACGTCAAACGCTTGCCAGCCAATGGATGGTTTGCATCAACAGTAACTTCTTGATCGTTCACAGCAGTCACAGTAACCAACATTACTTGGCCGCCAGCTTCTGACTGGAACTGCATACCAGGCTGAATGTCATCAACACCTTGGAAGTTATCACGTGGTACATGCTGTACTGCTTGCTCTTGGTATTCGCCATAGCCATCAGCAGGTTCAACGACTGCATTAACTTTTTCGCCAGCAGACTTACCTTCTAATTGTGCTTCTAGGCCTGGGATAATGTTGCTGTGACCATGTAGATAAGCAAGTGGCTGACCTTCTGGTGACTGGTCAAGGATATTGCCTTCGTCGTCTTTTAGTGTGTAATTGAATTTGACGGCAGTGTCTTTTGCGATAGTAGTCATAAAATATCCTAAATATATCTATGTAAAAAATTAAATACGGTTGCAATAAACCTAAAAAAGCCAATCTGCAAGCCAAAAGGCCACGTCATTAGTCAATTATCATCAGTTTATTAAAGTAACTTTAGCAGTTAGCATCTTTAATTGAGATGGCCCACATAACTTTCAAGGCAAAAAACATAAAAAATGCCAATTAATGCCACAATTTACAATAATAACTGCTATTTTCTATAGTTAATGCATAGCTATTGGCTATTCATGGTTTAGGAGTTGCTTTTTTAGAGTAGGACTTCTAGCATAATTATAAAAATAAGGATGAGAGATACGATGACTGCATTTGCCAATACCACTACTAAACAACCAGCGACCAATGTTTCAACCAATCACGATGCTACTAAGGCTAAAACGATAGCTGATATAAGCTATCAATTTGATTTCGCCCGTTTCTACGAGCACTTGGTCGATGTATCACTGAGCTTTACAGTAGTATCCGACGCGCCGCAGCTTTGGTTACCAGCGTGGATACCAGGCAGTTATCTGATGCGCGAGTTTGCTCGAAACATTACTGCGGTACATTATCAAGTACGAGAGGTTCAAACAGCGGACAGTGACGAGCATCCAAAGACTTATCGCGCGCAAAAAATAGACAAAAATACATGGCAGCTGCCAGCGGTGCAAGCAGGGCAGACGGTCATCGTTGAGTACGAAGTCTATTGCTATGATTTGTCCGTGCGTACAGCCTATGTCGATCAGCAACGACTTTACGGTAATTTCACTTCACTTGCGCTCGCTGTTGAAGGGCAAGAGCAATTACCTGTCCACGTTAGCTTAATCGTTCCTGAGGCATTTTTTGTAGACAAAGAAAGTAGCAAAGTACTGTTGGCTTGTGGGTTGGACGCTACGCACCTGCAGATTGGTCAGCAGCAAAAAGACAGTCAGCCATCGAACAGTCAGCACCTCTATAAGTTACAGGCAGCCAATTATCACGAGTTGATTGATTATCCATTCGAAATCGCGGAACAAGAAAAGTTTGACTTTATTATTCATGATAATGAGCATCAGACGCTACATCATAGCTTTTACCTGTCAGGTAAGCAGAATGCCAATCTAGGTCGGTTGCAGCAGGATATTACTCAGATTTGTCAGACCTACGTAGATTGGTTAGGCGATGCGCCATTTGACGATTATACCTTTATGACCTTTGCAAGTGGTCAGGACTATGGTGGGCTTGAGCATATCAACTCTACTAGCCTTATTACTCCGCGCAATGACTTGCCAAATACCAATGAGTCTAAGCTACCAAGTACAGACTATCAGCGGTTTTTAGGCTTATGTAGTCACGAGTATTTTCATTCATGGTGGGTTAAGACGGTACGTCCTGATGTCATGATCGATGTCGATTTACGCCGTGAAGCATTTACACCATTACTTTGGGTGTTCGAAGGGTTTACGTCTTATATCGATGATTTTATGTTGCAAGCGTCAGGTGTGATTGATAAAGCTAATTATCTGCGACTGCTAGCAGAGCAAATCAATCGCTACTATCAGACCCCAGGGCGCGGTAATCAAAGCGTGGCAGAGTCGAGCTTTGATGCTTGGATTAAGCTGTATCGTACCGATGAAAATACAGGCAATGCGGGTATTAGTTACTATAATAAAGGCGCATTGGTAGCTCTATGTCTGGATCTAACCTTACTCAAAAATAGCGACGGTCGTTATCGTTTGTTTGATGTGGTCAAAGCTTTTTATACTCAAGCAAAGCAGAACGACAGTAAGCGGATTGGTATCAGTAGTGCTGACATAGGCTCCGTCATTGAACAGTTTATACCGCTAGCAAAATGGGAAGATTTTGAACGCCGTTATGTCAATGGGGTAGAAGAGCTGCCAATTGAAGCGTTGCTAGCGGCAAACGGTGTCAAAATACAGGCGAATACTAAAGAAACCGCTGACAAGCATGTGCCTTGGGGTATGCGATGTAACGAAACGCCGGCTGGGCTAAAGGTCAATCGTGTGATGCGAGATAGTATTGCCGCTAGAGCTGGTATTTCAGCCCATGACGTTATTATCGCGATTGATGGCATCAAAGCGGATACGAAACAACTTACCACCTTGGTTAATACAGCGCTTCCTGTTGAGTGCTATTTGTTCCGCCGTGATGAGCTAATGTGTGTTCAGATTCAACCCGAAACGACAACTAAAGTGAAGCCGCGAGATGAGACAACTGGCATGACTGGAGCAGTACCTCCTCATAAAGTAAGCTTACGCTTAGCAAAAGGAGATAAGACTCTAGAGAATGATAATGAGCAATTAAAAGGTGAGGCAGGTTGGGAGACATGGCTTGATGTTATGAAACGGTAGCCACGATGCTATATAAAATACCTTTCCATATAAAAACCCTCTTCCGAGCAATCATGCTTAGAAGAGGGTTTTCTAAATCACTTTTAATATTGTAGATATGTCCAAGCAACTTAAATGCTCGATAGGTCAGAGGTTAGCGAGAAGATATACGTTTACTGCTCTTTAGCTCTGTTATCTGGGTTATCTGAGTTCTTATTATCGGTAGTTTCAGGCTCAATATTTTCATCTACAGAGCTATCGTCTTCGTCGCTATTTGCAGCCTCAAGCGCAGCAATCCAGTTTCTCATCATATCAATTTCAGTTTGCTGGTTATCAATGACGTCTTGCGCCAACTGACGCATCTCTTCATCTGTCCCATATTCGAGCTGAACTTTTGCCATATCAACAGCGGCAATATGATGCGGTAGCATGCCGCGTGCAAATGCCATATCAGGTACAGGATCAGCCACACCTAAAGTCATTTCGCCATGCATATTTTCCATGCTTTTAGCATATGCTTGCTGCATCGCCATAGTATTTGGCTTAGGTTTGGCAGCATCAGGATGGCTAGCCAGCCACTTGTTTAAGACGTCGATTTCAGCTTGCTGTGCCGTGATGACGTCTTGAGCAAGTTGGCGCATCGCTTCGTCAGTGCCATACTTGAGCTCTATTTTTGCCATATCTACCGCGCCGCGATGATGTCCCAACATGCCTTTAGCAAAAGCGGTATCAGGATCGTTATAACCCATACCAATCATCATCTCGTCATGCATTCTAGTCATCGATCTCGTATAGTCTCTGAGCATATCGCTCATTTGAGACTCATCATTGACACTGTTATCGCTGTCGTTTGTTAGAGTATCGTCTGCCATACCGTCATGCTCAGCATGTGGCATATCAGTCACTGGCGGTGAGGTTTCTTCTGCAGGATTTGATTGGTTGTCCTCAGTCGTTGGCTGACAGGCGCTCAATACAAGCGCCGCAAAAATGCTAGTGACCAACGAAAGAAAACGACGAGAAGCAATCATGACATATCCCTATTGTGAAAAAACCAAACGATAAATGGATAATACCTATTATACATAATCAATTACGTGCTGAATGTTAGCAGATAAACCTTACCCATTCGAGACACTATGTTTAACAGGTCGTAATATATTAGTGTCAGAGCTTTATATTCGTGGCTAAACAGCCAAACAGTGTGAACTAATCAACAATATCTAGACCCTAAAGTACTTAAACTCCTAGCTGACGACAGTGTTCGCTAGTTAGATGAACGCGTACAAACTCTCCAACAGCTAATTCACCTAGCTCAAATCCTGCCACTGACCAACGTATTAAACGCAGACAAGGCAGACCGACGTGCGCTGTCATACGTCTGACTTGGCGATTTTTCCCTTCGTATATTGTTAGCATTAGCCATGAGTCCGGTACGCTTTTACGCTCACGTATTGGTGGATTACGTTGCCAGAGTACCATCGGTAGTTCTTCTTCACTAACGTGTCTGACCTCAGCAGGTAGCGTTTTACCATCTTTTAAAACCACGCCACGTTTAAGCTTATTGATTTGCTCAGCAGTAGGGATTCCTTCTACTTGCACTAAATAAGTTTTACCTTGTTTGCGCCCTGCATTGGCTTTTGGCGGATGAGTAATTGCTTTATTAATGCGACCATCATCGGTCAAAATCAGCAAGCCCTCCGAAGTGGCATCTAGCCTACCAGCAACTCGCAAAGCCTTATCGGTAAAGTATTGCGATAGGGTGGTGTGGTCATTGTTACTGTCATCTCTAAACTGACTTTGCACGCCGTAAGGCTTGTTGAATAGAATGAGACTAGAAGTAGACATAAAAAGGTGTTTCCTAGTTTTTGATGGACAATGAATCATTGTAGCGTATGTTTCGTGATACCGAGCTAGTATTAAGCGACAAGACTAAAGGCGATATATTTAATGTGCTGTATGCCACATGACCCGCTACAAAAGTAGGACAGCGCTTGTATAAATTTGCTGTTATCCTAAATCCGCATTCTGATAGTGGTATTTATATTTTTAATAGAGAAATATCTACTATCTGCAAGCGACAATCATTGTTTGGGTCTTTATTTTAATTTTTTAGCTTCGAGCTATTTTCAACATTGTTCAAATCAATGTCGCAAGTGTCGTACTCATCAAAGCTTTGCTTAGCCGATAAGCGCTCAGAGCGTTATAACTATAATAAAACGGTTAGCATAACAAAGTGTCTAGTTCGCTTACGACGTCCAACATACAACCAAGGAGTATCATCGATGTCATATGATAAGGTTATCGTACCAAGAGACGGCGAAAAAGTGACCGTAAACGCAGATCTCACATTAAATATTCCCAATCATCCGATTATTCCGTTTGTAGAAGGTGATGGAATCGGTGTAGATATCACGCCTGTCATGATAAAAGTAGTCAATGCTGCAGTTGATAAAGCGTATCACGGCAAGAAGTCTATCATTTGGATGGAGACGTATCTTGGTGAAAAAGCAGCGAAAGTATATGACGGCGATTATTTGCCAAGCGAGACGCTAGAGATTCTAAAAGACTACGTCATTAGTATCAAGGGTCCATTGACTACGCCAGTGGGTGGTGGCTTTAGCTCATTAAACGTCGCAGTGCGCCAAAATCTCGACCTGTATGTCTGTCAACGCCCAGTACGCTGGTTTGAAGGCGTGCCAAGTCCAGTACAGCATCCAGAGCTGACGGATATGGTTATCTTCCGTGAAAATACAGAAGATATCTACACGGGTATCGAGTGGAAAGCGGGCAGTGATGATGCCAAAAAAGTTATCAATTTCTTAAGAGATGAGATGGGTGTGACCAGTATTCGATTCCCTGAAGACTGCGGCATCGGTATCAAGCCTGTTTCAAAAGAAGGCTCACAGCGCTTAGTACGCAAAGCGATTCAGCATGCCATCGATAATGATTTGCCAAATGTGACCCTAGTGCACAAAGGTAATATCATGAAGTTCACTGAGGGCGCGTTTAAGGATTGGGGTTATGAGCTAGCGGCAGAGCGTTTTGGTGCAGAACCATTAGATGGTGGTCCATGGATGACTATGAAAAATCCAAAAACAGGTAATGATATTATTATTAAAGACGTCATCGCTGATGCGTTTTTGCAGCAGATTTTGATGCGTCCTGCAGATTATTCTGTAGTAGCAACGCTTAATCTGAATGGTGACTATATCTCTGATGCATTGGCGGCTGAAGTAGGCGGTATTGGTATCGCGCCTGGTGCAAACAAAGGCGGCGCGATCGCTGTTTATGAAGCGACGCACGGTACTGCGCCCAAGTACGCTGGTCAGAATAAAGTAAATCCAGGCTCATTGATATTGTCTGCTGAGATGATGCTTCGTGATATGGGCTGGACGGAAGCAGCTGATCTTGTTATCAGTGGTATCCAAGGGGCGATTGCCAACAAAACAGTCACGTATGATTTTGAGCGTCTGATGCCGGATGCTACCTTACTGAGTACTTCTGAGTTTGGTAAGGCGATTATTAAGCATATGGAAGCCTAAAACTACTTAAACGCTAAGCATTCTATTGTATTACTATGTATCAAAAGCCACCTATATAAATAGGTGGCTTTTTTTATTTCACTTTTTATAAAACTTTTAGAAAACACAAAAAAACACCTCAACGTTCGAAGACGGTTGAGGTGTTTTTTACTAAGACTTAAACTCGCATAATCGCTTCTGGGTATAAAAACCAAAAGCGATTAGGCTGAATGTCTAAGAGCAGTCGCTTAAAATTATAGCGATGCCAATGTCTCGTTAAACAAAGCGCTTGGACGCATTGCTTTCTTAGCCAATTCTTCATCAGCATAGTAGTAGCCTTTGATATCTACTGGCTTGCCTTGAGCTTGGTTAAGTTCTTTAACGATGGCTTCTTCGTTCTCTTTTAGCTTTTGCGCGAATGGTGTAAATTGCGCTTTTAGCTCGCTATCTTTATCTTGTGCTGCAAGCTCTTCTGCCCAGTACATCGCTAGATAGAAATGGCTACCACGGTTGTCGAGCTCGCCAGTTTTGCGTGATGGCGACTTATCATTTAGTAGCAGTTTTTCTGTTGCTGTATCTAGCGTATCTGCCAAGATTTGAGCTTTAGCATTGTTGTCGTTGTTTGCTAGATGCTCCAACGATACCGTCAATGCCAAGAACTCACCAAGTGAATCCCAACGTAGATGGTTTTCTTCTGTGAGCTGCTCAACGTGCTTCGGTGCAGAACCACCAGCGCCAGTTTCAAACAAACCGCCGCCTTTCATTAATGGTACAACTGATAGCATCTTGGCACTGGTACCTAGCTCTAAAATAGGGAACAAGTCAGTTAGGTAATCGCGTAAGATGTTACCGGTCGCAGAGATAGTATCTAGACCACGAGCAACACGCTCTAGGGTATAACGCATCGCACGAACCTGAGACATAATCTCGATGTGTAAACCATTAGTATCATGATCTTTTAAATAGGTTCTGACTTTTTTGATCAGCTCGTTCTCATGTGGACGGTATGGGTCTAACCAGAAGATAACAGGCGTATCTGATTCACGAGCACGGCGCACGGCAAGTTTTACCCAGTCTTGGATAGGATCATCTTTGGTCTGACACATGCGCCAGATATCGCCCTTTTCAACGCGTTTTTCGAGCAATACTTCATCAGTATCAATATCGACGATACGTGCAATACCTGCGTCGCTAGACTCAAAAGTCTTGTCGTGCGAGCCGTATTCTTCCGCTTTTTGAGCCATTAGGCCAACGTTAGGCACGGTGCCCATGGTTTTTGGATCAAAGTTACCATGCCATTTGCAGAAGTTGATCATTTCTTGGTAAATACGCGCAAAGGTAGACTCTGGCATGACGGCTTTACAGTCATACATTTTGCCATCAGCACCCCACATTTTACCACCTGAACGAATCATCGCTGGCATAGAAGCATCAACGATTACATCACTTGGAGAATGGAAGTTGGTGATACCTTTTGAAGAGTCAACCATGGCCAGACGTGGGCGATGCTCTTGACACGCATGTAAATCACGCTCAATTTCTTCACGCTGAGAGGCTGGCAAAGTGGCAATTTTGTCGTACAAGTCAGCCATACCGTTGTTGACGTTGATACCTAGCTCATCAAAGAATGCGCCATGTTTTTCAAAGGCTTCTTTATAGTAGATTCTAACCGCATGACCAAAGACGATAGGATGCGAGACCTTCATCATGGTTGCTTTTACGTGTAATGAGAACAAGATACCAGCTTCGCGGCAATCTTCCATTTCACGCTCATAAAACTCTAATAGTGCTTTTTTGCTCATGACCATCAGGTCGATGACTTCTTTATCAAGCAAAGCAATTTTAGGCTTTAATACTTTTTGAGTACCGTCATCAAGTAACAACTCCATACGTACTGTACGAGCTTTATCTAATGTCATAGATTGCTCGCCATCGTAGAAGTCGCCGCCATGCATGTGTGATACGTGCGTGCTTGACCATTGCTTCCACTCACCCATAGAGTGTGGATGCTTGCGTGCATAGTTTTTGACGGCTTTAGGAGCGCGGCGATCTGAGTTACCTTCACGCAGTACTGGGTTCACTGAACTGCCTAAGCTTTTGCCATAGCGCTTGCGTAGCTCTTTTTCTTCGTCAGTTTGTGGGTCTTCTGGGAAGTTAGGGATAGCATAGCCTTTGCTCTGTAGCTCTTTGATAGCAGCTTTTAACTGCTGTACAGAAGCACTGATGTTTGGCAGTTTGATGATGTTGGTATTTGGGTCTTGAGTCAGACGACCTAGCTCAGCTAAGTTGTCCGGAACACGTTGCTCTTCGGTCAAGTATTCAGGGAATTCAGCCAATATACGCGCTGCAACAGAGATATCGCTGGTTTCAACTTCAACGCCTGCTGTTTTGGTGAATGCTTCGACAATAGGTAAGAACGACAGAGTCGCCAGCGCTGGGGCTTCGTCAGTTTTTGTATAAATAATTTTTGACATTTTAGTTAGATCTTCCTTTAGGCTGTAGTTAATAATAAAGCTCAAATATAGTGTTGAATATGCGTCAATGATACTATGCAATAATCCATGATATGGTTAGAACAAGTACTTCATATGTAGCTTCTTAGAAATTTTTAAGACAGGTCAGACATTTTCTTTTAATAATATTCATGAAAAAAGCATTTAAAGGCAACACGTTAACGGTCGGTGCAAAACTGCCTAAAAGTGAATCACTGACGCTACATTATAATCAATCCACTATAAATCCGATAGGATGTCAATCGTATACCATGAACTAAGTATACTGTTTTAGCTCGTATCCTATGGTTTCGAATTATACTAAGCTAATAACAACCTTATTCTACCAGTCATCGGCTTCGATATCATCTTTTCCATACAACTACTGTTTTTTCATGACGTTTTATATTGATCTTACTGCCCATGAGCGCATTCTTACAAACCACCCGCGTTATCGTTGGTGGTTTTCTATTGGGTGCGGATAAGTTTTTGCAAATTGTGACAGCAATGACGTAAAAATTTGCTAGTCTAGGTCATCAATAGATTGGTTATCGATAAATATATCGCGATTATAATAGTGACGGTGAATATGAGTTTAGAGTATGCGCTGATTAATGATACCAGCTGGCAGAGCCAAACAGAGTGGCAGACGCCAGATACCCCTTTTATGTCATTCGCTTTTTGGCAAGCCTTGACTGACACCGGAGCAATTGGTGAGCAGGCAGGGTGGCTACCAATATTTATTTTGGTACATCGTGTCGCTGATGCTACTGATAGTGAAGATAACACCGATACCTTAGTAGACAGTGCAGCAGAAAATGCATTGCAGCCTGTCGCCGTCATGCCAGTATTTATAAAGGGTCATCATCGCGGTGAGTTTGTATTTGATCATGCATGGGCTGAAGCTTATGCACGCTATGGTGTTGATTATTATCCGCGATTGGTCACTAGCGCACCGTATACACCGATTGCTGGTCAAAGGGTTTGGTTGGTAAAAGGTGAAGTATTAAATGAAGAGATCCTCAGAACAGCCATCGCAGGTATTGATGATATCGCTCAACAAGTGGGCGCCTCAAGCTGGCATGGACTATTTGTGACACCTGAGCTGGCCTCTATTGCCACTATATCTATGCCAACTGAAATTGATGTAGAGCTTGCCATAGCGGCTCAAGAAAGCGGCGTAGAGTCAGCTACTATTGAGCTACCGATACTTGAGCGTCAAGGTTGCCAGTTCTTATGGCAAAATAAAGACTTACTTAATGATAGTAAGCCGTTTGCAGATTTTGATGCGTTTTTGATGACCTTAAAGGCCAAAAAGCGCAAAACCATTCGGGCTGAGCGCCGTAAAGTTACTGAGCAAGGCATTAGTTGCCAGCGCAAGTGCGGTGACGCTATTAGCGATGCTGATTGGAAAGCTTTTTATCACTGTTATGTGATGACCTATGCAGTACGCGGACAGCAACCTTATTTGACGATAGATTTTTTTATGGCATTGGCAGCGAGCATGCCTGAGCATATAATGCTTGCGCAAGCACTCGACGCCAGTGGTGAGATTATTGCGAGTAGTTTGTTCTTATATGACAGACCTGATAGCGACAATGTTGATGGTGATAAGGCTGATGGCGATAATAATGCTACCTTATATGGTCGTTATTGGGGCGCATTAGGTGAATATGACAGCTTGCATTTTGAGCTGTGCTATTACCAAGGTATCGAGTTTGCTATTGAGCAAGGGTTAATATCCTTTGATCCGGGTACGCAAGGCGAGCATAAGCTGGTACGTGGTTTTATCCCAACGACGACATATTCTATCCACCGTATCTATGATCCGCGTTTTGTACCGGCGATTGGCGATTTTTGTGCCAGAGATCGGCTACATATGGCGCAGTATCGTCAGCAGTCATTTGAAGCTTTGCCTTTTAATGCAGACAACATGCCTGCATTTGACGGCATTGACTCATAGCATTGATTCATCACGGTAATCATTTGTGACTAACTTTGCTTCTATTTGCAAGCACCTTTTAACTGTTAAATACTCTCTAAAAAATACTAGCCATAAACTATGACCAGCAATTCTTTTAGTTCTACCAATGATCTACCTCCTACTGAACTCATACCTTGGCTAAATGCTGAAGGCTCTCTCACTGCTATATTAGAAGAGAAGGCAGGGCAGCCGCTGCGTGTAAAACGCAGCTTCGAAGGATATCGTCCACTGACTTTAGAACAAAAAAAGCAGCTGGGTGTACGAGGCATGATGCTAAATCGCCCAATGCTGGCATGGATACGGGAAGTGCAGTTATATGGCAATGATGACATGCCATGGGTGCAAGCACAGAGTATCTTTCCTTTAAACAGTTTAAAAGGTCAGTCGCGTCGTCTTCAACATCTGAAAAACACACCTATTGGCTATGTGTTGTTTAAGCGTCGGCGTACCTTGCCAAATGAGCGTTTTATCAGTCATACGAATAACGGTTGGCAACGACAAACGCGTTATGACTGGTATGGTCGCACGCTTATGATTAGTGAAACGTTCTTACCTGCGTTTTTAACTAGCGACCTATAGAAATATTACTAGGTTAACCTCGCTTAAGGTATTTGATATACATCTACATTCGGCTGCCTTGTACTACTTTTAAATTGAATCGACTATATCTACCCACGCTTAAAAATATTTTATGCCTAAAACAGCATAAAGGTGCAGGCAAGAGAAAAAATTCAGCGGGTAAATCCTTTATTTTATTGGCTATTTATCTGTGTTATATAGTCATTTAATTCGCTCATCCTAAGGTGAGGTTTTTTTGCGCTCATAGCACAAATTTTCATGTTACACTTAATCTTTCGCGATGATATCGATGCAAATGTACATTGATTTTATTGACGAATCAGTCAAGTTAATAACAGGTCAGTCGCCTGTATTTATTCTTATTTTAATCTTTGCTAATAGACTCCATTCACAATAATGGTCATACCATAAAACAGACTGCAGAAAAACAGCGTGCAGGGGTATTAATAGTACTTCAGCGACGTTGACGCAGTAGTTGTTTTATTGTGAGCAGGCTATAAGCTTCTTTTCAATGACGTTTTTTAATGACAGTCACTACTTAGGACATCACTATGTTTAAAGATATTTCTATCAAAGATTTTGATCCAGTACTTGCTGAAGCGATGGCCGCAGAAAGCGTTCGTCAAGAAAACCACATCGAGCTTATCGCCTCTGAAAACTACTGCTCACAAGCAGTGATGGAAGCACAAGGTACTGACCTTACCAACAAATACGCAGAAGGCTATCCTGGCAAGCGTTACTATGGTGGTTGTGAGCATGTGGACGTAGTTGAGCAATTGGCCATTGACCGCGCTAAAGAGTTGTTCGGTGCAGAGTATGTGAACGTTCAGCCGCATTCTGGTAGCCAAGCAAACTCAGCCGTATTTTTAGCATTGTTAGAGGCAAATGACACTGTACTAGGCATGAGCTTAGACGCTGGTGGTCACTTGACGCATGGCGCACACATCAACTTCTCAGGTTTGAACTACAATGCCGTACAGTACGGATTGGTAGACGGTACTGGCCTTATTGACTATGATCAAGTAGAGAGCTTGGCGCGTGAGCATAAGCCAAAAATGATTATTGCTGGTTTTTCAGCTTACTCGCAAGTAGTTGATTGGCAGCGTTTCCGTGACATCGCGGACGAAGTAGGCGCGTATCTATTGGTCGATATGGCACACGTTGCAGGCCTAGTTGCTGGTGGTGTTTATCCAAATCCAGTACCTTTCGCTGACGTGGTTACGACGACTACGCACAAAACTCTACGTGGCCCACGCTCAGGTATGATTTTGGCGCGTGATGAAGTATTGGCTAAAAAGCTAAACTCAGCTGTATTCCCAGGCAACCAAGGTGGCCCATTGATGCATGTTATCGCTGCAAAAGCGGTTTGCTTTAAAGAAGCGTTAGAAGATAACTTCAAAACGTATCAGCAGCAAGTAGTGAAAAATGCCCAAGCAATGGCAAAAGTGGTTCAAGAGCGCGGCTATGAAGTCATCTCTGGTGGTACTGAAAACCATCTAATGCTGATCAGCCTCGTTAAGCAAGAAATGACGGGTAAAGAAGCGGACAAATGGCTTGGTGAAGCACACATTACTGTCAACAAAAATGCTGTACCAAACGATCCAAAATCACCATTCGTGACTTCTGGTATCCGTATCGGTACGCCAGCGATTACTACTCGCGGTTTCAACGAAGCACAAGCGGGTGAGTTGGCAGGTTGGATCTGTGACGTACTAGACAGTCGCGGTGATGAAGCGGTTGCTACTGAAGTACGCGCTAAAGTAGAAGCGATTTGTGCAGAATTACTAGTCTATGCTAAAAATCAGTAAACTTTAGAAAGGTAATAAAAAAAACCGCTAAGCTTTTGCTTAGCGGTTTTTTTGTTATTGCTCTCTATGAATATTATGTCATGTAATGCAAACCTATGTTGATATTGCCATTGAGCTCTTTTAATTATATTTAAGTCCGTTATTTAACCTGAAAATTACTACCGACATTTTTCGATAAGTGTAGTGAGCTTGATTGAGTTCCGCTATTAGTTTTAAAGAGCTAAGTTGATGTTTAATTAAGAAAAATATGTAAATCTCTTTGTTTATACAAAACTATTAGTATATAGTCAGTATTGAACATTTAGTAATAATACTAATACAAATTATAATAAATAGTTACACTTTGTATTAGTATCGCTGTAATTGATTGAATAATTATATAAATGTTATTTTCAATAGAGGGATTTACATGAAAAAACAATCTTTAGTCGCAACGATGCTATTACTTAGCACGACTCTTGCGCAAGCAGCAGAACAATCAGGTTTAGCAGCATTTGGAGCAGGTCTCGATGGTTTTATGTCCAATATATTTGGCTGGTTCGTCGACCTTATTTTCTTTTCAGTACCTCTTGGAGACGTCAGCTTCCCGCTTATTGTGGGTTGGTTATTAGTTGCCGCACTCGTATTCACTTTTTACTTTGGATTTATTCAGTTTCGCCAAATAGGCTTGTCTCTAGATATTGTCAGAGGCAAATATACCGATCCAAACCCTGCTGTCAAAGAAGAAGGCGAGGTTAGCCATTTTCAAGCACTAGCCACTGCTTTGTCAGGTACGGTTGGTCTTGGTAATATTGCTGGTGTCGGTGCAGCACTCGCTATTGGTGGACCTGGCGCTACCTTTTGGATGATTATGGTCGGCCTATTCGGTATGGCGACTAAGTTCGTAGAATGTACGTTAGGTGTTAAATACCGTACGGTACTACCATCTGGCGTCGTATCAGGTGGCCCTATGTACTACCTAAGCCGCGGTATGGCTGAACGTGGTATGGGTGGATTAGGTAAGTTTCTGGCTGTTGGTTTCGCACTTATGTGTATATTGGCGACCTTTGGTGCCGGTAACATGTTCCAAGGTAACCAAGCCTTTGCAGTCATGAGCTCTACTTTTAGCATTCCAACAGATTACAGTGTATTCTTTGGTATTGGCTTAGCGTTTTTAGTCGGTATGGTTATCATTGGTGGTATGCCGCGCATCGCAACCGTTACCGAAAAAGTCGTACCCTTTATGGCTTTGTTATACATTACTATGGCGGTAATCGTACTGATTGCTAACTTTAATCATATCGGTGCTGCATTCGGCGAGATTTTCTCGGGTGCCTTCACTGGTGCTGGTGTGGCTGGTGGCTTTATTGGCGCGTTGATTCAAGGTTTAAAACGTGCCACTTTCTCTAACGAAGCGGGTGTTGGTTCAGCCGCTATTGCTCACTCAGCAGTAAAAACCAAAGAGCCTGCTACTGAAGGTCTAGTAGCGCTATTAGAGCCTTTCATTGATACAGTTGTTATCTGTACGATGACGGCGCTTGTTATTACTATCTCTGGGGTGAACACTGCCGCAAACTTGCAAACCCAAGCACTTACTGGTGTGGATCTAACCCGTGCAGCCTTCATGGAAACGGCGCCTATCTTCCAGTATTTCCTAGCTGTTGCGGTATTGTTGTTTGCTTTTTCAACGATGATTTCATGGTCATATTATGGTCTAAAAGCTTGGACTTACCTCTTCGGTGAAGGTAAAGGCGGCGAGATGATATACAAACTTATCTTCTTAATCTTCGTTGTTATCGGTACTATCGTACAGTTTAGCTTCGTTATCGACTTCTCAGATGCGGCTCTGTTCGCTATGGCTATCTTTAACATCATCGGTCTATACTTCTTGATGCCAATTGTGAAAAGAGAGGTTAACTCTTTCATAGCTCGTGTGAAAAGTGGTGAAATTAAAAAGTATAAATAATAAGTTTGATTGAACACTCTATTATAATTTGATAGTTAAAAAAGCCAGCCAAGATGAGTCTTGGCGGGCTTTTTGATGGCTAGTATTTGTTATTTACTAGATATCTATTAAGTTTTGATCTGTAACAGCATCAGCCTACATAAACGGCAGCTTCGTAAATATCTGCAATATCGTGGCATTGACGATATCAACAAAGAACGCACCTACCATCGGTACGATTAGGAATGCTTTAGGTGAAGGCAAATAGCGATCAGTGACTGCCTGCATATTTGCAATTGCAGTCGGTGTCGCACCCATACCAAAACCACAATGACCCGCTGATAATACAGCTGCGTCGTAGTCTTTACCCATAATTTTAAAGGTAATGAGGTAAACGTAGATAATCATAATGATGGTCTGTACGACCAATATGACTAGTACAGGGCCTGCCAAATCGGTCAATTGCCATAGTTTTAAAGACAGCAATGCCATCGCCAAAAACAGACTCAATGACGCATTACCAAGCACATCAATCGAGCGGTCAAACATATCAAAGTTGAAGACCATCGTTAGCACATTACGAATGATGACGCCGCCTGCCAGTGCCCAGACGAAAGTAGGCAGTTCAAACCAGGTGCCTTCAGCAACGATGGCCATCACATCGGCAAAAGCCAAAGCACCTGCGAATAGTGCCAAGGTTTCGATAGTAGAAGAAGCGGTGATAAAGCGCATGCTATCAGGTCTTTCGAAGATATCTTTATTACTACCTGCAGACTCCTCATCGTGTTTGGTGCTATATAACGACTGTGCACCAGCAACTTTTTCGATATCGCTAGGATCAGGGTTGGCTGGCGTTGGTTTTAGTCCAAGTCGGTTAATCAAGCGACGGGCAACAGGACCGCCAACGATACCACCCGCGACCAAACCATAAGTAGCAACCGCGATACCAAGCGTCGTCGCACCGACCACGCCGTAGTCTTGTTCTAATGTAATGCCCCAAGCGCCTGCTGTACCATGACCACCAGTGAGAGCGATAGACCCTGTCACTAGACCGAGCAGAGGGTCAAGTCCTAGCGCACTTGCCATGGCCACACCAACGACGTCCTGCAATACAATAAACACTGAAACAACGATAGTAAAAATCAATAATGGTGTGCCGCCTGCTTTTAGCCTACTAAAATCAGCGCTCAGACCGATGGAGGCAAAGAACATCAACATGGTGGCGGTCTGTAGTCCTTGATGAAAGTTAAAACTATATCCCCAAACCATATTGAGAGCATAGACAACAATCGCTGCGACCAAACCACCAGCAACAGGTTCTGGAATATTAAAGTCTTCTAAAAACTTGACTCTCCGCACCAAAAACCGCCCAAGTAGCAGCACTAAGGTGGCCAATATCAGGGTGTAATAACCGTTTAAGGTAATCTCCATAGGTTAATCCTTTCTATAAAATAAATTAACCTGAATTCGGGATAAATATGGCTTCATCTCGAATTCAGGTTTCTATGATGACGAATAATTATCGGTGACTATCGGCGGTCAAGCTTGCAATACATAGGCTTTTAACGACTAATTTTCTAACGTATAAGCTTAATCCTCAGATGGCACAATTATCCACAATTGTGGTTTGCCAAATTCTCTAAAAGCATCCTCAATGATGCTTTTAAAGACATTGAAGTCCTCAGTGTTTATCCTTTTAACATCTGTCAAATCAAGCCTTAAATGAATTGCCTCACTGTCTGTTAGACAATCCCATGCACTGTCCCAGTTGTGTGAAAAATAACTAGGAAAGTCACAGGTCTTGGCCAAACTCGTCAATAGCTCAGTTTTTTCGAGCGTGTCACCGACGGCTATAGTAACAGCCTGCGCAGGAATGCTAGTACCCAGTGCTGTACCGTTTTGGTTAATGTGGTCTTGATTCACGTGGCTTTGATTAACGTAGTGGATTGCTTGGTTTATACTTTCTCGATTCATATCAGCTTTTTTCATATTAAGGCACCTGTAGTCTTTGGAAGCTATCATAATGGTCGACAGTCAAGTAATAGACGGTAGGCGGATTACCACCTGTGACGATACGCCGTGCGCCGCGATGAGAGACACCAGGGGTGGGTACGGTATATTCGCGGTAGTAGCCTTGTGACTGGGCGGGCAGTCTGCCTTCACGGTTATAAAACGTCGTGCCATCTTTATTTGGATAAGGAAACGGTCCGCCTTGCTGAATGAGCGCAATCGTATTATCGACCTGTGCATCACCCGTTATACCAGCAGTAGTGGTTTGGCTCGTATTATCAATGACTTCTTGCGATACCGTTGTCGACTCGATGCTATCAGCAAACAATGTCGAATTTAAATCGCCAAAGAAATAGAAAGCGACAGCGATGATAGCGATAAGGCTAAATAGCGTAGAGCCTAAGCTTCTTTTATTGGGTCTGCTGTTTTGATTGCTACGATTTGAGTTACGAGTGCTGTGATGGCTATTTCTATTGGCATTAGTAGGTGTATAGCTTGGAATATCTTGTTCAAGGCTCAATGAAGACGAGGTCACTTCAGTGGCTCTCAATTGATTTTTGTCGTTACGGGCACTGTTAAAGTAGACACTTTGACCAACCGTTATAGGCATCGCCAGTCTTGCTTTGCTTATATGAAAGAACACATCTTCATTTTGATTATCTACATCGATAAAGCCATAGCCTTTATCTTCGTTCCAGTGCTTAATCTTGCCACTTTGCATGGTCGTACCGCTCCCTATAATTTAAATGCCTTAACTAAAATACTTGTGATTTAAACGAAGAAACGCCAGCATAATTGCTGACGTTTCTGATTATTCGTTTCGATAGTCGATGCTAGTATGATTAAGCACGGGTTTCGCCATGACCATAAACGATCCATTTTTGCGAAGTCAGACCTTCGAGACCGACAGGGCCACGTGCATGGATTTTGTCCGTTGAGATACCAATTTCAGCACCGAGACCGTATTCGAAACCATCAGCAAAACGGCTAGAAGCGTTAATCATAACGCTGGCCGAGTCCACTTCACGGATGAAGCGCTGCGACTTGGTATAGTTGTCAGTGATGATGACATCAGTATGATGACTGCCGTGCGTATTGATATGCTCAATCGCTTCATCAATACCTGAGACCACTTTTACCGCTAGGATAGGAGCTAAATATTCAGTATCCCAATCCTCAGAAGTGGCAGCTGATAGATGACCTTTAAGTTTAGCGTTTTCATTCAGGATAGCTTGTGATTTGTCATCAAGACGTAGTTGCATTGCATCATCAGCAGCGACGATGGCCTCTGCTATTTTAGGCAATAGCTCATCTGCGACTGTTTCATCGACCAGTAGCGTTTCCATCGTATTACAAGTGCCGTAGCGATGTGTTTTGGCATTGACACTGACTTTGATCGCAATCTCAGGATCCGCATCACTATCGATAAAGGTATGGCAGTTACCGTCTAAATGCTTAATTACAGGTACTTTGGCATCGTTGCTGATACGCGCAATCAGACCCTTACCGCCACGTGGCACGATGACATCGACATATTCAGTCATGGTAATCAGCTCACCAACGGCTGCACGATCGGTCGTCTGTAGTACTTGTACACTATGTTCCGATAGATCAGTATGGCTAAGACCTTTAATGATACATTTAGCAATGGCTTGGTTAGATTCAAATGCTTCAGAACCACCGCGCAAAATAATTGCATTGCCTGACTTGAGTGCCAGTGAGGCAGCTTCTAATGTTACATTAGGGCGCGACTCATAAATCATACCGACCACACCAAGTGGTACGCGCATTTTGCCCAAATGAATACCTGATGGCTGATAGGTCATGTCAGTGACTTCACCGATTGGGTCAGGAAGGCCAGCGACGTCTTTAAGACCTTGTAGCATGCCATTAAATCGTGCTTCGTTTAATTCCAAGCGATCGAGGAGTGCGCTATCAAGATTGTTTTTTTGACCGTTGTCCATATCGATTTTATTAGCTGCCAAGATGTCTTGTTTGGCATTGACCAGCTCATCATGAATGGCTAATAGTGCTGAATTTTTATCGCCAGTGTTGGCAGCAGCCAGTGCGCGAGAAGCGGCTCGTGCTTGCTTGCCAACAGACTGCATATAGGTCGTAATATCCGTAGTATTCGATTGACTCATAAATTATTTTCCTTATGTGATACAGGTTTTTTATAACTAAAAGCGCCCAATTTTATATAGGTGAAAGTACCTAAAAAGGCGAAAAATGTCGCAAAAAAAGAAGTTTTGAATGCCTACTTAGGTGGCGGTAGGTCATTATGCTATTTAACATAGAGCAGATTGAGACGATAGTAAAGATGATTTTGTGAACAGAATCCGCTTTGCAACGCTCTTGTAAGGGCTTATTCAAAGTAATATTGCTCGTGCTAAGCGATATTTATTTAAGATAATCGCGTTATCAGTACTACACTATATCTTTACGTGTTTTTAACAGAATTGCGCTGTAAATACTAAGGTAGCCGCAAGATATCCTCAGTATAGTAAGCATTAAAACAGCAAGGCTATCAGTAGATAGTACTTAATCTTATTATGATGAGTGATGGAGAACGAACATGGCTACGAAAAATACAATTTATAAAAATTGGTTAACGGTTGGCTTGGTAGCAGGCGCTTTAGCGTTAGGCGCTTGTAGCAAAAAAGATGACACACCGATGGAAACTGAAGCTGATACTACTGTAGACGCTCAAACCTCTGTAGAAGAAAGTGCAACAGCGAGTGACAATGACGATGTGGCAGTTGCTAGTGCCGATGATGAGGGTATGGACGTTACCAATAACGATGATGTGGCAGTGGCGACAGCAGAAGATGCGGATATGATGGACGGTACTGAAGATTCAGAGCATGTATCGACGTACTAATCGCATATTATAGAATGTACTAGCTACATATTAGATGTACTAAGCACATACTATAAATAGGCAGTTATCAGATAACACAACGCCTCGTATTCTAAAGTGATAAAATAAAGCCCAGAGCGATAAATGCAGTCTGGGCTTTTTTGTACTCGCAGTTTGTTAGAAGCTGATTAACCCGTTGGTTAAATACAATATTTGCCTTTTTACTGCGTAATAAGAGACAATATGGCATTTTTCTCTTTGCCTCATCAGGCATATTACGATAATGCATCTAGATGCTTGTACTATATATAGATATAGCTCTTATTTTATTCGTGTTTTCACTCATATTTATTGGAAGTCTGCTGAACCATGCTTGATACTGCAAAAAACCCGACTCGGCCTATCGCCCTAGACTTACAAGACATCCATAAAAGCTACGGCTCATTAGAGGTATTAAAAGGGGTATCCCTGACTGCCTATGATGGCGATGTTATCTCTATTTTGGGCTCATCTGGCTCAGGTAAGTCGACGTTGCTGCGTTGTATTAATCTTCTAGAAAACCCCAATCATGGTCGTATCTTGATCGGTAACGAAGAGCTGATGCTAAAACCTGCCAAATCAGGTGAGCTACAAGCAGCAGACGTAAAGCAGCTAGAAAGCTTGCGCGCTCGCGTCGGGTTTGTCTTTCAGAACTTTAATCTGTGGCCGCATAAGACCATTCTACAAAACATCATCGAAGGGCCAACGCAGGTCTTAAAGATTAAAAAAGACCAAGCAATTAGCGATGCAGAAAAGCTGCTTGATAAAGTCGGCCTGCTCGATAAAAAAGATGCTTATCCTGCCAACTTATCTGGTGGTCAGCGTCAGCGTGTCGCAATCGCTCGTGCGCTTGCTATGCAGCCACAAGTCCTATTGTTTGATGAACCAACCTCTGCGCTAGATCCTGAACTGGTCAACGAAGTGCTTGCGGTAATGCGCGAGCTAGCAGAAGAGGGACGTACGATGCTTATCGTTACTCACGAAATGCGCTTTGCCCGTGAAGTATCAAGCAAAGTCGTCTTTTTACATCAAGGTGTGGTTGAAGAGATTGGCACACCTGAGCAAGTCTTTGATAACCCTACCTCTGAGCGTGTTAAAGACTTTATGGCATCACACCGTCCTACTTAGTTATTAGTTTTTTGCTTAATATCATGTCCAATACAAATGGTGGCAACGCTCTTGCCACCCTTCATCCTGCCAAACGTAAAATCACTGTAACGTAAACATTGTTGACTGTTTATTGCCCAATGATAACTATGAGTATGCAAAACGTTTGTTTTTGATATTTTACTCAGGTATTATCAAAAGGTTTATAGGCCGTCACGTCTCGTGGCTGTCTGTTATTCTGCTATCTATATTGCTTGTCTGGCAGGGACGTCAGAGAACAAAATATCAGAACCCTAAGTCAGAAAATCCTGTCAAAAACTTATGTAAAACCCATCAGAATTTAAGGAACGTATGATGTCGAATTCTCGCCTATTGTGGTCATCGATGACCGTTACTGCTGCATTGATGTTGAGCGCTTGTAGCCAACCTGCCGATAAAACTACCGATACCAACGCTGACGCCCCTGCAGCAGAAACCACTGGTAAAACCATTCGTATCGCCACCGAAGGCGCTTACCCTCCATTCAACTATACCAACGCCGACGGCAGCTTGGCAGGTTTTGATATCGATGTTGCCAATGCCTTGTGTGATCAAATGCAAGCTAAGTGTGAAATCGTTGCACAGGACTGGGACGGTATTATCCCTGGTTTATTGGCGCAGAAATATGATGCCGTGATTGCAGGTATGTCTATCACCGCTGAGCGTCAAGAAAAAGTTGATTTCAGCGAGCCGTACTTTGCCAATACGATGGTATGGTTGACCAATACGGATGGTGGTTTTGATCCTATGACGATTAAAGATGCAACGCTTGGTGGTCAACGTTCTACTACGCCAGGTGCTTATCTACAAGATAACTACGAAGGCAAAGAAGGCAACACAGTTCAGTTATATGACAACTATGACAATGCCTATCTAGATCTAAAATCTGGTCGTAGCGATGCCGTATTGGCCGAAAAAGTTTCTGCCAAATCATGGTTAGCAGAAAACGCAGCGGGCTTCGGTATCGTTGGTGATGAAATTGATAACGATGACAATATTGCCATTGCTGTACGTAAAGGTGACTCACTCAAAGCTGACTTTGACAAAGCATTGAGCGAAATCCGTAGTAACGGTGAGCTTGCACGTCTTGAGCAGATGAACTTTGGTCAATAATGACTCACTGAAGATTTATGCTTAGAACAAGTAACGTTTGATGCGAGTAATGCTTAAAACCGAGCATGTTTCAAATAAACGGTGTTTATAAGCATAAATCAGCAAGCAGTAATTGACGATACAGCTGGTAAATATATTAAGGGATAAAACTTATGACAATTTCAATGACATCATCAATGAGCAAAAAAGCATTGTGGCTAGCACCGCTTAGCGCAGCAATGCTAATGCTGGCAGGTTGTAACAATAGCTCAGCACCAGCAGAAAATGCTGAAGCTGACACCGCTACTGAAGCGCCTTTAAATATCAAAATCGCGACAGAATCAAGCTATAAGCCTTTTAGTTATACCGATGCAGATGGCAAACTGATTGGTTATGAGATTGAGCTGGTTGACGCATTATGTGCGCAAATGAAAGCTGAGTGTGAAGTCATCTCTCAAGATTGGGATGGTTTGATTCCAGGGCTTAACGCACAGAAATTTGATGCAGCTATCGCAGGTATGTCTATCACGCCTGAGCGTAAAGAAGTGGTTGATTTCAGTGACCCTTACTTCCATAGCGGTATCATCTTGATCGGTAAAAAAGGTGATGACTTAAGCGTCGAGTCACTAACAGGTCTACCAATTGCGTCACAGCGCTCAACTGTTGCCTCGCAATACCTACAAGACGAGCATGCAGATGCTGATATCAAATTATATGATACGCAAGACAATGCTTATCTAGATCTAACCTCAGGCCGTGTGCGCGGTATGATGTCTGACAAAGTAACGGGTATCGACTGGTTAAAAACAGACGCAGGCAAAGGCTACGAAGTTAAAGGTGAAGAAATCAGCACCAATGATGACGCAATGGGTATTGCTTTCCGTAAAGGCGATCCTTTAATTGCTAAGTTCAATGCAGCATTGGCTGAGCTAAAAGACAACGGTACCTATGATCAAATCACGGGTAGCTATTTTGGTACTAGCTCAACGGCTGCAGCTCAAAAAGCGGTCGCAACAACTGATAGTGTCGAAGAAGTAATGGTCGCTGAAGAAGAAGCACCAGCTAACTAATACGACATCTAGCAGTTTGACTGCTGTTGTTTAAAGACGTGTTGTTTACTCAAGAAAAACCAAGGATGATCATGAGCAACCATTGTGCCCCAATCTGTGCCACGACTGGCAAATCTAACATTAATGTAGCCAGTCGTCTGTCTATGTCATTGCTTGCACTAGCGACGGCCTTTACCGTTGCTGGCTGTAGCAATAGCCAAGAGAGTGAAGCTGATACCAATCCAGAGGCTACCGAAACAACGGCAGCCTCTACAGGTGATGTATTACGCATCGGTACAGAAGGGGCCTATGCGCCTTTTAACTATACCAATGCCGATGGGACACTGGGTGGTTTTGATGTTGAGATAGCAAATGCACTCTGTGCTGATATGCAGGTGACCTGTGAGATTGTGGCGCAGGACTGGGACGGTATTATCCCTGGTTTAAAAGCAGGTAAGTACGATGCAATCGTGGCCGCGATGTCCGTTACTCCAGAGCGTTCGCAGCAGGTGAGCTTCACCGATCCGTACTTTAGCAATGCCTTGGTTTTTTTGGCCAAAAAAGACAGCAGCTTTGATCCTAGCAACAACAGCGATATTGACTCGCATTCTATTGCTGCACAGCGTTCAACTATTTCATCGCAGTGGCTAGAAGACACGTATCCAAAAGCCGATATGAAGCTTTATGATACGTTGAGCAATGCGTTTTTGGATCTCGGTTCAAACCGTGTCGATGCAATGATTTCTGATAAGCTGCCTGCGATAGAATGGCTGAGCTCAAATGCTGGTAGCAAATATGCGCTAAAAGGTGATGAGATTGATATCAATGATAATTTTGCGATAGCAGTACGCCCAGGCGATCCGCTACAAGCAAAGATCAATCAGTCTCTTGCTAATATAAAAGCAAACGGTACTTACGACAAGATCAATCAAAAGTACTTTGCGGTACCAGCATCTGCAACGAGCACAGTTGATGAAGACGCAAATACAGATGCAGACATTAGCGAGCAACCAACGACAGAAAGCGCTAGTTAATAGCTAACAGTAGTCAAAGGTAGCAGTCAAAAAATAGTGTTTTGATTAATAAAAGGATATCGCCATGATGGTGATGTCCTTTTTTATTTGTCGTTATAGCAACGAATATAGATAATAGCCGCCTATCAATTTTGCTCAAATTTAGTCGGCTGATTGTATATTTATAGAGGCAAGTGTCTGTTTAAGTAAGGTTTAGGCGCAGCTTTTACGCGTCAGTATTAACATCACGGTGAGTGAATATGATAAAATCAGCGCTCATTTCTACTGTGTCAATTATCGCAGCGTTAATCGTATTCTTCTGACGTCATTTTTTGATGCCGACCATCCCTATTGATTTGGTATAAAATACGGTGTTTTGCCGCGTTCAGCTATTGATGCTGATTCTTTTAACTCATATTTTGCTAGGGCGTGTCTTCATTTTAAAAATGGTAATAAAAATGAGATAAATTGCAGTCAGACAAGGAAAATAGCGCAAATAATATCGAGATATTAGTCAGCTATTTGACGCCGTTTGGCAAGATTTAGCCGTTTTTAAACCATTTAGATGTCTATCGATTGAATTGAAGACATGCCCTAATTGCTAATACAAAGAGACTGAGTGGATAATCGTGTTTGACTTACAAGGATTTGGCGCGCTTTTATTAAGCGGCGCTACCGTCACCATACAGCTAGCTGTGACCAGTTTGATCATTGGTCTGGCTTTAGGCTTGCTCGGCGCAACCGCAAAGATGTCCAATATCTGGTTGCTGCGTAAACTTGCGACTGTCTATACTGCGACGATGCGCGGTATTCCTGAGCTGCTATTGGTGCTCTTTATTTATTATGGCGGCTCTATCTTATTGATGAGCATCCTCAAAAAGTTCGGCTATAACGACTATGTCGAGATTAGCGCTTTTTGGGGTGGTGTCATGGCACTGTCTATTGCTTTTGGTGCATATGCGACTGAGATTTTTCGCATGTCCATTCAGGAGATTCCAGTAGGGCAGCGAGAGGCTGCGCAAGCGATTGGTATGCGTCCTTTTCAGACTTTTTATCGCATCACGTTGCCGCAAGTGTGGCAGATTGCTTTACCAGGTTTGGGTAATTTGTTTCTGGTACTGCTCAAAGATACCGCATTGGTATCGGTCGTGGGTCTCAAGGACATCATGTATCAGTCATCGCGTGCGGCACAGTCTACACAGCAGCCGTTTACCTTTTATATGGCAGCAGCGATTATTTATTTGGGTCTGACCATGTTGATTACTGGCTTTATGATGTGGCTTGAGTGGCGCGCCAATCCTGCGGCACGCTATGCCAAAAAGATAAGCCGTCAATCCACTCACAGTCAATCGACCATAGGGTAGAGGAGAGATACTATGGATTGGAATTGGCAGGTCATTTTTGACCATATCCCTGATTTACTAGGCGGTGCGGTATTGACCGTACAGCTGGTCTTGTTTTCAGGTGTGATTGGATTGCTGTTTGGGTTGGTTTTGGCATTATTACGACTGTCTAAGAACTGGGTGGTACAGATACTGCCGTTTCTGTATATCTTCTTTTTCCGTGGTACGCCGCTGCTGGTACAGATATTCCTGATTTATTACGGTTTGGGTCAATTTGAGGCCGTACGCGAGTCGTTCTTATGGGAGCCAGTGCTTAGCCAAGCATATTGGTGTGCCATTATTGCCTTTACGTTGAATACCAGTGCGTACTTGGCAGAGATTATACGCGGTGCGATTCAGACGATTCCGATTGGAGAGCTTGAAGCTGCTGATGCGCTTGGCATGTCAAAGTGGCAAAAGCTAACACGGGTTACGCTGCCGCGCGCATTTGGTATTGTGATTCCAGCATACAGTAACGAAGTTATCTTTATGCTAAAGGGTAGTGCGCTCGCTTCGACTATTGCATTGATGGATATCACAGGTGTTGCTCGTACGATTAGTGCGCGTACCTATACCTTGATGGAACTATTCTTTGCCGCTGGTATCGTCTATCTACTGCTGTCGTGGGTTATCTTGTTTAGCTTTAGAATGTTTGAAAAGCGTATGAACCGCCACGCCAGTTATGTACCACCAGATGTCGTGACCAACACGATTCCATAGTTAGCAGTTAGCAGTTAGCAGTTAGCAACTAAAAATCGTCAAAGTCACTGTAGACAATATAGTATGGACAGCTGATAAAATAGCCATCATTTACAGGGAGAGTTTAGTATGAGCCAATCGCCACACGAGTCATTAGCGAACGCCATTGCAGCTGGTGTCAATGCCGAGCAGGGCGCTATCAATCATAATGAAAGATTGCGTACTTCTATTGGTAAAGTTGTCTGTGTCGGTCGCAACTATGCGGCACATGCTGCAGAGTTGGGCAATGAAGTACCAACCACGCCGATACTGTTTATGAAGCCTGCGTCTTCAGTGGTCTCTATCCGTGGTGATGTGGTTCGCCCAAGTCCAGAGTTATTTGGCGAGACTCACTACGAGGCCGAGCTATGTATTCAGTTATCAGCTGATTTATCTATGGCGACGATTGAGCAAGCTCAACAAGCCATTGGTGGCATGACACTAGGACTGGATTTGACCTTGCGTGATTTGCAAAGCAAGCTAAAAGAAAAAGGTCATCCGTGGGAGCGTGCTAAGTGTTTTGACGGAGCTTGCGTACTTGCTGATTGGCTCGACCCACAAGCGTTTGGCAATCTGCAGAGTGTACAGTATCAGCTGTCTATCAATGATAAATTAACGCAAGATGGCGATAGTGCCTTAATGCTATTCCCTGTCTATGAATTGCTGGTCAATATTAGCCACGCCTTTAGCTTGCAAGCAGGGGATGTAATTATGACTGGTACGCCAAGCGGCGTTGGTGTGTTGCACGCAGGCGATCAGCTTAAACTAAAACTGGGTGCTCATGAGTGGGTATCACAAGTACAGTAAGCTTGATTGCAATAACAGATACGTATTAAAAGCCCCGAGCAATTGCTTGGGGTTTTTGCTTTTAAGACTTTATATTTATTTTTTAATTTGCTAACTGCAAAACAATTCTAACTATTTAATCATTCTATTTCTAAATCATTAGCACGGTCAATTGTCATCAGTTTGTCATCTATTGTTCAGCGTGCTGTCATAAGTCTTCAGTACACTTAAGCGGAATTCGTACTTTTGGGGTTGCAGTTGTAAAGCTGCGCGGAAATTTTTGCCAATCTAGCCTAATAGCAAGGTGACTGATAATGACATCATTGAATAACGAACGAACGCTTGCCCACGAAGTGGTTGAAGACTCAAATCCTACTGATAATATCGATTTTCAGACCATTATCAATCGCCGAATGAACCGCCGTAGTATCCTAAAGGGCGGTACAGGGTTGACGGCTGCCGCGTTTTTTGGCGCATTACCTTTGGTCGGTTGTAGTGAAGACGACGATAACAGTATTGTTGGTAATGACGATAATGCCGCTATCCCTGCACAAGGTGATTTAAAGCGTCCTGATACTTTAAAGTTTGAGGCAGTCGCGCATTCAACAGCGGATACGATGACCGTAGCAGCAGGCTACAAAGCAGAGATGATACTGCCTTTAGGTACCCCGCTTATGTCTGGTATCGAAGATTGGAAAGACAACCGTGAGCAGTCAGCGGAGTCGTTTGAGTGGCGTATGGGTGACAATCACGATGGTATGTGGTTTTTTGGCAAGCAAGGCAATGCCTACGATGTCAAAGCATCAGAAAATGGTCTGCTGGTCATGAACCATGAGTACGTCAATAGCAGTGAGCTCAGCCCATTCGGTTACTATATGACTCAAGATAACGATGCTGCGCCTATTTTTCAAAACCGGCGTCTCGCGAGCGACGTCCGCCGTGAAGTCAACTGCCATGGGGTATCTGTGGTTGAGTTAACACGCCGCGCAGATGGTATGGGTTATGAGATGGTGCCTGATTCAAAATACAATCGCCGTATCACCAGTGCCACAACTGCCCAACTGACTGGTCCTGTGGCAGGTTCGGACTTAGTCAAAACCAAGTTTGATCCGACAGGCTATCAGACTCGCGGTATCAATAACAACTGCGGCGCAGGTCTGTCACCTTGGGGTACTTATCTGACTACCGAAGAGAACTTCTTGGGCGTGTTTGCCCGTGGACAAGATGCCAGCCAATTGAGCGCTGGTGATAACTATGCGCGCGAGCGCTACGGTGCGGTGGAGGACTTCCCAGGTTGGGAGTATTTATGGCATACCCCAGAGGCAAAGGATGCCAAAATAGCAGACGAGTTCTCACGCTGGGATATGACCGCAGTCGGTGCCAGTGCTGCTGAAGATTATCGCTACGGCTTTAACACTTTCGGTTATATTACTGAAATTGACCCATTTGACCAAAACTCTATACCGCAGAAACGCACTGCACTGGGCCGATTCGCTCATGAAAACTGCGCGTATGCTCCTGTCGAGCAAGGTAAGCCAGTAGTCTTCTATATGGGTGATGACGCCCGAGGCGAGTACATTTATAAGTTTGTCTCCAAAGCGATGTGGTCAAACTCGGACATCGGCGGCGGACTAAAAGCAGGTGACAAATATCTGAATGACGGCACGCTATATGTGGCGGTATTTAACGAAGACGGTAGCGGTGAATGGAAGGCACTCGTCCACGGTCAAAACGGACTGGATGCTTTTAATAGTGTACTGCCGTTCAATGGACAAGATGAAGTATTGGTCTTTGCCCGTGCAGCTGCCGATGCTGCTGGTGCTACCAAGATGGATCGTCCTGAATGGGTATCGGTCAGTCCTATGACGGGCGATGTCTACGTGACATTGACTAATAACAAATATCGCGGCGTACGTGACGACCAGCCTGTCTCAGCTTCCAATCCGCGTAGCTATCAGTCGGATGGCAAAGCCCTTGGGAATGACAATGGTCATATCATTCGCTGGGCAGAAGCAGGCGGTGACCATGCGGCAGCTAGCTTTGAATGGGATATTTATCTGTTTGGAGCGCCAAATGATTTGTCTGCAGAAAACTTATCTCAGCTAAATGCCAATAATGACTTTTCTTCACCTGATGGGCTATATTTTGACCCGCGCGGTGTCTTGTGGATTCAGACAGACGACGGCGCTTACACCGATACCAGTAGCTGTATGTTGCTTGCGGCTCTGCCGGGTAAGGTCAGTGATGGGTCGATGACGACCACATCGGCAGGGCAGTCAACCCGAGTCGGCACATCTGCTAGCAATGACAATATCAAACGATTCTTTGTTGGTCCTGAAGGATGCGAAGTAACAGGTATCACCATGGCACCAGATTTTAAAACGCTGTTTATCAACATCCAGCATCCGGGCAACACGTGGGGCGCTGTCGCTGGCGGCAGTATTCCTCGCTCAGCGACTGTGATGATTACTCGCGAGGATGGCGATGTCATTCTGTCAGAATCATTTGATACGGCTGACAGTACGACGTAGATGGATAAGCTGTAAGCGTATATTAGACACAACCAGAGTACTCATAACCATAAGAATCCCAAGTTAAGGCTTGGGATTTTTTATTATCATATTGATTTAATAGTTAAAGAGACCGTCTATCACCTATCTGGCTCTGCTAGTCGTCATCCCGCTCTAAAGTCAAACCATTTACTTCTATTTGCTGCAGTTACAGGATAATATAGGCCATTACTTTTTTCGCTGAATGTGCAAATATTATGAGCAGTTCAAAGGTGTTTTATAACGACAGTGTTAGTGACAGCGACGCTCAAAACGATAGTAGCTATACTCGTGCTCATCATGAGCTCGATGCGCATTTTGTCCCAGATGCGAGTGTACCGCTACACAGTCATCTATATGAGCAAATCGACCAACTCGAAGCCATCGATATGGATGAACTGGTTAAGCTACTAGCAGATTCAGATGACAGTGATGAAATCAACAAAACCCCTGTATCTTTGGCTGATTTTTTTGAAGGGTTGGCGCAACTTGCTACCATGGGTGTGGTTGAAATTACAGAAATCGTAGAAGCCATTCACCGTGAAGTTATTCTGCGTCCGCTAGGCCGCTTCAATGACAAACATTTAAATAAATGGTCGCGCGGATTTACTGGACGTATCTATGGCACGATACGTCATGTGATGCAAATGGTCGGTAATAATCTAGCGTCTGTACTACGCATATACAAAAACCTGATTCTCCAAAAGTCAGTGCAGCCACTACCGGATTCACTAAAAAAACTGGTCAATGTACTCAATGGTGTCATGGGTGATCATCTGGTCAACAACCAAAATGCGCTCGCCATTCCGATGATGCTATACACTCAAGACGGCAAACCACAGAATGAAGTGCTATCAGGCCGTATCGTTATTTTATGCCATGGTCTATGTATGAGTCATTTAAGCTGGCAAGCACAAGCAGGTAATGATTTAGGCGAGGCCATTCATGTCAGCCAGCCTGATACCACGGTGCTGTATTTGGATTACAATACAGGTCGCCGTATCTCACGTAGCGGTCGCAAGTTCTCTCAATTGCTACAAGCGCTGGTCGATGACAACCCAAATATCAATCAGATAGATCTGGTCGGACATAGTATGGGCGGTTTGGTCTCTCGCAGTGCACTGTTTTATGGCGAGCAAGACCGCCTAGATTGGATAAAACGCGTGGGCAATCTCATCACGCTAGGTTCGCCGCATCATGGGGCAGTGCTTGAGCGTATCGGTAATTATGTGCAAGACATCATTGCCAAGCTGCCGTTTGCAGGCTCACTGGCTAAGCTCGGGGATATGCGCAGTGCCGGTATTATCGATCTGCGTCATGGCAGTATTCGGGATGCAGATTGGAAAGCATTAGAAGGACGTAGCGTGTTGCCACAAGACTTTCGCCATCCTGCACGGTTGCCAAGTGGTATTAAAACTTACTTTGTCGCCAGTGCTTTGCTTGAGACGCATTATGATTCTAAGGTAACGGATCTGCTAGGAGACAGCTTGGTATCGGTGGCTTCAGCCTTAGGTGAAGATGACGCTGAGCATGCTTTGTTTGTGCCAGATGGTCATAAAGCAGTGTTTTATGGCGTCAATCATATGAACTTAATTCATAGTAGACGAGTACGCGAACAAGTGGTTGAGTGGCTACTTGATAATGGTCGAAGTGACTATGCTGGACGTCCGCGCATACATTCTTATCCTAGAAGTTTAGATGTAGCGGTGTAGCTGTGTAGCGATTTAATGATAAAAAACAAAAACCCTCAAGTATGACGCTTGAGGGTTTTTTTTATAAACATTGACTTATAGTAAGTAAGAAAACTTACTCAGCAAATATTGCTGCTACATCATCTTTATTGAATTTATAAACTTCACCGCAGAATCCACAATCCATCTCAAATGTACCACCTTGCTCTTCGACGATATCTAACGCTTCCGCTTCGCCGATTTGCTCAATTGCCATCTCGCACTTCTCCCGTGAGCAAGTGCAGCCAAATGATAGAGGGGCAGGCTCAGGAGCAACGATGTTTTCTTCGTGATACAAGCGATAGAGTATTTCGTTAGCATCCAGTGTCGTTAGCTCTTCTGCTTTTACCGTGCGTGTCAATACAGACAAGCGCGTCCATAAATCATCGTCGATACCTGCATCTTGGTTTTGCTCAACTTCAGACGTTTCTTCGGCAGTACGCGGTAGCATTTGTACCAAGATACCACCGGCTTGCAGGCCATCAGATGCTAAGTTAATCAACGTTGGAATCTGGGCTGATTGCTTTTGATAATGCGCTAAGCAATCCGCTAGATTGTCATGGCTACGCTCAACGATACCTTGGTATGGCTCACCGCCATCAGGCTGAATATTGATAAACAATACGCCTTGTCCCATCGCACCAAGTTCAGCAAACGCTTCTTTGGCATGGGTCATATTGTCCCACGCTTGTACTTGCTCATCCGTCTCGCCTTTCCAACTAGCAAGTGCACGGATTACGCCGTCTTGATCGCATTCTGCCATCGCCCAGTTTAGTAAGCTGTCACTGTCCGATGATTGCAACTGAATAGATAGGCGGCCGTTGATTTTGACCGTACTGATGAGCAAACTTGCTGCGGTCAGCATCTCACCCAATAAGCGTTTGATGGCTTCAGGGTAGGGCTTTTGCGCAATGGTGCTCGCGTAGCTGCGTGATAGACGTACCACATCACCGCGCACGGGCGAGTCTTCAACAAAGAAACGTTGGCGAATGTCGTTGCTACTATGGTTGCCAGTAGTTTGGCTGTCCGTATTTGGGACTTGGATATCTTGAGTCATAAGTCATTTGTAGTATAGAGAAGTTGTTTGCTTTATGGGGATTACTGCCGATTTATCAATCTCACTTAGTAGACTGTTTTGACGATTATAAGCAGCAAAGGTTAAGAACGAGCTTAAAAAACCAAGCAGCTGTTTGTACAAAGTTCTGAGTAGATAGCTGCTATGAGCCAGCATTTTATAGCCAGAATATCAATATATTCATAAATATGTACTCTCTCAAAAAAAATTCACCCTCTACTGCAAATTTGTTGTACAGTAACATTAAGTTGCATTGTGATAAATAACAGCAACAACCGTACGGATGCGGGGCAGTCTGGTCAATCAGACCTATGTCGTCCAAGCACTCACTCAATCTTGCGATAAAAGGATGTATTTCATGACATACTCATTTTCCAAACCGTTGACTTTAGCTGCTGTTATAGCATTAGGCTTAGCGGGATGTAATAACAGCAGCCAGACCAGCACTGATGCGCCAGCAGATGATGCAGCGACGACAGAAACCACCACCAACGGTACGCTACAGAAAATCAAAGACTCTGGCACTATTGTCGTCGGTCACCGTGATTCCTCTATTCCTTTCTCTTATATCGCTGATGATCCTAACCAACCGATTGGCTATGCTCACGACTTGGAAATGAAAGTGGTTGAAGCCGTTAAGCAAAAGCTAAACATGCCAGACCTTAACGTTCGCTATAACCTAATCACTTCGCAGACTCGTATCCCATTAGTACAAAACGGCACGGTAGATTTTGAGTGTGGCTCAACCACCAATAATGAAGAACGTCAAAAGCAAGTTGCTTTCTCAAACGGTTTCTTTGAAATTGGCACACGTCTATTGACCAAAAAAGATTCTGGTATTCAAGATTTTGAAGACCTAAAAGGTAAAACTCTGGTAACGACAGCAGGCACGACTTCAGAGCGTTATATCCGTCAGTACAACGATGATAATAAAATGGATACCAATATCATCTCAGCAAAAGATCATGGCGAAGGCTTTCTAATGCTAGAAAATGGTCGCGCTGATGCCTTTATGATGGATGATGTACTGCTCGCTGGCGAAAAAGCCAAAGCAAAAAATCCTGATGAGTGGGTCATCGTCGGTACGCCGCAATCGTTTGAAATCTATGGCTGTATGATGCGTAAGGATGATCCTGAATTCAAAGCTGTGGTCGATGAAGCACTTGCCAATGTCTTTAGCTCAGGCGAAATCAATAGCATTTATGACAAGTGGTTCTTGAATCCAATCCCACCAAAGAACGTCAATCTAAACTTTGAGATGTCAGACAACTTAAAGGCCTTGATTGCCAATCCGCATGACAGCGCTCAGCCTAAAGAAGCAGCAGCGCAGTAACGCTCATTGTCCCTCAACATAGCTTGCCTATACGTTCAGATAGCCAGTATTTTATTTGACGTATAGGCTTATCAATCGTTGCTCGGAGAGACAACCATGAATTATAGCTGGAACTGGGGTGTGCTCTTTGAGCAGACTGGTATTGGCAACGAGCTCTATATCCATTGGATGATCACAGGTCTTGGCTGGCTGCTATTGATTGGCAGTATCGCATGGGCCATCGCGATGGTCGTCGGTACTATCTTCGGTATCATGCGTACCTTGCCCAACAAGACCGCTCGTGCAATCGGTACGGCTTATGTGACATTTTTTCGTAATATTCCACTGCTTGTTCAACTGTTCTTTTGGTTTTATATCGCCCCTGGCTGGCTCACGCCGACGATACAAGAATGGTGGTATAAGGACTTGTCTCCGAATACCTCAGCCATGTTATCAGCCAGTATCGGTTTGGGCTTATTTACCGCTGCTCGTATCGTTGAACAGGTACGGACGGGTATTGAGTCATTACCAGATGGACAGATTAACGCAGCCTACGCGTTAGGGTTTAGTATTCCACAAGTCTATAAAGAAGTACTGCTACCGCAGGCATTTCGTATTATCTTGCCACCGCTCAGCTCTGAGCTAACGAACTGTTTCAAAAACGCTTCTGTGGCCTCGCTTGTGGGGGTAATGGAGCTGATTAGCCAAACCAAAACCATCAGCGAATATACTCAAAATAGTATCGAGATATATACTTACGCGACGATTATTTACTTGGTTTTCAACTTATCCTTAATCGCTATTATGGGATTGATTGAACGTAAATTGCGTGTGCCTGGGCTTATTGCGGGAGGTCAGAAATGAATATGACCGAATTGGCAACAGCCTATCCTGGTTTGATGGGTGGCATGCTTACCACCTTAAAAGTGCTGTTTTTGGCTATTTTAGGCGGTATCAGCTTAGGAACTGTATTGGCATTGATGCGCTTGTCAGGTATCAAAGCGCTTGAAATTCCAGCAAAGCTATACGTCAATTACTTCCGCTCTGTGCCACTGCTATTGGTATTACTGTGGTTCTACTTTGCTGTACCGATGATTTATCTTTGGGTAGCGGGTAAGTACCTGCAACTCGATGCTGCGTTTGCCTCTTGTGTGGTCGCATTTATGATGTTTGAGGCGGCTTACTTCTCAGAAGTGGTACGTGCTGGTATTCAATCGATTGGTAGCGGGCAGGTCAATGCGGCAAAAGCGCTCGGTATGACTTATGGGCAGACCATGCGTCTAGTCATCTTGCCACAAGCCTTTCGTAAGATGCTGCCATTGATTTTGCAGCAATGTATTATTTTATTCCAAGATACGACACTGGTATTTGCCATTGGCTTGACCGACTTTTTCCGCGCAGCCTATGTACGCGGTGAGCTAATGGGATTACTCACGCCTTATATCCTAGGTGCTGGTGCTGTCTATTTTGTGATTAGCTTAAGTGCTTCTATTGGTGTGCAACAATTACAAAAGCGTTTGCGGTTTTAATATAGTTATTTTGATACGGCTTTCGCTTGTGAGCGTTGAGAGTTTGATTTAAATGTTTGATTTACCTTTTTTAAATAATGATTATCGAAAATAATGTGGTTAGGAGCCAGTGATGAGCAATGCTGATACGTACTTAAATGCCTTTGGCGGGCTGGTTACCAATAGTGGTCATGCTAGTGATGAGATGGTCATCGAGATATCTAATGTCAGCAAATGGTATGGAGATTTTCAAGTATTGACTGACTGCACCGCGCATGTACATAAAGGTGACGTCGTCGTCGTTTGTGGTCCATCGGGCAGTGGTAAGTCGACATTGATTAAGACAGTGAATGGACTTGAGCCTTTTCAAAAAGGTGACATCATGGTTAATGGTATCTCTGTCGGTGACCCAAAGACTAATCTACCTAAGTTACGTAGCCGTGTTGGTATGGTATTTCAGCATTTTGAGTTGTTTCCACATTTGACTATTATTGATAATTTGACTGTGGCACAAATCAAAGTCTTGGGTCGTAAAGAGTCTGAGGCCAAACAAAAAGCGATGGCCTATCTAGATCGTGTTGGTCTGACAGTACAAGCGGCGAAATACCCAGCGGAGCTCTCTGGTGGTCAGCAGCAGCGTGTTGCGATTGCACGAGCGTTGGCCATGGATCCCGTCGCAATGCTATTCGATGAACCAACCTCCGCGCTTGATCCTGAGATGATTCAAGAGGTGCTAGATGTGATGGTCGAGCTGACTCGTGATGGTATGACTATGATGTGCGTGACACATGAGATGGGCTTTGCCAGTCAGGTAGCCAATCGTATTATCTTTATGGATGAAGGACATATCGTAGAAAACTGTAGTAAAGATGAGTTTTTTGAAGGCGCGAAAAGTGACCGTGCACAGATGTTCTTGTCGAAGATTTTAAATCATTAAAGACACTTTGATTTACGATTGTTTATAGCCGTGTTTCTAAGACAAAGACATGTTCTAAAGCTTATTTTTCTTTCTACTGCTAATGATTATATAAAGCGCCCTATTAAAGGCAGTTAAACGCTATCTTTAATAGGGCGCTTTGTATTTAGCCTTTTTTGTATAGCTATTTGAAAAACGATTTAGAGCCTATGATGTTTACACACAAGGAGTTTAAATAAGATAGCTTTGAGACTATAAAGCCGCTGAAATAGAGTAGGAATAGTCGCAGGATTAGAGAAATCGCAAACGGCAAAGGCAGATGAAATGGTTCATCTTATTAATCAAACAAGTTTGGAAAGGTAGTAGTCATAATATAGATGAGTTTAATTTAACGCTATCAACTGAATTAGGATTGAATATGACGCTAAAACGAACCGTCGGCATACTACTGTTCAATGAAGTAGAAGTATTGGATTTTGCAGGACCTTTTGAGGTGTTTTCGTTAGCTGAAAATGCTGCCAGTTCTAGTGATGATAAGCACTTTAAGGTGATCACTATTGCCGAGAACCAAGCAACGATATCCGCTAGGAATGGTCTGCAAGTCATTCCTGACTATAGTTTTGCCAATCATCCAGACATTGATGTCTTAATCATCCCTGGTGGTTACGGTGCCGAAAAAACAGAAATATATAATAAGGTGGTAATTGACTGGATTATCACTCAAGCAAGTTTGGCAGAGCTGACGCTTTCAGTGTGTACAGGAGCGTTGCTGTTGGCTAAGGCAGGTTTGCTAGCTGGTAAGTCAGCAACCACGCACTGGATGGACTTGGATAATTTAGCATCCTATCCTGATATCAATGTGATCTCGCATACGCGTTTTGTAGATGCCAGTGATGATACTGGTAATATCATCACATCAGCGGGGATAAGTGCAGGCATCCATGCAAGTTTATACTGTATAGAAAAATTAATAGATAGTGAAACCATGCGTGCAACAGCGCATCGCATGGAGTTCGAAATTGACTAAGTGAATTGCTAGATAGGTGAGTGAATGGCTGTTTACTGATACAATAGCGGTCAATATTTTTGATAATTAAAATAATTCATAAACCATACTGGAGTTTGTATGAGCGTAGAAAACCTATCTGTAGCATCGAGCACAGCAGCAAAAAAAGGTGTCGTTATTATTGGTGCAGGGCTGGCAGGCTGGCATGTCATTGATGCCATTCGTGCCAAAGACACAGAGATTCCAATCACATTAATCACGGCTGATAGTGGCGACCGTTATCACAAGCCGATGTTGACAATGGCAATCAGCCAAAACAAACGAGCATCAGACTTAGTACGGGCATCTGGTAGCGAAGCGGCGAACACAGCAGAAGTGACGCTGCTAGCCAATACGCAAGTGACAGATATTGATCCAGTGAGCCAAACTGTACAGGTGTGCTCTACTGCACAGTCAGATGATGCGCTGACTACTATTGGCTATGAGAAAATGGTACTAGCGATGGGCGCGCATCCTATCTTCCCTAAAAGTCTGCCACAAGATTTGGTCTGGCATGTCAATCATATCGAGCGTTTTAGTCAGCTACAAGAGAAGCTAGCAACAGGTAGCCAGCACGTTGCGATCGTTGGTGCTGGTATGGTGGGTACAGAAATCGCAGAAGACCTACTTAAAGCTGGTCATAAAGTAACGCTTATTGATTTAAATGATGCACCGCTTTCGCAGATGCTACCAGCCAAAGCGACCGCACGTATCGCCAAAGCGATCGAGTCGCAAGGTATTCAATTCTTAGGTGGTTATCAAGTATCAGCTGTCACTCGTGTTAATGACGATGACAATAATAATGACAGCGAAGATGCCGAGAAGCTACAAGTGGACTATGCACCGTTATCATCGGATACAGACAATGCTGATACTCAGCCGCTCGAACCACTGATTGTAGATCATGTGATTGCCAGTACAGGTCTGACAGTCGATGAGCAATTACCTGCGGCGGCTGGTGTGGAATTCGATCGCCGTACGGGTATCGTGGTAGATGCAGCGACATTGCGTACCAATGCAGCGAATATCTATGCCATCGGTGACTGTATGTCTATCAATGGGGTCGCTTGTCGTTATGTTGCACCATTACGCGCGCAGGCTGCGACTATCGCTGATGATATCTTAGGTCACGAGCATAGTGGCTATGATCATAAGCCGCCGATGATTCGCCTAAAAAATAAAGCCATCTCTGTGATGGTGACGGGTGTACCGCAAGCAGCAGGTAATTGGCAAGTGAAGACTGAGAGTGATGATGAGCTAATCATGGATTTGCTCGATGACAATGAAGCTGTTAGCGCAACAGTAACGATTAAAGCGCCTGCAGTTTCTAAAGCATAACGATTGCAATACCGTCTTTTGAAAAACTAATAAAGCACATCATTTATAAGTGATATCCTTTATTAGATTCCTTGTCAGAAGATTCAGTTAAAAGACAATATTGATGATTGAGCCAGCCCATTGCTTATGATGTGGCTGGCTTTTTTATGTCAAATATTTGCCATGATTCTATGTTACCTTTTACTAAATAGAAAGGTAAACTGCCTAATTAAATGATACATACTGTATTGATATTGTTGACAGGCTTTCATTGATGGCGTTATAGTAGCTGAATGCTATGTAAGACCTGCCCAAGGAAGAAGGTTTGCACGCAGGCTATTAATAAGTGCTATTTATAAATGATATAAAAAGTAAAACGAAAGGACTCGTTATGACTCAAACTCCTGATCTCGATTCGACTCGCGTTGACTTCGATACTATTTTAAACAACATTCCTAGTATCAATATGGGCGCACGCTCAGCCAATGCACCACTTACTCAAAGCTATGACAAAGGTCCTGATGTACCGCTGATTGAAGCGACAATCGGTGACTTTTTTGATGCTATTGTTTCTAAATATCCTGAGCGCGAAGCACTGGTCGTCCGCCATCAAAATATCCGCTGGACATATCGTGAGCTACAGCAGCAAGTGAATCAGCTAGCCAGTAGTATGATTGAGATGGGACTAGAAATTGGCGATCGTATCGGTATTTGGTCGCACAACAATGCTGAATGGTTGCTCATGCAATTGGCTACAGCAAAAGTTGGCGTTATCCTCGTTAATATCAATCCTGCCTACCGTACTTTTGAGTTGCAATATGCCTTAAACAAACTGGGCTGCTCAGCGCTCGTACTGATGCGTCATTTCAAAACCAGTGATTACGCCAGTTTAATCCGTGAGCTGTGTCCTGAAATTTACCATAAAGATTACACTCAGCTTGATTTGGTCGAGATTCCGACGATTGAACGTATCATTTGGATTGATGAGCAAGAGTCGGATGAGACATTCGGTTTTATGCAAAAATTCTCTGCATGGATGAGCGAGGGCGATGCCAACGATCCGCGTGTTGCTGAGCGCCAAGCTCAGCTTAGGAACACCGATGCCATCAATGTACAGTTCACCAGTGGTACGACAGGTACACCAAAAGGTGCCACCTTAAGCCATCGTAATATCTTAAATAATGGCTACTTTATCGGTGAGGCCATGAACCTCACTGAAGAGGATAGGCTGTGTATTCCAGTACCTCTGTATCATTGCTTTGGTATGGTGCTTGGTAATCTAGCGATTCTCACGCATGGCGGTTGTATCGTATATCCAAACGACGGCTTTGAGCCATTGACCGTATTACAAGCAGTCGAAGAAGAAAAGTGTACAGGTCTGCACGGCGTGCCAACGATGTTTATCGCCGAGCTTGACCATCCTGAATTTGAAAACTTTGATTTGTCTACCTTACGTACTGGCATAATGGCTGGCTCTAGTTGTCCGATTGAGGTTATGCGCCGTGTCATCGATAAGATGCATATGAGCGAAGTCACCATTGCCTATGGCATGACAGAGACCAGTCCCGTATCTTGCCAGACCAATGAGCACACGCCACTTGATAAACAGGTCTCGACGGTAGGACTGGTACAGCCTGCGCTTGAGGTGAAAGTCGTCGATACAGAAACAGGTGAAATTGTCCCGCTAGGTGAGACAGGTGAGTTGCTCACACGAGGCTATTCAGTGATGAAAGGCTATTGGGGTAGTCGCTTTAAAACGCGTGAGGCGATCCAAGATGGTTGGATGCATACGGGTGATTTGGCTACGATGGATGAAGATGGCTACGTAAAAATCGTCGGCCGTAGTAAAGATATGGTGATTCGCGGCGGCGAAAATATCTATCCAGTAGAAATTGAAAATTACCTCTATCGTCACCCAAAGATTCGTGATGTACAAATCGTGGGTATACCAGATGAGCGTTATGGTGAAGTGCTGGCAGCGTGGATTATTCCGAAAGAGCCTGGCTGCTTAACTGAACAAGAAGTACGCGAGTTCTGTAGCGAGCATATCGCTCACTATAAAGTGCCGACTTACTATCGCTTTGTGACTGAATATCCAATGACCATCACTGGCAAAATTCAGAAATATAAAATCATTGAGCAAATGAAAGAAGAGTTGGGTTTGTAGTAAGCTTACTTGTCTGCTCTAAAAAACAAAAGACTAACCATATTCATTTCACTATAAAAGTATTACAGCGTTAACCTCGCTTGAAGTATCACACATACATCTACACTCGGTTGCCTTGTACTACTTTTAAATTGAATCGACTATATGTGAGTAACGCTTAAAAATAGCAGTTAGTATCATTCATATAAAAAGCTACTCACATCTACGTATCTATCTATGTATAAGAAAAAAAAGGGATATCATGAGCGCTATCATAACCAGTAAACTGAGTCCAAACTCAAGCGATTTTCAGCAAAACAGTGCCGCGATGCAAGAGATAGTCGATGACCTGTATATACACTTGCGTAAAGTTGCCCAAGGTGGCTCAGAGCGCGCACGAGCCAAGCATCTAGCGCGTGGTAAGCTGTTACCACGTGAGCGCGTCGAGCGTTTATTGGATGTAGGTACGCCGTTCCTAGAAGTGGCACCGATGGCTGCACATGATATGTATGGCGAAGAGATTCCGGCAGCTGGTGTGATTGCTGGTATTGGCCGTATCAATGGCATCGAGTGTATGATTGTCTGTAATGATGCCACGGTAAAAGGCGGCACCTATTACCCAATGACGGTCAAAAAGCACCTACGTGCCCAAGAGATTGCGCAAGAAAACCATCTACCGTGCGTTTATCTGGTTGATTCAGGTGGCGCAAACTTACCGAACCAAGATGATGTGTTCCCTGATAAAGAGCATTTCGGTCGTATCTTTTTTAATCAAGCCAATCTGAGTGCAGCAGGCATTCCGCAAATTGCTGTGGTTATGGGCAGCTGTACGGCTGGCGGTGCGTATGTGCCTGCGATGAGTGATGAATCTATTATTGTCAAAGAGCAAGGCACTATCTTTTTGGGTGGTCCACCACTAGTCAAAGCAGCAACAGGTGAAGAGGTTACCGCAGAAGATTTGGGCGGTGGTGATGTACATACTAGACTATCAGGTGTGGTTGATCATCTAGCGCAGAATGATACGCACGCGTTATCGATTGCCCGTAATATCGTCAGTCACCTAAATCGCCCTGCGAAAAATATCCCCAATCAAATCACACCGCGTCCGCCACGTTATGATGCCAAAGAGCTATACGGTGTCATTCCAACAGACAAGCGCAAGCCATTTGATATCAGAGAAATCATCGCGCGTATCGTTGATGACAGTGCCTTTGATGAGTTTAAATCGCGTTTTGGTACGACGCTAGTCTGTGGATTTGCTCATATCGAAGGGATGCCTGTTGGTATTATCGCCAATAACGGTATCTTGTTCAGTGAGTCAGCGCAAAAAGGGACGCACTTTATCGAACTGTGCTGTAAGCGCAAAATCCCATTAGTATTCCTGCAGAACATTACTGGCTTTATGGTGGGTCGTAAATACGAGAACGAAGGGATCGCTCGTCATGGCGCCAAAATGGTAATGGCGGTGGCCAATGCCAAAGTACCAAAATTCACGGTTATCGTCGGTGGCTCGTTCGGCGCTGGTAACTACGGTATGTGTGGCCGCGCTTACAGCCCTCGTTTCTTATGGATGTGGCCAAATGCGCGTATCTCTGTCATGGGCGGTGAGCAAGCAGCGTCAGTACTGGCAACGGTCAAACGTGATAACTTTGATCGCAAAGGTGAGGCATGGAGCGACGAAGACGAAGCCGCATTTAAAGCACCGATTCGCGAAATGTATGAAGAGCAAGGTCATCCTTACTATGCTACCGCGCGCATGTGGGATGATGGCGTAATTGACCCTGCTGATACGCGCAATGTATTGGCGTTAGGATTAAGCGCAGCTTATAACGCACCAATTGAAGAGACGACATTTGGTGTCTTTAGAATGTAACCAGTTTTTAATATTTAACGATACTCAATAAATATCATCAGTAAAGATAGTGACTAAAAAAAGAGAAGACAATGCAACAAAATATAAATAATTATAAAAGCTTACTGGTTAACATCAAGCAGCATGTGGCTACGGTGACATTAAATCGTCCTGAGATACGTAATGCCTTTAACGATGAAATGATTGCTGAGCTAACCGATGCTTTCACTACCCTTGGTACTGATGACGAGGTGCGTGTTATTGTATTAGCGGCTGCGGGCAAAGCGTTTTGTGCAGGCGCCGACCTTAATTGGATGCGTGCCATGGCAGATTATAGCTATGAAGAAAATTTAGCGGATGCTGATAAGTTGGCGCAAATGCTTAAGACTATTTATGAATGTCCTAAGCCAACAGTTGCGGCTATTCAAGGCGATGTTTATGCAGGTGGCATGGGTCTGGTCGCTGCTTGTGACGTAGCCATCGCCGTTAAAATTGCCAATTTCTGCCTCAGTGAAGTGCGTTTGGGGTTGGCACCTGCCACTATCAGTCCTTATGTTATCCGAGCGCTAGGTGCTAGAGCCTCGCAGCGTTATTTCTTAAGTGCTGAAGTGTTTGATGCCAAAAAGGCGCGTCAGCTTGGCTTTATCCATGAGCGTGTTAGCGAAGAGTGGCTAAGTGATGAAGTGGCTGCGTTCTGTAACAAGGTCGTCAAAAACAGCCCTGACGCGGTAAAAACCTGCAAACAGCTATTACACGATGTCGCTGGTGCACCTATTACAGATGAGCTGATTGCTGACACGGTCAAAGGTATCGCTGATATCCGCTCATCAGAGCAGGGTAAAGAGGGCGTGCAAGCCTTTTTGCAAAAACGTAAACCTGATTGGCTAATGGCAGACTAACTAGTAGCAGAACAACGATAGATAAATGGGCAAATAGACAAGACGTCAAATAATAACGACAAGACACAGGGATAGTTATGTTTTCTAAAATTCTAATCGCCAACCGTGGTGAAATTGCTTGCCGAGTGGCTGCGACTGCTAAGCGTCTTGGCGTCAGTACCGTTGCTGTTTACTCCGATGCGGATCGTGAGGCCAAGCATGTGGCTGTCTGTGATGAAGCTATCTATTTAGGCGGTTCGGCACCGAAAGACAGTTATCTAAAAGGCGATGCTATTATTGCTATCGCTAAGCAGACGGGCGCCCAAGCGATTCATCCAGGATATGGGTTTTTGAGTGAAAATGCTGATTTTGCACAGGCTTGCCAAGATGCTGGCTTGGTATTTATTGGCCCATCGGCAGATGCTATTCGCGCTATGGGCGGCAAATCTGAGTCTAAGCGCTTGATGGAATCGGCTGGTGTGCCGCTGATACCGGGATATCATGGTGATAACCAAGATGCACAGTTTTTGCAGCAGCAGGCCGATAGTATTGGCTATCCTGTCTTGATTAAAGCCAGTGCAGGTGGTGGCGGTAAAGGTATGCGTATCGTTGAAAAAAGTAGCGATTTTATTGATTTGTTAGATTCATGCCGCCGTGAAGCGATTACCAGTTTTGGCAATGATCAAGTATTGGTCGAAAAATACGCGCTAAAACCACGTCATATCGAAATCCAAGTATTCGGTGACACGCATGGTAATTATGTGCACCTGTTTGAGCGTGATTGCTCAGTACAGCGTCGCCATCAAAAAGTACTAGAAGAAGCGCCAGCGCCCGGTGTCGATACTGCCATGCGTGAAGCGATGGGCACAGCGGCAATCGAAGCAGCACGTGCAGTTGATTACGTGGGTGCAGGTACGGTTGAATTCATCGTTGAGCAGCGCGAAGACTCTATGAATTTTTATTTCATGGAAATGAATACGCGCTTGCAAGTTGAGCATCCAGTCAGTGAAGCTATTACTGGCGTCGATTTGGTCGAGTGGCAGCTGTTGGTTGCTGCGGGTCAGCCATTACCAAAAACGCAAGATGATCTGGCTATCAACGGTCATGCAATTGAGGCGCGTATCTGTGCCGAAAACCCTGACAACAATTTTTTGCCAGCGACAGGAACTTTATTCACTTATCAAAAGCCTGAGCATAGTACCTTCAACATTACTGATGTGCGTATCGATGATGGCGTACGTGAGGGCGATGTGATTAGTCCTTTTTACGACTCTATGATTGCTAAGCTTATCGTCCATGCTCCTACGCGCGAGCAAGCGTTGGCGAGACTTGATCGTGCATTGGCACAGACGCGTATCGTTGGTCTGCCAAATAACGTGGCATTTTTGCGTTATATTTTAAATACAGATTCATTTAGCAAAGCCAATCTCGATACGGCATTGATAGAGCGCGAGCAGGATAAGCTTTTTGACCAGCACCCTCTCGGATTATCAACCCTTGTGGTGACAGCTATTGCCCAGCAGCTTGCGAGTGAGGCGACCACGCAGGGCTCAGATCCATTTAGCAAGTCGACGGGTTTCCGTGCTTATAGCGATTATACTCGTTCATTTAGCTTGGTTTATGATGAGCAGGCTTATAGCGCTCGCATCAGTAATTGGCATAATGCAAGTTGTGCTGATAGCAAAAAAGGCGGTGATAGTCTCAGTAATTTTACGCTCGTCATTGGTAAAGAAATCGCGAATACGCAGGATGATAGCAATATCAATGTAGCGGCTCAGACCGAAACGATTTATGAAGGTCAAATTAGCTATGATAGCAATGACGCGCACAATCATACCTTATGGTTAGATGGTGCACGTATCAGTGCCCAAAGCTGGGTAAATAACGAGAGAGTTTATGTATTCACGGATAGTGGACGCGATGAAATTACGCTTATTGATATCATGGCACATGTGGGCGAAGACACAGCAGCAGTTGGCAGTTTGAAGTCACCAATGCCAGGACAAGTGGTTGCATTCAAAGTAGCTGTTGGCGATACTGTGAAAAAAGGCGAGCCACTTGCCGTTATCGAAGCCATGAAAATCGAACATACGATTACGGCACCGACGGATGGTGTGGTAGCAGAGCTATTATTTGCAGCAGGTGACTTGGTCGCTGATGGTGATGAGCTACTGCGCATCGATAGCGAAAGCGCATAGCTGACGAGGCCTAATAAAAAAGCCTCATAAAGCGCAAATAACAAAAAGGACGACAAGTATGAGCCATTCGTATCCAAGCCATGTCAGCATCGTTGATGTCAGTCCACGTGATGGACTACAAAACGAATCCATGACGGTGCCGACTGAGGTTAAGCAAACGCTTATCAATGATTTGATTGCGGCAGGTGTCAAAAAGCTAGAGGCAACAAGCTTTGTTTCGCCAAAGTGGGTGCCACAAATGGGTGATAACAGCGCGTTACTGGATGCGCTTGCGCCAACGCGGCAGACGGACGTCTGCTACTCGGTACTGGTGCCCAATATGCGTGGCTTTGAAAATGCTATCTTGCATCGCCCAGATGAAATCGTCATCTTTGGCTCAGCCAGCGAAACCTTTAGTCAAAAAAATATCAATTGTAGTATCGATGAGAGTATCGAACGTTTTGCACCAGTGGCTGCGGCAGCAAAAGCACAAGGCATAAAGGTACGTGGCGTGATTTCTTGTACGGTTGGTTGTCCCTATGAAGGCGAGATTGACCCCAGTCAAGTAGCGTATGTCACCAAGCGATTGATTGAGATCGGTTCAGAGCAGATTGGCATTGCCGATACGATCGGTGTGGGTACACCGCTCAAAGTACAACGAGCGTTGCAAGCTGCACTTGAGTATGCTGATATCTCTATGCTATCAGGTCATTTCCATGATACTTATGGCCAAGCGCTAAGCAATACTTTGGCTGCATTACAAATGGGTGTTAGTGAGTTTGATACCTCTGTCGCGGGCCTCGGTGGTTGTCCTTATGCTAAAGGCGCAACGGGCAATGTCGCTACCGAAGATGTGGCGTATATGTTGCATGGTATGGGTATCAGCACGGGTATCGATTTGGATAAATTGGTCGTGGCAGGCGAGCGTATCAGTGAATTTTTAAAGCGACCAAATGGCTCAAATGTAGCACGTGCCATCATCAATAAACGTCAGTCTTAAATAGTATAGTCAATCCACTACGAAGGTATGACAGCATTAACCTCGTTTGAAGTATTTGATATACATCTACACTCGGTTGCCTTGCCATACTTTCACATTGAATGGACTATTACATCAAAAATAATATGGCTTTAAAAAACAGATTAAAATTCGAAAATTAAATATTTATATACAAGGAATGGTTATGAGTTTACCTGGATTAAATTTTCAACTTGGCGAAGATATTGACGCGCTACGTGATGTCGTGCAGCAGTTTGCGGCAAACGAGATCGCTCCACGTGCTGCTGAGATTGATAGCAGCGATGAGTTCCCAATGGATCTGTGGCAAAAAATGGGTGACCTCGGTTTGCATGGCATTACCGTTCCTGAAGAGTACGGCGGCTCTAATATGGGCTACGTCGCCCACATGGTCGCGATGGAAGAGATTAGCCGAGCTTCGGCATCGGTAGCACTGAGTTATGGCGCACACTCGAATCTATGTATTAACCAAATCAAACGTAACGGCTCTGAAGAACAAAAGCAGAAATATCTGCCGAAACTAATCAGTGGCGAGTTCATCGGTGCATTGGCAATGAGTGAGACAGGCGCTGGCTCAGATGTTGTTAGCATGAAGCTAAAAGCAGAAGAAAAAGACGGCAGCTATATTTTAAACGGTAGCAAAATGTGGATCACCAATGGCCCTGACGCGGACGTGATGGTGGTTTATGCTAAGACCAATCCTGAGATGGGTGCAAAAGGCATGACGGCCTTTATCGTTGAAAAAGGTATGGAAGGCTTTGGTACAGCGCAAAAGCTAGATAAGCTCGGCATGCGTGGTAGTCATACTGGTGAGATGACTTTTAATAATGTAAAAGTACCAAGCGAAAATATCTTGGGCGGTCTTAATGAGGGCGTTAAGGTATTGATGAGTGGCCTAGATTACGAGCGCGCTGTATTGGCTGCAGGTCCTATTGGCATCATGCAAGCGGTGATGGACAATGTTGTGCCTTATATCCATGACCGTAAACAGTTTGGTCAAGCGATCGGTGAGTTCCAGCTTATCCAAGGTAAAGTTGCGGACATGTATACGATACTGCAAGCCGGTCGTAGTTTTTTATACACCGTGGGTAAAAACCTCGATATGTTGGACGCGCGCGGTGCCGGTCATAGTCGAGAAGTGCGCAAAGATTGCGCCAGTGTGATCTTATGGTGTGCCGAAAAGGCCACATGGATGGCAGGCGAAGGTATTCAAATATTTGGCGGAAACGGCTATACTAATGAGTATCCACTTGGTCGCTACTGGCGCGATGCTAAGCTGTATGAGATTGGCGCAGGTACCAGTGAAATTCGTCGTATGCTAGTCGGTCGCGAGCTGTTTAACGAGACCAAATAAGAGGCAGCTAATGAAGCCTTAGCTATTTTCTAATATAAAATAAAAAAGCAGCACGCTTAAAACGTGCTGCTTTTTTTGTGTCAACGTCAAACCGAATTATCTATAGTCAAAGAAGTCTAAAACGGATACAAGGCAGCCGACTGCAGATTGTACAAATAGTATGTCTAGGGAAGGTAACGCCGTAGCCGTTTAGTAGTTCTTTGACTGTATAAGCGGTTAAGACTTATTCCGATAATCAAAATACCTTGCCAAACCATTTAATAATAAATCATCACGTAAGCGCACTGGGCGATTAACATGCTGCGAAATAATAGCGGCATCTCCACCTGTCATAATCAATTCAAAATTAGGGTGACGATGGCTAATCTCATTGATCGCGCCGACGATAGAGAGCAAAATACCGCGATGCACTGCGTCTTGAGTGGTCAAGCCTTGGTTGACGCTATCAAAAGTACCGTTCGAGATAGTGATTTGCTTAGTACCAGAGAACAGGGACTCACGCTGTAGATATATGCTAGGGAAAATATAACCGCCTAAATGCTCAGCATGATCAATCAGATCAATGGTTACCGCTGTACCACAGCCAATCACACACTGGCGTTTTTTCTTATCGACCGCACCGAGCATCTGTAGCCAGCGATCACAGCCGAGCTGCTGATCATTGTAAGCACTTTTCATCAGCGCATGCGCAGCATCGACATGGACAAACTCAAACGGAATATTCAAACGACTGAGCGTCTCTGATACTTTGGCATTGAGATTGTCACCCAATACCGATGAGATACCAATAAAGTCAGGCGCATAACGCTCGAAGCGATCCGTCAGACCCATAAGTAGTTCGGCAGGCGCTTGCAAATGCTGCTTGGCATCATGTGCGACTATTTGTCCGATATCATCGGTTAGCCAGTATTTTAGGCGGGTATTTCCAAGATCAAGCCAGAGCATAAAAGTCCCTTTATATAGTGCTCGTTAATGATGGTGTTCATCAATATAGTTGTCTAAGCCTAATAAATAACGTCGATGCGTCCAGTAAAAAGCGTAGAAATCTTACCGCTATCTTGGCGTAATTGCAAACAGCCATGTGTGTCGACACCACAAGCGATTCCCGTCACGACTTTTTCTTCATTATTATAGTCTTGGGTAACGCGTAAGTGCAGACCTGATAGCGCATCCATCGTCGCAAACTGCTCCAAAAAACTATCCAAATAGTAAGTATGACCCGTTGGCTGTTCTATGCCCAAATGCTCAAAGCGTGTCATCGCCGCCATCAATGCTTTGCACATCTGCTGATAGAGCATTGGTAGGTCTGGTAGGCTCGCAGATCGTGTCTCTAAAGGCAGCATCTCATTAATGCCTTGTAAGCTAATCGCTTGGTAGCTCATACCCTCTGACGTTTGCGTGGTGAGCTTTGGTGCTGCTTGTACGTTTAAGCCAATACCTAGCACCACACCGACCAATCTACCAGCTTTCGTCACTGGCTCTATCAAAATCCCAGCCAGTTTATTAAAGGGTAGGGTACGCTGATTTGCTACATCACTATCCAATGCTGAGTTTAATACTGAGTCTAATACCGAGCTGTCCGTTACAGATTGCACTTTAGATAGCTCTTCAGATTGGCTCTGAGCTTGCTGATAAAAACCCAAGTCATTTGCCCATTTCACACCGATTGGCGTCAGTCCCTGTGCTTGCAGTTGCTCGTTCAGTGTTTGAATGACGGGCATTTTTGCCAGTTCAAGGCCAATGATGAGCGATAATAAGCCACTGATTGGCATATGCACAGGATGGTATAGCGATAGATAGACATTGCCGCGCGGTGATTGCCACGAGCGCCCGTGCTGACCACGACCTGCGCTTTGGGTTTCCGCTGTCAAAACATGTACGGTGGCGACATCTAACGATCCGTTTTGCAAGGCTTCTATCAGCTCGCTATTGGTCGAGGCGCTACTAGCCACATGATGGTGATTGAGCTCGGATAAATAGGGAGGAAAACTGGTGAGTGGCGGCATAAGTTTAGTCGATGTGGTTAAAGGAAACTTTGATATACTGAGCGATTGTTGCGGTCAGACAGTACCGAGTAAACAGCATAAAGGTCACGCTGAGATTTGGCAAATACAATTAAGCACGCCTAAGCGCTAGTGAGTACTATAGCGCCAGTTAGTATTATAAAAGGTTCGTTCTATGATGTTATATGTGTGGTTTGTGATTGCAGGCGCGTTTGCGGGTGTCAGCGCGGGCTTGTTTGGCGTCGGCGGTGGCATGATTATCGTGCCTGCATTGGTTTGGATTTTTACCGCATATGATTTTTCGCCAGAAGTAATCACCCATCTGGCCATTGGTACGTCATTGGCGACCATCGTTGTAACTTCAATCAGCTCACTGACTGCACATAACAAGCGCGGCGGCGTGCGCTGGGAAGTATGGCGTAAGATGGCGCTTGGATTGGTCATCGGTAGTTTGGTCGGTGCGGGTATCGCGGATATGATTGATGGGCAAGCGCTACAGGCTATCATTGGTTTCGGTGCGCTATTGGTCGCCTTAAAAATGCTGTTCTTTTCGAATAAAGAGCAGGTGGGTAAGCCATTGCCGCCTGCTGGGGTGCAGTTTGGCGCAGGTACGGGCATTGGTATGGCGTCGTCTATTTTTGGTATTGGCGGTGGTAGTTTGACCGTACCATTTTTGAACTGGGCGGGACTGCCGATGAAGCAATCGGTCGGTACGTCAGCGGCATGCGGTCTGCCCATTGCCCTAGCTGGCGCGGCTGGGTTTGCCTGGTTTGGTCAAGATGTGGTCAACCTCCCTGAGGGCACCATCGGGTTTGTCCACGTCATAGGATTCTTATTTATTTCGGTGGCGAGCTTTGCGATGGCAAAAGTCGGTGCCAAGCTCGCCCATGTATTGCCTGCCTTAATGCTCAAGCGCGCGTTTGGCGTGCTACTGATATTTGCAGGAGGGCAGTTGTTGTTAAGTGGACTGGGTGTGTTATAGCAATCTCAAATATTTGTCGTAAAAAATGTAAACCATGAGACATTCTTAGTATGAAAGCAGCAGAAAAATATCGCCGTGTTTTTGGCTCAATAAATCATTTAAAAGATCAGCTATCATGGACGACTGGTCTTACGAATATGGTAGAGTTTTTGGCGTGGGAGCCGCAACGTATTTTAGGTATTACTAAAAAGCAATACGTACGCCAAATCATTGAATGGGTCGCTCACCCAGATATGAAGGACAAAAATATAGAAGAGATTGAGCAGTCAGTCATCAAAAAGCTCAATGCAAAAATGCATGAGTCTGAGCAGTTAGAGACGTATTCAACGCAAACGACGGGCATCTGTAATGCGAGAGAAGCTGTGCGCCGCGTAAAATTCTTTTCTGAGGATTATCTAAATAAAGAGTTCGATATCTTTTTGAGTTTATGTAGTGATGTCTACTTAGACTCATTTTATCAGCAATTCATCACCTTTGAGCCGAGTGGATCATGGTCGACACATGGCAATAGCGGATTGTTTGAGGCCAGCACAGAACTCAAAGCCATGTATATGGACAACTTGGCCTACAACCATCAGTCGAATGTGTTGATAGCGAATGAGTTAAAACTCGCTGGCCGGAAAAATCCAGATCAGCTGCTCAAGTACTGTGTGATGTATGAGCATTTGCTCGAAAAAGGCTTTATCGATAAAGGGGCTAAGTTTTTGTTGTTGTTCATCGGTGGTAATGCGCTAGAGCACAACAAGCAGCGCTTAGCCGATCGAGAGCTGGCACTGTGTCACAAACGACCCAAGAAGTATCAGCATCTATTAAGACCAGAATTATTAGAAATCGTCGATCATCTACAAGTGGCCAGTATCACGTGGTCAGCATTGATTGCGTTCAATCAGCGCTACTTAGCAGAAAATAACGTCTGCCAAGTCGAACAAAAACTGCTGCATGGGTTTCACCAGAGCCTGAAGGCAAAATCGTTTATGCACTTAGGCGTTTAACTCTAAAAACTTACAGGAATTTCAGGTAGAATAGCCGCCTGTTTTCGCCATATCAACTGACTATTCATGCGTTTAAAATCCCTAAAGCTGGCAGGCTTCAAATCTTTTGCCAATCCAACCACTTTTACTTTTCGTCATGGTATCACTGCCATCGTCGGGCCGAACGGCTGTGGCAAATCCAATGTGATTGATGCCATCCGTTGGGTGCTGGGCGAAACCTCTGCCAAGCAGTTGCGCGGTGGGGCGATGAGTGATGTTATCTTTGCCGGTACGCAAGATAAAACAGCAAAAAGTGTCGCCAGTGTCGAGCTGACCTTTGAGCATACCCAAGATGAGCAGACTGGTATTCGCCACGAGTTTAACTTGTACCAAGAGCTATCGGTTCGCCGTCAGGTAAATAAAGATGGCCGCTCAGATTATTTTATCAATGGTACGCGTTGCCGTCGCCGTGATGTGGTCGATGTGTTTTTAGGTACAGGGTTGGGTGCACGTAGCTATGCGGTGATTGAGCAAGGCATGATTGGGCGCATCGTTGAGTCTAGTCCTGTGCAGCTGCGTGAGTTTATCGAAGAGGCGGCAGGTGTCTCGCGCTATCAGGCTCGCCGTGAAGAAACGCAAAAAAAGTTAGAGAAGACAAAAGACAATCTAGCGCGCCTGCACGATATGCAAAGCGAGCTATTACGCCAGCAGAAAACACTGTCTAAGCAGGCTGCTAGTGCGCAGCGTTACGAGGAAATCTCTCTCAGCTTGGCTGATATTGAGCAGCAGCTCGCTATTCAGCAGCTCTACCAAGCCAAGCACAATCAGCAGCAGCAAAAAATAGCGCATGAGCGCAGTACGGCTGAAGTGTCAACACTGCAAGCCGACTATGACACGCTAAAAGCTAAGCAAGATAAGCTTACCGCTCGTATCAACCAAGAGCAATGGCTCAAAGATGACGCCCAAAGCGCGCATTATCAGCAGCAGCTGGGCTACCAAAACGCTGAGCATCAATTGAGTGATGCCACTGCACAGCTGGCAGCCATTGAGCAGCAACTGTCTCATTTAGCACAGCAGCGCGAGCAATCATTCGCTGATATCGAACGGCTCAACGCTGAACAAGCTGAGCAGAATCAAGCATTAGAAGCGTTACGTCCGCAGCTTATTGAGCTGACAGATAAACGCAATAACTATAAGCGCAATGAGCAGCCACTACAACGCGCGTGGCACGAAGCGCAAAACAATCTGTCACGCTTGCAAGACAAGGCTCGCACGCTTGAGCAGCAGCAGGCGATTAATATCCAAGCACAAAAGCGCCACCAGCAAAGCTATGATAAGTGGCAACGCCGCGAGCAAAATTGGCAAAACCTCTGGCAGCAATTGCAGCAGTCTATAGCGCCATCTGACAGTATCGTTATGAGTAAGACGGATAATGCACAAGATCTAAGTCAACTGCTAGAACAGCAAGTCACTGAGCTAAACACGCAGTTGCAGCAGGTTGAGCGTCAATACGAAGCCGTCGATGAACGATTATCCGAGATACAACCGCAAGCGCATAGTTTGCAGCAGAGACTAAACGCACAGCAGAGCGAGCTGAGCAATGATGAAAAGCGTCATGCGCTGTTGGCAGGCGAATACGATACCCTGCATCAGATACTGCATCCAAAACCTACACAGCAGCAATCAGCAAAGTCGAAAGTTATCGCGACAGATAATGTAGATAGCGATGGCACACATCATCAGCCGATAGCCATTGCAACGCTACGTGAGCAGGTTGAGCTAAGTGCCAAAGGGCAGGAACATGCGCCGCTACTCGATAATATCTTGGCATTATGGCTAGACAGCCATGTGCTGGTTGCTAACCAACAAGCCAATCAAACAAAGCAATCAAGCGTTGATAATGCTACTGACGTTTCTCAAAAAACTGATAGCTTATGGCAAGCGCTTGAGCATGACATTACAGATTTACTGACTTATCAAACGGCACAAAATACACCTGCCAGTGCAAAAGATAAAACTCCAATAGAGACGGGTCATAGCTTATGGTTGCCTACTGCGCAAAATGATATTAGTGACCAAGAATTTGTCAGCGAATTGCCAGACAATTTGATTGATAAAGTATTGCCATTATCGCAGTTGATTACTCAGCCGCTACTCTCGCTATGGCAGCAGTGTTATCTATACACAGCGCAGTTTGAGACTAGTGAGCAGCATGAGATTGATACACTTACTGATGTACTAAAGTCATTGCCGCCATCAGCGATATTGCTCACCGCAGATGGTTGGCTCATCAGTCGTCATGGAACGATTAATTTAAGCAAATTCGCTGGTGCGCAAGATAGTCAAAGTAATAGCAGCAGTCAATTTCTCACGCAGCGTTTGCAGCAGCGCACTCGTTTGCAAGCGTTAGAAGACTTGCTTGATGAGTTTGAAACCAAAATACAAGAACAGCAAAAGTCGATTGCAAAAGACCAGCGCGATTATGATGCGTTAATGGTTAGCTTGGAAGAAACGCGCGCGCAAGCTGAGCAGTTAACCCGTGATAAGCATCAATACCAGCAGCAACTGACGACCGAGCGAGCCAATGCTGAGCGGTTGCAAGCGGATAGCCAGCGCCTGAACGCTGACAAAGCAACTCTTGAGCAAGAAAAGCAAGAACTGGCACAAGAGCAACAAACCCTTGAGCAAGAACAACAGCATATTGAAGGCGAGATTGCTACGCTAACGCCGCAAATAGCAGGGGCACGAGCGACAACTCAGCAACTGCAAGCTGAGCGCAGCGAGCTAAACCGCGCGCGTCAAGCTGATGATGACGCTTGGCAAGCATTACAGCTGCGTATTCAGCAGTATGAGATGCGCTTGGAGCATAGCGTTAGCAGTCTGGCTCGTGCAACTGAGCAACATGACAAGTCGTTAGAGAATGAGCAGAGTCTACAGACTCGTCACGAGCAGCAGCAGGTCAAGTTGCCAGAGCTACAAGCAGCGCTACAGTCTGCACAGGTAACGCGAGATGAGCAGCAAGTGCTATTGAACGAGCGCGATACTGCGCTAACGGTACTAAAACAAACTTATACTGAGCAGCAGACAGCATTTGATACATTGCAAAACACATTACACACGCAGCAAAGCGAGCTTGCCCGTCATGCTACTGAGCTGGCATTAAGCGCGGCACGGTTAGAGGATGCTAGCGCGCACACGAAGAGCGCTTTAGATGCCTACTATCGTGTAAGTCATAAATATAAGGCACCAGCAGAGCAACCTCAACAAAGCATGAGCGTCTCAAACTTGCTAGCAGATTTTATCGCTCATGATCGCCGCGTCCGTCCAGACAAAATCGCTGAGCTTGAATCTGAGCGCGCCAAGTTGACCCAGCAGTTGAGCAAGATTGGGCCAGTCAATTTGGCAGCGGTCGCAGAGTTGGCTGAGGTAAACGAGCGCCTAGATCCACTCGCACAGCAGACGGCAGATATCTCGGCAAGTATGCAGACATTGACTGAAGCGATTGCCTCTATTGATGAGACGACCAAGACACTGTTTATGCAGACGCTTGATGCGGTCAATAATGAGCTGGCCAATTTATTTGCCAAAGTCTTTGGCGGTGGACAGGCTAGCCTGACACTGAACACCGACGAGATGCCAGCCAATACGCCAAAGTCAGAGCAGTGGCGGGCAGGGCTTACCTTGATGGCGCAGCCGAAGGGCAAACGCAACAGTCGCTTAGCGGTACTGTCGGGTGGTGAAAAAACCCTTACTGCATTGAGTTTAATTTTTGCGATATTTAAGCAGCATCCCGCACCGTTCTGTGTGCTTGACGAGGTCGATGCACCGCTTGATGATGCCAACGTCGCGCGCTTTACCAGTCTCATCCATGAGCTAGCAGATGATTTACAGTTTATCTTTATCAGTCATAATAAATTGACGATGCAAATTGCTGATGAGCTAAAAGGTATCACTATGCCAAGTGCAGGCATTTCTACACTAGTCAGCGTGTCGCTTGATGAAGCTGTGCGTTACGTAGAGAGCTAAGCGTGAAGTAGTCGATATTAAAAGTGCTATGAGAATCAGCGCGATGCAAATATAATCAATCAGTTGGCATAAATGCAAATAAGCTTGACCTCAGTCCAGCATACTGGTTATAAAGTACACAATGTGGTGACGATATAGGTCAGCCATGCTAGAATATTGCCATTTATGCTCGTTTGTGTATTCCCTTTTGTTATATATACTAGGATGTATTTATCATGACCGTTATTCAGTTTATATTGATTGCCATTGCCGCGTTTATCGTGCTCGCAGGGCTGTTTATGGTCATTCGTAGCTTTAAGCGCCGCGGTGCTACCGAAGCTGCTGCGGTCAATTATGATAAAAATGGTATTCCGATCATACCGCGTCACGAGCGCAACATCGTCGATCAGCCAGACCTTGATGATACGGTTGCAGGTGAGACGAGTATCGGTCCAGATCGTAGCTACTTGGATGCTGTGGTTGAAGAAGAGCCATTGACGCAAGCACATACCAACGTTGACGCTCAACTAACGGCTGAGCGTGATCATATAGCAACTGAAGACCATGACGTCATCGATGAAGCGGACTACGCGCGCTGGCAAGAAGAGCAACGCCGTGCCGATAGTGCTGAGTTTGTAGAAGTCGCCGATCAGATACATATCGAGCAAGAGCCTGATGCGTTCTCTAGCCTAATGTCAGCGACTGATAGCCTGATGCCAACCATCGATACGGCAGAAGAGCCAAGCTTCGATGACAACAGCCCGATACTGGATCAGCATCTATCAGAGTCAGGTGATGACGCGCAAAACGGGCCATTGATTAATGCTAAAGACAATATCAATATCACCATCTTGCCGCACCAATATCGCGATCGTCCAGCGGCGATTATCCGTGGTCGTGACCTGCTAGCATTGATTGATAAATATGGTCTACGCTATGGTGCGATGAATATGTTCCATCGCTATGAGCAAAAAGACGGCACGGGTATGCTGTGGTTTAGTATGATGGGCATTACTGATAGCGGTATCGCACCGTTTGATCCGCATAGTGTCGCGACCAACACTTATAACGGTGTCGTCGTGTTCTTATCATTGCCGCATCCACAAGCCGTACGCAGCTTCGATAGCATGATGAGCATTGCTTACATGATGGCAAGCGACCTTGACGCGATTATGCTGGATGAAGAGAACGAACCAATCACGCCTGAATACAAGCAGCAGCTGCGTAACCAAGTTCGTGATTACGAAGGTTAACGGTTTGAAAGCCAAAAGCTACGAAAGTTAAAAGCTGACTAATATTAGAAATCATAAAAAGGGCAAATAGCGATTAACGTTATTTGCCTTTTTTATTTGCCCTTTTTATTGAGCTATAGTTTCTGCAAAATTCTAACCATAGATAGTAGACTGAGCGAGCCTGACACAGTATCTGATTTATATAGGATTGACTATACCGAGCTTCCTACAAACTTGTTATCATATCGACATCTTGAATTGCAAAAAAGACGCCGACTATGACTGACTCTACCTCATCAAATAATTCTAAAAATTCATCTGCTCAAGTAGAAAGCCAAGCACCTGCGACCTCTAATATACCCAGTCCTACCGATAGTAGTACCAATAATAATACAGAGATTGTCTCAAAAATGCGTGCGCTTATTGAAGCGATTAAGACGCATAACTATGCCTATTACGTGCTCGATAATCCGATATTAGAAGACAGCGAGTACGACCAATTACGCCGCTCGTTGCTTGAGATTGAAGAGGAATATCCAGATTTAGTGCAGCCAGATAGCCCAATCAATCAAGTCGGTGATATGCCGTTATCAGCTTTTACCCAAGTTACGCATGACATTCCGATGCTGTCGCTAGGCAATGTCTTTGAATATGATGATTTGCGCGATTTTATGCGCCGCGTCAATGATCGTCTCAGCGACTCGCAGCAAAACCCTGAATACGAGATGGAGCTAAAGCTTGATGGACTGGCGGTTTCACTGAAATATGAGCACGGAAAATTTGTCCAAGCAGTCACGCGCGGTGATGGGCAGACCGGTGAAGATATTACTCAAAATGCCAAAACCATTCGTAACTTACCACTATGGATAGCCGATGCAGCTGATATTGAATTGTTAGAAGTGCGCGGTGAAGTATTAATGCCAAAGGCAGGATTTGAGCGTCTCAATCGACTGGCAGAAGAGAATGAAGGCAAAACCTTTGCCAATCCGCGCAATGCCGCCGCTGGTAGCTTACGTCAGCTAGATCCAGCGATAGCAGCCAGTCGTCCATTGGCTTTCTATGGCTATTCGGTCAATCAAGGTTTGCCAGATACTATCGACACTCAGTCAGGGGCGTTGGCATGGCTTACCGAGCTTGGATTTACGGTCAGCGCCGTAGAAGTCGTAGCAAATCCACGCGCCGCACAGACCTATTATGAGTCTGTGATAGAAGGGCGTCGCGATCTGCCATTTGAAATCGATGGCATGGTCATCAAGGTAAACAGCCTTGCGTTACAGCAGCAGTTAGGCTACCTATCACGCGAGCCACGCTGGGCGACTGCTTATAAATTCCCTGCCGAGACTGTGATGACACGTCTCAACGATATCGAGTGGCAAGTCGGCCGTACGGGTCAAATCACCCCAGTCGGTAAGCTTGAACCTGTCAAAGTTGGCGGCGTCACCGTCAGCAATGTCACTTTGCATAACTTTGGTGAGATTCAGCGTTTAGATGTGCGTGCAGGCGATACGGTCAGCGTTCACCGTGCAGGCGATGTCATCCCAAAAGTCACTCGTGTCTGGCATGATCAGCGCCCAGCCGATAGTGAGCCGGTCACGCTACCCTCTATTTGCCCTGTCTGCGACTCTCCTGTCGTCTTGCCAGAAGACGAGGCATTGGCGCGCTGTACGGGCGGATTGTTTTGCCCAGCACAGCAGCAGGAAGCGCTTATTCATTTTGTCTCACGCCGTGCCATGGATATCGATGGGCTTGGTGCCAGTTGGTTGATTAGCTTCTTTGAGCATGGTCTGGTCAAAACGGTCGCTGATATCTATCAGTTGCACAATCATGCAGATGAGATGGTCACCTTTGAGAAATTGGGTGAAAAATCGGTACAAAATATCATCAACGCTATCGAAGCCAGCAAGCATACGACATTGGCTCGCTTTATTTACGCGCTAGGTATTCGCGGTGTCGGTGAAGGCACAGCACAGAACTTTGCTCAGCAATTTGGTGATTTAGATAGCCTAATGTCGGCCAGTATTGAGACCTTGATAAAAACGCCAGATGTCGGAGAAATCACCGCTGAGCTGACTTATAAGTTCTTCCGTGCCCCGCATAATATCGAAGTCATTACTGCACTACGTGAAGCTGGCGTCTATTGGGATAAGGTCGAGCAGGTCGCATCAGAAGGGCTACCACTCGATGGGCAAACGTGGGTCATCACAGGCGTGCTCGATAGCATGGCGCGTGATGAAGCCAAAGCCAAACTACAAGCGCTGGGTGCGAAAGTCTCGGGTAGCATCTCGACAAAAACCACTGCGCTATTGGCAGGGGATAAGGCTGGCTCTAAACTGACCAAAGCAGAAAAACTGGGTGTGAAAATTGTGGGTGAGGAAGAGTTTTTGGCGATGGTTGGGGCGTAGATTTAGCTTCAACTGAGATTTATAGATGCGCTGGACGCTACCACTTGCAAACATTGGATAATCCTTTATGAAAACGATAACACAAGATGCTAGCCAGCGCGAAATTAGTTGTTTTGTTAAAGGAACATCAGTCAGAGTAGAGGGGCCAAATAGGTTTAGCTATAAACCGATACAAGATATCGAGGTAGGTGACAAAGTACTATCAGCACCTGAAAATGGTATCGGAGAGCCTGTCTTTAAACGAGTGACCAAAACCTTTAAGTTTGAAGACAAAGAGATATGGTACGTTGGATTTATTGATATCACGCGCCCAGCTCTAACAGATGTAAGAGATATAGGGGATATCCATTATGCAATGACACCAAGACACGTTGGTGTCACGCCTAATCACCCTTTTATGATCGTGGGTAAAGGATATCATACTGACCGAGATCGTTCGCTCGTTGGACCGCCAGAGGATTTAGCATTACTTGATACACCTAAATGGAGACGTGCAGACCAGCTAACGTTTGGAGATATACTGTTGAATCCAGAAAATGGCAATCATTATGCAGTAATAGCCGCTAAACCCTTATACCAGTATGGGAGTGATCAGGTCGATAATATGGCATGGATGCATGCCACACCTTACTATGCTCACGCTGTAGAAGATACTGAAGATATGGAGGAAAGTTTAAGCAAAGGGACATTGTTTAATATGGACGATATCAATGAATATTTCGGTGCATTTCGATATGCGGACATTTCCTGCGATAACTACAATGTCACCACTCATGATGATGGTACAGAGTCTTATATTCCTTATACCACGACGGTATATAACCTTGAAGTTGAGGATTACCATACCTACTGTATTGGTGGTACTTATCAGATCATGGTTCACAATACCAACTGCGGTACTGACAACCCCGAAAATTTTCTACTTGAATATATTGCGCCCAAACGTATGCTTGGCGATGGTTATGCTAACTTAAATATGGACGGACGCAAGTGATGGAGCGTAGGGTGCGCTCAGCGCACCTAGAGAAATAAACTACTTTAATTTATCTGAAAAACGCTATAAAAAACCAATTGAATCATTACCCCAGACTTCTGCATAAAAACCTTGCTGTATATATAACGATGAGATATATCTTAGCATTCTACTCCACCATTTCACCATGCGCTTTCACATCGCCTTTCTTACCATCTGGCTGAATCACGATAGGTAGTACCAGTCCTTTAGCAAAGTCATCAGACAGCACATAATCATAGCGACTGGCAGCGACATCAGGCGTGGTATGAATGATAAGCGTCATCTCATTGCCATCGGTTAGCTCGTGTGAGATATAGGTTTCGCTGAGTTGATCTAATGCTTTCGATAGTGCTTCGTTACTTGCCATGCTCACTGTTAGATTATGCTGAGCGGTCGCAGCGTCCACTTTGAAGTAATCTGCATAGTCTCGGACGTTTTGACTATCGATCGCAAACGGATATTTATAATTGGTAGGGTCAGCAGGCTTCGCACCGCTATCTACCAGTGACCAGTCGATGGTGTCGGCTGCTGGTGCGGATGGATCTGTTGCTGTCTCCGCAGTTTGCTCAGTGGCATCGACAGAATCGGTAGCGTTATCGCAGCCTGTCAGCGCCCACATGCTTGCCGTTGCAATTACCATCATACTTATCAGACGCTTTGCCATCAAGTTACCCTTTTGATTATCGATTATGATTGATTTGCTTTACCTGCTATTTTGACAGCTTTCCTTGTGCTTCTCTAGCGAAATACATTAGATGGTCAGTTTTGATATAGTCTAATCCTCTATAAAAGAATGACAGCGTTAACCTCGCTTGCAGTATCACAGTTATATCTGCACTCGATTGCCTTGTACTACTTTTAAATTGAATCAACTGTATAGTCAAGTCTATATAAATCTGCTACATCGTCATCCTCGCTAAGCATACTAATATATAACTTGCACTCGGTTTCCTTGCATCGAAATTATATTGAACTGACTATACAACTATCTGATACTATTTTTTATAGCCGTCTTTATACGCGTATCAAACGAACAAGCATAAAAAAGCAGCCACTATATGATGACTGCTTTTTTGCTGTTGCGACTATTTGTCTATTACGATATGAGCGTATCTCTAACTGATTAGATTTGGCAGTTTACTTGGTATTCTTTACCGTCAGCCCACTTCATCGCAAAGATACCTTTGTCACCTTTCATATGCCATGCATAGACGACTTCTGGGTTTGAGTCATTTACGTAGCTTGCGACTTCGCCTTTCACTTTACCGTTTAAGATGATTGGCTGATCGGCCCATTTTACTTTTGGCAAGGTGACGTTGAGCATCACTTGTTCTTTATTGATAGATTGCTTTGCCATGATTTTGCTGTCATCGGTACAGGTGTATGGTGCTGGTGCCATACGATCATAGGCAGCGGTTACTTTTTCTGGAACTGGCGTATCAGTTGCATCTGGGGTAGTTGGTGCGGTAGTCGCACAAGCGCTCAATAGGGCAAGAACTGGTAGGGTAGTCGCAATTTTAGTTATCATTTTCATAGTGCTCTCCAAAGCTTTTCACTGTTGTCATTTACTTGTTCTTAATGATGCGTTTAGCATATGAGGGTTATAGTAGCGAAAACGAACCATTTCAATGTTAGAAATTGTTCGTTACCTGTTAGCTTCGTTACCCAACCGCTGTCTAATGTAACTTGTAATCTGCGACAGGGTGAAAAGTAAACAGTGTTAGTTTGAAATGTGCATCTATGAAATTAGCGCGTAAAAAAGCGCCTATCAACGAGTGGCTGATAGGCGCTTTTTTGTTTTACTTAACACGCTCTATATTGAGCATGCATTTTTATACTATGAACACTATTTGCTGTGAACACTACTTGGTTTTGCGTGGTGGCAGACCAGTATGCTGCGTCTGGAAGTTACCTTTACTCACTTTCTTCTTACTATTTTTACCGACAGCATTTTTACCTGCTGCACCTTTAGCTGACGCATTGCTGTTTGACGAGCCATTACTGCGCTTCACTGAGTCATTGCCAACACGGCTATTCTTTTTGCGCGCTGATTGATAAGTATCTTGCGCGGCATCACGCCCTTCTAAACTGGCGTTAAATGGTGGAATCAAGCAACCACGGTTTTTACCAATCAAGTCGCTACGACCCATGTCTTGCAGGGCTTTACGTAGTAGTACCCAGTTTTTTGGATCATGATAGCGCAAGAACGCTTTATGCAGTTTGCGCTGCTTGCCAGACTTGACGATATCCATGTCACCTTCATCACGGCTGACCTTATGTAGCGGATCTTTGTGCGTGTGATACATGGTAGTCGCGGTCGCCATTGGGCTTGGATAAAACGCCTGTACTTGGTCAGCACGGTAGCCATTACTTTTGAGCCAAAGCGCAAGGTTCATCATATCTTCATCTTTAGTTCCCGGATGGGCGGCGATGAAGTAAGGAATCAGATATTGCTCTTTGCCCGCTTCTTGGCTGAATTGCTCAAACATGGCTTTGAACTGATCATAACTGCCCATGCCCGGCTTCATCATCTTCGATAGCACGCCTTCTTCAGAGTGCTCAGGCGCAATCTTGAGGTAACCACCGACGTGATGACTGACCAATTCTTTCACATATTCAGGATCTTTTACTGCCAAGTCATAGCGTAAGCCTGAAGCAATCAGGATTTTTTTCACGCCTTTGATATCACGCGCTTTGCGATATAGCTTGGTCAAATTACTATGATCAGTGATTAGGTTTTCACAGACATCAGGATAGACACAAGATGGCTTACGGCAGTTCTTTTCAATCGTTTCGTCTTTACAGCTGAGGCGATACATATTGGCTGTTGGGCCACCAAGGTCAGATATCACACCAGTAAAGTTCGGTGCGGTATCGCGAATGGCTTCTACTTCACGCAAGATTGAATCTTCTGAACGGCTCTGGATAATACGGCCTTCATGCTCAGTGATCGAGCAGAAGGTACAACCACCAAAACAGCCGCGCATGATATTGACCGAAAATTTGATCATGTCATAAGCAGGGATACGCGCATCGCCATAGCTTGGATGCGGCAGGCGTGCATACGGCAGGTCAAACACATAATCCATCTCTTCTGTCGAGAGTGGCACTGGTGGCGGATTGAGCCAAACGTCGATAGAAGTATGCGAGTTACCAGCACCGCTGCTATGACGCTGTACGAGCGCACGGGCGTTACCTGGATTGGTCTCTAAATGCAGGATACGACTTGCATGAGCATAAAGTACAGGGTCAGATTTGACATGCTCATAGTCAGGCAGACGAATCACTGTCTTTTCGCGTGGTGGCATTTTTAGCTTATGCTTACGTGCGGTCATTGGCTTATCAAAGCCGCGCATTTGCACCACTTGCGTCTCTTCATCGACTTGTTCAGCGTTGATGACTTTATTGGCAACTGGCTCAGCAACAAAGCCCTGATATTGTGATGACATAGATGAAGGCATGGCTTGGCCAACAGGCGAGTCCGATGGTTTGCTCTGCTCAATTGAACAGCTATCAACGTCTTCGGTCATTACATAAGGGTTGATGATTGGATCGACACGGCCAACGGTATCGACATCGTTACTCGCGACCTCAGTCATATCTTCTTGCCAGTGGCGACGAGTCGGGGTCAATAAGTAAGCCGTACCGCGCAATTTGCTCATCTGCTCAAAGCTATAGCCTTTAGACAGACCATGTACCACATCGACGATTGCACGCTCAGCATTACCATATAGTAAGACATCAGCACGCGCATCCAACAAGATACTGCGGCGAACTTTGTCTGACCAATAATCATAATGAGCGATACGGCGTAGACTGCCTTCAATACCGCCTAAGATAATTGGCACATCAGGATAGGCTTCACGGCAGCGCTGGCTATAGACGATAGCCGCGCGATCAGGGCGTTTGTTTGCCACGTTACCAGGCGAGTAGGCATCATCGCTACGGATTTTACGATCGGCGGTATAGCGGTTGATCATGCTGTCCATGTTGCCCGCGGTTACGCCGTACGCATAGACAGGTTTGCCCAGTTCCATAAAGGCGTCTTTGCTCTTCCAATCTGGCTGAGCGATGATACCAACACGGAAGCCTTGTGACTCTAATAGGCGACCGATGATGGCCATACCAAAGCTTGGATGATCGACATAGGCATCACCTGAGATGATGATGACATCACAAGCATCCCAGCCCAAATCGTCCATTTCTTTGCGGCTCATCGGTAGATAAGGCGCCGGCTCGTAGCAGCTCGCCCAGTGTTTGTCATAATCATAAAGTGGCTTGGTGCCTTGTTTAAAGGCAGTGCGGGCGATGGTATCGGCAGACATGGGCGGACCTGTTAATTAGAAAAATGGCACTAAAAATACAGCCCTTATTACCCAATGATAATAAAGGCGAATTTAAAAGCGCTCATTTTAACATGAATCGCCTTCACTATGCGACCTATTCTATGAGTGACGATTGCAGATAAGTTATTGATAGCGCGAGATAAACTGCTCATGCAAAGTAAGCTATCCGCACAGCAAAATAATGGCAAAAACAGTCTAGACAGAACAGTCACATTATCAGTTCAATCAAACTTACTTCCAACAATCATTCTCTACCCTAGTTCAATTTATGCTTACATCGTCACAAGCATAACTATCAAAATACCGACTTGGCTGATACTAGTCATTTGTTTTCTTATATTTATGATTTTCTTTAATTCCTAATAGTAGATTTTGGCACAGGTTTTGCTCCACCCTTATTAGGGCTTATTTGTGTGCATTAATGAGTAAAAATAGTGCACCGATAAAATTTGAACGGCTAGATAAGTGTTTGGAGATAAAATGAGAACATCCTCTGTTGGACTGGACACGATAAAGACATTATTAAAACTATTACAACTATTAAGAGCATCGCTAAGTAATAAGCTGGTACTAAGTACATTATCGTTTGCAATGATAAGTAGCGCCCAAGCTGCTGAGACTGACACATTGACCGTGGCGCAGCTGCTCGAATATCAAAACATCGCTTGGATTATCTGGGGCGGGGTATTGGTGTTCTTTATGCAGGCAGGTTTTGCTCTACTTGAGAGCGGTTCAGTACGAGCGAAAAATGCGGTAAACGTGATGATGAAAAACTACACCGATATGTGTATCGGTGGTCTGGCGTTCTACTTAGTTGGTTTTGGGCTAATGATGGGTACCAATCACTCCGGATTCGTCGGTACGGATCATTTTATGCCAGTCGCGTTGTCCAATATGGACTGGGCACTGATGTTCTTTCAGATGATGTTTGCAGCGACAGCGGTGACGATTGCGAGTGGTGCAATGGCAGAGCGTGTCTCCTTTATTGGCTATGCGGTTGCCGCCTGTTTGATTTGTTTGTTTATCTATCCTGTGTTTGCCAGCTGGGTATGGGGTGGTTACTTTGGCGGGACGGGCTGGCTAGCTGAGCTTGGTTTTATTGATTTTGCTGGGTCTACTGTTGTGCATTCTATCGGTGGTTGGTTGGCATTAGCAGGCATCTTGGTCATTGGCCCAAGATTAGGCCGCTTTGCACCTGATGGCACACCAAGACTCATCGCAGGGCATAACATGACGTTGCTGGCGTTAGGCGGATTTATCTTATGGTTTGGTTGGTTCGGCTTTAATGCTGGATCGACATTGTCTATCACTGGCAATATTGGTCTAATTGCAGTCAATACTTTTGTCGCAGCAGTGAGTGCAGTGGTGAGCTATATGCTTATCTCTCGTACGCTTAACAAAGCCATTTTGCTGAGCGATAGTGTCAATGCCAGTTTGATTGGTCTCGTATCGATTACCGCAGGCTGCGCGACCACAACGCCTGTATTTGCCATTATTATCGGTGCGGTCGCTTCAGTGGTGTATATCTTATCATCGCAAGCGTTATTAAAATTCAAAGTAGACGATGTAGTATCGGCAGTAGCAGTACATGGCTTTGGCGGGGCATGGGGTACGCTCGCCGCAGGATTGTTTTATACAGGAGATTTGTTTAACTTATCACGGCTTGGTGTACAAGCGCTGGGCGTTGGTGTGGCGTTAGGCTGGGGGCTGGGATTGGGTCTGGTGATGTATAAGCTGATTGATCTAAGCTTCGGGTTAAAAGCCAGCCGCTTACATGAGCAGCGCGGTCTTGATTATACCGAGCATGCAGAGCTTGGTTATCCTGAGTTCCAGAAGCAAATGTTTGATTCCAAGAGTTTAACCGAGCGGCATTTATAGGAGCGAGCTGATGAATATTGATACTCAATCCGTAGACCAAGCTGTGACTGCAATGGCAGAAGTGCTTGCCGATTATCTACACCCTGAAGAGGTGCGGCTGCTTAAATCACAGTGGCAGCGATACTCGACTGTCTCAGTAAAAATGATGCAACAGTGCGTCTTGGATGCGACACGGCGCTATCCTGAGCTGCAAGCTTATAAGTCTGACATTAGGAAAGGCTTTTGGGCTACGTTGCAAACGGACAGTCAGCAAACAGTCGAGTCTGATAGTCACAATAGCCATAATGGTCATAATAAAGCAATCAAAGCGCCAGTCCCTGTCTCTGAGTTGGTTTTGGCATTTTATACTGCCATAGAAGCACTGCGCAGTCAGCTATCAGAAACAGAAAGTCGCAACCTATTTCTGACCATGCACCAAACTGTTTCGCAAGAACGCACCTTCAAAGGGCATAGTCTTAACATCAGTCGGTTTTTAGAAGGCAATCGTCCGTCTGTACCTGATAATGAGCACCTGTTAAATAATTTGATGCAGCTGGCTTATGTATGCTTATGCGATGTTGCAGGTCCTGTCGAAGCAGATGAGATGATGTTTCGAGCGGCAGAGAAGGCAAAACAAAATTACCCGAAAACACTGGTCGAAAAGTTATTCTAAGATATGAAGCAGGCATGTTACGGTTGGGTGCGAAATACCTTTCGATAACGTGCCTTATATAAAGGGGCTTTTATAACTTAGCTTTCATTATGTAGCTTTCATAACGCACCTTGAAACTTGATGCTAGACGATGAGTAGTCTAATAGTTAGCGATTTAATCTAATAACTGAAGCGGGAAAGTAACTACGTCAAAGGCAAGGGCAAAGGGTAGTAATACTAGCTTTTGTGCGCCATTTGGACCGCTACGAGTGACGACATCTTGCTGAGTCTGTGTATAGAAGCTTACCGTATATGGTTTGGTCAGTGCGCGATAGTTTGACTGAATTAACCCTAAGTTACTAACTTGTGGATAGATAGCGCCTTTGACAGGAACGCTAAAGCAGAAGCGCTGAGCATTGATACGTTGATCGCTCGCGGAGGTGCACTCTTTACCATTATTTTGCAAAAAGAACTGATAGTCTGAGCGTCCAAACTCATCTTTTAATTTAGCATAAGACAGTTTCATTTCACCTTGGAAGTACCCATCGTTGTTGGGTACATGAAAGCTCATGTCGTTATCCACTTGAATATTTTTTTGCGTGAGATTGCTCAGTAAGTTCACCATTTCTGTCCCACCTTGGGTGAGGACGTAGCTGTTCTTCTCTCCTACGATAACCATTGACGCGTTTGGCATTTTTGGTAACGCCTGAGCAGGACGACCAAAGGCAATAATTTGATCTTCAGACAGTATCTGCTTCGTTGTGTTTGTGGTGACATGCCCGCTATTTTCTAACAATGAGCTAGTCGCACAGCCAGAGCTGGCTAGTACCGCGGCAAACAAGGCGCCTGCTATTACCTTTTTTGAATTTAATGGGTTTAATGGTTTTAGTGACGCTTTCATGTTTTTATTAGCAGCGTTTGTATGGTCAGTCATGATTAGGCTTCCTTGTCCAAAAAATGGGCTTACGAAATTAACTATCGAGTTTTTATTTCTTCTCGGATGTCTGGTGAATATCGTACAGGCTGTAGAGGCAACTTAGCTACTCATCATCCATTGTCATATGATAGGTAAGTGTAGCTTAGACGGATTAACTATAATTAATCTAGGGTAATTTTAGTTCCACTCTTAGTAAAGTTCATCACAAACTGGCTTTTGAAATTGCGTACATTATTTTCGTAAGTCAGTAAGCTGCGAGTGAACTGATGATAGTCGCTCATGTTTTTTGCATTGACCATCAACATAAAATCAAAATCGCCCGATACTTCATAGCAGCTCATGATTCGTGATTGCGCATCCATTAGGCGCTCAAACCGATGCTGCATTGAGGTATTAGAGCGCTCCATTTCTATCATTACCACTGCTGTCAGACCGTAGCCCACTTTGTCAGGATTGACGATGGCTACTTGTTTGGTAATCACGTCACTATCTATGAGCGCCTGTATACGCCGCTGCGCCGTCGCAATAGATACATGCACTTGCTCTGCGACAGTTTTAAGCGGTAATGTCGCATCATCTTGTAGCAAGTTCAAAATAGCTTTATCAATATTATCTAAAGTATGGCTCATATCAGGACATCCTTAATAACGGCAGTTTTTATCTTTTTTTATAAATATTATCACTATAAAGTTTAATATAAGAAAATAATAGTTTATACGACATGTATTTGATATTTTTATTCATAAATATATCTATATAGAGATAATATATCAAAGCAGCCTAGTAAAATAGATCATATCAATTAGAGCTGCTTCAAAATAAGAGCTAGCAATTGGTTTTTTATCATCTATTAATATCTACGGTGCTTATCATGTCTATCTCAATGTTCTCCAATGTATTCGCTAATACCCTAGCAACGACTGCTGCACGTTTGCCACTACCTGCGATTTGGACGACAGGTAGCGCACAACAACGCACTCTGATATTAGGGGTGTCTTTTGCCATATTGTCTAATGTGCTATTTGGCGTACTCTATGCGTATAGCAGTTTTTTAGCGCCATTATCAGGGACGCAAGTTTTTATCTGGCGTATGCTCGCAATGTGGGCAGCGTTGGTTGGATACCTGATGGTAAGTGGACGTCTAGGATTACACATTGATAAATTGAAAGTGTTAAAAGGCGCTAAGCAATGGGCTTGGTTGCTATTACCTACACCGATATTTCTCAGCCAGTTTTGGTTATTTATGTGGGGGCCAGTGAATGGCCAAGGTGTGCAAACCGCGATGGGATACTTCTTATTCCCGTTAATGATGGTGGTGTTTGGTTGTGTCCTCTTTGGCGAAAAACTAAGCCGTTTGCAATGGTTGGCAGTAGCCTTTGCTGCATTGGGTGTGGGTAGCGAAGTTATTCGTACCCAAAGTGTCTCTTGGGCGACGCTATGGGTATGCGGTACGTATCCGGTTTATTACATTTTACGCCGACTGCAGGGAGTCGGTGCAGTGACTGGGTTGTTGGTTGATTTAACGATATTTGCGCCCTTTGCGCTGGCTTACTTGTTCTTCTTTGCCCCAAGCAGTTTGGCATTGGTTAGCGGCTCTGGTTTCTTTATCATGATGCTAATAGGTTTGGGTGTGCTCAGTGTCTTGGCGATGAAGACCAATATTGATGCCAGTCAAATGCTACCAGTTAACGTCTATGGCATGATGAGCTATTTGGAACCTGCGTTGCTATTTATTTTGGCAGTGACCGTACTAGGTAACCCATTTGAGTCAGCGATGATCTATAGCTATGGTCTGATTTGGCTAGGTATTGCGTGTTTGATTGCGCATGGTGTTAGGCAATTGCGTCAGGCTAGCAGAAAGACAGCAGCGTCTCTAGAAGAGCAAATGGCATAGAAAGCCACTGGCTAGATATTATAAAGGTTACTATTTTATTAAACGTCACAAACAACAAAAAAGGACGGCTCAGTAAATATTGAGTCGTCCTTCTTTATATAGATTAAATAACACTTAATCTAAATGTTGCTTAAAGCCGCGTTGCTTATCACGTTCCCAGTCACGATCTTTTAGCGTTTTACGTTTGTCATGCTGCTTTTTACCCAATGCTAGGCCAATTTGGCATTTCACCAATGAGTTTTTCCAGTAGCAAGACAGCGGTACACAAGCGTAGCCTTTCTGGTTGATTGCCCCAGATAGTTTCTCGATTTCACGACGATTTAGCAGCAGTTTACGGGTACGAATACTGTCTGGACTAACGTGCGTTGAGCTCGATAGTAATGGCTGAATGTGCGCCCCGAATAAGAAAGCTTCGTTATTGCGGAATATGACATACGCTTCGGTGATAGTCATTTTTCCTGCACGAATGGCTTTGACTTCCCAACCTTGTAATGCCAGTCCTGCCTCAAAGGTTTCTTCGATAAAGTACTCATGACGCGCCTTTTTATTGGCGCAAATCTGATTATCTGGCTTTTTTGATTTTTTTGACATAATTTCTCCATAAGGATGACCTAAAACATAGGCTCCTTATTTAATCAGTCCCACTAATTCCTCATCCTAATCCAATAAATAGTCTTGTTTTTTATTTCGATTATGAGATGGATGAGTCGAACTGCCTATTGTATCAAAGCCTCTGATGAAAAGGTAAATCAGCTATTAGGACAAATGTAGCAGATAAGTATTAAGTTTGAGCAAAATTTGCTAGCATATGGCCTAATATCACCGATTATATCAGTCATGCTATGAGCCACTCTATTTCTCCCAATTCCTCAAAGCTACATACCAAAATTCTATACCCTGGTACCTTTGATCCTATTACTAATGGTCATGTAGATTTGGTCACACGCGCCGTCAAGCTATTTGATGAGGTCGTTATCGCGGTTGCCTCAGGCCATCATAAAAAACCCTTGTTTAATTTTGAAGAGCGCGTTGCTTTGGTCGAAACCGTGTTTGCTGATTTACCGCAAGTATCTGTGATTGGTTTTGAAGGGCTGCTTGTTGACTTTATGCGTGAAAAAAACGCCACGGCAGTTTTGCGTGGCTTGCGAGCGATGTCAGATTTTGAGTACGAGTTTCAGCTAGCTAATATGAATCGTGAGCTTGATGAAAACTTTGAGGCAGTGTTTTTGACCCCATCTCAAAATTACTCATTTATCTCATCTACCATGATTCGCGAAATTGCTAAGCTTGGCGGTGACGTCAATAAATTCGTTCCACCCTGTGTTTTGCAAGCATTCGACAAAAAGTTAAATATCAAATAAAAGATGCTGTATCAAAGATATGCTGCTAGCACTTGCTAAAACAGTAAGGAGCAGCCATATATGACTGATATAAGCAAAAATATAAGGAACAGTTCATGGCACTATTAATCACTGATGAGTGCATCAACTGTGATGTGTGCGAGCCTGCTTGCCCCAATGAAGCCATCTCAGAAGGGGATGATATCTATGTCATTGACCCTGATCTATGTACAGAATGTGTTGGACATTTTGACGAGCCACAATGTGTTGTGATTTGTCCAGTCGACTGTATTCCTCACGATCCCAATCATGTCGAGACTGAAAGCGACCTGCTATCTAAATACAAACGTATTACGGGTCAATAAAGTATCTATAAGCGATTGATGACGTTTGGGTTTACAACGTTTTAGGGACAACACGATGACCATGGAAACAACAACCACGCAAGCCGTCCAAGTCACAAATGACTTTGATCAGCAACATCTTTGGCACCCTTATGCCAGCCTGCCACCCACTTATCCTAATATCGTAATTGATCGTGCCGAAGGTATTTATATCATCACCGAAGATGGTACTCGCCTGATCGATGGTATGTCGTCATGGTGGGCGAGCGTTCATGGTTACAACCATTCAAAACTGAATAACGCACTGACTAAGCAGTTGGGTAAAATGGCGCATGTCATGTTTGGTGGGTTAACCCATCAGCCAGCGATAGATTTGGGCAAAAAACTGCTCGACATTGTACCTGCCGGACTTGATGCGATTTTTTATGCTGACAGTGGCAGTATTGCGGTAGAAGTGGCGCTAAAAATGGCACTGCAATATCAAGTAGCTGCTAAGCATCCAAACAAGCAGCAGTTTGCATCAACCCATTCAGGGTATTACGGAGACACGTGGCATGCCATGAGTGTCTGTGATCCTATTAATGGAATGCACAGTCTATATGGCAAGCAGTTACCGATGCAGCATTTTGTCCCTGCGCCGCCACTTGGCTTTGATCGCGCATTGACAGTGGATGAGCGTGAATCATTAGCTCAGTTTTTTGTCGAGTATGGTGAGCAGTTGGCGGGTTTTATTATTGAGCCGATTATCCAGGGTGCAGGCGGGATGCGTTTTTATAGTCCTGAATATCTACAATTGCTGCGTCAACTGTGCGATGAGTACGATGTACTATTGATTGCGGATGAAATCGCCACTGGGTTTGGTCGTAGTGGTAAATTGTTTGCGTGTGAACATGCAGCTATTAGCCCTGATATCATGACCATTGGCAAGGCGCTAACGGGTGGCTATATGACTTTTGCCGCCACGCTATGTACCCGAAAAATTGCCGATACCATCCATAATAGTGACTATCCAGCGCTGATGCATGGCCCAACCTTTATGGGCAATCCACTGGCTTGTGCGGTTACGTGTGCATCGATTGATTTGATTATGTCTTATGATATTGAAGCGTGTACCGCAAACATGCAGACTATTATGGAACAGCAGCTAGCGCCTGCTGCGTTATTAGACGGTGTTGTCGAGGTACGTTGTTTGGGCGCAGTTGCTGTGATTGAGTTGCATGAAGCGGTTGATATGCCTGTATTTCAATCTTTGTTGATTGATAATGGTATTTGGGTCAGACCATTTGGCAAGCTGGTGTATATCATGCCACCCTACGTGATTACTGTTGATGAGCTGACTACCTTATGCCAAGCGCTGCTAAAAGTAGTGCGTATGTATTTAGAAGACCGAGGTCAATCATGAGTGTTTTATTTGTTTCTGGTATCGATACCGATATAGGTAAAACTTATGCTACTGGGCTGCTTGCTAAAGCCCTTATGCAGCAAGGCTTAAATGTCATCACTCAAAAGCTAGTACAGACGGGTGTATCGATAAATCCAGATAATGGTGAGATGAATATCGCTGATGATATTATTACGCATCGTCAATTAATGGACATACCTCTGCAGCCATGTGACCTCGATTTTACGACTTGTGCTCATCGTTATAAAAAGCCTGCGTCTCCTCATTTGGCTACTAAACTATCAGGGGAAACACTTGATCCTGATATGATTACTAACGCCACCAAGCGCTTACAGTTACATTACGATGCGGTACTACTAGAAGGTGCAGGTGGCTTACTTGTACCGATCACAGAGAATCTACTAATATTAGATTATATTGCTGAGCAAGGCTATCCAGTTATTTTGGTCACCTCTGGTCGATTGGGCAGCATCAATCATACGTTGCTGAGTTTAGAAGCTATAAAGTCGCGCGGATTAATAGTACATAGCGTAATTTATAATCATATTCATGATGATACTGAGCAAACGGATACTGAAATCGCAAATAGCACTATTGAATTTCTACGAAAATATTTGGACAATCATTATCCCGCAGCGCATTGGCTACAGATACCATATCTAAAAGATAATGTGGTCGGTAATATTGAAACACTGCCAGAAAATTTTGTTTAGCCTGTTTATGTTGTCTTTAAAAATAAATTCAAAAGACATGCGCAGGTAGTCATAAGTTTGCTATACTAGCGCGCTTGGTAGACTAGGCGATCGCCGCTGCACACTGGCAACAGATGAGCAGGGGAGGAAAGTCCGGGCTACATAGGGCAGCGTGCCAGCTAACAGCTGGGCAGGGTAACTTGACGACCAGTGCAGCAGAGAGTAGACCGCCTTTAGTATCTTAGGGTATTATCGGTAAGGGTGAAAGGGTGCGGTAAGAGCGCACCGCGTGGCTGGCAACAGTTCACGGCATGGTAAACTCCACGCGTAGCAAGACCAAATAGGCATCGGCATGGCGCGGCCCGCGTTCGATGCGGGTAGGTTGCTTGAGCGTATTAGCGATGATACGCCTAGAGGAATGATCGTCCACGACAGAACCCGGCTTATCGGTTTACCAAACCTTTTTTATTGTTTGATGTAGTAATAGTTGCAATTAATTTGAATTAAATTCGTTTTTTTGCAAAAAATGCTTATTAGGGGTTGACGGCAGTCAACAGCTTGGGCATAATGTGCAGCCTAAAACGGCGATGTAGCTCAGCTGGTTAGAGCGCATGACTCATAATCGTGAGGTCAAGAGTTCAAGTCTCTTCATCGCCACCATATATAGCAGTACTAAAAAAACCAATCTATCGAGATTGGTTTTTTTTTGCCTGAAATAAAGGGTTTTATAAACTAGAAGCCATTGATAAATAGCGTTTTGGATGACAATTACTTACAGATTTCTTACTAAATCATAGGTTTATCTGTTTGTATACAGATTAAATCTTGTAACTTATGTCGCGCTTACTTATCATAGGGGCTGTTTTCGGTAAAGTCCTGTAACGCCATGTCTGTCCAACTACCTCCTTATCGTCCTATCAAGCATCGCAGTGGCCTTAAAGTCATGGGTGCAGCCTTCCATGCATTGCTCATGCGTGAGTTACAGACTCGCTTTGGTGGATATCGTTTGGGTTATCTTTGGGCGCCGCTTGAAGTCCTTTTCCAAATATTAATATTTTTAGTGATTTTTGGCGTGATCATGGAACGCGCTTTGCCGGGAATGGATTTCTCTTTATTCTTAGTTGCGGGAATGGTTCCTTTTCGAATGTTCCAAAAGATAGCAACGAGAGCTCTAGGAGCAGTCGACGCTAACAAAGGCTTATTGATGTACCGGTCAATTAAACACATTGATGTGATTATTGCACGCTCATTTTTAGAACTGGTGATTTATTTTTTTACATCTATACTACTACTTCTAGGGTTGGCTTTTTTCGATATTTATGCCAACTTAGAAAACCTTCACATTGTATTGTTTTGTTGGATAACGCTATTTATATTTAGCTTTGGCGTTGCTCTGATTATGATGGTTGTGGGATATTATGGTGGCGAAATCAGTAAAGTAATTACTATATTGTTTACCATACTGTATTTCACATCCGGTATCATTTACCCGATTCATATTATCCCTGAACCATATTTTAGTTATTTACTTTATAACCCTTTTATTCACAATATTGAGCTGATTAGACACGCCTTTGCACCCAATTATCCAGCCGATCATATTGATATTTGGTACTTTTTAGAATGGATGTTCGTTGTAAACTTTTTGGGACTTTTACTCTATAAGTATGCTGAACGTGACATGATCCGTTCTCGTTAAGGTAATATCAATAATTATGAGCACTAATATTAAGAAAGGTGAGTAAATGATTGAAATAAAAAATATTTCTAAGTCATTTATGACAAAGAAAGGCCGTCATTACTTGTTCAAAGATTTAAACCTGACTATTGGTGATAAACAAAGTGTGGGCTTGCTTGGTCGTAATGGCGCTGGTAAGTCAACACTGCTACGTATTATATGTGGACTTGATGAGCCAGATCATGGAGAGGTTATTACCGATTCGACTATTTCTTGGCCAGTTGGGGTGGCAGGTGGTTTTCAAGGTAGTCTAACAGGTCGTCAAAATGTACGCTTTGTTTGTCGCTTATATTCAAGTGGTCCTTATATTGATGAAAAAATTCGTTTTGTCGAAGAATTTGCTGATATTGGCAGCTATTTTGATATGCCGGTAAAAAGCTACTCATCAGGAATGAAAGCTCGATTAACGTTCGGTTTAAGCTTAGCCTTCGATTTTGATTACTATATGCTTGATGAAGCAGGTGCCGTTGGTGATGCAGCATTCCGTAAGCGTAGTGAAGAGATCTTAGCGGCCCGCCGCGCACAAGCGGGATTTTTAATAGTGTCGCACAATATTGGTGATATCAAACGAAACTGCGATATTGGTATTGTACTAATGGATCAAACAGCACACGTGTTTGACGATACAACAGAAGCGATTGAGGTTTATGAAAAGCATATCCACAAAGCAAAAAAGTAAGATAATTAACTTCTCGCTGTTTATCGGCTTGGTCATCCTTCCTTGGTTGCTCGTTATATACTATGTAATGACACTGGCGCATCCGCGCTTCGTTTCGACTGCAGATGTAGTGGTCAAACAAGTCAGTGATACTAACGTATCTTCTGGAGGTGGCATATCAGCTCTATTGGGCGTAAATAGTACCAGTAAAGAAGATGCGACCTATTTGACGGAATATATTCTGTCGAATGATATGGTGAAGCGACTCGATAGTAAGTTTAAGTTCCGAGACGCTTACTATGTTGATGGTTCTGATCCTATTTATGAAATCGATCCTGATGCAACCCAAGAAGATTTACTTGAGTACTTCAAAAAACGGGTTCACATTGATCTCGATGAGCAGAGCTATGTGCTTTCGGTATCAACAGAAGGCTTTGACTCAAAGTATGCTTTTGAGCTGAACAAAGCGATCTTAGGAGAGTCTGAGCGTTTTGTGAACCGCATTTCACAAGAAGTGGCTCGTGATCAATTGGCGTTTGCAGAAACTCAGTTAGACGAATCAGAAGAGCGTTTAAATGATGCCAAAGAGCAGCTATTAAACTATCAGAATGAAAACGAAATCTATGACCCACAAGCCAATGCGCAAATCGTCAATCAGTTAATTGGCAGCTTGCAAGCGCAATTAAGCTCTTTGCGTACCGAAGAGCGTCAGTTACTCAGTTATCTAAATCCGGATGCGCCGCAAGTGGTTTCACTAAGAAGCCAGATAAAAGCCGTTGAAGAGCAGATCACTCAAGAACAAACCAAATTGACATCACCAAATACAACCAAATTAAACCGTCAAGCGGTACAGTTTGAGACCATCAAGGCAGATGTGGATTTTGCCACCGAGTTGTATAAATTGTCGTTGTCATCGCTTGAAAAATCAAGACTAGAAGCATTCAAGAAAATGAAAAACTTGATTGTGATCTCTACGCCCTATGAAGCTGAAGATGCAACATATCCGCGCCAAGCGTATCTCATTTGGACATCGCTTGCATTGCTCTTAATGCTCTACGGATTTGTACGTTTGGTAATGGCAGTTGTCCGTGATCACCGCAGCTAATCTTGAAAAACCAGATATCAGTAATGATCGATAGATCAGGAAAGGAATATAACTCATGAATATGAAACCACGTTCTATCGTGATAGCGACAAGCTTGGCAATGGCGGCGACTAGTATGTCTGCAATAGCTGCAAGCAGTTATGCAGATCAAATATCAGGTTCGGGCTTTGGTACAAGCAACAATAACATGAGTCAATCTCAGAACCAGAGCAATATTAACGTGTCTACCCAAGCATTTGCTGGGGCAGTGCCAGGGCAAGCAACGACTCAAGAAGCGGTTAATGCAGCAAGCTTACCAAGCCAGTCAGTTATCAATACCACACGTCCTTATCAAGATATTAAAACTCAAGATATGATGTTCGGTGAGCAACTATTCCGTGGGGCATTTTCGACGACTTCAGGCTCTACCTTCAATGACAGCTATGTGATTAACCCTGGTGATAACGTTCAAGTAAGAATGTGGGGCGCTTACCAGTATGCGGCTACCATGACCGTCGATCCACAAGGTAATATTTTCTTACCGAACGTTGGTCCAGTCCGTGTCTCTGGTGTGCAAAATGGTAGCTTACAGAATGTGGTCAAGAGCGCCGTGAGTCGTATTTACCGCTCGAATGTAGGTGTTTATGCTTCACTGGAGCAGGCGCAGCCAGTTAAGGTGTTCGTCACAGGTTTTGTTAAACAGCCAGGCTATTACGGTGGTCTAGCAGCAGACTCGGTATTGTCTTATTTAGATAGAGCAGGCGGCGTTGACCCAACGCGCGGTAGTTATATCGATATTCAAATCAAGCGCAATGGTCAAATGCTACAGCAAGTCAATTTATATGACTTTTTGCTAGCAGGTAAATTACAGGCATTTTCATTCCGTGATGGTGATGTCATCACTGTGGCACCTCAGAAAAAGATATTTGTGGTAAGCGGTCAAGTTCAAAATGAATATACCTTTGAGTTTGACGTGAATGATCTGACTATTGGTGATGTGTTGCAAGTGTCTAATCCGGCAGCCAATGCTACTAATGTCAGCATCACTCGCAGTGCAGGACGTGCACAAACGGCAGAGTACTACTCATTAAGTGAAGCCCAAAACGTTCCTGTCTATAACGGCGATCAAATGGTAGTAACATCAGATCGTTACGCAGGTACTATCGCTGTGCAGGTAAAAGGTGCACATACTGGTAATGGCGCAATGGTTGTGCCATATGGCGCACGTTTAAAAGATATTGTGCCACAATTACAGCCAAGTCCGCTGGCAAAATTAACGCATCTAACCATCTATCGTGAATCTGTTGCTGAGCAACAAAAACGCATGATTAACGAGTCGCTCGATCGTCTAGAAGAATTGACACTTGCCACTCAGTCAACGACTCGTGAAGAAGCCGCATTGCGTCAAGATGATGCAGCATTGGTTAAGCAGTTCGTCGCTAAAGCTCGTAATGTTCAGACGGATGGTCAAATCGTCGTTGTGCCAAATTCGTGGCAGGATATTATTCTGCAACAAGGCGACATCATTGAGATACCAGCACAAACGTCAGTCATTACAGTCAATGGTCAAGTACGAGCACAAGGGGCACTTACCTTTAATTCTGACTATACCGTTGGCGATTATGTGGCTAACTCTGGTGGTTTCTCTGATAACGCTGATACAAAAGATATCTTAATTATTCATCAAAATGGGGCGAGCCAAGTGGTCAATACTGCGTATCGTATCCAGCAGGGTGACGAGATTATGGTATTACCGAAAGTTAAAACTAAGCGTGTGGAGATTGCGCGCGGTCTATCACAGATTGTTTATCAGTTAGCAATTGCTGCCAAGGTAGTTCTAGACCTATAACGGTTAACTATTCATGACTTAACGATGACTGTTGAATAGATTTAACCAAAATTAACGAGTAAAGGTATTAAAGATATGGCAAAAGAAGTAGCGAATGAAGTCAAGGTATCTACTATGTCTACCTCTGATCATGCGCTACTTTCGCCATCGTCACAGTACCAATCACCAAAGCAACTGGCAGTAGTTGGTAAAGGTATGTGCCGCAACAACCTGCTACTCTCGCAAGTGTTGCAAGCTGATATTCAGCGCTGGTATCCGTGGTCAGGTTTGCAGCAAAGTGTAGTAAATCGCAAGAAAAAACCACAACCTGAGGCATTTATCGGATGGGGGCACAAGAAAAGCTTCCAACGAGCTGATAAAGCTGCCACCCGTCAGGACCTGAACACCTTAAGTATTGAAGATGGATTTTTGCGTTCATTGGATTCAGGTATTAGTAGTCGCCACGGCTTAAGCGTGGTTGTCGATGACATTGGCATCTACTTTGATATGACGCAATACTCACGTCTTGAGCAGTTGATTGTTGAGCGTACCAAGAGTACTAGTAATGATCGCGCAGCAGGCGAGGCCCGTGCTCGTCATCTGATGGCACGTATATGCGAAGAAAAACTGAGTAAATATAATTCCATAATCGATTGTCCTTCGTTGGATAAATTGATTAATGAAGAAAATATTAACGAAAAGGAAAATGCTGCACAATCACACATCCTGTTGATTGACCAAGTAGCAGGTGATGCCTCTGTTAAAGGCGCTGGTGCGAATAAACGTCAGTTTAAGAAGATGCTAAAGTCTGCATGCCGTAATCATCCTAATGCCTATATTTGGATAAAAGCTCATCCTGCATCAAAATTAGGCTACTTATCCAACTTAAAACTGCCTAAAAACGTTAGGCTATTGACTGAGTCTCTCAATCCTATTGAACTGCTTAAACAAGTAAATGATGTCTATACCGTCAGCTCACATATGGGCTTTGAAGCATTAATGCTAGGTAAAAAAGTGCATTGCTTCGGGGTCAGTTGGTATAGCGGTTGGGGGCTGACCAATGACGCTAATGCGCCCAAAAGTCTACTTAAATCAGTTCAGAAACGTCGCTTAGCATCAGCTGAGATACTTCTCAGTAATAGGGATTTGTCAAACTCAGCAGTGTTTCCTACAACGTCACATAAGACGCTTGAAACGTCATTAGAAACATTATTTTATAGTGCTTATATTGATTACAGTCGTTATGTAGATCCAGCAACGAAACAAGCTTGTGATATCGATACAGCCATTGAGTGGTTGGTGATCAATCGACTGTGGCAAGCGCGCCTTGAAGGCGATTTGACTGTATATGAGTTTAGCCGTTGGAAGCTGCCATTTGTCAAAGCTTTCACAGACCTACCACGTACGACATTATTCGTTAAACCAAAGCCACGTCTAAAAAACCTTCTACATCCAGACCATTTCCGTGTCAACTACCAACAGCCTTTATTGGTATGGGGTTTGGCCAAACGTCAGCAAGTACAGAAGAAGCTACAAAGTAGACTTGTTGAGCAAAGCTCGGATATGCCAGCTATTTATTGTATGGAAGATGGGTTTATCCGATCAAATGGTTTAGGTGCTACTTTACTGGCACCACTGTCCGTTGTGATAGACAAACAAGGTATTTATTACGATGCGACCCAGCCTTCAGATTTAGAAACATTGCTACAAAACTATCAGCCATTGAGTTCTGAACAGCGTCTTCGCGTAAAAAAACTGCAAGATAAACTGCTGAATCAGCGGGTAAGTAAATACAATGTTGGGGCGAGTATAGATGTTTCTAGCATCCAAAATAATTCGTGGATGCAGGATGCCAAAATATCTGGGAGACGTCGCGTCCTTATTATCGGTCAGGTAGAGGACGATTTGTCAGTACAGTACTGCGGCTCTACAATAAAGACAAACAGTGGTCTGATCGAACGTGTACGACAAGATAACCCAGACGCTTATTTAATTTATAAGCCGCATCCTGATGTCGAAGCGGGACTGCGAGCAGGTAAAGTATCAGAAGCTCATCTACGACAAGTTCAAGCGGTTGCCTATGATACTGCGATGCCTGATTGCTTAGAATGGGTGGATGAGGTTCATACGATCAGCTCATTGACTGGTTTTGAAGCGTTGCTGCGAGGGTTAGACGTTACCTGTTATGGATTGCCGTTTTATGCAGGTTGGGGATTGACCACAGATATTGACGGGCAGTCGTTACCGAAATATACCTATCTAAAAAGGCGTCAACGAGATATACCTTTAACTCTTGAGCAGCTAATATATGGCGCGCTTATATGTTACCCGTTGTATCGTCTGCCTGACGGCTATGGGCTGGCACAAGTAGAGCAGATGATCGATTATTTGTATCCTCCCAAAGATTTACATCTGCTTGCGAATAGTGAAGAATCGCAATCTAAAATGGCTAATACCTTAAATAGTTCAGCTAAGACTGTGACCTCGTCTTTATCTACAAAATTGAAACGTCACGCGACTATACGTTTTATGCAGCAGCGTCATCGATGGCAACAGAAATTACGTAAAATGTCTCGTTAATTTATTAGAGTAGCACCGTATAATTGCATTGCGACAAATAGGTGCTTTTTCGGTATAATCACTTTTACGCTATGTGTTTTCACACAGTTGCACGACCTTTCTTATCTCTTATTTTCTCATTTAATGGTAGCCCTGTATTATGGCAGCTTCGATGTCTCACTTGCTTACTCATCGACATGTCTTGCTACTACAAGGAAAAATGGGTGGGTTTTTTAATCGATTTTCTTCATTCTTGCAAACTCAAGACATTAAAGTAAGCAAAATCAATTTTAATGCAGGCGATGCCTTTTTTTATCATCACGACAATACCTACGAATATACCGATACGTTAGCGCAATTCTCCTCTTGGTTGCAGGCGTTCATTAAAGAAAATGCCATTGATGCGATTGTATGCTTTGGCGATTGTCGACCGCATCATACTCAAGCAGCATGTGTTAGTGAAAAGCTGGGTATTTCATTCTTTGTATTTGAAGAGGGGTACTTACGTCCTGATTACATTACCTTGCAAGAACATGGAATTAACGGTTATTCACGCCTAAACACTGCTGAGATTAAAGCGCTTAAGAAAGCGAATGATCAGCCTCTATACACACATAATCGATTTTATCGCTTAAGTATCGCAGCTATCGTCTATTACATCATTGCTTGGCTTTTCAAAAACCGTTACCCACATTATTCGCATTATCGTGGTATGACTGCTTGGCAAGAGGCCATCGCTTGGTTAAAAGCACCGTGGCGGAAGCTACGAGGATATTTGCCAGATAAATACCTGCAAAATAGACTGACCAAACAAGAAAGTAACAATTACTTTTTGATTAGTTTACAAGTACATAATGACTCACAGATTACCCATCATAGTGATTATCGTGATGTGGTACAGTTCATTGACGAGTCTATCGCAAGCTTTGCAAATTTTGCTAAGCAAAAACAGTTACTCGTGTTTAAACATCATCCATTGGATCGTGGTCATAGAGACTATCGGGAGCTGGTAGCTAGCCTAGCTGAGCGCTATCAAGTATCTCATCGTGTTTTCTATGGTTGTGATATGCACCTGCCAACTTTGATGAAATATAGTATTGGCATGGTCACTATTAACAGTACGACAGGCTTGCAGTCGGTTTATCATAAAAAACCCACTAAGGTTATGGGTCGTGCAATTTACGATATTCCTAAGCTAACAGATCAAAAGCCGCTTGATGATTTTTGGCAGCAGCCTAAGGGTCCAGATAATGAATTCTATTTGAGATTTCGTGAGTACCTGATAGAGCAAACTCAAATAAATGGTGCTTTTTATGGCAGATCGCCATGGATGTATAAGTATCTGTACCAAATTGGCAGTGAAACGACAGACGTAGATATGTCTAAAACCAATTTACCCTAGTCATTTATTTGCTTTTCCTTCTAAGAAGTCATAGTAACTATAATGGTATCTATATAAAGAAACGAAGTTCAACAAGTGTAACGATTGTTGCGTTATCCTTTTTTAGCTTGTCATTTCATCTGTAAGTCACATCTCTTCTAACAAAATCGCCTTACTTTGCAGTGGAAAACTGCTAGAATACTCTTTTATGTCTGCGCATAAGAGTTAATGTGCTTGGCTATGGATTTTAGACGGTAGTATTAGCCGAATCGACTTGTTATAACGGTTGACCTTCAAAGAAGTACAAGCATCTTATCAATTGTGTCTGACAATATTTATTTTTTAGTTTTATTATTCTATCACCCTTAATTTAGTAGGCGCTTTGTGACTGCATTAGCCAATATTCGTAACTTTTCAATCATTGCCCACATTGATCATGGTAAGTCGACGCTTGCCGATCGTTTTATTCAAATGTGCGGTGCCTTGCAAGATCGCGAGATGCAGGCGCAGGTGCTCGACTCGATGGATATTGAGCGTGAGCGCGGTATCACTATCAAAGCACAGTCAGTAACACTGTTTTATGATCATCCAAATGGTGAGCGCTATCAGCTTAACTTTATTGATACCCCTGGTCACGTCGACTTTTCATATGAAGTGTCGCGCTCATTAGCAGCGTGTGAAGGCGCGCTATTGGTTGTTGATGCCGCTCAAGGCGTAGAAGCGCAGTCAGTGGCCAATTGCTATACAGCCGTTGATCAAGGCTTAGAAGTCATGGCGGTGTTAAATAAGATTGATTTGCCGCAAGTTGAGCCTGAACGCGTCATTCAAGAAATTGAAGATATTATCGGTATCGATGCAGTTGATGCACCGCGAGTATCAGCCAAATCTGGTCTTGGTGTTGATAAGCTGCTAGAAGCATTGGTAGAGTTTATTCCGGCACCGACTGGTGACCGTGAAGCACCACTGCAAGCACTAATTATTGACTCTTGGTTCGATAATTATTTGGGCGTGGTCTCATTGGTACGGGTGCGTGAAGGTACTATACGTAAAGGTGACAAGTTATATATCAAATCGACTCAAGAGGCACATCTGGTTGGCTCGATTGGTGTCTTTACGCCTAAGCCTGTAGATACGGGTGTTTTAGAAGCAGGGGAAGTTGGCTTTGTTATTGCGGGTATTAAGGATATTGCTGGAGCACCAGTAGGCGATACTATCACTCATGCTAAGACCCCTGATGTGGATCGTATCCCAGGCTTTAAGCAAGTCACGCCACAAGTCTATTCTGGTATGTTCCCAGTAGATTCGAGTGATTTCGAAAAATTCCGTGAAGCTTTGCAAAAACTGCAAATTAACGATGCGTCACTGTTTTTTGAGCCAGATACGTCGGATGCGCTTGGCTTTGGTTTCCGTTGTGGCTTCTTGGGTATGTTGCACATGGAGATTATCCAAGAGCGTCTAGAGCGTGAATACGATCTGGACTTGATTACTACAGCGCCCTCAGTTATTTACGAAATTGAGAAAAAGAACGGTGATGTAATCTATGTAGATAATCCATCACATCTACCTGAGCCAAACAATATTGAAGAATTCCGTGAGCCAATTGCCCGCTGTCAAATTTTGGTACCGCAAGAATTCTTAGGCAATGTAATGACGCTATGTATTGAGCGTCGCGGTGTTCAAGTTGATATGCGTTTTATGGGTCGACAAGTACAGCTGATATTTGATATCCCAATGGGCGAAGTTGTCATGGATTTCTTTGATCGCCTAAAGTCAGTCTCACGTGGTTTTGCATCGCTAGATTATAACTTCGAGCGTTATCAAGCTGACAAGCTAGTAAGAGTTGATGTACTAATCAATGGCGATAAAGTTGATGCCTTAGCGATGATCGTGCACGAAACCCAATCACGTTATCGTGGTAATGCACTGGTGACTAAGATGAAAGAGTTGATTCCACGTCAAATGTTTGATGTCGCCATTCAAGCGGCTATCGGTAGCCAAATCATTGGTCGTAGTACGGTAAAAGCTATGCGTAAAGACGTATTAGCAAAATGCTATGGCGGCGATGTGTCACGTAAGAAAAAGCTACTGTCTAAGCAAAAAGCTGGTAAAAAACGTATGAAGCAAGTAGGTAATGTGGAAATCCCGCAAGAAGCCTTCTTAGCTGTGTTGCAAGTTGATAGCTAATTATTGAGCTTAATTTAAGATAGCCATTGTAGATAACAGTCAAATGTAGTGAGTCTTATCGTAAAGGTGTTAGATAAGCCACTCGTTAATAGGCAATTTGGTATGGATTTTGATTTTAATTTAATTTTAGTGCCGTTAACTATAGTCCTAGGAATTGTTTGGCTGTTAGATAAGCTAGCGCTCAAACAGCGCAAAACTCGTGGTCGAGGTCAAGAAGGCTTACTAGTTCGCTGGGCTTATGACTTTTTCCCTGTGTTAGCAGTGGTATTGATAGTACGCTCATTTTTAATTGAGCCATTTAATATTCCATCATCGTCTATGGTACCGACGCTATATACAGGTGATTTTATTGCTGTCAATAAGTATGCATATGGCGTGCGCTTGCCGTTAACCTATAATAAGGTTCTAAACACTGGTGAACCTGAGCATGGTGATGTGGCAGTGTTCCGCTACCCTGAAAACCCGAGCATTTATTATATTAAGCGTGTTATCGGTTTACCTGGCGATACGGTAAGTTATAGTAAAGGCACGCTGTCTATCAATGATGTACCTGTTGAGACTAAGTCTGTAGATTTCGCGGCAAATGCTGAATTGACTTCACAGCTATACTTACCAGGCCAGGTTGGTCCAGGTCAAGTGCTGACCGAAGAGAGTGCTTCTGCAATGGGCCAGCAAGAAGAAGACGCGGCACAATATTTTGAAGAAATACAAGGTGACAACAAGCATCTCGTGCGCTATTTGGACGGTATGAACAGTTCACAATACGCGCCATTTTTACAACAACAATCACCAGAGGTGGTTGAGTCGGAAGGTACAGAGTGGCGCATTGACGTACCAGAAGATCAGTATTTTGTGATGGGTGATAACCGAGATCGCAGTGCAGACGGTAGATTTTGGGGATTTGTTCCGGATGAAAACCTAGCAGGTAAGGCAGTTTATATCTGGATGCATAAACCACCTGGTCTAAACTTACCGACATTTGAACGTAATGGTACTATCAATTAAGATTATGAGATTGTCTAGAGGTTGATTGGTTGATAATAGTTTTATGCTAATATCGTTGATAAATAATTAATGGCTATTTATTATTTATACACTTATTCGAAATAGTCGTTTATCTTTAGAAGGATCTTATAATGCAGCAATTATCTGGTTTGGCTACGCAGCGCGGTGCCAGTGTGACAAACATTGTTCTCATTATTATGCTTTTGGGTATTGCGACTAAATTGACAGTAGCTATCGTACCAGCTCAAATTGGCGACTACCAATTGACCAAGGTATTAAGTGCACAGCTAAAAGAAGCCAATAATAATAACGAAACAGCCAAGCAATTTGTTGAACGTGTCAACAAACAGTTATCTATCAATGCTGACTATGATACCAAGGCAGAAGATGTATTTACCTTTACCGATAAAAAAACAGGTCAATTGGCTATTTATAAAGAATATGCAGTAACTAATAACTTTTTTAGCAATGTCGACATCATAAACCGTTTTGAAGGTAACATCGAGATGGCGACAGCAGAGTAAGTCGCAATAGTACGACATAGCACATTCATTATTTTATAAAATATATCAAATAATATTATTAAACTAAATCTGTCAAGCAGAAGGGATAACCACAAACCACGCATGAAACCAACTTCGCACCATTCTCAAGCGGTTCCTACTTCCCAAAAAAATAGTACGTCTGTTGACACGCTTGTTGTTAGCTCAGAATTTATTCAGCGGTTAGCAGTATTAACGCGTAAGTTAGGCTACGAGTTCAATGACTTGAGCCTTCCTAAACTTGCATTAACGCATCGCTCATTTGATAGCAAAAAAAACTATGAGCGCCTAGAGTTTTTAGGTGATGCACTGTTAGGGATGATTGTGGGTGAAGCTTTATATCATCGTTATCCTAGTCAAAACGAAGGGCGCTTAACGCGTATGCGTGCGACATTGGTGCGCCAAGAGTCATTGGTAATTATCGCCCAAAACTTAGAGCTATCTAACCATCTTATATTAGGAGTAGGTGAGCGCAAAGGTGGCGGTCGTAATCGTGCTTCCATACTGGCGGATGCGGTAGAATCTCTGATTGGTGCTATCTATTTAGACAGTAAAGATATGGATATTACTCGTAAATGTGTTCTCTCTTGGTATGGTGATTTGATTGATAATGTCAACGACCAAAAAGCGCTAAAGGACGCCAAGAGTCGGTTACAAGAGTGGCTACAATCTAAACAGTTTGACTTGCCTAATTACGAGCTCATGGAAACGCGTGGTAATGCACCGCATCAAATTTTCGTTGTACGTTGCCATGTCAATATCAATAACTGTCCTGATATTACTGAATCTGGTGAGAGCCGCCGTATCGCTGAACAGAAAGCAGCAGAGCTTATGATTAATCAATTACATAAATTGCCAGGATCTGCGAAAAAGCGTGTATAGCCGATGTCTATTAATGCATTTTTAGATGCAGAATATTAGCTTAGATTGGTTTATAGCTTGCAAAACATACATTAAAACTACCTCACATATTATTTATTTTAAAACTTTAAATGTTTCTAGCCCGTTTTCAATGGTGACTGAATAAATTTAGCATCAACGACTGTTCAGCTAGTCACAAACCCTATAGGATTAACTTATGAGCAATCACACTGATTTGCCATCAAACAATGAAGATAGCACCCAAAATTTGAGTGAGAATACAGATATTGAGTCAAGCCAAAACAATATCAAAGTTACCGAAGAGATTTATGCTGCTGATGCAGAAGATATTGCATTAGACAATGATATGGCTATTGAAGAGTTTTTTGCACCGAGTGGCAATGCTCGTATGGTTGATGATTTTAGAGCAGGTTATGTGGCCATTGTTGGACGTCCAAATGTGGGTAAATCAACTTTAATGAACCACTTATTGGGTCAAAAGCTGTCTATCACCTCACGTAAACCGCAAACTACCCGTCATCGTATTCATGGCATTTTGTCAAACCATGAAATGCAAGCAGTGTTTGTTGATACACCAGGTATTCACCGCAACGAAGTACGTGCTATTAACGAACGTATGAATAAAGCGGCGGTATCGGCGCTAGTAGATGTAGATTTAGTACTGTTTGTTGTTGACTCAGATCAATGGCGTGACGATGATTTATTGACCTTGCAAAAGCTCGGTGAGACCAATCTAACAGTCGTATTGGTTATTAATAAGGCAGATACTCTAAAAGATAAAGGCAGCGTGCTACCACTTATCGAAACTTTCAATGATAGTTTCGATTTTGCTGATATCGTTCCCGTATCTGCACTAAAAAATCAAAACTTAGATCGTTTGCAAGAAGTGATTGCTTCGCATTTACCAGTCGCTGCGCCTATTTATGATACAGAGCAAATCACTGATCGCTCTGAGCGATTTTTAGCCAGTGAAATCATTCGCGAAAAAATCATGCGTAGTGCGGGTGATGAAGTGCCATATGATTTGACCGTACAGATTGATGAGTTTAAAGACGAACCTGCCCATACTGATCCAAAAACAGGGCGTCCACGCAAAGCTTGTACTTTCATTGATGCAACTATCTATGTTGAGCGTGGTGGTCAAAAAGCCATTGTTATCGGTGATAAGGGCCAGCGTATCAAGCAAGTTGGTATGGATGCTCGTAAAGATATGGAGCAGTTGTTCGGCAAAAAAATCATGTTAACTTTGTGGGTCAAAGTGAAACGTGGTTGGTCTGATGACGAGCGTGCGTTGACCAGTTTGGGCTATTGATAGCGGTTAAGAACGAACGCTTCAAAAGTACTATCTGCCTTTTAGCTATTTAGGTAATAAAAAATGCGTAATGAAGCGCTCGTCGGGTATTTATTGCATCAGCGTCCTTATCAAGAAAAACGCGCTTTGTATTATCTTTTTTCTCAACAACACGGTGTGATACATGGTGTTGGGAAAAAAGGCGCGCCGCTATTTATGCCATTACAGCTTTTTGCTACAGGCAAACGTGACCTAAAAACCTTTAGTCAAATTAATATTGCTTCGCAAGATAATACTCAAGCTGACAGTGTTCAAAAAGACAGTACACCTGCTGTCTTAGAAGCCGTACCTTACGCTAATATCGGCGGCCAACATCAGTATGCCGCACTATATATAAACGAGATTCTGTGGCGGCTGTTACCTACTGAAGATCCAATGCCAGTACTATGGCAGCATTATCAAATTAGTTTACAACAACTCAAGCAGCCCTTAAGTAATAGCGAGCTTCGCCTTTGTTTACGTCAGTTTGAGCAGTATCTATTTACCGAATTAGGATTTACTTTAACGTTAACGCATGACAACGTTGAAGATCCCATCGAGTATGATTGTACTTACCGCTTTTTACCGGATATAGGTTTGCTCCCTGTATTAGTACATAATGAAAAGTCTGAGCATTTAGCCAGTGAGTCTGGACAGACTGTTTTTAAGGGTGCGGATATTATAGAAATGGCACGTTTAGGTATTACTGAACAGACGCTGAGCCATTGGTCAAAACTACATCGACATCTTATTGATCATTTGCTTGATTATCAGCCGCTACAAAGTCGTCTGTTATGGCAGCAACAGCAGCGTTATCAATAACTGCATTCTCAAATATCATCGTAGTATCAACTATATAAGTTAGGCTTAATTGTCCAAAGGATTTTTATGAGTATCTCTGTATCTACCTCATCTGAAAACAATACAAAAAAACCTTTGCTAGGCGTGAATATTGATCATGTGGCAACACTTCGTCAAGCGCGCGGTGTGAGTTATCCAAGTCCTCTAGCTGCTGCATTACTGTGCGAAAAGGCAGGGGCAGATGGTATCACTATACATTTACGTGAAGATCGTCGTCATATACAAGATGCTGATGTTTATGAAATGGCAGGGCAGTTGTCGACGAGAATGAATCTAGAGATGGCCGCAACTGATGAGATGCTTGCAATTGCCTGCAAAGTTAAACCTTTTTGGGTATGTCTAGTACCTGAAAAGCGTGCAGAGCTAACGACAGAAGGTGGTCTTGATGTTGCAGGGCAAGTCATATCTCTAAAAGAGTATGTTCATAAACTGCAAGCCTCTAATATTAAGGTTTCCTTATTCATTGATCCTGATGACAAGCAGATTGCAGCCGCAATAGAGTGTGGCGCAGACGCAATAGAGTTGCATACTGGTGCTTATGCCGAAGCAGGCTTAGCAAATGATACTGACGTACAGTTGGCTGAACTTAAAAGACTTGAACAAGCAGTAGCTACAGCACAGAGCCTAGACGATAAATTGCTTATTAACGCGGGTCATGGTCTAACGTGTGACAATGTGAATGCTATTGCAAAGATTGATGGTATCTATGAGTTAAATATTGGTCACGCACTTATTGCAGATGCGGTCTTCGTAGGACTAGAAAGCGCTGTGACAATGATGAAAGAAGCCATGTATAAATAGTTTTTCATATATGGCATCTATTACCCATTACATTTCGTAGGGTGGTCTACGTTAAGTTTATGTTTGACGATACCGGATTGGTTAAAAGAGATTTGGTACATTGACTTATTATAAGAAGAGGTAGGACAGTATTTTATATGACCGAAATGTCCGCGTGGTCTGCCGCTATCGCCCCAGAACTTAGTATAGTGACGCCTACCGCCAACTCTTAACTTCACTGTACTATATCTTAGGTTTAAAGATTGCTGCGCTAATAACGTGTCTACTTGAGAATCAAAATGCTTGTTGTCGTTTTTATCTACGAATAGCAGAAGCGTTTTATCACTGTTCCTATGGCATTGCTGTGCATCATTCGATAAACAAACTAAGACATCCTGCCGGCTTATATAACTTTCGGCCTTTGCTAAGGATAAGGTATTCTCTAACTGATGCTTAACACGTTGGGCTTCCATTCGTGCTAAGTGCGTTAAGATGCTTGGCACTGCAATAGCTGCGATAATTCCCAATACCATTGTCGTCACAGTTAGCTCAACGAGAGTAAAGCCATTTGATTGCTTAGCATTTAAAGCATTATTGTTTTGAAGGGATGGATTCCTATAATCGATTAACTTAAATAGTTTATTGAGTAACCCAGATGCAATAGCTAAAAACTTATCAATTCCATATCCGTCTTTTCTGCAAATAGGTAAACAAAGGGTAAAAATGGCTATTCTCTTATAATGGGCCAGTACCTTATGAAGTAAGTTCATAATGCGCTACATCCTATAGCTGTTTGTCATTTAAGTAGAAAACAACGTCTCACACATCCTTGTGTTGACTGTCTTTTAAGCAAACCAATTGTCCAAATTCTTTAAACTTTCTCTGACTTAACTATATATAAAACACATACAACACCTAATTACTTGATTTTCAGAAGAATATTGGTTTTTTACAATATATATGTAATATATAGCGACTGTCAAAAAATGTTTCAATTAGTGAAAGATCGACATTAGCAATAGAGAAAAAATTCTAATTGTAATAAAATGCTTCAAGAAAATAGCTATCAATAGACTATTCATCTATCGCAAACTGATGTGTAAAAGATAAGAAGCGTAAGGTGTGTTAGTTCTGGGTAACTTAGACTGTTTATTGTGTTTTAGTTACAACATTATCGTGTAATAATGTGTAGCTCGTTAACGAAAAAAGTTGTAAACTGAATTAATAATCGCTAAGCTACTCCTTAATTGGTTTTGCTTTGTAACTTAAAATGCGTAAGAGATGTCTATCTTAGTACGTCTTGAGAATCGGTTTTGCTTAATGCATCACTAAAATTATCCTTTGGAGGAAGTCCATGAAATTGAATAAAATAGCTCTAGCCCTTGTTGCTGTAGCGGCTGCACCGATGGCAGCTAATGCTGGTGTTACTATTAGCCCGTTGCTTCTTGGTTATCACATGGTTGATGAAGAGTTCGGCGATACAGCTGACAAACAGCGCGAAGTTCTTACCACTGGTCAGAACCTGCAGAATAATACAGATCGTCTAGGCAACGATAATGGTGGCGTAGCCAAAGAAAGCAGCCTATACACTGGTGCTGCACTAGGTATCGAACTTACTCCTTCTACTCAGTTCCAAGTAGAGTATGGCGTATCTGATGCAAACGGCGAAGCTTCTGAAGCCTCAGCGGAATCTGGTGCTAACCGTTTTGATATCGAACAGACTATGATTTCTGGTAACTTCTTGATCGGTACTGAAGAATTCACTGGTTACACTGATAGCGCACTTAAGCCATACGTATTAGTAGGTGCTGGTCAATCTAAGATTAAAGTAGAAAACCAAGAAGAGTACCAAGATAGCAACGGTAATACAGTTGCTGCTGGTACTGAAGTGTCAGAATCTAAAGACACTATTGGTAACCTAGGTCTAGGTGCTATGTATCGCATCAATGACGCGCTAAGCCTACGTGGTGAAGCTCGTGCGATTCATAACTTTGACAACAACTGGTGGGAAGGCATGGCTTTGGCCGGTCTAGAAGTAGTATTAGGTGGCCATTTAGCACCTACAGTAGCAGTACCACCTATGCAAGAGCCAGTAGTTGACAACACTCCAGTAGTTGTTGTTGAAGCTGATCTTGATTCTGACGGTGATGGCGTACCTGATAGCATCGATGCATGCCCAGGCACTCCAATGAACGTTGTAGTTGATGAGCGCGGTTGCCCAGTACCAGTAGACATTACTGACGAACTGAAAATGGAACTACGTGTATTCTTTGATAACGACAAGTCAGCTATCAAAAACCAGTACAAGCCAGAAATCGCTAAAGTAGCAGAGAAGATGCGTGAGTATCCTAACTCTACCGCTCGTGTAGAAGGTCATGCTTCTAAGACTGGTCCTTCAGCACGTTATAACCAACGTCTATCTGAAGCTCGTGCCGTTGCTGTTAAATCTATGCTAACTAACGAATTCGGTATCGCTCCAAACCGTCTATCAACTGTAGGCTATGGTTACAACAACCCAATCGCTTCAAACGACACTGAAGAAGGTCGTGCTATGAACCGTCGTGTTTATGCCATCATCACTGGTGACAAAACAATGACTGTTGAACAAACTAAAGATATGGTTGTTCAATAAGTATTAGCAAAATAACCGTATAGTTAAATATACAGTTACAAAAAAAGCCACCCAATGGGTGGCTTTTTTTTATTTATGTATTGAGAAAAGTGAGTTATTACATAAATTTATGAATCAATAATGTTATACTAGCCACCCAAACATTCTGTAAATTAACAGCATGTACATTAGCATAGCAATCTGTATGATGAATTCGTCAGTATAGATATTTGATTGTATTGAACTTTTTTATTTGATAGCATTCTTTTTTGCATCATCTTAGATTCAATATCTATCTGATTGATGATGAAAGTTTATTCAGCAGCGCTTACTGCTACTGCATTTTTTTAAGACGAAACGAGCATTTTATATGGCGAACGATATCAAACACCTGCGTAACATTGCAATTATTGCCCACGTTGACCACGGTAAGACAACTTTGGTTGATAAGTTATTACATCAGTCTGGTACTTTTGGCGACCGTGCAAACATTGCTGAGCGTGCAATGGACTCAGGTGATATTGAGCAAGAACGTGGTATTACCATTTTGGCTAAAAACACAGCTATCCGCTGGACAGACAAAACTACAGAAACTGAATACCGTATCAACATTGTAGATACCCCAGGTCACGCCGATTTTGGTGGTGAAGTTGAGCGTGTAATGTCTATGGTTGACTGCGTACTTTTGGTTGTTGACGCTGTTGATGGTCCAATGCCTCAGACTCGTTTTGTGACGCAAAAAGCATTCGAACAAGGTCTAAAGCCGATCGTTGTTATCAACAAAATCGATCGTCCTGGCTCACGTCCTGATTGGGTAATGGATCAAATCTTTGATTTGTTTGATAACCTAGGTGCAAACGATGAGCAGCTTGATTTCCCAGTTGTTTATGCTTCAGCATTGAACGGTATTGCAGGTCTAGAAGCAGACGATTTAGCTGACGACATGACCCCATTGTTCAAAACTATCGTTGACGTTGTTCAGCCTCCACAGGTTGATGCTGATGCTCCGTTCCGTATGCAAATCTCAAGCCTTGATTACAATAGCTTTGTTGGTGTAATCGGTATTGGCCGTATTCAGCGTGGTAAAGTTAAACTTAATACGCCAGTGACTGTTATTGATAAGCATGGCAAGACACGTAACGGCCGTATCCTAAAAATCATGGGTTACCATGGTCTGGATCGTATTGATGTTGAAGATGCACAAGCCGGTGATATCGTTTGTATAACAGGTATCGATGCACTAAACATCTCTGATACTATTTGTGATCCTAACAACGTTGAAGCACTACCAGCACTAACGGTAGATCAACCTACAGTATCTATGAACTTCCAAGTAAATAATTCACCATTTGCTGGTCGTGAAGGTAAGTTCGTGACTTCACGTAACATTCGTGAGCGTCTTGAGCGTGAGTTGATTCATAACGTAGCATTGCGTGTAGAAGACACTGAGTCTCCTGACAAATTCAAAGTATCAGGCCGTGGTGAGCTTCATTTATCAGTACTTATCGAAAACATGCGCCGTGAAGGTTTTGAGCTAGGTGTTTCTGGCCCAGAAGTTATCGTTAAAGAAGTTGATGGTAAGCTACAAGAGCCATATGAAAACGTTGTCTTCGATATCGAAGAAGAGCATCAAGGTTCTATCATGGAGCAAGTTGGTCTACGCAAAGGCGAGATGACTAACATGGAGCTGGACGGTAAAGGCCGTATGCGTATTGAGGCAACCATACCAGCGCGTGGCTTGATCGGTTTCCGTTCTGAGTTCCTAACCCTGACTTCAGGTAGTGGTATCATGACCTCGAGCTTTTCACATTACGGTCCACAGAAGATCGGTGATGTTGGTGGTCGTTCTAACGGCGTCTTAGTTTCTATGGCAAATGGTACTTGCCTAGGTTTTGCTCTATTTAACCTACAGAAACGTGGTAAGTTGTTTGCTGAGCCACAGCTTGAAGTTTATGAAGGTATGATTGTTGGTCTTAACTCTCGTAACGATGATATGACTGTTAACCCAACGACTGCTAAACAGTTAACCAACGTACGTGCTAGTGGTACTGACGAAGCATTGACGTTGACGCCAGCAGTGAAGTTCACTCTTGAGCAAGCGCTTGAATTTATTCAAGACGATGAGCTAGTCGAAGTAACGCCAAAAGCAGTACGTATTCGTAAGCGCTACTTGACTGAAAGTGAGCGTAAGCGTCATGGCCGTGGTAAGAAAGGTGCTTAATATCAATAAGTGAGTTACTGAGTAATTCATTATATTAATGTTTGACGCAAACACTTAGTGTCAGTAGTTTTGCTGGCACTAAGTGATTCAAAAATGAGCAGTATAAGGTGAGCTATTAGTGGTTCACTTTATACTGCTTTTTTTGTGTTGTAATCTTGGAAAAATACAGACAGAATGAATAGTGGCATTAATGTATTCAATTATTAACATGAAAGCTAAATGTGACACTAATTATATAAATATCTATTGGTTTGTAGATAAATTTTGAGGAAAAAACAATGAGTATGGTTTCAGAGTTTAAAGAGTTTGCTGTTAAGGGTAATGTGATGGATTTGGCAGTCGGTGTCATCATCGGCGGGGCTTTTGCTACCATCACAAAATCTTTGGTAGATGATATTATTATGCCGATTGTCGCTTTTATCTTTGGCGGCGAGATTAATTTTGAAAATATGTTCTTAGTTTTAGGCGATGCACCTGATGGTATCGCTATGACTTATGATGCGCTCAAGGAGGCAGGTGTACCTGTATTGGCTTATGGTAGTTTTATTACCGTACTTATTAACTTTCTAATCTTAGCTTTCATCATCTTTATGATGGTTAGAGGTGTCAATAAAATGCGCCGTGCTGAAGAGGTAGAGGAAGTTATAGAAGCAGCAGTAGAGGAACCATCAGAGGAAGTGAAGTTGCTGCGCGAAATCAGTGCTAAATTAAGTAATACCAGTATGACGAAATAAATTATCAATTCGTTGACAATAAAAAAGGCTAGCTTCTCGTTAGCCTTTTGGCTATGAAATAGTCACAGTCATTTTTTGTGAACTATTTGATGTGCCTACTAAAAGCAAATTGTTACGGAGTAACCACTACATAGTCATTGGTATTAATTAGAATTTCTGATGGTTGATCGACAACGATACGTACTACGTTATTATCAACGACTTGAGATTTGTAATAATTGTCTTCTGCAACTGTGCAGCCTAAACAACGTCCCATCGCATCCCAAGGCTCAACAAATAGCTTCTGCTGTGCTTGATCTGCATTACCACCAATAAGTGAGAAAGGTAGGCTTACGATATAAGCTGCTGTTCCAGCTACCGCATTAACGAGTTGAAGTGGTTTGCCAACAATCGTATCGACTACCATCGTCTCGTATGAAGGCCCGAAATCAGTTTCATCAATTTCTATAGCTGCAAAAGTAGGCTGGATAGTTGCAGCTACCAATCCTAAAGTTGCCAATACAGTAAAAAATCTCTGCTTAACTGTGCGTTGAGTTTTTGCTTTAACAGTCATAACGATATCCTGAAACTCATAGTAGTATGATTAATGGCTGCTGCTATCTTCACGCAGGAATCTTGCGGCAACAATAGTTAGGCTAAATATTACAGAAAAATAAATGATACGCACTATTTATGTAAGCGCTAGCACTATTAAAGCAAGATGTGCACTAATAAGCAACAAAAATGAGAATAATCTAGGTATGGCTTTGGCAATATATAATACTTCTAAAAACGGTTACTTTTTCCAGATGCTAGCTTTATTTAATCTAAATATAGTGCCAACAAATAGATATCAGTTATTAACTATTTTAACGGCTGACAATTTGGACAATAAACACTGGCTCTACCAGTAAGCTTAATGTTTTCTAGCGTCGTGCTGCAATGTAGACAGTTTTCTCCTTGTCTGCCATACACATTTAGGGTTTGCTGGAAGTAACCAGTTTGACCACTGGCTACTGTGAAATCTCGTAGTGTTGAACCGCCCAGTTTTATCGCTTTCTTCAAAATTTCTTTAATATGATTCACTAAAATGACAATCTGCTCGTGCGAAATTTGATTGGCTGGTGTAGCAGGGTGGATGCTGGACAAGTACAGACTTTCAGTCGCATAGATATTGCCAACACCGACCACGACTTCTTGTTCCATGATGACAGATTTAATCGCTCGGGAGATAGGTTTTAGTCGCTTATTCGTTTTAGTATCATCTGACGGTGACCCATTGCTATCTTGACTAGATAAATCTATACGCTGGATTAAGCTGTATAAATAGTCTGCGGTAAAATCTTTTGAAAGTGGCTCAGGACCTAGATGATCTAGTAGTTTATTGCCGTAATCTTCATGCCATAGTACTGAACCAAAACGTCTCGGATCGTAATAGTGTAGCTGAGACTTTTCATTATCAGCATCATTAAAGATGACAACCAGATGGTCATGTTTACGCTTATCAGTACCATAGCTGTGCTGCTGTAAGCTACCTGACATTCCTAAATGAATAAGAAGCTGACGTGGTTCAACTTTGCTGGCTGACATGGGAGCATTATTCAGTGCAGCTACTGGCATAAAATTAAGAATCAGATACTTTGCTCGGCGCTCGACACTCTCTAATGTGTAATTAACCAGCTCGTCTAAGTTATCTGGCATCATCCATCGCAGCTTTGGTTGAAATACTTTAACATCAACTACCTGTTGCCCCAACAATGGAGCAAGACTGGCTTTAGTGGTTTCTACTTCAGGTAATTCAGGCATAGTATTTTTTGACAACTCTGTTATGGAATAAACAACTAGCTCAAGTTTTTATTTACACGACTGCACGGCGTGCGTGTAAAATACCATGTTGCTGTTCTAATTTTGCGAGCAGCTTAGATAGATGTGCTAAGCCTGAGACTTCAATATGGAACTTTAAAAAAGCAATATTGTCGTCATTGCTTAACGTTTGAACTTGGCGAATATTGACGTTCTCTTTATCAATTATCTGTGTCAAATCACGTAGCAAACCGCGTCTGTCATATGCTTCGACATGAATATCAACAGGCTGATAACGACCAATCTGTACTTGCCAAGCGGCTTCTATCTTGCGCTCAGGATCGCGCTCGACCAGACGTAAGTACTCTGGGCAGCCTCGATTATGCACGCTGACGCCACGCGATAAAGTGATGTAGCCAGCTATCGGTTCGCCATGCACAGGATGGCAACAACCTGCCAAATTGATTTCGATATTATCCAAACCATTAATGTGAATTTTATACGCATCGAGCTTACCTGTATCTCGGTTATCTACATGCGGTACAAAGCTCTCTGGTGGTATCTCAGGTTCAAGATGCAGCTGACGTGAGATATGACTGGTCAATTGATTCAGGCCGATATCGCCTGTCACCAGACCCACGATAATATCGTCGGTCGTATTGACATGAAAATGCTGAATATAGTCGTTTAGATCAATACTATTAGGATGAACAGATAGGCGCTCAAGCTCTTTACTGAGCATTTGGCGACCTATTTCAATATTCTTATCACGGTCTTGCTTATTAAACCATTGGCGCAGTTTTGAACGGGCGCGATTGGTATGAATATAACCTAACGAGGCTACCAACCAATCACGGTTTGGCTCGCGTGAGGATTTAGTAATAATCTCAACCTGCTCACCTGTTTTGAGCTGGTAGGTTAGTGGCACGTAGCGTTGATTGACTCGAGCGGCTTGAGCACTGTTGCCAACTTGAGTATGCACATAGTAGGCAAAATCAAGTACAGTTGCGCCTTTTGGTAGCTCAGTAATATCACCATCACGGCTAAAGATATAAATACGTTCTAGCTCATCAAAATCAACGAGTTGCTCTTCTTCATCGAACTCTGTGTCATCTATCTCTTCGCCTGTGAGAGTGGATGAGCGCGTTTGACTACGCGTTTCATTATTAATAGACAACAGCTGACGTAGTGAGCTGATTCTTTGATTTAAGTAGTTGTCCTTTTTGTTCTTCAGACCTTCTTTATAATTGACATGCGCGCACATGCCAAGCTCGGCCTCAAAGTGCATCTCATGAGTACGAATCTGGACTTCGAGTGATTTATTTTCCGCAATTACAGCAGTATGTAGCGAGCGATAACCATTGGACTTAGGGTTAGTAATATAGTCATCAAACTGCTCAGGAATATAACGCCATAAGCCATGTACTAGCCCTAAAACATGATAACAGTCAGAAGGGCTATTGACCAAGACGCGCAAGGCCCGAATGTCATAAAGCTGATCGAACGATAAGCCTTTAAGCTTCATCTTTCGATAAATAGAGTAGATATGTTTGACGCGCCCAGATACTTCGCCTTCAATACTGGCATCTGCTAATGATTCATTTAATTTGTCTTGTACGCGCTGAATATAGGACTCACGTTCGCTACGTTTTTCTGACAGTAGCTTAGCAATTTCTTTATAGCGATCAGGTGCTAAATAACGGAAAGCTAGATCTTCGAGTTCCCATTTTAACTGTGCAATACCTAGGCGATGCGCTAATGGTGCATAAATAGTCATGACCTCACGTGCGACACGAGTTTGACGCTCTGGCCTAGAAAATGTCAATTCACGCATGGCAAAGGTACGCTCTGCCAATTTGATGAGTACCACGCGCACGTCGTTAGTAACAGAGATGAGCATACTATAAATATTTGATAGCTGATCACGTTGATTGTTGACGAAATGGTCTTCTAAGCGCTTGTTGCTCTCAATAATCTCCGACAGCTTACCCATTGCAAGGGTGTCTTTAACAAGCGTAAAAATATCTGGACCAAAGTTTTTTTCAACTTCAGCGAGACTAATGATTGATTTGCGCGCACTGCGATACAGCATGGCTGCGACTAGCGCATCTTCATCTTGATAAAGATAGGTCAGAATATCGGTCATACCAATACCTGTGACATAAGCGCCTGAACGCTCAGATTCACTGGTATTCATATGACTGCGAATAAACTCGCAAGCTGCACTTAGGTTGGGTACTGACTCTTGTCCAATACGCTTGGCCACATTATCTAACCAAGTCGGTACGTCGATATTGGCCTGGTCTAAGCCGACCGCCTCAAGCTCTTTGTTTGATAGCGCATTGGTATCATCCAAATACTCGTCTTCAGTATGAGGGTCATGCAAATGATAAGTGTGTGCAGCTGAGCGATCAAAAGTAGTATGTAGCTTGTGGGTTGCCAACTGGTATTTGATGTCGAGGGGAATTTGGGCATAGCTATTGGCTGACTGGTGAGAGCGTTGGCTCGCCACCAGTTGCGCCGCAAGTGTTGCACTATCGGCCTGCGTGGTCTGTCCATCCACCAGCGGTAATCCTTCACGAATTTTTACCATAGCCGACTCCTCTTAGCTATTTTGAATTGATTATAACCTCATCTACTATGCACACACTCTGAATTAACGATCCATAAAGTGTCAGCTATAAACCAATACAACTGCTAAAAATGTTATTTTTAGCAGCTATAAAATGCGCGTAAAATATATAAAGCTATGAGTGCAAATGCTTGCTATGTAGCGATTGGAAACATCACCAAAAACATAGGAAGATTGTTTACTATTATCTCATTTTAAAGTGACAAATCAAGCGAGCCTCTGTACGGCTGTGGTCAATTACGCTAAATAATGGCTATTTATTAGCACAAACTTATCAAAGCTTTGAGTTATCTTAGATAATTGTAATAACGCTTAATTGTCTCTTTAATTAGGTTCAACTAACAGTCATTTTCAGCTATTAATCGTTTTGAAGATTAATAACGTTAAACCGCTACTTTTTCGAAGCGAGCGATAGATTCAACATGACCCGTATGGCAGAACATATCCATCACGCCAGCATGAGTCAGACGATAGCCTTGTTCTAACAATGCTTTTGTATCACGAGCAAGGGTCGCTGGATTACAAGAGACATAAACAATGCGCTCAGCATTAAATTTTGGCAAATATTGCATGATTTCCCAAGCACCAGAGCGCGGTGGATCAATCAATAGTGCATCAAAACCTTGGTTGGCCCATGGCTTATTAGTACAGTCTTGCGTCAAATCTTGACTATAAAACTCAGTATTGTTGATACCATTGCGACTAGCGTTGTCAGCAGCACGTTCGGTCATGGCTTCACTGCCTTCGACACCGACTACTGAGCCTGTCTCGCCAACGAGGCGCGCTAGCGGTAAGCTAAAGTTACCCAAACCACTGAATAAATCTAGTACGCGTTCGCCTGCTTTTAAGTCCAATAAGTCACAGGCAAGCTTGGTCATCTGACGGTTCACAGATAGATTTACTTGAGTAAAGTCAGTAGGGATAAATTCAAAAGTAAGGTCATACTCTGGCAATTGATAATATAAACGCCCAAATTGCTCGCTCAAATCATCAGCGTCTGTCAACGCAATACGTTGGATGCTATCAACGCCTTTCGACTGCAAATATAGCTGCCAATTACGCGCCGCGAAAAACACTTTTAGTTTGTCTATATCAGCGTCTGACAACGGTTCTAAATTACGTACGATGAGCGCAACTGGCTGATTACCATCAGGTAGTTCTGGCAGTTGCTCACCCATTGCAAGCTCAAGCTGAGCAATCTTGTCACGGCTCTCTAAAGTGCTAATAAGCGTTTTTAGGTTTTCAATCTCAAACCCAATACGTGGATCTAGGATATGACATTCATTTAGCTCTGCCAAGAAATTACTTGAACGCTCGCGGAAGCCGACAAGCGCGGTTTCCTTTTTGACGACATAGCGTACGCCCAAACGTGCTTTGGTACGATAGCCAAGACGATCGCCGACCACAGGGGGGAGCCAATTGTCAGGTTCCGCGTTTGCTTGGTGCATTAGCATTTCAGCCAATACTGACTGTTTAAAGTTTATTTGTCCATCTGGCTGCCAGTGCTGCAAGTTACAACCGCCGCAAGTGCCGAAGTGCGGGCAGGGTGGCACAGCACGTTCAGGATTTGGGTTGGCAGTAATACTAATGGCATCGCCTTCTTCAAAGCTAGCACGGCTGTTGGTTATTTTCACTAAAGCGCTTTCACCTGGTAGGGCAAAGCTAACAAAGATTTTTTTGCCATGTTTGTCTTCAGCATGGCCTTCCGCAACATCAAAACCATTACCATACACAGCAACACCGCGACCATCATGTGATAAGCCATCAATATTGAATGGAATTGGCTCTGCATCTTTTAGACGACGACGTGTCTTTGATGATGGCTTTGATTTTTTCTTACTCGGCGGAATGACAATCGTTTGGGTGTCGTTTGTTTGAGCTTCATTCGTTTGAGCGTTACTGATTTGCGCTGCCGTATCAGATGCTGTAGATGTTTTTGAATCGGTGGGTTGCATAAACCTGCCTTAATAATAAATAACTAGAAAAGGGGAATAAAAAACTACTAATAATGCGATTTCTATAATTCGGGTGCCGATGACCAGTCAGCGATAAACTCTTGATGTCGCGGACTACCGTCAGCTTGGGTATACTTTGCCAGATAGTCATAGCTTTGCTGCTGCCAAGCATCAAAATCTTGTGAAGACAACTGTCCTGTTAGACGTAACCAGCGTAAATAAATAAGCCAAGTGTTCATCACATCAGATTCACAGTATATAGATAGGGTCTGCCAGTCACCGCTACTAACAAGCGCACCGACCATACTGCCATCTACGTCAGTTTTACCAGGTAATCCGTACAGACTTGCGACGATATCCATCGCTTCACGGCGACTAGCACCGTACTGGCTAAACCGATCCATCAAGTCCAGATGACGCGTATGAAAGCGATTAACATAATTATCAAAGCGCATATTTTTAATACGTTCGCCTTCTTCGAACAGCCATGGTGCTGACAAATCATATTGCATGGCACGATATATCAGTACAGGTATGTCAAAGCCCGAGCCATTCCAGCTAATAAGTTGCGGCAATGTCTCAATGTCGTTAAAGGCTCTAAAGAATTTGGCTAGGATTTCTTTTTCACTAAATTTATCGGCAGTCAAAGAAAATAGCGATAACTTACCATCCTTGATATACAGAGCTGAGATACAGACAATACGCTGTAGTGGCAGGCGCATAAAGTCGTGCCCTGCCTCTTGTGTACGTATGGCTGTCAGCGCGCTTAAGGCATCTGCATCGTTGAGATCGGCCAATTGCGGATAGATACGGCGTGCTGCATCGACATCGGCAACAGTCTCGATATCAAAAACCAATATAGGGTCGGATGGTAGCGCTTGTGACATAGATAATCCTGACTATTTATGAGCTGATAGTTAATTCATTATAAAAGAATGACAATATTGACCTTGCTTGAAGTATTACGTTTACATCTGCACTTGGCCGCTTTGCACTTTTTTTAAATTAACGATACTAAATGGTATTGCTTATGCATTAATTAACTTCTGCGCTGCTGTTATCCGTATTTCTATCGTCAACGTTATATAAACCCGTTGATAAATAACGATCGCCACGATCGCAGACAATAAAGGCAATAACAGCATTAGGATTTGCTTTTGCCACTTGGGTCGCTGCCCATGCAGCTGCGCCCGAAGATACTCCCGCAAAAATACCTTCAGTTTTCGCCAATTTACGCATATAGACTTCAGCAATACGCTGATCGATATCCATCACTTCATCAATCAAATCTGCATCAAAAATACCTGGCATATAAGCCGCTGGCCAACGGCGAATGCCAGCAATAGAGGCTTCTTCGTCAGGCTGTAGTCCGATGATTTTGACGTCTGGATTTTGCTCTTTTAAATAACGCGACACACCTGTAATCGTACCTGTCGTGCCCATCGAACTAATAAAATGCGTAATTTTACCTTCGGTCTGTGCCCATAGCTCAGGGCCTGTAGTCAGGTAATGTGCTTGGCTATTGTCAGGATTATTAAACTGATCCAATACAACCCCTTTGCCATCTGCTTGCATCTGCAATGCCAAATCGCGTGCAGCTTCCATACCTTCGTCTACTTCAATCAGCGTTGCGCCATAAGCAATCATGGCATCTTTACGCTCTTGGGTAGAGTTGGTTGGCATCAGCAATGTTATTGGGTAGCCACGCATTGCAGCGACCATGGCCAATGCAATACCAGTATTGCCGCTAGTGGCTTCAATCAACATATCACCAGGCTTGATATCACCGCGCTGTTCTGCTTGATAAATCATATTAAAAGCAGGACGGTCTTTTACAGAACCCGCTGGATTATTACCTTCAAGCTTAGCTAATACTGTAGCACCATTGGCAATGTGCTCTTGCTCAGGCAGACGTTGAAGTTGTACCAGCGGCGTTTGACCAACGCAATCAGCGAGGGTAGTGATTTGAGTAATAAAGTTAGCATTTGACATGGCCGTAGTGGACATAAAGTATCCTTTTCTATTTTTTAAATATGTTTTTAATGGCTTGTTTTTGATGGAAGCGTTGTTTTTATTGTTTGATCATAATTTTAGACAGTCGCTTGGGTTATAGGTTTACGGTGATAAGCGAGCTAAAAACGAAAGGCATTAGAGTGCGCTCTCATATGTTATGACTATGAGCGATATATTGTGGTAAATAAAAAGTGGCTTTATTATATCATTTTGTTTTCAGCTGCGCTTATCGCATCAAGGATTAATAGTCACTGTATCAGGTCAATGTCAATGTTACGTTGAGGGTTGCAAAAGTAGGACTGTTCGCTTAAAGCCATATTCTCTTTGACACAGAGTAGTTGGTACTCTAATTATAACGTTCTTCATCACATAGAATGCCTAACCAGAACTTATAGAATCCTGTTAAGATAATCTTGAGCTGTATAGTAGTTGCCCCGTAAAAGTCAGTTACGTTATTAACGTTCTGTGGCTTCATTAAAAATAGCGCCTTACCCAAATGCTCTGATACGACGCGCTGCAAGTAACATGAACACTGACGTTATCACAAAAATTCATGGCAAAAACCTTAGTAGAGAGTAGACCTAGCATGGCATATAAAAAACGTTTCGATACCAGTAGTGCTTACGGTCAGCTGATCATACTGGTGTTTTTGCCCATCTGTGTGTTGGCAGCAGTGGGCGGCATTTTGGTATTTCACGAAACCATGCGTGCAAGTGACTCGGAGCAAGAAGTATTGGCCGAAGCGGTACTTATTCGCTATACGCCAGTCATAGCTGAACTGATTCCTGAGCTGCTAGAACAAGAGCGCCAGCAAGTAGGGAGTAGTGCAGAGAGGAGCCAGGAAGCGGCAATGACGACGCTAGAGGGTATCCAAGATAAGCTTGGACGTATGCAGTCTGAGCAGCATGTACAGCGCATTGCTATTATTAATGAAGGCAATCAAATACTGGCAACAGTCGGTTATGGTCTTAATGAAGAGTGGCCGTTGATCAGTGATTCCGCAAGCTTTTTGTCACAACGTCCAACGCCTGTAGGCACAGCGTATGGCAGTGTATTGGGAGAGTTTGAAGGGCAGACATTGTGGTTGCTCGTTGATATGGATAATGAGCCGCTCTACATTGCACGTTACCGCATTGCGATGGCGTTAGTGATTACTGGTTTATTTACTATCTTGATTCTACTACTGAGCCTAAATATCTATTCGAAACGTTGGATTGCCCCCATTTATGAGCTGCGTTTGCAGTTGCAGCGTACCCATGTTGATAATTTATACCAACCTGTACCAGTAGAGTCAGATGGTGAACTGAATCTATTACAGCAAGATCTAGTCAGAACATTGCGCCGCTTACATAGAAGCTTTCAAGAGCTCAAAGACCATGCAGAGCAAACGGAGGATGATTTACGTTTGGCATTTGATGAGATGGAGATGCAAAACATTTCTATTCGAAATGCACGTGATGCAGCGATTTCAACCAGCCAAGCCAAGTCTGCATTTTTAGCCAATATCAGTCATGAGCTTCGTACACCATTGAACAGTATCGATGGCTTTATTAATTTGTTGGCACGTCATGGCGAGCTGAATCCTGAGCAGGATTTGTATGTACAGACCATACGTAAGTCCTCAGCACATTTGCTCGCTTTGGTAAATGATGTCTTAGATTTTTCTAAAATTGAAGCAGGCAAGCTGGTACTGGATCGCCATGAATTCGATCTCTATGACACCATTTATGATGTAGTCGATATGCTATCTCCTGTCTCTGCGGAGAAGGGTTTACGCATGGCAGTATTGTTTTACAATGATGTGCCGATGCGCATCAACGGCGATGCGTTACGTCTTAAGCAAGTATTGACCAATATCGTTGGTAATGCCATTAAGTTCACGGATAGTGGTGATGTAGTGGTGCGTGTGAGCTTAGATGATCACCGTGATAATTATCTGATGATTAGCGTGCAAGATAGCGGCAAAGGCATTTCTCTGGCAGATCAAAAAATGCTGTTCCAAAGCTTTAGCCAAGGCGATCCATCAATCACGCGTCAGTATGGTGGTACAGGGTTGGGTCTGGTCATCTCCAAACAGTTGACGCGCTTGATGGGCGGTGATATTGGATTTCATGATAATGCTCAAGAAAATATTGCCAACCAAGGTGCGACGTTTTGGTTTCGCATGCCAGCCCATGTTGACGTGCTAGAGGCAGCCACAGGGCAGACGATTGAATTACCAGTATTGGCGCCACTGGCAAGCGAGACCGATGAATTTAATGTACTGGTTTGGATCAATCATACTGCTTCGATACAAGTACTCAAGGCTAGCTTACAATATTTACCGATTAAATTGACTCAAGCCAACTCGTTGCCGGGTGTGCTGGAGTCGTTAAAAGAGCACGGTAACTATTGGGATTGGGTCATCGTTGATGATGATACCCAAGACGATATGATGGCGCTCCTCAAGCAAATTCGTCTGCATTATCAAGGTAAGCTTGCTGTATTTGGCTACCAAGTGGCGGCCGATCAAGCGCTACTCAATCGCTATCATGCCAATATATTGTATGAACCATTAGACAAAAGACAGCTGTATGCGATGCTCGATACTCAAAGCCGTAGTACGCCGCAAAGCCTGCAGGAACCACGCTGGAAAGGGGTCACTGTGCTGGCAGTTGATGACCATTTGCCTAATTTATTAGTGCTTGATGCTCTATTGAGTGAGCTAGGTATTCAGGTAGTCACTGCGAGCAGTGGGTTTGATGCTATCGAGATTATCAGTAAACAACAAACCAAAAACATCAAAACTGCTAAGAGTGATAAGCAAAGTCTATCGAATAAAACGCAACTTTCTAAAGCAGAAACACGTGATGAGATAAACAAGAAAACAAACAGTGCGTACTATCATGAGGATATAAGCGCTGACGACAAAGCGGCTACGCAAGACAAAGACAATATTGATTTGATATTTATGGATATTCAAATGCCGCGGATGTCGGGACATGAGGCAGCTAAGCAGATTCGAAATATCGAAAATGCGGATAGTCGTATCCCTATTATCGCTCTGACCGCGCATGGGTTGGCAGATGAACGTGACAAACTTATAGCCAGCGGTATCAATGATTATGTTGGCAAACCTATTAGCCAACCTCAGTTATTGCAAGTGCTACAGAAATGGCTTGGTCGCAAGAGTACTACACCACAATTGACCGCGCTGCCTGATACAGATTTGCAGAGCTTTGGCTTACAGCACCCTGATTTGCAGGATGATAATTTACAAGATGCTAATGTACAAGGTGCTAACGTAAAGGGTACCGACCCAACAGGGGCTGAGTTAACTCCTATTGACTCGCTGCGCGGCTACTCAATTAATGACAATGATTTATCGAACGACTTACTCTCTAACAAGGTAAATAATAAAGAGTCTCAAGCCAGTTCAGACAACTCAACCGCTACTTATCCAATAATAAGAGGAGACGGGGTAAATCGTAGCAGCACTTCTGTCAGTAGCGAGCCGAAAATTACCCGTCCATTATCCCTGAAAAAAATCCGTGATGACTATCTGCGCGATAGCCAGCCTCGTGAAGGCTATAGACGAGATACTGCGCGTGATATTCAGCCGCGCTATGAGAGCTTACGTCTACAAAAACAAGGTCAGTCGCCACTACTACAATCAACAACAAAGTCTATCGACAACTCTCAAGATAAAAGCCCTAAAGACCAAAGCTTTCAAGATAGAACAGCTCACGATAATACGACTTTACACGAGCAAATCAATAATGATCTTAGCCACAATAATATAAGCAAAAGTGATACCTCAAACATTTTAGATTGGCAAGATGCGCTCACTCGTTCAGCGAACAAACCTGAATTGGCGGCCAAGCTTATTATCATGATGATCGATACTATCAATGATGAAAAACAGGCACTCATTCAGGCATGGGAAGCGCATGACCGAAATATGCTGGCACAAATTGCCCATCGTATATTGGGCGGTAGTCGATATACAGGTGTACCACAATTGCGTCAGGCTAGCCAAGATTTAGAAGATAAGTGTCTGCTGAATGTACAGCATACGACACCTGTGCAGTTTGCAATGATTGAGCCTTATTATGAGGCATTATTAATGGCGCTAGACAACCTGCAAAAGGTAGATTTATCTTCTTATCCGCAGCTTAATTATCATCGCTTGAGTGAAAATGACATGACGTGGAAAATGATATAAGTTGAGGGTAAGGCAAAACAGACAAAATCATTCAGGTTCAGAGAGCGATAAGTAACCTCGTTAGATTTGCTTATTGCTATTAGCTGAACAATCTGTGTCTGCTGTATATGAAACTGACAGTAGTATCGTGGCAGTCAGTTATTACTACGGTACAACAAAGACAAGCCTGCTAATATTGTGAATATCAGCACCATATTTATTTTATTCATTAATAAGGATTGTTATGAACGCGATTGCAAGTTACCAGTATGAGACCTTACAAGTTAGTATTACAGACAACATACTGACGGTTACCTTAAATCGTCCACATAAAAAAAATGCCATGAGCTTTCAGGTAATCAATGAGCTGATTAAGCTGGCAGGTCGTATTAGCAAGGACAGAACCATACGCGCAGTCATTCTAAATGGGGCAGAGGGGACGTTTTGTGCAGGGATCGACTTAGGGGACTTAAATCATCCAAAGAATACAGCATTTGCGCTTTGGGAGTTGATTAAGCCATGGCAAAGTGCGTTCCAACGGGTGTGCTTGGTATGGCGTGATCTACCAGTACCTGTCATAGCAGTATTGGAAGGGTATTGTATCGGCGCTGGGTTGCAGTTGGCGTTGGCTTGTGACATACGTGTCAGTCACCCTGATTGTCAGTTATCTATTATGGAAGCTAAGTGGGGCCTAGTGCCAGATATGGGACTGACCCAATCAGCATTTGGGGTTCTACGAGAAGATACTCTAAAAGAACTCGCCATGAGCGCTCGTATCATCGATGCTAATGAAGGCAAAGAGTTAGGCTTGATTAGCCACTGTAGTGAAGCGCCTCTTGAACAGGCACAAAAACTTGCTGCCGAGTTTGCAGAGCGCTCTCCTGATGCGGTGCTAGCAAGTAAACGCGTGATAAATGCGATGTATGATCAACCTGCCAAGACTTTATATAAAGAAAAAGCATGGCAGCTTAAAATGATGCTTGGTCGTAATCGTAAGCTTGCCCTCAGAAAAGCAAAGCAGGCCAGCACCTTATTTGGCAAACGCCAATTCCGCTAAATTTTTTCCATTAGCAACTTTGCTAGTTCTATTTTTTATTTGACTCGCTTTAATAGAAGAGGTTGCTACTTAAGAATACCAGACATATTTTGGTAAATTATTTTAACAGGTTTAATTGTTAGCGGTTGTTTCGCCAATATCTTATAGCCATTGAAATGCAAGCAGATAGCACGATATAGCATTGTCTGCTTGCACCGATGTGGGTAAAGATGCACTATTGTTGTTAAAGGTATCTATTTTGATTACTGGATAAGCCAGTAAAATGACCAAAGCCTACCTAACAACATATGCAAGCAATTAAACGTCGAAAAATAAAATATCAAAAATAATAGCCACTATATAAAACGGTCTAAATATGTCTGCTTCAAAACCCTCCCTTCCAAATAAACCTATCGCTTCTGAGCGAGTGCGCTCTGCTGATTTGCCTGTTGCATGGATTATGATGCTTGGGCTGATGGTTGCGGTAGGCCCATTATCGATTGATATGTATCTGCCAGCATTGCCATCGATGGCTGATGATTTCGGTGTTTCAACGGCCTTTATGGCCAACTCTGTCCCTGCATACTTTTTAGGTTTGGTATTTGGGCAGCTATTTTACGGACCATTCAGTGACCGTGTTGGCCGTGTCAAACCCTTATATATAGGTATGACGTTATACGTTATCGCTTCTATTCTTTGTGCGACCACTGACAATGAGTATGTACTGTTTGCAGGCCGTACTTTACAAGCATTGGGCGCGTGCGTCGGTGCAGTAGTTACTCGCGCTGCGATTCGAGATCGCCTCACTGCCAAACAAACGGCAAAAGCTTTCTCCATTATGATTTTAGTGATGGGCTTAGCACCGATATTGGCACCATCGCTTGGCGCGCTATTCTTACAGTTTTTTGATTGGCACTCTATATTTTGGTTCTTAGCTGCATTTGGTGCTCTAAACTTGCTACTTACTAAGTTTTTCTTTTTTGAAACTTTGACCGAAGAAAACCGTAACGTACGTCCTGCAAGGGAAGTGCTCAGTCAATATTGGGATTTATTAAAAGACCCGACTTTTAACTATCCAGCAATTGGTGGCGGATTGTTAATGGGAGCGATGTTTGTCTATATCAGCTCGGCTTCTGAATTAATCATGGATACTTATGGCGTTTCAGCAACACATTTCGCTTGGTTGTTCGGAATGAATGCGGCAGGTTTTGTAGGTTTGACTCAGTTAAACCAATGGCTTACCAATCGCTTTCGAATACTAAGTATTCTGCGCTTTGGGGCAATGATGCAAGTTATCTCTGCGGGTCTGCTATTCGTGATCGGCTTGCTTTTAGGGACAGATGCTTGGTTGCCGCTGGTGTTGGCTTGTATCTTCTTTTGTATCGCAGGATTGGGTCTGACCCAGCCCAATGCTTCTGCAATTGCGCTCGCTTTTCAGAAACGCCGTGCTGGTATGGCAAGTGCGCTACAAGGTTCGCTAATGTTTTCAGTCGGTATCTTTGGCGGTTTGTTATTGAACCTATTTCCAGTCAATCCAGTTCTCAAAGTTGGTATTGCCCTGTTCTCACTAATGAGTTTCGGTTCTTTCCTGATTTGGAAAATTGATCGTAATCTCAATTTGGACGATGCAGAGTAACAGCGCCTCTATTTTAAGTTAGCTGTATTTTAAAAAGCACTCATACGTTCACAGCGTATGAGTGCTTTTTTATGTTGAATACTTATTCAGTTAAGAATCAAGTCTCATAGAGACTTTAAGTAGCAACGGTTATCAGACTTTAGTAAACATAAGTTGTTCCGAATTATATGCTGTATTTTTTATATATAACTAACTCTAAATAATGACCAAACATAATTATTGCAATCGCAAAATTAGGTAAGTATTATCTAACGTAACTTTCTGTAAGTGAATATGTATAGACATTGCTTAACCTTGCTAGATTGTCAATTAATTAAAATGTAATACAACGTTAGGTTTCAAGGATAGATTATGAAGCAGTTATATCGAGCGTTACCGATTTTGTTGAGTGTTGGCCTATTTGGCTGTGGTAATTCTGCTACTCAAGAAAGTGCAAATACACCAGTAAAGGAAAATACAGATAGCTTTGTGAGTAAGCTACCTGATACAGCGCCAACATTGAAAGTTGCCATGACTGGTGATTTGCCGCCTTTTTCGTTCCAAGATGACTATGGCAATATGCAAGGCACTGATGTTGATTCAATTCGTGCTATTGGTGAAGAGCAGGGATTCAAAGTCGAGTTTTACAAAGAAACTTGGCAAGATATGTTCGATAGCGTTGAATCAGGAAAGCGTGATCTAGCGATTTCTGGTATTTCTTACAAAGACGATCGTGCAGTGAGATATGGTCTATCAACACCATACTTTTTCAACCCAGCTACTATCATGTATTTGGAAGGTAAGTTTGATATAAAAGACTTAAACGATATAAAAGGTCTAAAAGCAGGTACGTTAGAAGGCTCTAAAGAAGAAGACACGCTAAAAGAGATGGGTAGTTCGGTGGAGCTAATTTCGAGACCTACAGCATTTTTGGCGTATCAGGATTTGGTTCAAGGTAATACGGATGTCTTCTTGTACGATATGCCAGTCTTGCAATATATCGTCAAAGGCTATCCTGAGCATAAAGTGAAAATTGTACCCTATGAAGCTGCAGATGCACCCTCAGCCCAGCAAGTGGTGCTCATGGCAAAAGAAGATACTCAGCTTATCAAAACGGTTAATGAAGGTATTGCCAAACTAAAAGAAAAAGGGACATTTAAAGAAATTGAGGCGCGCTGGTTGGGTGAAGCTGACCCTGCTGAAAAGAGCGACTCTGACACCAATACTAAGCAATTGAACTAAGGAATTCTGAAGATGGCAACCGTACCTAATGTCGACAATAAGCGCTATCAAGGTCTGATTATTTCAATTGCACTATTTTTATCTCTAATCGGTGCTTTGCTAGCGTTCACGTTTTATACCTCAAATTTATTAGAACGAAACACGGCTTTAATTGACCAAACTAACCAAGTGGCAAACAGTGCACAGGCAGTAATTAAAGATCTTTTCGATTTAGACAGTAGTTATGGTGAGGATACTAACTCTCCGCACATACAACGAGTGCTAAGCCGTTTAGAACAAAATACTGCGCTAATCACCAGCTCGATTGCTGCTATTGAGCAAGGCAGTACAATTACAGATGCAGAAGGTAATAGCTATGACTTGCCAAAAATTGATAGTCAAGCACAAACCAATATTGCTGCGGCCAATGAGCAATGGAAAGCGCTAGAGCCTAAGATTCAAACATATCTAAAAGATGCTGATAATATCATGGTAACGTCTGCTGATGAATTGACGCAGGCCGTTGAACAGGCGAAAACATCAAGTTTGTTTATTAACGATTCTTTGGATAATTTGACAAAAGACGTGTTCGATAGTGCACAACGTCAAGCAACTACCATTCGTCTTATTCAGGTGCTTGGTGTTGCCGCTATCTTTACCTACTTCCTAATCTTCGTATTCTTCTTTGTACGTCGTCTACGTGAGACGGATGCTGAAGCATCTGCCGCTCGCCAAGAAACGCAAGAGATTATGGAAACGGTAAATACGGGTCTTTTCCTACTGGATAAAGACTTGAATATTGGTCAACAGCATTCTCGCGCGCTGAACAATATCATCGGCTCTGATAGTTTGGCAGGGGAAAACTTTACCAATGTCTTACGTGGTCGTATCTCTGATAAAGACCTTAAGACCACCCAGCAGTTTATTGAACAGCTCTATAACCCTCGAGTTAAAGAAAAACTGGTAGATTCACTTAACCCATTAAATAAAGTCATGCTGCATAATTTGTCTGAAGACAAGAGTCTTGATAATCGCTTCTTAGATTTTAAATTCTCACGTGTTTATGACAATAAAGACATTGCCCGTATTTTGGTCAACGTTAACGATGTATCAGATGCAGTCTACTTAGAACAGCGCCTAGAAAAAGAGCGTTCGCAAAACGATATGCAGATTGAGATGTTAACGACTATCTTGAATGTAAATCCAAAGATTATTAATGAGTTTATTGGTAATACCCAAGCGCATATCGAGAAGATGAATAACATCTTGAAAAATCCTGGTAGCTCACAATACGAGCTTGAAGGCAAATTAAAAGCTATTTATCGTGAAATGCATAGCTTAAAAGGTGAAGCATCAGCACTAAAACTACACAGCTTTACGAAGATTGCTTCTGATGCTGAAGACAAGTTACATGCATTGCAAAACCAAGGTCAGTTGTCTGGTAATGACTTCTTACCATTGGCAGTACATTTGGATGACTTGCTCAGCTTATCGAATACAATTGCGACATTGGGTGAGCGTATCAACCGCTCAGCACCGTCAGCAGCGAAGACGTCAACCGTACAAGCACCAGTCGCTACTCAAAATCCAGTAACAGACCATGCAGCTAGCAATGCTAACTTTGATGGTGATGGTGGGCTAGATATCGACTTAGACAATGAAACAGATGACGATTTATTGTCTTTTTACAATGAATTTACAAAAGAGATTGCTGCAAGACAAGGCAAGCGAGTACAGCTAAAAAGTACGACGCTGACCCAAACCAGCATTCCGGCGCATCTTGCAAAGCCAATCAAAGAAATCAGTATTCAGTTGCTACGTAATGCGGTAGTCCATGGTATCGAGTCGCCAAGTGTGCGTCATACTGCTGGCAAAACTGACGTTGGGACCATTGATTTGGAAGTGCAAGACAACGGTTCAAACTTTATGTTGGTGGTGCAAGATGACGGACAGGGTATCAACTATGACAACATCCGTAATAAGCTGATTCAAGAAGGTCGTTTCGGTACGGAAGAGGCAAATCAGCTTAGCAAAGGCGACTTACTCAAACAGCTGTTCTCTTCTGGATTCTCTACCAAAGAGCACGCAGATGAAGACGGTGGCCGCGGTGTCGGACTTGATATCATCAAAGCAAAAGTAAAAGAGTATGATGGCAAGCTTAATGTAAATAGCGAGCTGGGTCAGATGACACGGTTTGTCATTACTTTACCTAAAGCTTAATTAAAATAGTAATTACATTGTCAGGGACGACAAGCACTTCATTAAAGGTAGTAGATAAGTTATGCATAAGTTAATGATTGTTGATGATTCAAATATTATTAGAAACCGTATTCAGCGCGCATACGATTCAGGAAAATTCATGTTGGTTGCGACAGCGACTAGCGGTGTTCAAGCCATCGAAAAGTTCAATGTTCATCGTCCTGATGTGATCACCATGGACCTAACCATGCCACAAATGGATGGGCTAGAGTGTATTGAAAAAATCATCGCGATTGATCCTGAAGTACGTATTTTGGTGGTATCAGCGTTATCGGACAAAGCCACCGGCATTGAAGCACTGTCGTTAGGTGCTAGCGGATTTTTGTGCAAGCCTTTTTCGGAAGAGGAGCTTGTAGAGTCTTTGTATGAGCTGATGCAAGACTAATACCATTCATCGACCAAAGCAGATGTCATTATGAAAGAGCAAAAGCTACAGATTTTTTTAAGTATTATTAGTAATTATTTTGAACAGTTTGGGGGAGAAGAGCTTATTGCCGATACCCCTTACTTACTAGAAAACAAACAGCCAAAAGTCCATGATTATACGGGCGTGATTGGTATATCTGGTGGCCAAAAAGGCGTGGTGTATTTTTCGGCGACGCGTGACTTGCTGTCTTCAATATTGGACAGCATGGGCGAAACTGATAAAAGTGAAGAGAACTATGTAGATCTGGCTGGGGAAGTGGCCAACACAATCGCAGGCAATGCACGTAAAGAGTTTGGCTCAGAGTTTCATATCTCTGTACCATTTGTGTTCAAAGGTGCACCGCAAAGTATTGTATTGCCGAACGATGAGCGTTCTTTTATCATCCCCATCACTTGGCATTCTCAAGTAGGCGAGATTGTGGTTTGTTTGCAAGATTAATGCTGCCACGTAATACAGATGGATATTAATATATTATGGTTAAAGTAGAAAAATTGGGTGTATTTCTAAGCTCGATTAATGCATTTTTTGCGCAAATCGATGGCTCGGAAGTGTCAATTGATACCCCTTACTTGAACAACAACAAAAGCGCGATTGGCTTTGATTATAGCGGTGTCATTAAGATATCAGGGCCTTTAGAAGGCTGCGTCTATGTCAGTGCACCAAGCGTGATGTTGCGAGAAGTCATCAAAGTGATGGGCGAGCCTGACTCTTCAATCACCATGATGAAAGATTTGTTGGGTGAAATGGCCAATACAATCTCAGGTAACGCTCGGACAGAGTTTGGTTCAGAGTTTATTATTTCTCCGCCGCACATTGTGGAGAGTGCGCCAAGCGTGTCTTATTTACCTAAAGATCGTCAAAGCTATATCACACCATTTACGTGGCGTGGTTACAAGGCGGTCATTGGTATTTGCATTGCATAAGTTATAGTCAGTCCTCTATAACAGAGCGACGGTATTAACCTTGCTTGAAAAATAGCTATTAAAAAGATAATCATGAAAAAAGCGATGCAAATGTGTCGCTTTTTTTGTTTTATTATCGCCATATTTTGTTTTTATCTTATTGATACGCTACAAACAAACTGCTGGAGATTCCAAGACGTTATGTGATAAAATACAGCGCAGCTATTTTTTATAGTTTAGATTTGGGCATTTGCTTCGATCTAGCGATAGCTTCTTTTTTTTAACCAACCAATGACACACACATCATGGCAAAAAATTGCTGGGTGTTTGGCGACTTGATTAATTTGTGATCTGTTAGTGCTTTACTAATGAAAACTAACCGGTAGCAGATGCGTGTCGCTAAATAGGCTGTTTTTGTGATGTGGAGGCATAACCCAACCAATAGGATATATTCTCATGGCTACAAAGAATCCAACCAAAATCGAAATGCGCGACTTACTACAAGCAGGCGCTCACTTTGGTCACCAAACACGTTTTTGGAACCCAAAAATGGGTCCATACATCTTTGGCGCACGTAACAAAATCCATATCATCAACTTAGAGCACACCGTAAAAGCATTCAACGAAGCGTTGACTTACGTAAACGGCCTAGCTGCTAAGAAAAACAAAGTATTATTTGTTGGTACTAAACGCGCTGCAAGCGGTATCGTACGTGAGCAAGCAGCTCGCGCTGGTATGCCATACGTTGACCATCGCTGGTTAGGTGGTATGTTGACTAACTGGAAAACTCTACGTCAGTCAATCAACCGTCTAAAAGAGCTAGAAAAGCAAGCAGAAGACGGTACTTTCGCTAAGCTAACTAAGCGTGAAGCGCTAGAACGTACTCGCGATATGGAAAAACTTGAGCGTTCACTAGGTGGTATCAAAGACATGGGCGGCCTACCTGACGCTATCTTCGTAGTAGACGTAGATCACGAAGCTATCGCTATTAAAGAAGCCAAGAACTTGGGTATCCCAGTTATCGGTATCGTTGATACTAACTCTAGCCCAGACAACGTTGATTACATCATCCCAGCTAACGATGATGCTATCCGTGCTGTGACTTTGTATGTAACTTCTATGGCTGATGCTATCATCGCTGGTAAAGAATACGCACAAACTCAAGCTGGTGGTAAAGCTGAGCAAGCACCTGCTGCAACTGAAGAAGCGCCAGCTGCAGAAGAAGCTGCTGCAACTCCAGCAGAATAAGTAGCTGACTTAAAAAGTTTAACTTTGTAAGGATGTCTTGATAGTGTATCTATCAGCATCCATATAATGTTTTGAACAGCGTATAAGCTCATAATAGGCATGATGTAGTTTTACTCGTCATGCCTTGTTATTGAATAAAGCCTTATTAATAATGCCATACGTAGAGCGAGCAACTATTGAGCGAGTATTATCGCTCCTACTGGTCATATCGCTATATTGTACAGATGTTATTTGTTTGACATCATCTATGGCTATATTAGTAATCGTTCAAAACGAGCTGTCTGCTAGATTTTAAGTAATACCAAGATATCGAATAGAAATACAGCATTTAGAAATACAGCACTCCTATACATAACTATACTAAGGTGACTCTTATGACAGAAGTAAAAGTATCTGCCAAAATGGTAAAAGAATTGCGTGACCGTACTGGTCTTGGCATGATGGAATGTAAAAAAGCGTTAGAAGAATCAAACGGTGATGTTGAAGTTGCCATTGATAACCTACGTAAATCTGGTCAAGCTAAAGCAGCTAAAAAAGCGGGTAACATCGCAGCTGACGGCGCTATCATTATCGCTCAAGGCGAAAACAAAGCATTCTTGTTAGAAGTTAACTGCCAGACTGACTTCGTTGCAAAAGATGACAGCTTCACTGCATTTGCAGAAAAAGTTGCTAACCTTGCATTAGAAAACAACGTAACTGACGTTGCTGCTATCTCTGAATTGTCTTATGGCGAAGGTCAGACTGTTGAAGAAGCACGTGTATCACTAGTACAGAAAATCGGTGAAAACATCCAGATTCGCCGTGTTGAAACACTTGAAGGTGCTAACATCGCTGCATACCGTCATGGTCTACGTATCGGTGTAGTTGTATCTTTTGAAGGCGGCGACGCTGACACTGGTAAAAACCTTGCTATGCATATCGCTGCATTCAACCCTGTTGCTGTAGATGATGAAGATGTTGCTGCTGACGTATTGGCACGCGAAAAAGACATCATCGAAGCGAAAGCTCGTGAGTCTGGCAAGCCTGACAACATCGTTGAAAAAATGATCGAAGGTGGCCTACGTAAGTACCTAGACGAAGTAACTTTACTACGTCAGCCATACGTTATGGACAACGACAAAAAAGTTGGTGAAGTCCTAAAAGCTGAAGGCGTAAAAGTACTTGGCTTCAAACGTCTAGAAGTTGGTGAAGGCATCGAGAAGAAGCAAGAAGACTTCGCTGCTGAAGTTGCTGCAACTCAGGCTGCTAACAAGTAAGCATCATATAGTATTGGATCAGCTGTGAGTCCTTAATTGTGACTCACAGTTTGGCTTTATCACTCTTAATGTATCAAGATATAAAGCATCACGATATAAAGCGTCCAGATATAAAAAAGCCCATTAATTCGTTAATGGGCTTTTTTATGTCTGACTTTTGGATAACTGGCTTAGCGTAAAGCCGCATAGGCTGAGTTGGCATAGCTGGCACTATTCACATTGCTGCTGGTGCCATAACTGACATTTTGTAAGCCATTACTTGTACTGGTGCTACTGGTTTGATTGTTAGCACTGATACTTGCACCAAACAGTCCGGCATCGTTTTTATACAGGCTATGATAACGGCTCATTACTCTTTGAACATAGTTACGTGTTTCTTTGAATGGAGGGATGCCACCGTATTTATCGACATTGCCTTCACCCGCATTGTAGCCTGCGACAGCATGTTCGACATTATTATTGAAACGGCGCATGAGCCACGCGATATATTTGGCTGATCCTTCGATATTATCTGCAGGGTTCCAAGGGTTGCTGACATTGAAACGGCGCGCAGTCGCAGGCATTAACTGCATCAGGCCTTGTGCGCCTACTGGTGAGCGTGCGTTTGGATTAAAAGCTGATTCAGTGTGCATCATCGCTTTCATAAGGGCAGGGTCAACACCATTGCGCTCAGCGGACGCACGAATGTAGCTGTCGTAAGAGTTGCGACTTCCGCTGTTGCTAGCGGCGCTGCTACCATAGCTATCGCTACTTCCGTCATACATCTTAGAGTCTTTATAATAAGTTACTTTTACTTTTTTCGTAAACTTATCAAAATTTCCACTAGGATTGACGTTGGTCAACAGTACTTGTCCACCTTTGTCTTTGTAGATATACATGTTGCCTGCATTGGCAGCGACAGAAAAAGTCGAAAGAGCCATTGCACTTAGTAAAAGGGGAGATAAGCAGCGAGTCATCAAAGTAGCCGTATTTATCATAGTAAAATCACTTTTTATCGAATAACAGCAAATTATTTTGCCTATATATGCATTGATTTAGGCGCTTAAGCGGTTACTGATTTTGCAGAATTATTTAGCCCACTGTGAGGACAGCAGCTGAGCAATTATCACTTTCAATAAGGAACCACTTGCAATAGATACAAAAAATAATAGTTGCTTACTATAACATATAATAACTTTTTGGCGCATCAGATTGACAAACTAAGTTGTAAGATCAGATTTCTTTTATTAAATAACCTTAGATAAATCAATATGCTAACTTTTTTAGGTTACTTAATGAGCCATTTGTAGTCGGTTTTTTCGTTTATGAATTCAGATAAATAAAGTGTCTCAATTTTTTAAGAAATAATAATGACATTTGAATAGTCGAGGTGATTTTTAATTTAAAATTAACAGTAGATAAGCCTATTAATGGTTAGGTTTTTAAAAATATAAGAATAGTGTAGATAGACTTTTAGTGATGACTAGATACCGATAGCACTGATGAAGATAGGCACCCAAACCGCAGTAACCAACCCGTTCACTGCCAAGCCAAATGCTGCATAACGTCCAGCTGTGTGACTGATTTGCCAAGCTTCTACTGTACCAAACGCGTGAGCTGCTAACCCCAGTGCTAGACCTTTAGCACGGTCATCATTGATACCGCGGAACAAAAATCGCGCGACCGTACCACCTATCAGACCTGAGACGATGATAATTAGGTTAGCCATTGCCAATGGTGCTTTGATTAAATCTGCGACACTCAAGCCAATCGGCGTCGTCACAGAACGGGTAGCGAAAGCCAATAGGGTCTCATGACTGAGCGAAAATAAATAGGCCAGTGACATAGGCAATAATGCCCCAACGACACTAGCAATAGCGACAATTAGGGTGAGTTTTTTGACTGGTAAGCCTTTAAAGTTCATCGCCGCCAATGGCACAGCCAGAAGTACTGTGACATATCCCAACAGATGGTCAAATACAGGTTTTGCCGCGCTGTAATAGTTGTTGTAATCCCACTGCAGTACAAATAGGAAAACAAGTACTAGAACAAGTGCGGTAATGACCATCGGTAGCCATGATAGTTTACGTGCCAATACACGTGCAATTACATGTGCTGCTAATGTCAATAATATTGCGGCTAGGGTTGCCATAAATACGCTGTCAAAAGTCATAATATCTCTCCGCAGCTCACGGCTGTCCCTTTTGCTCAGTGGTAGTCGTACTATCAGTGTTTGTAGCGTGATTGAGCCAACGATTGGCCAATAATGCTAGTCCCCACAGTGGTATGAGCGTACTAACGATCATCGTTATCATCACACCCAATAACTCATCTCCTAGAGCAAATAGCAACAAACCTGCGCCAGCAGAAACTGGTAAGAAGGCAAAACCACTATCGACTAGTAAAGTATTACTGGCCTGTGTGAGCCAGCTCGGTAATCCCTTAAGCAATCGCCACGCCATCAAAATAACAAACATCGCAACCAAACCGGCAATATTGGCCGCTTTTTCGATGCCTGCCATTTGACAGAGAACAACCGCCGTTTCTCGGACTACGATAACCATGGTCAACGTTAGAATTAACGCAAGCCATAGTGGGAGATGGGGAGAGTGAGCAGGCTTCATAAGCAGTTCTGGCCAAGTCAGATATAAATGGATGGTGTATAAAACAAAGCACATGATCGCACCAAGAACACAACGTAGAAAATGATGCTATAAATACTGATAGTAGCAATGATTCACTTTTAAAATATTAACGCTATCTATCAATATTTGTTGAATGTATAACAGGCGATTATATAGAGAGTGGGGCAACTAATAAAGCCTATGCACTGTGACTCATCATATCCAAAAAAAATAGACGATATCAATGGATATCGTCTATTCTATTTTAACGTACTATATAAGGGTTTGTGATCTAACAGTATGAATCAAACGTTCATTCGATTACTGCCGCAAATGACTCACTTTAACAATAGCTCTTATTTTACAGAAACGATTATTTTTCTGAATCAGCTGTTTCTGAATGTAATGCATCAAACTCGTCAAACGCCTTTTCTTCAGCCTCTGTCATGGTTGGCTCTTCAACGTCATTAACTTTTTCAAACTCTTCGAGTACTGGCATCAGCAATGTTGCTTGTGCCAGCGGCAACACATCGATAGGTTTTAAGTTGGCTTGACCCAGTAGCTGTCTTAAGCGGTCACTTGGCAAACGAATCGTCAGACATTCACGACCCGTATCGTCATAGCTTTCTTCTTCAATAACACCCAATTCATATAGAGTGTTTTTGAACTGTCCAGCATCATACGGCAAGGTCAAATCAAACGTCGTCAGTTTACCTGTCAGCAGTTGCTGTACGGCAAGCGTTAGCTCTTCCATGCCTAGATTCTGTCTAGAAGAAACATAGACGCGGTTTGGCTGACCTTCGCTAGCATAGCCGATATGTGCAGGCTCATCAGTCAAATCAATCTTGTTGTAGACATTGAGCACAGGTACATCGTTATCGATTTCTGCCAATACTTCTTTAACCGCCTGAATCTGCTCGTGCATATCTTCGCTAGAAGAATCAATGACGTGCAATAACAAATCTGCTTCTAGAGTTTCCTCTAAGGTTGCATGAAAAGACTCAACCAACTCATGCGGCAGATGACGGACGAAACCAACCGTATCAACCAAGACGACACGACCAACTCCCTGCCAGTCTAAACGGCGTAGAGTAGGATCTAGCGTCGCAAATAGTTTGTCAGCAGCGTAGATATTTTCATCGACCAAACGATTGAACAAAGTAGATTTGCCCGCATTGGTGTAGCCGACCAGTGAGATGGTTGGCACATCAGATTTTTGGCGACGGGCACGCCCTTGCGCACGGGTCTGACGGACTTTTTCTAGTTTGCTCTTTAGCTGATTGACACGAGTCTGCAATAGACGGCGATCGGTCTCAAGCTGGGTTTCACCCGGTCCACGCAGACCAATACCACCTTTTTGACGTTCCAAATGCGTCCAACCACGTACCAGACGCGTTGATAGATGGTTAAGCTGAGCCAGCTCTACTTGGAGCTTACCTTCGTAGGTACGGGCACGCTGCGCAAAAATATCCAAAATTAAACCAGTACGATCCAACACGCGGCACTTCACTAGTGCTTCGATATTACGCTCTTGTGATGGCGACAAGCTGTGGTTGAACAGTACGATGTCTGCTTCGTGTTCGCGTACCAACTCTGCGATTTCTTCTGCTTTTCCGCTACCAACGAAGTATTTGGCGTCAGGGCGTGAGCGTGATCCAGTGACTAGTGCCAAACGATCGGCACCTGCTGAATCAGCCAACAGCTCAAATTCACTAAGATCGTCAGGATCTTGAATTTGGCGGATGTCTAAATGTACTAAAATGGCGCGTTCGCCACCTTCATGTCTTTCAAAATAATCCAAAGAGTATCACCTATTTAATAAAGTAAATGTCTCGCTATAATCAGCTCAAGAAGCTTTGACGTAGCGTTCATATGATTATCTATATATGGTCTTATCACTTGATATTAAAGCGTATTAGCATAATTAGCGATGGTTTTATGTTACAGCGTTTGCTGCGGATAATTTTTTATAAATCTGCTTTATTGCGCGTTTGTATAAAAGTCGGCACTCACTGAGTGAACAAGCTATCACTGAGTGTGCTAACTTTGCTATACTGAGCTCGTTTTTTGACTATTAAACACCCGTTATTTAATCATGAGGGCGAAGATGAGCCAAGCTAAATCAAGCTTTTCACTCAGACGACAGTTGAGCCGAGGCCGTCAGGTTGCTGGTATGACCACGACCATGGTCGGCGGCATACGCGCGGCGAAGCGTATCGGTGCATTTAAGCAGCCACCACGCGAGACCCTACCGCGCTATATCCAGACATTCTGCCGCAAGATGGCAGGCTCTTTTGGGGTAAAAGTGGTAGAAGTGGAACCTGTAGAGCAGTTTCATGGCTTATGGGTATCGAATCACGTGTCATGGATGGATATCCCTGTCGTTGGTACTGTGAGCCCAGCGTTCTTTTTATCCAAGGCTGAAATCGGTGAATGGCCTGTATTTGGCAAACTTGCCCATGCCGCAGGGACGCTTTTCATCGAGCGTGGATCCGGTGATGCAAGCTCAGTATCGGCACAGATTGCTGACTTTTTAGCCAAAGGTTTTTCGATTATTTTCTTCCCTGAGGCGACGACCACTAGTGGTAAAAAAATAAAGCGCATTCATGGGACACTCCTACAATCAGCCATAGACGCTGATGTGCCTATCAGACCAATCATCATCGCTTATGTTGATAAAGATGGCACCTTGAGTGACGCACTACCATACTATGGCAAACTGACCATGAAAGAGAGCATGAAAAAAGTGCTTGATAGCAAAGATGTCACTGCTTATGTCTTACCATTAGCACCGATCGATCCAAAAGGCTGTACTAAAAGTGAGCTGACCAATGTATTGCAGGCACGTATGCAAGAAGGCTTAGCAGAGCTGCATTCAAGAGTCCTTAGCACACCAGCGCAGGACTGATAGACCTGTACTACCGATTGCTTGTAGTGTTTGTAACGCAGTCTAGCCAATAAGCAGTCTAGTCAATAAAAAGGCGCAAATCGCGAGTCATATGACTACGATTTGCGCCTTTTTTTGTCAGTGCTCATAGGGTTAATGCAATATCATACAGTAAATACTATCAGCACTTATGTTCTCTAATGAACTATGGTGATGGGTTAGGCTGCTGCGCATGTACCGCTTCAATAGCCTCTAAAACGTCTGCGGTCAGCTCTACATTGACACTATCGATGTTTGATTTGAGCTGTTCGGTCGTCGTGGCGCCAATGATGTTACTGGTGACAAAGTGACGAGAGTTCACAAAGGCTAATGACATCTGTGCCATATCTAGACCTGCCTCAGCGGCTATCTTGGCATATTGCTCAGTGGCTGATTTGGCCTGCTCATTCACATAACGCCCGAAACGATCATACATCGTCAGACGCGCACCAGCTGGACGTTTGCCATCGAGGTATTTACCAGACAATACACCAAAACCAAGCGGTGAATACGCAAGTAGACCAACATTCTCACGATGGGCAATCTCAGCCATATTAACTTCATACAACCGGTTCAACAAACTATATGGGTTTTGTACGGTAATGGGGGCAATCAAGTCGTTTTTATCCGCTTCCCATAAGTAGCGCATGAGACCCCATGCGGTATCGTTAGATAAGCCATAAGCACGAATGCGACCTTTTTTGATCTCGTCATTCAGCGCCTGAATGGTCTCTAGAAAGGGCGTTAAGTCATCTAATGACTGCGCTGCCATGTCCTCTGTATAGCCGCGCTGACCAAAAAAATTTGTTTTACGCTCAGGCCAATGCAGCTGATAGATATCGATATAGTCTGTCTGTAGACGTTCCAAATTACCATCGATAGCGCTACTGATATGCTGCGCGTTAAAGCGCGTTTGACCATCACGCAAAAAATCCATGGGTGATATTTTGCTAGCAAGAATGACTTTGTCACGCTGTTTGGTCTTGTTAAACCAAGTACCCATAAAGCGTTCGGTATCGCCTTGTTTGTCTTTGTCTGGTGGTGACGGGTACATCTCGGCGGTATCCCAAAAGTTCACACCTTCACTGAGTGCCATGTCCATTTGCTCATGTGCTTCGGACTCAGTATTTTGCTGTCCCCATGTCATCGTGCCTAGACAGATTTTAGATACTTTTTCATCGAGTTGCGGTAACGTTTGATACTGCATATAAGTCTCCCTTTTGGCTGTTTTTTATCAATATTTATTTTTATCGTCGCTAGTTTTTATCTTAGTTAATGTCTAACGAGTTTTTGATAGTCTTTAAGTGACTACATCAATTTGATACCAGTGACACCGGGCGGTGTGACTTTAAATATTTTTACTTTGAACAACACGTCTTGTCCAGCAAGCGGATGATTAAAGTCGACTTCGACTTGATCATCATCGATGGCACTGATCGTACCGGGCAGCGTATTTTTGCCTTTATCTTCGAACTCAACCATCATGCCAATTTCTGGATTGTCAGCGACTAGCGCAAACTGAGTACGGCTAAAATGTTGGATGTTTTCAGGATTCCACTCACCAAATGCTTGCTCTGGCTCAAGGTGTGCGGTACGAGTGTCACCGGCGCGTAGATTCATCAGTACTTGCTCAAAACCAGGTAACAAGCTCTCATCACCAATGGTCAAAGACACAGGTGCGTCACGATTAAAGGTTGAGTCGATGATGGTACCGTTTTCTAGTGAAACTTCAAAGTGCAGCTTAACAAAGCTACCATGAGCGATACGAGTGTCTTCGTTTGGGTTAATAAATTGAGATTGAGTCATAATAAAAAGCCATCGGTTGTTAGAATAAAAGAATAGAAAATGCTGCGTTGGGTTGCAGTCTCTTTAGTTGCAGTAATTACAGTATTATAGTGTAAGAAATAATAAGCCATCTGCGATTAGATGTAAGCGTCAATAATGTAACGCATATGGTGTACTATAACTGGCAATTCTAAAAGATATGAGGTGTCGGTGGTGAATAAACAACAAGGCACTGTCAAAAAATGGCAGGATGATAAAGGGTTTGGCTTTATCGAAACCGAAGCAGGGGATTCAATCTTCTTTCACGTGAGTGAGTTTAGAGCGCAGCGCCGTCCCAATGTTGGCGAGCAAGTCGTCTTTAGTATCGGACAAGACGATCAAGGGCGCAGGCGAGCCAAACAAGTACAAGAACTTGGTTTTGTGCAGCAAAAAATGGCACAAAAAAATAAACAGATCCGTCAACGTAATGCCAAACGTAGCGCGCAAGCGGAGTTTGAAGCAGGACAAAAGAAACGCTCGTTCCTTGGACTGGCTTTTTATGGTGTTTTAGCTCTATTGTCAGCGACAGGTAAACTGAGTTGGCTAGTGGTCGGCTGGTATGCTGCACTAGGGTTAATCACTTATATAATGTATGCCAAAGACAAAGCTGCTGCCCAAAGTGGCGACTGGCGTACACCTGAGTCTACATTGCACGTGCTGAGCGCGCTTGGCGGTTGGGTAGGCGCGCTATTGGCTCAGACGTATCTGCGTCACAAATCACAAAAGCCTGAGTTTCGCGTCACCTATTATTTGACAGTCATTGTGAACATGGCAGGGTTATTGTTTTTATTAGCAGGTGGCGGGTTAGAGACTGTCACTGATTTACTATCAGAGTTGCTATAAATGAGAACTAAGACACAAATATGGATAACGTGATTATGAATACGTCAGGATTTGTCGGTGGCACGTTGGTGGATACCAATAGAGGATTAGTACCGATCAAAGATATTAAAGTCGGGGATATGGTTTTATCTAGAGATCAACATAATGCGGAAGGTGAGCTAGTCTATAAGCCAGTACTTCGTACTATAATTACTGAAGATGTACCTGTGTTTTTTGCTACCTTTACACCTGAGTCTGTAGACGACTTACCATTCGAACAGCAAAATAACTTTGATCTATACGTTGATGTGCTTTGTACGGCTAGTCATCCAGTGTGGATACAAAATAAGGGATGGGTTAAAGCCAGTGACATAGAAATGGGAGATATGGCAACATTACAAAGTGGTGAGCCTACTTTCTGTGAGATCGGAAGTTCTGGAGAAATCTTAGAGCCTATTTTTAAAACAGAGAACATTGAAGTAGGTTTTATACCAAATCTGTCTAGTCAAACTAATGATGGCAGGTTTATTAACTTATTAACTGGTAAATCATTATCACATGGTGGATATGATCCAGTTTTTAAGAAACTTTTCATAGAAGATTCGGGATGGAAACAACGACTATTAGAGCAAACCCCTGTAGAGTTAAGAGACAATGCCGAGTTTTATAATTTCCGTACAGGCTTTTGGCAAGAGGGTGCAGGCATTGACTGGGCGGAAGGGGAAGGTCCGGTTACCACTACGGTATATAACATTGAGGTAGCAGATACTCATACTTACTTTGTCGGTGAGCAGGGGTTGTGGGTGAATGGCGATAATCCTGACAAGACATAATTTCGGTGAATGAATAATATGGATAAAGATTTTTCAGGTTTCACTGCTGGCACTTTAGTACATACAGAAACAGGGCTAGTACCAATAGAACAACTAAAAATTGGTGATAAAGTGTTGTCTAATGCAGCTAATGGCTCGGGTGAGCTGATTTACAATAGGATAGCTCGGACGACAACTAATGATGCATCAATTTTCATGATGTATTTTAATACTTATGTAAATCCACAATTAAATTTGGCAGATAGAGTTAATCTAAGACGTAAGTTAAAGAAACAACAGATATTGCCTGAGCCTCTATTAATGACAGCAGATCATCCATTTTGGACACAAAATAGAGGTTGGGTGAGAGCAGATAAATTGAACGCTCAAGATATCTTAGTGACTAAGGATAATACTTATTTTACAACTGATAGTGGAGGTGGGTATGACTATAGATATGAAGGCATAATACCTATGTATCATGCAAATAAAGAAGGATATGCTTATCAGGTAAGCTTTGGTGATGAAACAGGCGAACTCAAAGGATCATACGTTAATTTATTAACAGGAAGGTATGAACTTTATACAGATCCAGCACCAACATGGATAAATAAATTGTGGCAAGCTGACTCAGAATGGGAGCAACGCCTATTAGAACAAACACCTGAAGACGAACGTGAGCATGCTGAGTTCTTTGGTTTCCGTCAAGGTGAATGGAAAGATCCTGATACCATAGATTGGGCAGAGGGCGAAGGTCCTCTTACTATGACGGTATATAACATCGAGGTCGAAGACACGCACACTTACTTTGTCGGTGAGACTGGTATTTTGGTGCATGAATAGAAATTGTACCAATGGGGCAAACTGATATACATATTCAATCGTCAAAAATAGACAAAAAAAGGTGGGTTACGATTACGTAAATCACCTTTTTTATTTATAAATTGACTTAATGTCTCTAGCTATAGATGGTTATGACCGTGGCATTTCACGCTTTTTTTCCAAAAATAGCATATCAATGACAATCAATAGTACACCGATAGATATACCGATATCCGCGATATTAAAAATCGGATAATGCCAAACATCAGCATAATGCACATGGATAAAATCAATCACATGACCATGTAGTAAGCGGTCGATTAAATTACCAACTGCACCGCCCAATACTAAGGCTAGACCGAAAGATAACAGCGTGGCTTTGCGCGGTGCTTTAATCAGATAAATGATTAGAAATAGCGACATTAGTAACGCCAGTCCTGAAAAGAACCACTTCTGCCAACCACCAGCATCCGCCAAAAAGCTAAATGCCGCGCCGTAGTTATAAGCCAATGTCCAATTGAGAAATGGCTCAATTACCGGCACTGGATCATGAAAGGTCAGTTTGGTTTCTGCCAACCACTTGGTCCACTGATCGATAATGACAATAACCAATGCCAATATATACCATACAAGCGCACGACTGCCATTGGCCACCAGCTTTGGTGTCCTATTTGTTGACTTGGTCAGGCGACTTCTAGGCGTAGTCGAGCTACCTGTGGTTGCATGAGCAGGCTTAGGCGAATGGTCAATCTCAACCTGCGGCTGCTGGTCACGCTGGCTTTCAGGCGAATCAGTTGGGTTAGGCATAGTAACGCACCTCGCCATCACCACTGACGTTGGTCACGCAGCGCGCGCATAGTTCAGGGTGTGCGTTATCTGTGCCGATGTCATCACGGATGTGCCAGCAGCGTACACACTTAGTACCAGTAGCCGCACTGACTTGTACGACTAAGTCGATAACTTCATCTGTACTCTCTGCGGTCGTATCGTTTGTCTGCTTACTATCAGCAGGTGCTTCGCTCATTGGCTTTAGTGCAGCGTTACTAGTAATCAATACAAAACGTAGCTCTTCATCAAGCTTAGCTAAGCTCTCATGCATAGCACCGTCAGCGTATAGACTTACGTCGGCAGACAAGTTGGCATTGATGATTTTTTCGCCACGTGCAGTTTCGATATGCTTGTTTACCATATCTTTTGCGAACATAATGCGCTGCCAGTCATCATTACTGATGGCGCTTAGCTCAAACGCTGGGAATTCATACCATTCTTGAGTGAATACATAGCCACCTTTATCAGCCTCACGTTGGTTCAGTACTTCCCATGCCTCTTGCGCCGTGAATGACAAGATCGGTGTGATCCAGCGAATCAATGCATGAGTGATATGGTAGATAGCCGTCTGCGCAGAGCGACGAGGCTGACCATCCGCCTGCGTGGTGTACTGGCGATCCTTGATAATATCTAGATAGAAGCTACCCAAATCTTGCGAGCAGAACGCCGTTACGTGCTGCGTGACTTGGTGAAAGTCCATCGCATCATAAGCGCTAATGATTTGCGCTTGTACGGTTTGTGCGCGCTCAATGATGAATTTATCAAGGCTAACCAACTCATTGATGTCAATGCTGTCAGTAGCTGGGTCGAAGTCATCGGTATTGGCAAGTAAGAAACGCAGAGTATTACGGATACGGCGATATTGATCTATTGCCCCTTTAAATGATGCTTTACCAGCGCTCATCTCATAACGGTAATCGCTAGACGCAATCCACAGACGCAGCATGTCAGCGCCTGTTTTATTAATCTCTTCTTGCGGCGTGATGATATTGCCCAGTGACTTACTCATCTTGCGACCGTTTTCATCGACCACAAAACCATGGGTCAATACTTGCTTAAACGGTGGGCGCTCATAAATCGCTTCTGACGTCAGTAGTGACGTCTGGAACCAGCCGCGATGCTGATCAGAGCCTTCTAGATACATGTCAGCTGGGTTGGTCAACTCATCACGTTGATCAAGGACAGCGAAATGCGTCGTACCTGAGTCAAACCAAACGTCTAACGTATCAGTTGCTTTGTCATAGTCAGCAGCTTCACTACCTAAGAAGTCTTCACAGCTAGCATCAAACCACGCTTCTACGCCGCCTTCATTGATTTTCTGTGCTGCAGTTTCCATCAGCTCCAGCGTGTTTGGATGCAACTCGCCTGTTTCTTTGTGCGTAAAGAAAGTAATCGGCACGCCCCATGTACGCTGACGTGAGATACACCAATCAGGACGACCCGTCATCATTGATTCGATACGGTTTTGTCCCCACGCTGGCGTCCAACTTACTGATGGAATATCAGCAAGCGCGCGAGCACGTAAGCCTTTAGTTTCCATGTTGATAAACCACTGAGGCGTAGCACGGAAAATGATTGGCGACTTATGACGCCAGCAATGCGGATAGCTATGCTCAATTTTGGTATGGCTGATTAGATGGCCATTTTCATGTAGTGCAGCGATGATTTTTGGATTGGCTTTATAGATGTGCTCGCCTGCAAATACAGCAGCGCTATCTAAATAAACGCCCGTACCGCTTACTGGGTTTTCCACTGGTAAGTTGTATTTTAGACCAACGATATAATCGTCTAAACCGTGACCAGGTGCCGTATGTACTAGACCAGTACCACTATCGGTAGTCACATGGTCTCCCAAGATGAGCGGTACTTGACGGTCTTCAATCAGTGGATGCTGGGCATTTAGACCTTCAAGCTCGCTGCCTGATACAGTTGCTAGGATGCCGTTATTTTCTAATTTTAGCTCACTTAACGCAGTTTCGACAAGATCCGCTGCGAGTAGCAGATTGCCTTTTTCAGTAGCAACCACGCTATAGTTATGCTCTGGATGTACTGAGATAGCTTGGTTGGCAGGTAGTGTCCATGGCGTGGTAGTCCAAATAACAGCAGCGATGTTATCTGCGATATCTGCCAATGCGGCTACTTTGTCCGTACCGAGCACATCAAAGCTGACATAGATCGCGTCAGAGACTTTGTCTTGATATTCTACTTCAGCTTCTGCTAGGGCAGAGCTACAGTCCAAGCACCAGTTGACCGGCTTCATACCGCGAGTCACATGACCATTGTCATAGATTTTGGCAAGCGCACGTACGATGTTGGCTTCTTGATGGAAATTCATGGTCAAATAAGGATTGTCCCAATCACCAAACACACCTAGACGCTTGAAGTCTGCTTTTTGCAATTCAATTTGAGTACTCGCATATTCGCGGCATAGACCACGGAATTCGGTCGCAGAAACTTTTTGACCAACTTTACCGACCTTGGCTTCGACTTTTTGTTCGATTGGCAGACCATGACAATCCCAACCAGGGACGTAAGGCGCATCAAATCCTGATAAGGTTTTTGATTTTACAATAATGTCTTTTAGTACTTTATTGACCGCGTGACCCAAGTGAATCTGACCGTTGGCGTATGGAGGGCCATCGTGCAAAATATATTTGGTTGCACCAGCACGCGCCTGACGAATTTTACCGTACACGTCATCTGCTTCCCAAGCAGCTAACCAATCTGGCTCGCGCCTGGCAAGGTTTGCGCGCATCGCAAATGGCGTATCCGCAAGGTTCAGCGTGTCTTTGTAATCTTGGCTTGGTGTGTCAGTGCTTTTATCAGTCATAGAAGGTATCTTTTTAAAAGGTAGGTTTGTGTGTCGGTTCAAAACCGGATACAAGGCTCGATGTTCAATGTAGTTCAATATAGTGCTGAGGTTAATGCTGTGTCGATATTATTCAATTACTAATAGTAGGTATATTGCTCATCATAGTCGGTTTATCAACCATCATGTCAATAAATACCCATTGTCGCTCATTAGTCGGTAAATAGTTACGTCAATAATAAATGGTAACGAGACGATTGCAACATAAAATATGCTAGTAAAAATAATTCAAAAAAATATTTAGATCGGCAGCTATTATATGACAAAAAGGGTAGGGTAAAAAGAGCTGTGCGAGGTCAGCCCAATTTTGTCCAATATCAATCGTTTATCTGTGTCATATATCATTGGTGAAGACATAGCTATAGGCCTTTTACACAATGACTTATTGAAGCATAAAGTACGACTCAAGTGCTAAAAAACAGATGCTAACCATAAGCGCAGTTTCAATGACCATAATGGCTGAATCCCTGTTAGTCCTTGTGTCATCTTACCATTCTCTAATATCACATAGGACGGTGTGACTTGTCCTTGCCAATCTGCAAAGATATTGCCTTGTTGATCATTTATGGTGGTGAAATTAAACTGATGTTGATCGAGGTAGCTGCGTAGCTCTTGGTTTGAGCCTGACTGTACGGCAATAGTGACAACGGGATAGTTATCTGCTGCTAGTTTATTGATGGTGGGCGAAGTAAAACTACAGACTGAACACCACGTACCCCAAAAGTATACCAGTGTAGGACGCTCGTGACTCATCGCTGCTAGATCGATAGTCTGTCCTTGGTAATCGGTCAGTTGCAATTGAGGGTTGGCAGGCATGACAGGTTGTCGCCACCAATTGACCACGCTATAGATCACGACAAACATGAGACCATATAACATTATCGTTTTAAGTATCGAAATGATCTTTCGCTTCGGCTGCTTCTTTGGCTTTACTTCTTTTTGCTCAATATCAGTTGTCATGACATCCGCTTTTTAGTTTGTATATTGTTTTCAGTTATTTTCAAATAATGGCTTATCGTTACTGCTTATCGTTACTGCTTATCTTATCGTGATTGCCTATATGATAACTGCACTAAGAGTGGACAGTAGATAAAAATAAACGGCTGAAAATCAGCCGTGTTATTTATAAAGTCTACTATAAGTGTGCGACGTCAACCTATTATGGCTTTTGTGCTCGGTTTTGTAATGGATCACCAATCAGTACGCTACCTGAATTTTCACGGCGCTGCTCATCACTCAACTTGCTCGCTGGCACTTTGGCCTTGCGCTTCCATTTCAAGCTAAACAAATCATCACGGCGGTCAATCAGGTTATGTACTGAGCCCTCATGACGAACGTGAGTGAGCTTGTCTAAGTTCACATCAGAGAAAAATACCATCTCCGTGTTGGCAGTGGTCTCTGCCATAATCGCATCATGCGGGAACGCAAAATCTGATGGTGAAAAAATCGACGACTGAGCGTACTGAATATCCAAACTCTCAACTTGCGGTAAGTTGCCCACTGAACCACAAATCATCACATAGCATTCGTTTTCGATAGCACGGGCTTGTGCACAATGGCGGACACGTAGATAGCCGTTTTTGGTGTCAGTCCAGAAGGGCACAAACAAGATATCCATGTCATCAAGTGCCATTAAACGTGCAAGCTCAGGGAACTCAACATCATAGCAGACCAAGATGCCGATACGACCCGCATCTGTGTCGAATACTTTGACTTCATCGCCACCTTCGATTACCCAAGCGCTACGCTCATGCGGAGTAATATGAATTTTGCGTTGCTCTTCAACGGTGCCATCACGGCGGCACAGATAGCTGACGTTGTATAAGGTATCGTCTTCGTCCAGTAACGGCATCGAACCGGTAATGACGTTGACGTTATAACTGACGGCTAAATGCGAGATTTCATTTTTGAACCACTCGGTATAACCCGCCAAAAATCGAATGGCAATATTTTGATCGGTTTCTTCGCACAGACCCATCAATGGCGCATTGAAAAATTCAGGTAAGCAGGCAAAGTCTGAGTTGTAGTCAGCCATGATATCGACAAAGAACTCAACCTGTTGCAGTAATTCTTCAGGTGATTCGACTTCACGCATCTGCCACTGAATACCACCGATACGCACTTCAGACTTGCGAGTGTTAGGCTTATAGTCTTTAGGCTCGTAGTAGATGTTTGCCCATTCAAGCAAGGTAGCAAAGCCCTTTGATTGTTTATCATCTGGCAGATAAGCGGTCAAAATACGTTTAACGATAAAGCCGTTAGACAGCTGGAATGACAAAGCTGAGTCGTGAATTTCACGGCTTTCAACGGCATCAATATATTCGCCTGGAGTCAGATCTTTATGGTTATGATAGTTAGGTATGCGTCCACCGGCTAAGATAGCGCGGAAGTTCAACTGTCGGCATAGTTCCTTACGTGCATCATACAGACGACGACCGAGACGGTAGCCGCGATAATCAGGGTCAATGAGTGCATCTAAACCATAAATGGCATCACCTTCTGGATTGTCTCTGATGATTTCTTTTTGCCCAATCAAATCGTCATAAGTGTGCGGGTTTGAAAATTTGGCATAGTCAACGCGCATGGATAGCACGATACCAATCAGCTGATCATGATCAAACAAGGCAATCTGACCTTCAGGGAAAGCATCAATCAAAGTATGAATGGTTGTCTTCGACCACGCGCCACCCAAGTTTACATAGACACGATCCATCAAGGCTTTTAATTGTGGATAATCTTTTTTCTTAATCTCAGCAATCGTGAGGTGAAAATCATCTAGTTTTTCCATCTTACTCATAAGTTTCCTGTTTTAAATAGCTATTGAATGTAGTGTGATCGAATAATGGTGTCATAGCACATTGGTGTGCCGATTTTTGTGCAAAAAAGTAATAAAAACATTCCAATAGGAAGATATTGTCGTTACAATAATTTATTGCCGTATTTACAATAGGTTATGTTGATATCTTAGACCGTTTTACTCACTTTATTTAGTAATGATTTTGGCTAACATAGAGGACTAAAGGATAGCGAACGCCGCACTCTATACCACTTTATACCTATTGGGTTTGTGAGCACCGATAAGCGCATAACCCTGCATTATCATTGTACCTGCGACTGTCTTGCTATTTATTATCTCAATATAGAATCTAAATAATATCTATCAGCACCTTTTGTTTTGCTTGTTATCATAGCAAGCTGTATAAGTAATAACAGTCTCAGGTAGTAAATATTTGCTACGTTTTTGTGAGTCAATATCTTCATTTACTTCAGGCATAGTATCGTTTTGCTTGTCATATTTAGCCGTATTTGTTCGGCTGTAGGATCGTTTTATTATGCCCTTAACTCGTAGCAATAGAATCAAAAAATGGGATGAAATAGAAGAATCAGCATTGGTTCAGCTGGTCTATGTCAGTACGTTGACTCTTGGCTCGCGTTTGAGCACTTCTATTTTTGATGAAGTAGAAGGCCACGCACGTAACTACAATCAGCAGCATAACATCACAGGCACGCTATGCTACGGCAATGGTCACTTCTTGCAATGTATTGAAGGCAAAAAATCAGACGTATTTAATCTGCAAGAGCGTATCTTTGTAGATAGTCGTCATAAGAATGTAGAAGTGTTGCTATTACAAGTCATTAACCATCGCAGCTTTGCCGACTGGCGTATGCGCTTGCTGTTTTTAGAGCGCTGGCTATGGTCGCCTGCAACCAAAGAGCAAGCGGCGCAGCTTTCACCATTTTTGCCATTTGCACCGCACGGCTGGTCACCTGATCGTACTGAGCAGTTTTTGCAAATTATCAAAAATTTCGATACCCCGCCACATATCAAAGCAGCGGGCATCACTTACAATGCGTTAGGCAATATGTTCCGCCATATCGCGGCGCCGCATCAAGCATTTTTGATTATTCAAGGGTTTTTGAGTGTCTTGCTAGTTGTAGCGCTGGTACTGTTATATCTATAAATCATGTTTTTTTAAACGTAATTTTGGGTTTTCCAAATATAAAGTTGCAGATATAAAAAAGACGCTAGCCATTAGGTTTAGCGTCTTTTTTTTGAGATAAATCGTTAGCCTATCAATCACATATCAAAAATTTTGCCACGATTCATGATGTTATTAGGATCAAATACCTTTTTGACCTCTCGCAGATAATTGATCTCAGTCTCACTACGGCTGTATTGCAGATACGGCTTCTTGGTCATACCCACCCCATGCTCAGCAGACACTGAACCACCATATTTTTGTACCGTCTCAAACACGTACTTATTGACGACCTGACACTCAGCAAAGAAATCATCTTTATTCATATTCTCAGGTTTTAAGATATTGAGATGCAAATTACCATCGCCGATATGACCGAACCAGCAAACTTCAAAGTCTGGATAGTTGCTGCTGACAATGTGATCAATCTCTTCAATAAAGGTCGGCACGTGACTGATAAGGACAGACACATCATTCTTATAAGGCGTAAATACCGAAATAGTCTCCGAGATATACTCACGTAGTTTCCACAGCTCTGCTGCTTGCGTAAGGTTTTGACTCATCACCCCATCGACAACCCAACCTTGCTCCATACAATGCTCAAATATGGCCATGGCTTTGTCCATGATTGGCTCATAAGGCGCTTCAAACTCTAATAAGGTATAAAACTTGGTACGTGATTCAAACGGCTCTTGTACTTGACCATGTGCCATCAGCTTATCAATCGCTACATCGTCAAAGAACTCGAATGCTGTCAAATCAATTTGTGCTTGAAAGGCAGAGAGTACGTTCATCACATCGTTAAAGCTGTCCATGCCAAGCACCATGACGTTTAAGTCTTGTGGCTGACGTTCAAGTTTGATTTGCGCATGAGTGACAAGGCCAAGCGTGCCTTCACTACCGATGAATAGTTGGCGCAAGTCATAACCAGTAGCATTCTTTACCATGCCGCGATTCAGCTGCAAGATATCGCCTTTACCAGTGACAACAGTTAGCCCCATGATCCATTGACGAGTCATACCATAGCGAATGACTTTGATACCGCCTGCGTTGGTGCCGATGTTGCCGCCTATCTGACTAGAGCCTGCTGAGGCAAAGTCGACAGGATAGTATAAGTCTTTTGATTCAGCGAATTCTTGCAACTGTTGGGTGACGACACCGGCTTCGACTTCAACTATTCGATCGGCAGGATAGAACTGTCCAATCTGGTTCATTTTATCCATGCTAACGACTATCTCGCCATTAGCAGCCACGGCACCAGCAGAGAGTCCTGTACGACCACCGCTTGGGGTGAGGACGACGTTGTGCTCATTGGCAAGCAGTACGATAGTCTGTACTTGCTCGGTAGTTTTCGGAAAGACGATGGCAGCAGCAGCAGGGGCAAAGTGCTTGGTCCAGTCTTTACCCCAATGCTCTAGACTCTCAGCATCGGTTTTGATTTGGCTGGGATCGAATTCATGGTTATCAGTGAGCGTGCTCAAGATGGTTTGCACGGCATTGGTTTCAGATGTGGGCTGAGCGGTAGTTGGCGTCATGGTCAAATCTCAATATTAGCGTAAGCACGATGCTGGGACTGTTTATTATATAGCGAAATAACTATAAATTCAGTGATGAGTCAGCTCGTAGAGGTAATAAGTGGGTGATAATTTCTACCTATAAGAAGAGGTAAGTAATAAACAATTGATTCGAGCGGTTTCAAACAGAATAATTCACTATAGCATAAAAATTTTTCAGGCTTGATAACCAATAATTCATCTAATCTGCTAACATCGGCGTCAAATTTTGTGTAAGATATCGGGACTGTTTTCGTTTCATCCATCATAGATTATCCAACAGGTAATCTTATAAAACAATTATAGGACAGTTCTCATATGGCGTTATCACTACAAAAAGACAAAATCCGGTTTTTATTGCTTGAAGGTCTACATGACAATGCCCTAAAAGTATTGGAAGGAGCTGGTTATCACAACATCGAGAATATCAGTCACGCCTTAGATCAAGACGAGCTGATCGAAAAGATCAAAGATGCTCACTTTATCGGTATTCGTTCGCGCACTCAGCTAACGCGTGAAGTACTAGAGCACGCACACAAGCTTATCGGCATAGGTTGCTTTTGTATTGGTACCAACCAAGTCGATCTAGACGCAGCTCGTGATCTTGGTATCCCTGTTTTTAACGCGCCATTTTCGAACACTCGTTCGGTAGCTGAGCTAGTATTGGCAGAAGCCATTATGCTGTATCGCGGTATTCCTGAAAAGAATGCAACTGTACATCGCGGTGGCTGGGGCAAGTCTGCAACCAACTCACACGAAGTACGTGGCAAGACTATCGGTATCGTCGGTTATGGCTCTATCGGCTCGCAGCTGTCTGTCTTAGCAGAAAGCTTTGGTATGAAAGTCATTTATCATGATGCTGTGACCAAGTTGCCACTAGGCAACGCGGTACAGGTTGGTAGTCTAGAAGAGCTACTATCAACGGCTGACATCGTAACATTGCATGTACCTGATGTACCAAGCACTCGCTATATGATGAAAGCTGAGCAGTTCGCTCAGATGAAAGAAGGCAGCTACTTTATCAATGCGGCTCGCGGTACGTGCGTCGAGATTGATGATCTGGCGGATGCGCTTGAGTCTGGTAGAATCTTGGGCGCGGCTATTGATGTGTTCCCAAAAGAGCCAAAGTCAGCTGACGAAGAGTTTGAGTCACCACTACGTAAGTTTGATAATGTGATTTTGACGCCGCATATCGGTGGTTCAACACAAGAAGCACAGGCCAATATCGGACTAGAAGTAGCAGATAAGTTTGTTAGATACTCTGACCAAGGTGATACGGCGACTGCTGTGAACTTCCCAGAAGTTTCTATTCCGTTCAAAGAAAACTCGCATCGTCTACTACACATTCACAAAAACGTGCCAGGCGTACTGTCTCAGATTAACCGCTTGTTTGCTGAAGCTGGCATTAACATCCTAGCACAGAGCCTGATGACAGAAGGTGATGTTGGTTATCTAGTGATGGATGTCGATTACAATGATTCGACTGCTGCACTAGATCAGTTAAAAGATGTAGAAGAGACTATCCGCGTACGTATCTTATTCTAATATAGTCAATCCACTATAAAGTTGGATTAACTATATCAGGGCTAATAGTTTTGATAGTCACTAAAGATTTATCATAAAAAAAGAGAGGTTCTATTGATTAGAGCCTCTCTTTTTTATTTCACTTCTTTTCTATTGTACTAATGCTAAGTTTAGTTGGCTTTCGTGTTGTTTGCAGCTTCTGCTTGTAGACGCGCTTCCGTCTTAGCGGCTTTACGTTTTTCGATTACATCCATCACATCGCTACCAATATGGGCTTCACCACGCTTCTTCGCTAGTTGCATCTGATGCTCACGCTCACGGAAACGGGCTTTTTGCTCATCGGTTGCCTTGTCGATACAGTGTGGGCATGACTCACCTTTAATATAGGCAGGGCTTTGCATATCATCGACAGTAATCGGCATACGGCAAGCAAAACACTGCTCGTAGCTGCCTTTTTCTAAGTTGTGGTTGACCGAAACTCGATTGTCAAAAACAAAGCAGTCACCTTGCCACATAGAGTCACTGGCAGGGACTTCTTCTAGGTATTTTAGGATACCACCTTCTAAATGATAGACCTCTTCAAACCCTTGCTCGCGCAAATACGCAGTCGACTTCTCACAGCGAATACCACCCGTACAGAACATTGCGACTTTTTTATGCTTGGTTGGATCGAGCTCTTTTGAGACGTATTCTGGAAACTCGCGGAACGTTTCAGTGTTCGGATTGACCGCGTTTTGGAAGGTGCCGATTTGCACTTCATAGTCGTTACGCGTGTCGATCAAAGTGACTTCAGGATCTGAGATTAACGCGTTCCACTCACTAGGTTTGACATAGCGACCAACGGATTCCAATGGGTCGATATTCTCGACACCCATAGTGACGATTTCTTTTTTCAGCTTCACCTTAGTGCGATAAAAAGGTTGTGCGTCAGTATAGGATTCTTTGAAGGTAAACGTACCAATCGCCTCGATACTACGCAGGTAGTCAAGTACGGTATCGATAGCTTGACGCGTACCAGAAATCGTACCGTTAATGCCTTCGCTTGCAAGCAACAACGTACCTTTCACATCGTTATCGAGCATAGTGTTTAAGATAGGCTCACGATATTGCTCAAAATCAGCAAAGCGTGTGAACTTATATAGTGCAGCAACGACGATATTATTAGTTACACTATCGTATACAGGGGCTGAATTGTTGTCAGTTATTACGGTTTCTTTGATATTACTATTTTGAGAGGTGCTCATGTCTTTCTCCTGCTGGCTAGGTCGCAAACCTAGTGCAATGATAATAAAAAAGTAGATAGGTATATAACATTATCTCAATTGTGGAATTGGTTAATGCGCGCGTAGTGTAGCAAATTTTAGATGGGTTTTGAATAGTTTGTATTGCTTGGCTTGCTGTTATGGAAAACGTTCGACCACTGATGAATATGATAAAAAATAAAAAAGCCCAGTAAAATACTGAGCTTTTTTTATATTCAATTCGTAGTACGAAAGTTAGATACTATTTACTCTGGAACCAAGTATCTGCTTTGTTGCGGGCATTAGCGATATCTGCACTTGATAAGTTCAATGCCAACTGACCAATTTTACCGCGTGCTTTGTTACGCACTTTTTCATCTAGCATGCCATCACGGGCAGCCAAATCATACCATTTATAGGCATCGACCAGATTTTTTTGCTTTTCATCTAATAGCGCAAGCGTGTAACTGGCACGGTTATCGCCACGCATTGCAGCTTTTTCTAACCACAGACGAGCTTGTTGTAAGTTAGGCTGAACACCTTCACCGCGCAAATACATAATAGCAAGATTCAGCTGAGCAGGAGCAACGCCTTGCTGAGCCGCTTTGGTATACCACTGGATTGCTTGTTGGGTATTTTGAGCAATACCTTCACCTTTTTGCAAACGCTTGGCCAGATAGAACTGAGCGTGATCGTTACCTTGAGCGGCACGACTAGACAATTCGCTCACAGGCATAAGCTCAAAACGTGAGGTATCAAGCGGTACGTTTGATATTAACTCAGCATTGGCTAAACCAGCACAAGAAAATAATGCAGTAAACAACGCAGCTTTTAATAATTTCATAGCAGCTCCAAAATTAGGCAGTTAATAAGCAAAAAGAATTGTACCGCTAAACATTGTCTCGCTAAAGACAGTCAGACGGCGATAACAATTAGGTGGAATCTTGCGATATGAACTTACCTAATCATTAGCAAAAGGGGGTTGTCATCTCTAAATAAGAGATTTCACCCTAACTGATTAGACAAACGGTCGTAATAGTGGGGCGGCTGACAATATTTTGCTAGCTTAACACCCAAACTTACGAAACTCAAATACTAATTACAAGGTCTCATAGACGTTTGTACTTGATTGTCCTTAACAAAATCAGACAGTTACTAAAAACTTATATTAAGTTAACAATCTATTAAGGTTAATGCCAGTACGTACAGCACTGTTTAGCAGTCTATAAAATATAAAGATAGCTGATGATTTATCGGTTATTTCTTGGTCACTCGGTAGATAGCGACGTCTGCTAATAAATTAGGTGCTTGCCTAATTAACGCCTTCATCAAAGGTGTATGACCTTTTTCAGAATCACTAACCGCAAAACGATTAATAATATGAATATCATGCTGCGCACATAACAGCTCAAAATCTTTGAAAGTACATAGGTGAATGTTTGGCGTGTTGTACCATTCGTAAGGCAGCGCTTCAGAGACAGGCATCATACCTTTAAGCCCTAAATGAATGCGGTTTTGCCAATGCGCAAAGTTAGGGAAGGTAATGACTGCTTCACGAGCGACTCTCAGCATATCAAGCAACAACTCGTCAGGTGCTTTTACTGCTTGTAGGGCACGTGCCATGACGACCGTATCAAAGCTGTTATCAGCAAAGCGCGCTAGACCATCGTTCAGGTCCTGCTCGACAATTGACAAGCCATTACCAATCGCCTCATTGATTTTGTCTTCATCAATCTCTAGTCCGTAACCTGTCACGCCTAGTTTCTGTTGTAAGTGGGCAAGCAGCTCGCCATTACCACAACCTAAGTCCAGTACATGTGCTTGTGGCGCAATCCAGCGCTCTGCCAGTTGATGATCCATTCTCATGAGCGCTCTCCTGTGACTGGGCGGCTAGGGGTAATAAATGGCGCAGTCAAAAATCCTTTAACCGCACCCATGTAGCGAGGAATATCAAACAAGAAAGAATCATGTCCGTGCGGCGCGTCAATATTGATATAGCTGACGGGTTTGCCAGTGGCCATCAGCGCATCGACAATCTCTTGCGAGCGCTCAGGTGCAAAACGCCAGTCAGTAGTAAATGACACGACCAGATACTGGCATTGTGTATGGGCAAAGGCTGCTTTGAGCGCAGAAAGCTCTTGCTGACGATCAGACTCAATATCTTCAATCGTCGTTACTGCATCTTCTAACTCACTCTGTGCCTTGGCTTTGCTAGATTCGACTGACGCCGCGATTGAGTCTTCTATTTGCACTGCCGACTCTGTAGTATCTTTTGCTACGGTTGATGGGTAGTCGCGCGTCGGATCAAAGTAATCTAAGGCTTTGGTCATGAGCAGATAGGTATTGGCATCGAAGTTTTCACTAAAGCGCTCGCCTTGATAGCGTAGGTAGCTTTCGACCTGAAACTCGACATCGTAGCCGTACATAAATTTGCCAGATTTTAAATCACGACCAAATTTTGCTTTCATCGCGTCATCAGTTAAATAGGTAATATGTCCAACCATACGTGCCAATATCAGTCCGCGACGAGGATAAGTGCCTTCTTGTATATAGCGCCCGTCTTTAAAGTCAGGATCGGATAATATAGATTGGCGCGCCACTTCGTTAAAGGCGATATTTTGAGCAGATAGCTTTGGCGTGCTAGCGATAACTACACAGCGTTTTAATCGCTCTGGATAATCAACAGACCATTGTAGCGCTTGCATACCGCCCATTGAGCCGCCGACAATGGCGTGCCAAACGTCAATGCCTAGACGATCTGAGAGCATTGCTTGGGTTTTTACCCAGTCTTTAATCGTGATCAGCGGGAAATCAGGGCCATACACTTGTGGCTCATTGCTACTATTTGCATCAAGGCTGTCCGAACCAACGCTATCAGGGTTAATAGTGGTAGGCCCTGTTGAACCAAAACAGCTGCCGATATTATTGACACATACTACATAGAACTGATTGGTATCAATCGCTTTATTAGGGCCAATCATATTGTCCCACCAGCCTGCTTTTTTATCATCAGCGCTATGGAAGCCAGCTGCATGATGATTGCCCGATAACGCGTGGCAAATCAGAATTGCATTTGATTTGTCGCTATTGAGCGTACCGTAAGTCTCTACCATCAAGTCAAAAGAGGGCAGGGTACGGTTGCATTCTAACGTTAAGGGCTCAGAAAAATGGAAATTCTGAGGCGTAACGACACCCACTGATCCTACAGCACTGTCAATATTGGCTGAGCTATTGGGGTGAGGTTGTGAATCAGGATGCTGGTCACTGGTATTATCAGAGCGTGCGTTCAAAGCTACCTCGCAAGACTACAATCATCAATAAAATAAAAGCAAAATAGCACATTGCTAACAGGCTATTTTAGCTACACGGTTTTTATAAACTGGGCCTGCCTATTGTATGGTGATGCGCGTTGGAGTACAACCATCGTGCGCGCCTTTCGAGCGTAGTTTTTATGGAACATGCTTTATAAATGAATAACGAGTAAGCCGCCAGCATCAAGTAATCAATAGTTAATAAATAGCAACTGCGTATCAAATTGTATAGGGGCGCTTTTAGCCCGCGTCATTAATGGATAAAATGCTACACTAATGAGATGTCTATTCAACTATGTCTTAACAGTATCGTCTCTTATTACTTTGACCTAACCCTTAATAACTTACTGCTAATAAAGTGCTGCTATGAAACCTAAATTGCCCCCACGTATTGCCGTTTTGTTAGTGAATCTTGGTACACCAGATGAGCCAACGGCACCTGCCGTACGTCGCTACCTCAAACAGTTTTTGTCAGACCCACGAGTAATCGAGATTCCCAAATTTCTATGGGCTATTATTCTGAATCTATTTGTCTTGCCGAGTCGTCCTAAACGCGTAGCAAAGGCTTACGCTAGTATTTGGGAAGGTGACTCACCGATTCGTAAAATACTAAAAAGCCAAGTTGAGCTATTAGAACCACGTTTGGCCGATAGTGTGGCACCATTTCGTGTCTCTGTGCATCCTGCGATGAGCTATGGTAATCCTGGTTTGCCTGATGTCATGGATGCGCTACGCGGTGAAGGGGTTGATCACTTTGTCATTCTGCCATTGTTTCCGCAGTACTCTGCCTCTTCAGGCGGTGCGGTATATGATGCGCTGACGAAATGGACGCTCAAGCAACGCAACTTGCCAAATTATACGATTGTCAAAGACTACTTTGCTCATCCACTATATATTCAAGCTTTGGCCAACTCTATTCGCCGTTTTCAAGAGAAGCATGGCAAGCCTGAAAAATTGATGTTTAGTTTTCATGGTATTCCGCAGCCTTATGCTGATAAAGGTGATCCGTATCCTAAACGTTGTAAATGTACGGCTGCGCAAGTGGCGCATGAACTTGGCCTAACAAAAGATGAGTGGATTATCAGCTTCCAGTCACGCTTTGGTAAGCAAGAGTGGGTTAAGCCATATACTGATGTGGTGTTGGAAGATTGGGGTCAGTCAGGTGTGCGCTCGGTACAGGTAATTAGTCCGGCGTTTTCAGCAGACTGTCTAGAGACACTAGAAGAGCTAGCCATTGAAAACCGTGATAACTTCCTTAATGCTGGCGGGCAAGAGTATCATTATATCCCTGCATTAAACCTTGATGAGACACATATTGAGTTGCTTGAAGCGTTGAGCTTACCTTTGGTAAAAGGTTGGGCTGGCACGTTAGATGGATGGGTTTAGTTAGTCGAGAGTAGTTGTATTGGTGCGTTAAATAGTAGAATAAAAAAGCACGCTTAATATAGTTAAGCGTGCTTTTTTGGTTTAGAGGGGTAGGTCAACAATCGTATTAAGTTCTAAAAATCATCATCGTTGCTACGTTCGGCCGCTTCTCTATCAACAATATCCATCGCATCTGGATAATCGCTGTCATCGAGGTTATCCTGAACCAAAATCTCATCGACACGTGACTCATCGATATTTTGACGATGCGCAGGTGTTAGTCCTTGGGTCGCATCACTACCGACTTCTGAGTTATTAAATCCCGCACTATTATCAATCACATCATCGTTATCGATGGTATGCAGCATAGGATTGTCCAAATCAACCAATTGGTTGTCTGGTTCATCCTGATTATTGTTATCTAAGTTATCTAAGTTATCTAAGTTATCTAAGTTATCTAAGTTATCTAAGTTATCTAAGTTATCTAAGCTATCGACGTTGTCATTATTGTCACGACGATTACCGTCAATATGATCCATCTCTTCTGGAAGTGGGTTTTTTGAATTTTCCATGAGTAATTCCTTATTGTAGTTATTAGATGTCGCCATCATTAGGAGTAAAAATATCGCGCTGACTTGTTAAAGCATCGCTCATTGCAATGTAGATAATATGCTTCTCAGTTTGTACGCTTAATCAACTTTGCACTAGTAGTAAGGTGTGACAGGATGTTCAAAAAATGTAAGACGATAATTAGAACGCAAAACGGCTACTCAAGATGAGTAGCCGTAATTGTTTATAAAATTTCTACTAAGTCTTTGTACGATAGCAAGATTGCTAAATAATAAAACTTATAATTTTAATTATTGGCGTGGTCGAACTTGTAATTTAACTTCTGTACCAGACATGACTGATAGTCAGCCAGTTTAAATCGCCATAAATAGGTCAGGGCAATACCATAAATGGCAGTCTCAGCCAGCTCTTCGACAATTTCACCAAATGTATGCGGAAACATAATAGCGTTCTCACCCATGTATTGAATGATAGCCAGTACAGTAACGCTAAGATAGAGCGAAACGGGCACGTTTTTTAGCACTGCCCATAGGTAATGCCTCGAGTAGACCAGCAAACCAAGCGCGACGAGATAGATAACGGTAAGGACGCTGTCCTCCCACCAGTCATAAGACTGACCAAGCATCGAAAAATCGCTTGGAACCAGTAAGTCTAGTAGATAGTTCAACTCTCGACGAATGACAGAAACAAATATAAGTACTGCTGCTAGCCAAAAAGCCTTAATTTGTTTGACATGACTTTTCATAACATATTGTGAACTGCGCAATAGGCATATTATCAAAAGTATAATGCCAGGGACTTCAATGATGCCATCTGAACTCAAAATAACTGGCTCCTGCGTATCAAAAAGAATGTGTTAAAAACAAAAAAGTGAGCCCAAAGGCTCACTTTAAAGCAAAAAATATCGAATAGTTAGGGTTTAACAGATGACCTATTATAAACCCCGTACCTAGATATTACTGTTATGAAATATAACTAACTGGTCATAAGTGATTGTTAATATAAACAATATATAATGAATTATTGTAGTGTTAGTTATCAAAAACTGTCATATCTGCAAGGTACATCGATAATCATACCTTGCATGCTTGATAAAATGGCAGTTAGTGATTAGTGCGCCTCATCCCAGTTTTGACCGCTATCAGTCTCGACTAATAAAGGTACTGCAAAGTCTACATTCCAGCCTTTTTCTACTGCTGTAGTCGTCAATACGTCTTGCATAGCATTAGTAATTAGCTGGCTAACTTCGTCTACTTTATCGGCATCTACTTCAAACACCAATTCATCGTGAACCTGTAGCAGCATTTTGGCTTGTTCTTTTGGCAGCACTTTATCAACGGCAATCATAGCAAGCTTGATTAAATCGGCAGCAGAGCCTTGTAGTGGGGCGTTAATCGCCGCGCGCTCAGCACCTTGCTTGACCATACGATTACTATGATTGATATCAGGCGTATAGAGCTTACGGCCCAATATTGTTTCGACATAACCTTGTTCATAGGCGCTGGCACGAGTATTGATCATATAGTTTTTGACGCCTGGATAACGCTCAAAGTACATATCGATATAGTCTTGTGCCTCGCCGCGGCTCATCTGTAGCTGCTTGGCAAGTCCAAAGGCACTCATTCCGTATAACAGACCAAAATTAATGGCTTTAGCATTACGACGTTCGGTCGAAGTGACGTCTGCGACATCCTTACCAAGTACTTCGGCAGCGGTGGCCGCGTGAATATCTAACCCTTCGTTAAAGGCATGGGTTAGGTTTTTATCACCTGAGAAGTGCGCCATTAGACGCAACTCAATTTGTGAATAATCCGCAGCCAAAATAACGCGACCTTCTGGTGCGATAAAAGCTTGACGAATGAGACGACCAGTCGCAGTACGAATCGGGATGTTTTGTAAGTTAGGATCTGTCGATGACAAACGCCCAGTGCTCGTTAATGCCTGATGGTAGCTGGTATGTACGCGATCGGTTTCGCTATCCGCAACATTATCTAGCGCATCAGTATAAGTGCTTTTGAGCTTAGATAGTCCGCGATACTCTAAGGTAATATCGACCAATGGATGATCGATTTTTGATAGTACCGCCTCACCAGTCGAGTATTGACCAGACTTGGTTTTTTTACCACCAGCAACGCCTAGCTTTTCAAACAGCATCTCACCGAGCTGCTTAGGAGAGCCAAGATTGAACTCTTCACCAGCTACTTCATAAGCGCGTTTTTCTAGGGCGATAATTTCTTCATCGAAGCGTTTTGATAGCTCGTTCAAGAATGAACGTTTAATCAAAATGCCATGCGCTTCCATTTGGCAAAGTATCTCTGCCGTTGGAATCTCTAGCTCGTGTAGCAATTTGGCATTATTGGCATCGTTAGCCAGCTCAACGCTGAACACGTCAAATAATTGATAGGTGATGTCGGCATCTTCACAAGCATAGTCGCTCGCGATATCGATGGCCACTTGGTCAAAGGTAACTTGTTTAGCGCCTTTACCTGCTACATCTTCAAAGCTAATGGTTTGCGTTTGCAGATAATGGCGTGCCAAATCATCCATACCGTGGCGAGTGGCTGCCGCATTGATGACGTAGCTGGCAAGCATGGTGTCCATTGCCCAGTTATTTGGCTGCTCATGTATGGCGCCAACTAGGTCGATATCATAGTGAGCGAGGATATGCGCATCATACTTTAGATGTTGACCGATTTTACCGATATTTGGGTTCTCTAGTACAGGTTTTAAGCGAGCTAATACTGTATCGCGATCAAGCTGCTTGGCTATTAGCTCATCACCTTCTAGGCTATGCGTAAGCGGAATGTAATACGCTTCATGTGCTTGCAATGCGAAAGATAAACCGACGATTTGTGCATCACGCCAATGAACGCTAGTGGTTTCGGTATCAATGACAAAGTGCGGAGCAGCTTCTAATAGTTCTACCAAGCTATCAAACGCTGGCTTGTCGAGTACAGAGTGCCACGCTTTATCATGGTTAGTACTGTCTTTGATGCTGTCGGTATTGGTGGATTGGAGCGATTTTGCTACCTGTGCCTGTGACTCAGTATTGGCTTGGCTATCAGCAACACTTTTAGAGCCATTAGCAGGGTGATTGGGATGATCAAGCGATGCCAGCTCATTTCTAAACTCAAGCTCATTATATAAGTCGCGCAATTCATCTATATGCGCACAAGGATCGGTATTGATTTTTAGATCATTCCAATCTTGACCGATGGCTAAGTTAGTGACGATGGTAGCAAGCTTTCTGTTAAAAGGAATGTCGTCGGCGTGTTCAATCAGACCTTTCGCCCCGCGACCTTTAATAAAGCCGATATGCTTGAGCATATTTTCGATATCACCATACTCAACGAGCAGGTCTTTAGCGGTCTTTTTACCGATACCAGGTACGCCTTTAATACCGTCAGAGGCATCACCCATTAGCGTTAAGAAATCGATCATTTGGTTTGGGTTAATACCGAATTTATCGATTACCGCTGGTGTATCCGTGACTTTACCCGTAAAGCTGTCTTCCAGTATCACGCAGTCGTTGACCAGCTGCATCATGTCTTTATCACCCGTCGAGATGACCACATGATGACCTTGCTCGACAGCGCGATGGGCAAGTGTACCGATAATATCATCCGCTTCTGCACCTTCGATACGCAACAGCGGAATACCTAATGCGGTGACCAAACGATGAATATAAGGTATCTGCTCTACCAGCTCGACATCGATGGGCGGGCGAGCAGCCTTGTAATCAGCAGACATATGATGGCGAAAAGTCGGTGATTTGGTATCGAAGCAAACAGCCATATGAGTAGGGTGATAGCGACGCATCAGTTTTAGTAGTGCGTTGAGTGTACCGCGTATCGCATTGGTGATTAAGCCCTGCGAGTTTTGCATGGTTTTTGGCAAGGCGTGATAAGTGCGGAACAGATAATAGGATCCATCAACCAAAATAAAAGGCGGCTGATCTTTGTCTACATGACTGGTATTCATTAGCGCCACGTTAGGCATGCTATCGAAGTTCGGTAATGCTTTGGGGTCAAGCGCTTGGTGAGAGTTGTGGTCGTTATCGGTGGTATTGTCAGCTATGTCATCAGTCATAAAAGTCACTTATCAGCTATTAGATAAAAATATATACGCTTATTATAACGATAAAATTAGCGCGTGCCGAACTGCTTAACCGTTACGAGATGTTCTATCGTGTTCTTTTTTATTGAAATCTACACTGAGTTTTCGATATTTCATGTCTAGGATAAATAAATTGCTAAAAACAAAAAAAGAACCCAGATAATCTGAGTTCTTTTGGTATTGGATGACTATCGGCTATTTGTTATTAAATAGATGTTAATAACGAGTCTCTGAATGCATTATTTTACTTCTGATGAGACTTCGACATCGATGTTACCGCTGGTTGCTTTCGAATATGGGCATACTTCATGCGCTTTTTCGACCAATTTTTGGATCTCGTCAGCAGATAGGTCTGTATTATCAGCGATGACGTGAATTTTTACGGCAAGCTTATATTCATGATTGTCACCTTGTAGTAGGTCTACAGAGGTCTCAACAGTTGAGCCAAATGTTGCGCTTTCCATTTTCTTAACTACGCCTAAAGCGCCATCAAAACAAGCGCCATAACCCATCGCAAGTAATTGCTCAGGATTATTACCTTTTTCATTAGCGCCTGGTGGTACCATATTGATTTCAAGATCGCTATCGCTTAAGGTTGCTGTACCCATGCGGCCGCCAGTAACAGTAGATTTGGTAGAGTATAGAGATTTCATGACACATCCTTTGTTGTAAGTTTTAATGTTTATATTTAAGTGGTAAATCTTAATATGAAACTTAGCATAACAAATCGCTCACGCAGCTCAGTGCATAGAGAGTAAATATATACTGCTAGTTTGTAAATGAGATTTCGAGCTCAGTTTTATTCGTTTTTATATTTACAAGCTTATCTTATAGGCGTCAAAGAGGTACAATAGCGGTAATGAGCCATATATACGTTATCAGTACGGATAATAGAATCTGAATCATAAGGACATTGTTTGATGAATAGATGGATTGCGATACCTAGTGTTTGTTTTTTGACGACGATTGCTTTGATAGGATGCGAAGAAGAAGACGGCGCTTATGGGTCGGCTAGTAGCAAGATTACATTGACAAGTTTTGCTAATAGTTATGATAGCAAAGCCAATGCTACGGCAGTTGCGCGAATTGATGAAACGTATCGTACTGGTGCGCGCGAGATCAAAACAACCAATCTCATCAACAGTTATAGCAATCAAAGCCTGAATGATTTAGACAGAACCGTGCTAGCAGATGACTTCGAGGGTCGACTTGAAAATAAAGACATCGAGGTTGATAATCGGACGGTCAAACGCCCTATTTATGAAAAAAACACCAACAACCAGCTAGACTACCAAACCACTTATAAGACGCTTAACTTATCAGGGCTGCGTGCGAACAGCTATGTTGCTAGTACAAATATGAACAATAGATACGGTATTATTACCGACTTAAACAACTATTCTGAAATTCCGACCAATGTTGCTTTTCCTGAAGGATCGGTTTGTTATATCCCTGTGGTAACCAGTGAGCGTTCGTTTTTGGCATTTAATGAGAAAAACAAGACTGGTTACGCCTCAATAGAAAGATGGATTGAAGTGGCCAAAACCCGCTTTAGTGCAGATAGAGATCACAGAACTTCTCAGTTCGGAGTGGGCGTAGGCAATCAGCAACAAGCCGCGCAAGTTATGTTTTTTGAGTACGATGATCAGCCTGCTTATGAATATAGCGGTGTTGAATACGGAAAAGACGTCTATGAAGCAAACTATGTCGCCAAAGGTAGTACCGATCCGAACACAGACAGTCGTTTTGACGTAGTCGATTGTACAATCGTCAATGAAGTGGCTGGCGACTTCTTAGCTGAGCAAATCGAACGCTACTACTGAGATGAATTGATGGCTATTAGTCGTGCTACTCAAGCATGATAATCGCAATTAGAAAGCCAAAAAACACGCTTCGTTTAAATAACGGGGCGTGTTTTTTTATACGCTAATTCTGCACCCTGATGCTAAATCCGCTACAATACACCCATTATTTATTTTATTTGTTTAGAGTCACTTCTAAATCACATAACTGTTGAAGCTGAAAATTATGAGCGTAGATCCAAAGAAATTAAACAAAGAAGTTGCTAAGCGCCGCACCTTTGCCATTATCTCGCATCCCGATGCTGGTAAGACCACCATGACCGAAAAACTCCTGTTGTGGGGTCAAGCGATTCAGGTAGTGGGCGAAGTAAAAGGCCGTAAAACAGATCGTCATGCAACTTCAGATTGGATGAGCATGGAGCAAGAGCGTGGTATCTCAATCACGACGTCTGTCATGCAGTTTCCGTATAAAGACCACATGGTCAACCTACTAGATACCCCAGGTCACGCCGACTTTAGTGAAGATACTTACCGTACTCTGACCGCAGTGGATAGTGCGCTGATGATGGTCGATGGTGCAAAAGGTGTCGAAGAACGAACCATCAAGCTGATGGAAGTATGTCGTATGCGCGATACGCCTATCATCTCATTCGTCAACAAGCTAGATCGTCAGATTCGTGAGCCGCTTGAGTTGCTTAGCGAAATCGAAGCCGTTCTAAAAATCAAATGTATCCCAGTAACTTGGCCTATCGGTATGGGTCAAGACTTCATCGGTGTCTATCATTTGACTGAAAATAAAACTTACTTTTATGAAAAAGGTAATGGCGGCAAGATGACGGTCTCTGAGACCAGAGAAGGCTACGATTATCCAGATATCCGTGAGCGTCTAGGACAGTTGATGTTTGACGCTTTCGAAGAGTCGCTTGAGCTGGTACAGATGGCGCTAGAAGAGTTCAGTGTTGAAGCATTTTTGGCTGGCGAGATGACGCCAGTATTGTTTGGTACGGCATTGGGTAACTTTGGGGTAAACATGGTACTTGATACCTTGGTCAAATATGCACCGCCGCCAAAAGCCCATCCAACGACTGAGCGTGAAGTATCAGCCACCGAGACAGATTTTACGGGCTTCGTCTTTAAGATTCAGGCCAATATGGACCCGCGTCACCGTGACCGTATTGCGTTCTTGCGAGTGTGCTCTGGTAAGTACGAGAAGGGTATGAAAATGAAGCACGTGCGTCTGGGTAAAGACGTACGTATTGCCGATGCTCTAACCTTTTTAGCAGGTGACCGTGAGGCGCTAGAAGAAGCCTATCCGGGTGATATCATTGGCTTGCATAACCATGGCACCATCTCTATCGGTGACAGCTTCACTGAAGGCGAAGAGTTGAGCTTTACAGGTATTCCGCATTTTGCTCCTGAATTGTTCCGCCGTGTGGTGCTAAAAGATCCGCTTAAATCAAAAGCCCTGCAAAAAGGTCTTCAACAATTAAGTGAAGAGGGTGCAACGCAGGTCTTTATGCCGCAGATTAACAATGATTTGGTTTTGGGTGCGGTCGGTGTCCTACAGTTTGAAGTGGTCGCGCATCGTCTAAAAGAAGAGTACAAAGTACAATGTACCTTTGAGCCAGTATCGATAGCTACGGTACGCTGGATTCATTGCGATGACGAAGTAGCTTTGGCGAAATTTAAGAAAAAAGCCCATGACCAATTATCATTAGATGGTGGTGGTTATTTGACTTACCTTGCGCCATCACGCGTCAATTTACAGCTAATGCAAGACCGCTACCCAGAAGTGACTTTTAGTAGCACTCGCGAACATTAAATTTATTTATACGCTTATATCGTTTATTGATTAAGACACGCCAGCCGTGTCTTTTTTATTGCCTGTGTTTACGACTTAAGTAGTAAGAATCAGATATCCGTTCGCTTACACCACCTCAAAAACGTGAACAGTCTTCCTACAATACATTGCAATTGTTACGGTAGAATATTGAATGGCATTTTATATTTGTAAAAGAGGACATATGCATACTACGACTCAAACTGATGATAAATCTATATCGGCTGATCTATTTTCGATGAAGGTGAGTCAGGGACGTTCAATTGCTATGTTGACTGGCAGCCTACTGTTAAGTGCCGTTAGTATGTCGGTAAATGCAGGAAGTTTTATTAGCAGCACGGAGTATCTACCGTATCAACTACCCAGTAATATACAAGAGACGTGTGACAAGCGTGATAACTGTCCAGAGATTGAAATTAAATATCTCAAAAGCAGTCAAAACTGGATAGATGAGATTGCCAATGCCCGTATTGATAACTTAGTCGTCAATAGTCAGATGACAGAGTCAGCACCTATTAAGGGTAAAAGCAGCGAAAAAGAAGTTACGGATGCTCTTGATAGCTTTGTGAATTCACAATTTCAAGATATGTTTGATGATGTGTCGTGGGGTTATAATCTGATGGTAGCGCCCAATTATCTAGGTCATGTCGACGATTTTGAACTGTTTGATATTAGTTCCTATGTCTATACTGGCGGTGCACATGGCATGTCTTATAGCGAGTACCTAGTGTTTGACCCAAGTACCAAAAAGCAAGTCACGCTTGACGACATGCTTATATCAGGGCAAAAACCTCGTTTTGAGGCGCTTGCCTATGATGCTTATAAAACGTGGGTTAAAACGGTTGCCGAAGACGTGAGCAGTTATGAGAAAAACTGGCCATTTACGTTGAGCGATAATGTGACTTTGACAGATACAGGCGTTAGCATTCGTTATCAGCATTATTCTATTGGTCCATATGCTTACGGTATGCCTATCCTTAATATACCGTATAGCAAGCTTGATAAAGTTATAAAACCTCACTTTATACCAAAGTAAATACTGTATGGTGTTTGAGGAAGGTACTTAATAAACCGTGCTAGGCAAATATTATTAAAGAAATAGCGACAATACTTATCATAAATTGGCAGTAATATTTTAGAGTTATTATTTTTAGCCTCATTGGATATTCAATAGAAAAATAAGGAGTTATAACATGATAAACGAGACAGATAGTATGAATACGGCAGCAAGTACAACTTGGCAGCTGAATGCATTGACGGAAGCGCTAGGTGACCTAACACTGACAGTTAGTGATAGTTTATCTATAGGTCGTGGTAGTGATAACGACGTAGTGCTAGGTAGCAAGCAGGTTTCTCGCAACCATGCAGTGCTCAGTGTGCTAGATGGTCAGCTGTACGTGAAGGACTTAGATTCTTCTAACGGCACGTTTATCAATGAGCAACGTATTGCAGGTAATGAATCTAGTCATCTAAAAGCAGATGATACACTTGGCTTTGCAAGTTTTAGCTTTCAAGTACAGGCATCTACTGCGCCTGTGACGACGTCAGAGAGTGAAACGCTAGCGCCAGTGATCACAGAAGAGCCAGTAGTAGATACACATGAGAATGCTGACACGGCTACTGTGCTAGAAACTCCTGCTAGTGAACCTGTGACTGAAGAGCAAATAGTTGAAGAAAGCGTTCTTGAAGAAAGTTCGAGCAAAGAAGCTCTAATTGAAGAAGAGCCGATCATAGAGCAAACAGGCAACGAGCCAGTGATCAAAGAAACTGGCATCGAAGAAATGTTACCTGCTACAGATGATACTGTACCTGTAGAACCTTTATCTGTAGATACCAGCTCAAATATGACCGAAGACTCAGTCTCTTCTACGCACGAAACCGTTGAACCAGTTGTCGAAGAACCAGCTGTTGAAGAGCTAGCTACCGAGGAAGGCGTTTCTACAGAACCAGTTGTCAAAGAAACAGGTATCGATGAAGTACTGTCTGACGCGGATGCAGCATCGCCTACGTTAGTAGAAGAAATGCCAGTTGCTACAGAAGGGGTAGATGACACATCTGTACCAACAGCAACTGAAACAGAAGCTGGAACGACTACAGAGCCATCACAGGCAGCATCTATTGATAGTGCGCCAACGGTAGAAGATCAGCCAGTAATGCATGAAGAGCCAGTAATGCATGAAGAGCCAGTAATGCATGAAGAGCCAGTAATGCATGAAGAGCCAGTAGTGCATGAAGAGCCAGCAGTGCATGAAGAGCCAGCAGTGCATGAAGAGCCAGCAGTCCAAGACGAACACGACAAAACGACAAAAACAGAGTTACAAGAAGAAGCTGACCCTGAAGTTTTAAAAGCCAAACAAGCAGCTAGCGCCCAGTTTTCAGGCACAGCTAATTTAGGGCAGCCGCGCGATCTTGGTACCGAAGGCAATAATGCGATGGATCAAGAAATCAGCAACCCTGCTCATGCAGGTCATGTAGAGAAAAAAGCGAGCGGCGGCTGGTTTATATGGGTATTTGTGACCATTCTAATTATCGGTTTGGCCTTATGGTTGTTTAATATGGGCGGTGCATAATTTAATTCTACACTAGGTCTTTGTCGTAATTTTTGACAGAGGCCCTTGTGTGTGTACCGTTTTTTAAACAAATGACTCATTATAGCGTCGATATTTTAGCGAATATTGGCGCTATATTTTATAGAGCAGCTTATAGTTTTATCATTGCCTATAAGGTGCTAAGAGAGCGCTATTATGATGACTTTTGAAGAATACCAAGCTTTTAGAGATAGAGGCTTTAGTCACGCACCGCTAGTAAAAAAACGTCTGATGGATGCGCAGACTCCCGTATCTGTATTCTCCAAAGTACGTGATCTAAATGGCTCTGCCTATCTGTTTGAGTCTGTAGTAGGCGGTGAGCGCTGGGCACGATACTCCATGATTGGATTGGGTAGCGATCTGATTTTGCAGTACGCTGATGGCAATATGACGACTAAACGAAACGATCATATTGATACAGAGTCAGTAGAGAATCCCTTTGATTACCTGCGTGAGCTGATGGCACAATATCATATGCCAACCGCTGAAGATGTGCCGACGATGCCGAGCTTTAGCGGCGGTCTAGTCGGTTACTTTGGATACGATATAGTACGTGTTATTGAGCCAAGTGTCGGCTTATCTGATGCGCCCAATCCAATGTCGATGCCAGATATGTGGCTGATGCTTTCGATGAGCGTTATTGTATTTGATAATTTAGAGAATACGCTGTCAATCATCGTCTATGCTGATTGCCAGTCTGAGGATGGCTACAGTTCAGCTATTCGTGAGCTAGAACAAATCGAGGAAAAGCTAGCAGAACCATCCAATCTGCGTGCCCCTGTAATGCCTACGCCTAAATTTATATCGCAAACAGGTGCCGAAAAATACTGTAGCGATGTCAATAAAATAAAGGATTACATTGCCGCAGGTGACGTCATGCAGGTAGTGCCAGCGCAGCGCTTGACAGCGGACTATACAGGCGACTCTCTAGCCGTCTATCGTGCGCTTCGCTACCTAAACCCATCACCGTATCTGTTTTTGGTGCATGGCTATACACTCGATGATCACAAACGCTTTGATATTATCGGTGCCTCTCCTGAAATTCTATCCCGTATCGAAAATGGCAAGGTGACGGTAAGGCCGCTGGCAGGGACACGGCAACGTGGCCGAGATGAGGCTGAAGACCTAGCGCTTGAGCAAGAGCTGTTAAATGATGAGAAGGAAACAGCCGAGCATTTGATGCTCATTGATTTGGGTCGCAATGATATTGGCCGCGTTTGCGAGTATGGCAGTGTCAAAGTCACAGAAAAGATGTTTATAGAGCGCTACTCACAAGTAATGCACATCGCATCTAACGTTGAAGGTACGATACGAGCTGACAAAGATGCACTAGATGTGTTTTGCGCTACCTTCCCAGCTGGGACGTTATCGGGTGCACCCAAAATCCGTGCCATGCAAATTATCGATAAGATAGAACCAGTACGTCGAACGGTGTTTGGCGGTTCAGTTGGTTATGTAGGTTGGAATGGTAATATGGACACTGCCATTGCTATCCGTACTGCGGTGATGCGCCGTGGTGAGATACATATTCAAGCCGGAGCAGGAGTTGTTGCTGATTCTGTGCCAGAAAAAGAATGGGATGAAACCAATAAAAAAGCATTGGCATTAATAAAAGCGGTAGAAATGGCCTGTAATGGCTTGCGTATTCGCTAATTAAATAGCCAGTAATATGACAAAAATAAGGGCTGCAAGTAAAAAGCCAATTTATCGTCATATTTTTATTTATAAAAAAACGAGATTAATCAGTAACTTAAATATTTATATCAAATTAATTTAAAAAAAGATGAAAAAGTACTTGCGCATCTCAAAAAATTTGATAGAATAGCCACCACTTTAAGAGAACAAGCCGACTTAGCTCAGTTGGTAGAGCAACTGACTTGTAATCAGTAGGTCGCCAGTTCGATCCCGGCAGTCGGCACCATCTCTCTTAAAGTAGCTTTTTATGAATTTGTCTTAAATGTAAGTCATTTTTGTTCAAAGCAACCTAAGGTGGGGTTGGGGAGCGGTCAAACCCAACAGACTGTAAATCTGTCGCGAAAGCTTCGAAGGTTCGAATCCTTCCCCCACCACCATATTTTCTAAAGTTTGTCATAGCGCCAAGCATACTCTCTATATCTCATAACTCTCGATTAGAGTTATCCTGAATAAGAGTAAATGCGGGTGTGGTATAATGGTAACACCTTAGCCTTCCAAGCTAATGACGCGGGTTCGATTCCCGCCACCCGCTCCATATATACACCATCGCAAAGCATAACAATAAATCATCACGAGAGTCAGTAATTATTGCTGCATCGTGATATTTTTTTTAGTGCAAATCAAAGGTTTTAACATACGCTCATATAGCTCAGCGGTAGAGCACTCCCTTGGTAAGGGAGAGGTCTCGAGTTCAATTCTCGATATGAGCTCCATTTATTGTTTATACCTTTTATGCTTGTTTTGCTATTTATATAACTTTGCGTCGATATCGAAATTATAGAATATTGAAATATATAACAGTAGTGCGGTAGACAATGATTCAAAGGTGACACTGAGGTGTTGCCTTTTAGTGCTGTCAGTATATTAATAAATATTGGTTTTGATGGTCTTATATAGAGAAGACTAAAACTAATAGGTCAGTATGCAGACATTCATACATTATTTTTTGCACTTCGGTTTCCCTCTTTTTATCGCGATTGCGTTTTTTAGAAAAGAGTGGAAAAAAGCATATCTGATTTTGCTTGCGACCATGTTGGTTGATATAGATCATCTGGTAGCAAACCCAATATTTCAGGCAAATAGATGTAGCATTAATTTTCATCCGTTACATACTTATTATGCGATGCTAGTGTATTTTGCTTTACTCTTTCTTCGTAAGCCTTTTAACATCATTGGAATTGGATTGCTGTTCCATATGTTAACGGATTTTACGGATTGTTTGATGATGTCGGTCAGCTAATATCTCGACCTTGCATATCAAGATAATTATACGGTTATAAGAAAGGTTATAATCAATCGAGCTTTATATCTACTAGTTAGAGAGAAGTTGATTTCGATTGAGAGATGTATGACTATTTAAGACAAGTCAGCGTATAATAACGGATACAAGAATTAGTTCGGAGCATTGTTTAAGCAGTGGTTCGTGCGGTTGATAGCTAGGTTTATGATGATTTAATTCTATTATGAGCCATTAAACAGCTTTTTATTGATCATTCACCAAAAAAAGAGGAAATACCCATGGCAAAGGCCAAGTTTGAACGTAACAAGCCACACGTCAACGTCGGTACAATCGGACACGTTGACCATGGTAAAACAACCCTTACCGCTGCAATCGCAACCGTAGCTGCAATCACCTCTGGTGGCGAAGCCAAAGACTATGCGTCTATTGACTCAGCACCAGAAGAAAAAGCACGTGGTATCACAATCAACACCTCACACGTAGAATATGACACAGACAGCCGTCACTACGCACACGTAGATTGCCCAGGTCACGCCGATTATGTTAAAAACATGATCACTGGTGCGGCCCAAATGGACGGCGCAATCCTAGTAGTATCTGCAACTGACGGCCCAATGCCACAGACTCGTGAGCACATCT
>NZ_CAJHBO010000006.1 GCF_904846645.1 Psychrobacter sp. Pi2-1
TGATTTAAAGGCCATCTACGGCGCTGATACGCTTGAGATGGCAGAGGCCAATCTTGAGCACTTTGATGAGGTATGGGGCAAGGAGTATCCGCATGTCATCAAGTCTTGGCGTAATAACTGGGAGGGCCTCACGGTGTTCTTTGGTTACCCTAAAGACATCAGAAAAGTGATTTATACCACTAATGCTATTGAGTCGCTAAACAGCGTGATTCGGACGGCGGTGAATAAGCGTAAGGTGTTCCCCTCTGATCAGGCAGCATTCAAGGTGGTGTACTTAGCCACCCAGCAGGCATCCAAAAAGTGGTCGATGCCAATCCGTAACTGGACGTCTGCTCTGAATCGTTTTATGATTATGTTTGATGACCGTATCAGTAAGCATTTAATCTAAATGGCAGTTACACAGAATTCGGGATGGTCTCGATTATCCTAGCCTATTTATCCATCCATCCGATACCCATCCCTGAACAGTAGGCCTTTATTAATATAATTGTCCTTGTCTCTATTTAGCGCCGTACTTGGCTACCTGCTTATACATCGTTATACACCTCAAGTATGCTAAGTTATTAACAGCTTATTCGGTAAGGTATGAGTGCGTATAGGTTCTTAAATGGAAGGGTATTTGCTGTATATGGACACTAAACTAAACTAGGCAAATAAAATGTAGATATGCTATATAAATTAATACTATAAAGATTATCTTTGCTGTTGTACCTATATTTAAGCACTAATAATAGAATACTTAACAGAGAACCAGTAAAAAAAGCGACCCATCATAGGTCGCTTTTTTATTATTTAACAACTATATAGAAAGATTATTTCCCTTGATAAGAAAGCTTCACACCAGCGATATAACCATCATTGTCTTCAAAATCGGCAACGATTTTGCCTGTTGGTAATTGACCTTGGGCATCACCGAACCATAGGTATTTACCACCTACAGATACTGCCCAGTTTTCCGTGACATTATATTTGGCACCAAGACCAACACTATAGTAGCCTTCGACCGGGCCTAATGAAGTTACAGGGTTACCAGCACCACTATCCCAACCAACAGTACCACTTACTGCCAATGCTGGCGTTAAGCGTTTCGCTAAGCCTAGTTCCACTTGCCACTGGTCATCTTTATATTCCACCAAGTTTAATCCATCAGGACCATAACTGATTTTACTAGTGTCATTATAAAGTGGCGGCGTAATGACAAAGTCGCTCCACGGTACCCAGCGTACTTTTGCCGTTGCTAGTGTTGTAGGGTTGATACCTGTTTGGAAATCAAAGTTGACTGATTTAGGAGTAGTAATTTCGTATTTGCTGTTTCTATTTGCTGCTGCAGCCGCTTGTTCTGGAGTAGCTCCTGCTGCTGTAGCTCTAATAGCGACTAACGGATACGACTCAGATATTTGTATATCATGATCGATTTCAGAACGGTAAGTTAAAGCAGCTTTTAACGCAATTTCCGGCTTACTATAAGCAATACCTGCTATATAACCATAGTCCATATCAGGATTACTGTTTGACGTGTAACCGCTAGCAGGTCCATAAGCTAAACCGCGTAATTTTGTTTCAGACTGAGTACGCTGTGCAACTGGACCACCATAAATTTGGAAATTTTTGTTGGCACCAAATTTCATACCAAGAATACCCGTTAGGCTTTGGCTACGAACTTCTACATTAGTATTTTCGCCCGCGGTACCTGCTTCAGCTTGTGCTACTGCTACTGCTCCACGCAATCCATCTAACTGAGCCTGCTGTGCTGGAGTCAAAACACCCGCTGTTTCTCCTGCAGCCAGAGCACCAATTCCAGCCTGTGCCGCTGCAAGACTTGGGGCTGCGCCATTAGTAATAGAAGCAATAGAAGCGTCGACATCTCCTTGTGAGACAAAGTTACTTTGAGTATATTCAGCAGCTGCGCCGAAAGGCTCGTCGTATAGAATACCTACACTAAAAGTATCGTTAATGTCTGCTTTTACGCCATAGCGGAAGAAATCGTAAGACTCAGCAATATCACCTGTCTTATCACCACGTACATAATCACTTTGAGAAGGGTTAGTGTTAGCACTATCATAACCACTTACATCAGCATCAATATAAGTATAGACGGCTTCTGCATAGGTACCATCTTGAAAGAAAGCAGTGACATCTTGGCCTGAACGATCGAGACCAGCAGCATTAGTCATGCTAGCGACAGAGAGAGTAGCGATTGCTACTGCAAGGGTTTTCAAGTGAAAGGTAGTGCGCATTGTGTATCTCCAACGGTCCTTGTTGTATTACTACTTTGATAATCAATATATAGCATTGCTGCGCTTCACATTGAAAGTGTCAAAGTCGTGTCCTAAGTTGAATACTAATAGCTTTTTGACACTAAAACAACAATTAAAGTGCTTTATTTCTTGATTATGACTGAACAGTACAAATAAGATATAAATCAAACAATGTCGTTTACTTCTACTTTTAAATGTGAATTTTCTAAAAATATATACGTCCACAAGATAATTTTTTCGGGATAAAACTGACTCACCATGACTACAATACTGCCTATAAAAAAAGCGACCCTTTTAAGGATCGCTTTTTTATCAATAACATTTAAAACATTTACTATATAACTAAGCTGTAAATTACTGAGCTTGGTAAGAAACTTTTACCCCAAGTACAAATCCATCATTACTTTCAAAGTCACTCACAATAGCTTTCGTTGGGATTTGGCCTTTAGCATCACCAAACCATAGATATTTACCACCAGCAGATACGGCCCAGTTCTCAGTAACATTATACTTTGCACCAAGTCCAGCACTGTAGTAGCCTTCGATAGGACCCAATGAAGTTACAGGGTTGCCAGCACCACTATCCCAACCGACAGTACCACTTACTGCCAATGCTGGCGCTAAGCGTTTGGCCAGACCTAACTCTACTTGCCATTGGTCATCGTCATAGCTGACTAAAGATAAACCTTTATCATCATTAGTTGCTTGCTTGCTCACTTCATTATAAAGTGGTGGAACGATTGCAAAATCACTCCATGGTACCCAGCGTACTTTGGCAGTCGCTAAGGTTGTAGGGTTAATACCAGTTTGGAAATCGAAGTTAACTGATTTAGGTGTAGTAATATCTAGCGTATTACCTTGATTCGCTTCACCACCTAAAGCTGCTACTACTGGATATATCTCATCGATATTCGAGCTGTGGTCAATTTCAGAACGATAGGTCAAAGCCGCCTTTAGAGCAATTTCAGGTTTACTATAAGATATACCAGCGATATAGCCATAGTCGGTATCAGGACTAATATGAGCGGTATAGCCTGTAGCAGCACTATAGGCACTACCACGAAGACTTACATCAGCTTTGATACGCTGAACAACAGGACCACCGTACACCTGAAATTCTTTGTTTTGACCAAACTTAGCACCTAGGATACCTGTGATGCTTTCGCTACGGACTTCAACATTTGTGCCTTCATCATTCGCAAGGCGACCATCCGCAAAGCCTTCTAATTGCTCAAGTTGATTTAACTGTGCTTGACCTTCTGCTAGCTGCGTTTCGCCAGCGGCGATACCTGCTAAACCAGCATTAATCTGTGGACGCAGTGCAGGCTCAAGTGCTGGGTTTTGATTAACAGCTGCTTGGGCTTGTCTTACTTGCTCTCTAACTGCATTTAAACGAGTTTCAGCAGCAGTTAACTGGTTTTGAGTACCTTCAACTAAACCTTTCAACTCTTCTACATTATTAACGCCTAATCCACCTAGACGCGATGCAATAATATTATTAACAGCATCAGTTGGTGCGCCTACAAAGTTATTATTTCCAGTGTAATCGGCTGCTGCACCGAAAGGCTCATCATATAGGATACCAACACTAAACGTATCGTTGATATCTGTTTTTACGCCATAACGGAAAAAATCATAAGACTCTGCGATGTCATCGATCTTATTACCTGAGGTATCTTTACCAGTAACATCAGCATCGATATAAGTGTAGACAGCTTCTGCATACGTGCCGTCTTGTAGGAATGCGGTGATATCTTGGCCTGAGCGATCAAGGCCAGCAGCACTAGCGACGCTAGCAAAAGAAAGAGTAGCAACAGCTACTGCAAGAGTTTTTAAATGAAAGGTGTGGCGCATTTTATATCTCCAAACATCCGCATTGTTTTACTGTTTTACCTAATTTTCATAGATAAGCAGTATCCGAGGTGGAAGATAGTAAAGATTTTTTAACACTAAAACAACTATAAAAACACATTATTTCTATGTTATGACCACATAGTCATCAGAGAGTATCTATATATAAAAGTGCGTATATATTTTCTACTATTAAAGGCTTTTCTTTTCAAATCTTACTTATCAATAATGTGGTGGTCTGTCTGCCATTACATCGAACGGTGCAATACCACTTTCCGTATCTTGACCTTCAATTTGTTTATAAATCAGCTGTAGTTGACGTTGCAACGTATGAATATCTCTGTCTTGTCGCGTAATTACGTCATCCAGTCGTTCGACGGTCACTTCAAGATGCGCGAGGCTCATTTGCAGATCGACTACTTGGGCTTGCAAATCATTTTGAATATCAGAAGTATCGTCTGTAGTTTTAGATTGGTTCATATTTTTCTCTAAATTATAGTAAGTATTAAATTGAAAGAATGGATTGTTGAGAGGTACTGTAGATTAGTGATAAATCTACAAACATAGTCATGGAATAGGAGCAGTTAGTAAAAGCAATAAATACTACTGATAAAACTATTTACTCCCACTACAGTGACGCGGTGGCATGTTATACTGCAGGCAATTTTGCAACAACCCCTACCTCACTATTATATAAGCTTAAGATACTCTATGGCACTGATTCATTTAAAAGACATTCACTTAGCCTTTGGCGTCGCGCCTGTTCTTGATGGTATTGATTTTTCTATTAATACAGGCGAGCGTGTGTGCTTGATTGGCCGCAACGGCGAAGGTAAATCTACTTTGTTTAAACTGATCAATGGCTCATTGCAGCCTGACAGTGGCGAGATTATTACCAACAGTAGCATGCGTGTAGCGATGCTAGAGCAAGATGTTCCCGAGACCAGCGGTCGCATATTAGACATCGTTATGGGCGGCAGTCGTCGCACAGCTGATTTGCTCATTAACTATAATAAGCAAGTCGATATGTGCGCGAATGGCGATATGGATGCTTGTGAGCATATGGCGACCCTACAGCATGATATCGACGCGGTACATGGTTGGGACTTAGAACGCGATGCCATGCGTCTGATTACGACCATGGGCCTTAATCCAGAAGATGACTTATCATCCCTATCTGGTGGTCGTAAACGCCGCGTGTTACTTGCTCGGGCGCTAGTTACTAAGCCTGATGTACTACTACTAGATGAGCCAACCAACCATTTGGATGTTGAAAGTATCGAATGGTTAGAGCGCTTTTTGCTGGATTGGCAAGGTCTGACGTTGTTGTTCGTGACTCATGATAGAGCATTCGTAAATAAGCTATCGACTCGCATTATTGAGCTTGACCGTGGCCAATTGACCAGCTATGACGTGACGCAAGGCGAAGGTGGTTACGCGCGCTATCAAGAACTAAAAGAGCTACAGTTACAGGCTGAAGAAAAAAACAATGCCAACTTTGATAAAAAACTGGCACAAGAAGAAGTTTGGATTCGCCAAGGTATCAAAGCACGTCGCACCCGTAATGAGGGCCGTGTACGTGAACTAAAAGCCTTACGTGAAGAGCGTAGCGAGCGCCGTGAGCAAGTGGGCAATGTAAACATTACCATGGGTCAAGGCGAGAAAAGCGGTAAGCTTGTCTGTAAAGTTAAAAACTTACATCTTGAATATGACGGTAACGTGCTAGTAGATGACTTTACGACTACTATTATGCGTGGCGATAAGATTGGTATTGTCGGCCCTAACGGTGCGGGTAAAACGACGCTTATTAAAGCCCTACTCGATATGTCTGATGACGAAGTGACTAAGTCTGGTAGCGTCGAATTAGGTACTAATCTGAAAATTGCATTCTTCGATCAGTTGCGTGATCAGTTAGACCTTGAAGCGAGCGTTGCACAGAATGTTTCAGAAGGCTCTGACTTTGTCGAAGTTGGCGGCCGTAAGACGCATATTATGAGCTACTTACAAGATTTCTTATTTGCCCCAGAGCGTGCACGTACGCCTGTCAAAGCCTTGTCAGGTGGTGAGCGTAACCGTGTATTACTGGCCAAGCAGTTATTAAAACCTGCCAACATTTTGGTACTTGATGAGCCAACCAACGACTTGGACATGGCGACACTTGAGCTATTAGAAGAGTCAGTCGCTAGCTTTGGTGGTACGATTTTGCTGATCAGTCATGATCGCTCATTTATGGATAACGTGGTTACCTCTACTTGGGTATTTGGCGAAGATGAAGATGGCAAAGGAGTGGTCAGCGAATATGTTGGTGGCTACCAAGAATATCTGGTGCAAAAAACTCGCGAAGAGGCAGCACGTGCCGCAAAAGCACCTGCCAATAATGCGGTCAGCAAAAAAGTGGCAAACAAATCTGGCGCAGATACCAAGCCTAAAAAAGTAGCCAAAAAGCTGAACTACAATGAGCAGCGTGAACTGGATAACTTACCAAAAGAAATCGCCGCACTCGAAGCCGAACAAACTCAGCTACAAGAAAAGCTGGCTGATGGCTCTTGGTTTAATACCGATTTTGATGCAGCGACAGCCGCAAGTGAGCGGTTATTGACAATCGAAGATGAAATGATGAATAAGCTTGAGCGTTGGAGCGAGCTTGAAGGCTAGTATTGGCAACTCTTTAACTAAGCTTATTGGAATATCGCACATGTACTGTGTATTGCGTATTTCGATAAACAAGTTTCTGATAGTCTGACAAAACCTTATTAATCATTATGAAAACATCACTACTTTATTATATAGAGTGGTGATATTTGTTTTACAGCAACTTACAAAGTAGTTAGATGGTGAAAGTTAGTGAACATTACCTTAATTTCAAGTATCATTCGCTATTGCTGAAAATCCTTATTATTTATAAGGTCATCACATCATAATCCTTGTTAAAGCAAAGTTAGCGTTAAACGTTGATAATCCAACTGTTTTAGTTTGATTGTCATATTCAACCTTCTAATATGTCCTATTGAGGTTGCTTTATTTTTAACGCAATAATTTATTTTATCACCGAAATAGCTTAGAATAGCAACAATTAGCAAAATTAGGCACAGCTAAAGTGGCTTGATATTGTATATTTTCTAAGCCACAAACCCAGTGTGGGATAATCCCATTTCATTCACCTGGAGGAAGTATTAATGAGCCAAGCCGAAGGCGTTAATGTACAACGCCGTAGAGTTCTTATTGCCTCAACTGCCGCGATTGGTGCAGCTGGGGTAGCTGCCGTGGCGACACCTTTTGTCCGTTCTTGGTACCCAAGCGCTAAAGCTGAGGCTGCAGGGGCTGCAGTAACCCAAGATATCGGTGCTATCGAAGCAGGACAAATGATCGTCGTCAAATATCGTGGTAAGCCTATCTATGTGGTTAAACGCACAGAAGATATGTTATCGACTTTAGAATCTGTAAAACCTTTGCTGTCTGATCCAGATTCTGAAGCATCATTACAACCTGAATATTGCAAAAATACAGAACGCTCTATCTCACCAGATGTTTTGGTGGTTGAAGGTGTTTGTACACATCTGGGCTGTGCACCAAACTATCGCCCTGATGTTGGCGCAGCCGATCTGGGTGGTAATGACTGGTTCGGCGGATTTTTCTGCCCCTGTCATGGTTCTAAGTATGATTTAGCAGGACGTGTCTTTAGTGGCGTTCCAGCACCGCTGAATCTACCCATCCCAGAATATGGTATGGATGGTACCATCTTGACGGTTGGGGAGGCTTAATATGAGTATTGGTAAGAAATTGATGCATTGGGTGGACGCGCGTTTTCCAGCGACTGAAACCTATGAATACCATATGTCAAAGTACTACGCACCAAAGAACTTTAACTTTTGGTACTTTTTTGGCGTGCTATCAATGATTGTACTGGTCAACCAATTGGTGACTGGTATATGGCTGACGATGATGTACAACCCAAGTGCCGAAGGGGCATTTGCGTCTGTTGAATATATTATGCGTGACGTAAAAGGTGGCTGGCTCATCCGCTATATGCACTCGACTGGGGCCTCTGCCTTCTTCGTTGTTGTCTATCTGCATATGTTCCGAGCCTTACTATACGGTTCATACCAAAAACCTCGTGAGCTTATCTGGCTCATCGGTATGGGTATTTATCTAGCATTGATGGCAGAAGGCTTCTTTGGATACTTGCTACCTTGGGGTAACATGTCATTCTGGGGTGCTCAGGTTATTTTGAACTTACCTGCGGCATTACCTGTTATTGGTGATGGCCTTGCTGAATGGGTACGTGGTGACTATATCATCTCTGGTATTACTCTAAACCGTTTCTTTGCTCTACACGTTGTTGCTATTCCGCTAGTCCTAGTGGGCTTAGTATTTATGCATATTGTGGCGTTGCACCATGTGGGTTCGAACAACCCTGATGGTATCGACATCAAAAAGCTAAAAGACAAAAATGGTGTGCCTTTAGACGGTATCGAATTCCATCCGTACTACACTGTGCATGACATGGTTGGTATCGTAGTATTCTTTATCTGTTTCTTTGCAGTGGTATTCTTCTTCCCAGAAGGCGGCGGTTTCTTCCTTGAACCACCAAACTTTGAGACAGCGAACTCACTGAAAACACCAGCACATATTGCACCAGTATGGTACTACACGCCTTTCTACGCCATCTTGCGTGCTGTTCCTGATAAGCTTGGTGGTGTTATCGCAATGGGTGCTGCAATTGCCGTATTGTTCCTAATGCCTTGGCTTGACAGATCGCCTGTACGCTCAATACGCTACAAAGGTATCTTGTCTAAGATTGCCCTTACTATATTTGCCATTAGCTTTATCGTACTTGGCTATTTAGGTGCGACACCTGCAACGCCAACTGCGACTATTATGGCTCGTGTATTCACGATTCTATATTTCTTGTTCTTCTTACTGATGCCGTTCTACACTGCCATTGAGAAGTGTAAACAGCCACCAGAACGCGTTACCGGAGGTCACTAATGAGCACGCTAATGAAATCCCTAGCTGGTCTAGGCTTAGGCGCGGCATTAACCTTGACTGCTGGTACGGCAATGGCTTCAGGCAGTGGCTGCGGTACATTCACCAATGCAGATGGCGTTGATGAACACCTGGCTTGTAGTACAGCTCCTATTGATTTTACCAATAAGGGCTCACTACAAAACGGCGCGAAGATCTTTATGAACTACTGTGCTGGGTGTCACTCAGCCAAGTACGTTCGTCACTCACGCATTGCCAAAGATTTAGAAATACCGCCTGAGTTGGTTGAAAAGTATTTGATGGTTACTACCGATCAAATCGGTGACCACATTACTGCTGAAATCGATCCTGAGATTCAAGCGTCTTGGTTTGGCGCAGCACCTCCTGATTTATCACTTGAGACACGTCTACGTGGCGACGACTGGGTATATACTTATCTACTGTCGTTCTATGAAGATCCAAGCCGTCCTTGGGGCGCGAACAACTTGGTACTGGCCAATGCAGCGATGCCTCACGTCTTGCATAACATGCAAGAAGAGTTGAGCCAAGAAGAGTTTGAATCTGAAGTCGGTGACTTGGTTAACTTTATGGCGTGGATGGGTGAACCTGCTCGCCACGACCGTCAAGTAATTGGTTTCTTTGTCATTCTATTCTTATTAGTACTGCTCATCCCAGTTTACTTATTGAATAAAGAATTCTGGAAAGATGTCAAATAAGTCATAGTTAACAGACCGTTCTGAGAATTAAAAAAGGCACTACTCCGGTAGTGCTTTTTTGTGCCTTGATATAGAGTATAAATACTAGATAATCCGGAAAATAATTCGCTCAGTCCTAATGTTTACGTACACTACCTTGATAAACGTTGCGAGTTTGTTTACGATGACAGCCTTCACTATTAACATTAGGCTTTCATGATTGATGCGAATGACATTCCAAGTAGTCAGCTAATTTTGTATGCTGATGACGGCTACGACAGTCATGTGGTACGCCTATTACTTGAAGAAAAAAAACTAGATTACTATTTGTCTCGCTTACATTCTGAGCGCCCTGAAGATTTGACTGAGCTAAACCCTTATCATACCTTGCCTGTATTACAGCAGCGTGAGATTGCGCTTTATGAGATTAACGTCATTTTTGAATATCTTGAAGAGCGTTATCACACAAACAAACTGCTCCCTGAGACACCGCAAGAACGTGCACAGTTTCGCCAATTGGCTTGGCGCATTCAGCGTGATTGGTTAGTACTTGGCAAGCGCTTGTTGACACATCCAGATAGCTTTAATAAAGCACAGGCTGCCATTGCCAAAAAACAGCTCAGTGATTCGTTAATTACTCTGTCACCGCTGTTCGCTCATAAGCCTTATTTTATGGCTGATGAATTTGGTTGGTGTGACGTGTTGTTAGCACCACTATTATGGCGATTAGATGAGATGGGTATTGAGCTGCCACGTGCAATCAGCCGTCCATTATTTGAATACCAGACGAGAGTGTTTGAGCGCAGTAGCTTCCAAAAAAGTGTGCGTTGATTAGACAAGTATCAAAAGCTGTCCTAAAATAAAGTATAAATAAGATAGACGTTAATTAGCATTTGTCATTTGATAAATCGTTGAACGAGATATTTTTCATTATTAATAATTATTAGTATAGGAAATCATTAGATGAGCGAAACCACCTCTATTACACCTACCCGCCCTTATATGGTACGCGCGCTATATCAATGGATAGAAGACAACGCTCTGACACCATACTTGATGGTCGATGCTACCGCTGACAACGTACAAATACCAACCGAGCATGTGCAAGATGGTCGTATCGTATTAAATATCGCTAGCCGTGCTACTGGTAACATGAGTATGGAAAATGACTATATTCATTTTAGCGCGCGCTTCGGCGGCGTATCACAAGAAATCTGGGTACCGCTTACTGCGGTGATGGGTATCTATGCTAAAGAGAACTCGCAAGGGATGTTTTTTGATCCAAAAGAATATGATAACTATCAGCCAGAAGACGACTCAGCACCAATGTCTAACAACAGTCCTGCCAAAGCACCTAAACCAAAGCGTGATAATAAAGCAGGTTTAAAGGTCTTAAAGTAGAAAGTCTTGAAATAAATAGAACCTTAGACCAGTTCTATTTAACACAATAAAAAAGCTAGCCATATTTAATATGACTAGCTTTTTTATTAACTATTTAAAGGCTTATTAACTTTCTATAACTGATAAGCTTTTAAACGTACGCTTACTGATTAGGTTCTTGGCAGTGTCACGCCGCGCTGACCTTGGTATTTACCACCACGATCTTTATAACTCGTCTCACAGACATCATCAGCATCGCTTTGGAAAAACAGCATTTGCGCTACGCCTTCACCAGCATAGATACGGGCTGGCAGGTTGGTCGTATTACTAAACTCTAAAGTGACGTGCCCTTCCCACTCAGGCTCAAGCGGCGTTACGTTGACAATAATACCGCAGCGCGCGTAAGTTGACTTACCTAGGCAGATAGTCAATACATCACGCGGAATACGGAAATACTCCATAGTACGGGCTAAAGCAAACGAATTAGGTGGAATGATGCACTCATCACCAACGATATCGATAAAGCTTTTATCATCGAAGTTTTTAGGATCAACGACCACTGAATGTACGTTGGTAAAAACTTTAAATTCAGGAGCACAGCGCACATCATAACCGTAGCTTGAGGTGCCGTAGCTAACCAAACGCTCGCCTGCATCATTAAAGCGTACTTGACCCGGCTCGTATGGCTCAATCATGCCGTGCTCTTCGGCCATTTTACGAATCCAGCGGTCAGACTTGATAGACATTGTTGTTCCTTAGCAAATATTTAATAGCGGTTATGATAACAGTATTTTGATAGCGACGATTATACGGAATTGATGGCTGAATTTATAGCGTGATGGCTGTTTTATCATACATTGGTTTTAGACTAGCTAAGCAACCAGCACCCTATTTAATCATTAGACACTAGAAAATCCGCTTATCATCGACAGGCTTTGCGAATTTATTGATATTGGTTTCGATGTTTTTGGCAATATCTAGGTAATATCGTGCAAACTCATCATCAGCCAATACACTTGGCACACCCTTATCAACTTGTGCACGAATGCCACTGGCAAGTGGTAGCTGACCCAATAGCGGTACCTGATATTGCTCAGCGATAAACTCACCGCCACCCGTACCAAAGATCGCTTCGGTGTGATTACAGTTGCTACAAGTGTGTAGCGCCATGTTTTCAACCACGCCAAGCACAGGAATGTTGGTTTTGTTAAACATTTCAACGCCTTTTTGCGCATCAAGCAGTGCAACATGCTGCGGTGTCGTGACAATAACAGCACCCGTGACTGGAATACGCTGCGCCAATGTCAGCTGTATATCACCTGTACCTGGCGGCATATCAATCATTAGATAGTCCAGCTGCGGCCAGTTGGTTTGATTATATAGCTGCATCAATGCACCCGTGGCTTTTGGTCCACGCCATGCAACCGGCGTATTATCTCCATCGAGCAAACTACCGATAGAGAGCATTGCCATACCATGCGCATCAACTGGCACGAACTGCTCGTTTTCCAGTTGCGGCTTCACATCGGCAACGCCTAGCATGGTTGGCATACTAGGGCCATAGATATCGGCATCCAGTACACCAACACGATTGCCCAGCTTCTGTAATGCTAGTGCGATGTTTACAGTCGTCGTTGATTTGCCAACACCGCCCTTACCTGATGCTACGACAATAATATGACGGATACGAGGATGCGCTGCCAATGAAGCTTGGGTAGGTGCAGCTTTTGTAATCGGTGGCTCAGCGTTAGTGTTACTAGTATTGTTATTAGCGCCAGATGAAGGCTGGGATTCCATCGCATTGGTTGTCTTTGGCATCTGCTTTGGTAAGCTTGAACCTGAACCCTTTTCTGGCGCAGGCAGACGCACATTCATATGAATCGTAGTAATACCATGTGGATGTAGCAACTGGCCAAGCTCCTGTTGGATAACTTCAGGATTGCTGTCTTTCGGCAAACGCAGGTCTAAGGTAAGTGCTTCGCCATCACGCTCAAGTCCTGTAACCATCGTGGCAATACTGACGGCACCTATCTCATATCCAAGTAGGACTTTGTCGACGGCACTATCACGCTCTGCCTGCTGCTGAGGCGTTTCGGTTTTTGTGGTTTTTTTCTTCATAAAGTTAAACATAGCTACTATTATGGCCTATACAAGTGGGTAGATCTGGCAAATCGCTCAAGTCATCTCATTGCGTATCTCACAACCGATAGCGTTGATGAGTATATTAGCCAAACCTTCTATCGTGACAGTGTAGCTGAATTGGACGTATAAAAAAACCACAACGCCAGTAGGTCTGACGTTGTGGTATATTCAAATTGTATATATATTAATTCATAAACCAACCATGACTGGCCACGATAGATTGTCCAGTGAATACATTGGTTGGGAAAGCCGCCAAAAATAGTGCCAATTGGGCAATGTCTTCCACCGTGGTAAATTCTTTATCTACTGTGTTCACCAGCATAATATCGTTGATCACTGACTCTTCACTGATGCCCTTTTCAGCTGCTTGCTCGGGGATTTGTTTTTCTACCAAAGGTGTTTTAACAAAGCCTGGACAAATTACATGCGAGCGTACCTTATGCGCTGCACCTTCTTTGGCCAGTACACGGCACAGTCCTAGTAGTCCGTGCTTCGCGGTCACATAAGGGGCTTTATATAATGAGGCCTCATGCGAGTGCGCAGAACCCATATAAATAATTGTGCCGCCCTTATCACCTTTATACATGTGCTTAATCGCGGCTTTAGTGGTCAAAAAAGCGCCATCTAAGTGGATGTTCAGCATTTTTTTCCAATCGCTAAATGCCATTTTATCAATAGGGTCGATGATCTGAATACCAGCATTAGAAACTAAAATATCAATACTACCAAAAGTATCAACTAGCTGTTGCACACCATCGTTTACCGCATCTTCTGAGGTAACATCCATAGCAATCGCCAGAGCACGTCCACCAGCAGCTTCAATAGCATCAACGGTTTTTTGTGCCGCTTCGAGATTGATATCAGCGATACCAACCGCTGCACCTGCTTTTGCATAAATTTCAGCGATGTCACGTCCTATACCACTTGCAGAGCCAGTGACCAATGCTACTTTGCCTGTCAAATCTTGTTCTAATTGGGTCGCCATACATATTCCTTATCATGGTCTAAAATATTATTAGTTTTTATAAAATTGAACTGAACAAATACGCCACTATAGTCATAGTGGCGTATTTATTTGCGGGAGAAAACATATTAATCTTAGGATAGTCACTTTACTGTACAAAGTTTACTGAATAATACTTACTGGCGTTTTTTCTTGTAGCTCGTCAAAGCTCACACCATCTGCTAATTCAACCAGTTTTAGGCCATTATCAGTAACATCTAATACGGCAAGTTCAGTAATGATACGATCAACCACGCCTTTACCCGTCAATGGTAGCTCACAGTTTGCCAAAATTTTTGGATCGCCGTGCTTATTAACTTGCTCCATCAATACAATCACACGCTGTACGCCTGCAACCAAATCCATCGCGCCGCCCATGCCTTTGACCATTTTTTTGGGAATCATCCAGTTGGCAAGGTCGCCTTTTTCTGAGACTTCCATTGCACCCAATATTGCCAAGTTGACATGACCACCACGAATCATTGAAAAAGACTCTGAGCTACTAAAATAACTGGCCCCTGCTTCTGCGGTCACCGTTTGCTTGCCCGCGTTAATCAAGTCCGCATCGACGTTTTCTGCTGTAGGGAACTCACCAATACCTAGCAAGCCATTCTCTGATTGTAGCCATACGTCTACGCCTTCAGGAATGTAGTTGGCGACCAACGTTGGTAGACCGATGCCTAGGTTCACATAGTAGCCATCTTGTAGCTCTTTTGCAGCGCGTTGCGCCATTTGCTCTCTTGTCCATGCCATGCTGATTTCCTTATTTTTTGCGATATTCTATTTTTATTCATCTGAATCGTTAGTTATCTAAACAATTAGCTATCTAAGTTATTATCAATCTAAAAACTGACGATAATTTTCAACCATGATTTTATCTAAGCGCCTTCTAGCGCTTTAGTCGTGGTTTTTTCGATACGTTTTTCAGGGCTAGCATTCAATACAATACGTTGAACAAAAATACCTGGTAGATGCACTTCATCCGGATCAAATGTGCCCGTTTCGACAATTTCTTCGACTTCGACGATAGTGATTTTTCCAGCCATTGCACAGTCTGGGTTGAAATTACGAGCGGTTTTATTAAATATCAAGTTGCCCGCTTTATCGGCCTTTTGTGCTTTGATGAGTGCTACATCCGCGCGTAATGAATGCTCTAACACATAAGTACGACCATCAAAATCACGTGTCTCTTTACCTTCGGCAACCAAGGTGCCCACGCCAGTTGCTGTGTAAAACGCAGGAATACCAGCACCGCCTGAGCGTAGCTTTTCGGCCAAGGTGCCTTGCGGGGTTAGCTCAACTTCTAACTCGCCTGCCAAGTACTGGCGCTCAAACTCTTTGTTTTCGCCCACGTACGATGAAATCATTTTCTTGATTTGGCGGGTCTGTAGTAGCAGACCAAGTCCGAAGTCATCGACGCCAGCGTTGTTGCTGATACAGGTCAGCTCTTTAACGCCACTATCACGTAGTGCTTCGATCAATGCTTCAGGAATGCCGCATAGACCAAAACCACCGATAGCGAGTGTTTGCCCGTCACTAACGACGCCTTTTAGCGCTTCTTCGGCACTGTTATATACTTTTGATTGACTCATGCTTGTCTCCTATGACTGTTATTTATATTTTTAATCCGTGCATATATTAGGACATGCCCTAATGCTGAATTAAATATCTCAATTATCCGTTTGATTGTTGCTTTTAATAAAACCTAACAGCAAAAACTCATTATGCTTGTTTTTCTTTTGCGCGTTATAACGCCATATAGTCAATTCAATTTAAAAATAGTACAAGGCAACCGAGTGTAGATGTATATCTAATACTTCAAGCGAGGTTAACGCAGTAATATTTTTACAGTGGAATGACTATACCAATAGCCAAAACACACTCATGATAATGGCACCCGATACTGCCAGTACTATTAGGCAGTAGCCCATGATAGCGCGTGCATCCAAACCTGCGATACCCAATAATGGCAAGGCCCAAAACGGCTGAATCATGTTGGTCCACGCATCACCCCACGCAATCGCCATCGCAGTAATGGCTGGACTAACACCTAGCTCAATACCAGCAGGAATCATAACAGGACCCTGTACTGCAAACTGTCCACCGCCCGACGGTACAAAGACATTGACCAAGCCAGCACTTAAAAATGCAAAAATCGGAAAACTGTCGGCAGAAGCTGAATTGACAAAAAACTCGGTCACTTGCGTACTAATAGAGATACCATCCGCATTTTCTCCCGTCATAATGCCCATGATGCCGCCGTAGAACGGGAACAATAGCACAATACCCGTGATGCCACCTATCCCTGAGTGTACGGCACGATAATAACGCTCTAGCGTGCCATGCGATAGCAAACCTATGAACAAGAATAGCCCAATGACGATGTTTAGCCCTAGGTTAAAACCGTTACTACCAAACTCGCTAATGGAGAGTGGACTCTACTAGCAAGATTGTCCAATAAGCGCTGAATAAATGGAGCGCTAGCAAATGCATAACCTGTCACTAAGACCAACGCCATTTGCATGGCAAAGCTATGCAGTGACCATAGTCCGTTGCCCCAGTGCCCTGCCATAGCAATCATGTTTTGGCCAGTAGTAGCCAGTCCTACAGCAAACGCGATAAGGGTCAAAACGATCGAAAATACGAATGGGGATGGTAGATAGCGATTGACTAACTGCACGCTCATATTAGTGATGGCACTAAACATATTCACATTCCTTGTAAATTTAATGTTTGGTTTTAAGAATTGTTATTAGCGCCTTGTTGAACGCTTATCAGATTTGAGTGCGGTTATTGCCACCACATCTGATATAGGGCAAGCATTATATTTTATATTGGTATTCATAACAATACATTCTATCTCGCTATATCATGCGTGAAACACTTGTGCTAACTTAACATATTATTTTCGTAGCGACTAGAAAATAACCATCAGCGCATGTGAGTCAAGGCTGTGCAGGAGTTAAATTGTCGAGATATTAATGCTTAGCAGTCTATAAATCTAGATTTATGTTTGATAAAACAGACGGAATAGGCTTATTTTGATTAATTTTATTGACCTACATCGACAAGCACGGCATACTCGCTGCCTTATTTTTTTGCCAAGGAGGGCCGTCATGTTTAGTACACTTGCTATTGTCATTACCCTATTATTACTCATGTTCTTTGCTTATCGCGGTTATTCTGTGCTGATCCTAGCACCGATTATGGCGACACTAGCAGTCTTACTGTCAGGTGACTTCTTAAGCACCATTCCCGCTTATACCGATGTCTTTATGGGCGCGTTAAGTGGATTCTTACTTAAATTCTTCCCGATATTCTTGCTAGGCGCACTATTTGGACGCCTAATGGCAGACTCTGGCGCAGCAACTGCCATTGCCAATACGGTCGTCGAAAAACTCGGTGCTAGCAAAGCCATCCTTGCGGTGATTTTGGTCTGTGCTATTTTGACCTATGGCGGCGTATCGTTGTTCGTTGTGGCTTTTGCTATCTATCCAATCGCCAAAGACTTGTTTAGAGCAGCAGATATTCCAAAGCGTTTGATTCCAGCAGCGATTGCCCTAGGGTCATTTACGTTTACGATGACTGCACTGCCAGGCACGCCAGCTATCCAGAACGCTATTCCAATTCCTTACTACAACACCAACGTATTTGCCGCGCCTATTTTGGGCATCATCGGTGGTACGATCATGTTTGTCTGTGGTTGGATGTGGCTTCAGTCACGCGCCAGAAAAGCCAATGCAGCAGGCGAAGGTTATGGTCAGCATGACGAAGAAGATGTAGGCGGCGTTGGCGCAACGGCAAAAGAAGCTGAGGTATTAAACACTCATCATACTTCTTTTACCATTGCGATGATTCCACTTGTATTGGTCATTGGCCTAAACGCTATATTGACCTATATGGTTTTCCCATCGATAGATTTCAGCAGTCTACAAACTCAGTTCCCAGACTTAAATGTCGCAGGCTCGCTTGGGTTATGGTCAATTATTATCTCGTTGGTCGTGGCTTGTGTGGTGTTAATTCTGCTGCGTATCGGACATTGGAATAATCTACAAAAAACCATTAACCGTGGTACTTATGATTCTATGTTGCCGATTTTTAATACCGCATCAGAAGTGGGTTACGGTGCAGTTATCGCGTCGCTCGCAGGCTTCCTTATCATTCGTGATAGCATTTTAAACCTTACCCCTGACAACCCTCTGATCTCAGAAGCCGTCGCGATGACCACGCTTGCTGGTATCACAGGCTCATCGTCTGGCGGTTTGAGTATTGCGCTGTCGACATTAGGTGAAGACTATCTAAGAATGGCCGTCAATGCGGGTATCGACCCTGAGCTGATGCACCGCGTAGCCGTTATGGCGGCAGGTGGTCTTGATACGCTTCCACACAGTGGCGCGGTCATCACCTTGCTAGCGATTTGTGGTTTGACCCATAAGCAGTCTTATTTGAACTTGGCGATGGTTACGATGGTTATTCCATTGGTCGCTGTGGTTGCTGTTATTATCTTAGGGACGATGTTTGGTTCATTCTAAGGTAGATTATCGCTTAGCCATTTATTATGACTAACCACTGGTATCTAAACGAATAATAGATAAATAAAAAACCCACTCGGCATACTGCTTGGTGGGTTTTTTCATGGTCGATTGATAACCATTCTATAACTATCAGATTTAATGTAAGGCTATTGTTTATGGTTAATAAATGCCTGCCAAATGAGAAGTAATTACCGTCGATTGATAACTACTCTATAACTATCAAATACGATGCAAGGCTATTGTTTGTGGTTAATAAATGCCTGCCAAATGAGAAGTAATTACCAAGGAATATCACAAATTTATTTGATTTACGGTATCATAGGCACACTTTTTGAATTTTTATTATTTTTAGAAGTTTTTAGCATTAACGATGTCGCATCGATGAGCGATGAACCGCTTGAGATGTTCGATAACTAACCCGTTTATATAAAAATATAGGTGATTTTGTGCGTGAGATTCTAGTAACCAGTGCGCTGCCCTACGCCAATGGCTATATCCATTTGGGGCATCTTGTAGAGTATATTCAAACTGACATTTGGGTACGTGCGATGAAAGCGCAAGGTCACCAGGTCACCTATGTCTGCGCGGATGATGCACACGGTACGGCAATCATGCTCAAAGCAGAAGCCAATGGCGTCACGCCAGAGGAGCAAATTGCTTCAGTGAAAGCGTCACACGAAGCAGATTTTTCAAAATTCCTAATCAACTTTGATAATTACCACAGCACCCATTCAGAAGAAAACAAACAGTTCTCTGAGCTGATTTATCGTCGTCTCAATAATGCTGGTCATATCAGCACAAAAGATGTCGAGCAGTTATTTGATCCTGAAAAACAATTATTTCTAGCCGATCGCTTTGTCAAAGGTACTTGTCCAGAATGTGATTCACCAGATCAGTACGGCGATAACTGTGAAGTATGTGGCACCACTTACGATGCAACTGATCTAAAAGACCCGCATTCGACACTGTCTAATGCAACGCCAGTGCTCAAAACCTCTAAGCATTATTTCTTTGATTTGCCAGAGTTTGAGCAGTTCTTACAGGACTGGACGCGCAGTGACAACCGTCTACAAACATCAGTCGCTAACAAACTTCAAGAATGGTTTGAGGCAGGACTTGCCAGCTGGGATATCTCACGTGATGCACCCTACTTTGGCTTCCAAATTCCAGATACCCCAAGCGATGAGCCAGACAAATACTTTTACGTATGGCTAGATGCGCCAGTTGGCTATATGGCAAGCTTTAAGAACCTATGTGATAAGCGTGCAGGCACAGACCAAGCACTTGATTTTGACCGTTATTGGGCACAAGAAAACGAGCATAAAACCGAAGTCTATCACTTCATTGGCAAAGACATCGTTTACTTCCATGCCTTGTTTTGGCCAGCCATGCTAGCTGGTAGTGAGCTGCGCACGCCAACTGGTGTCTTTGCCCATGGTTTCTTGATGGTCAATGGCGAAAAAATGAGTAAGTCACGCGGTACTTTTATCAAGGCCGAGACGTATGCTGAGCACTTACATCCTGAATACCTGCGTTATTATTTCGCCAGCAAACTGTCTGATAAAGTTGAAGACATCAACTTAGATTTAGAAGACTTTATGCAAAAGGTCAACTCTGACTTGGTTGGTAAAGTCGTCAATATCGCCAGTCGTAGTGCAGGGTTCTTGGTTAAGAAGTACGACGGTATGCTATCAGAAGTTTGCGTCGAGTCAGAGCTATTAGAAGACATCACCAAAACGGGTGATGAGATTGCTGCTGCTTATGAGAATCGTGAATTCTCGCGTGCTATGCGCCTAATCATGCAATGTGCGGACAAAGCTAACGAATATATCGATGCCAAAAAACCATGGTCACTAGCGAAATTGGAGGGTACTGAGCAAGAAGTTCAAGACGTCTGCTCGGTCGCTATCAATATTTTCCGTCAATTGATGGTCTATCTTGCGCCAGTATTACCTGAGCTGACTAATAATGCCAAAGAGTTTTTGAACCTTGATGATTTAAGTTTTGCCAGTCGTAATGAGTGGTTACTAGGTCATAAAATCAATAAGTTCAAACCACTCATGCAACGTATCGAAGAAAAAGATATTGAAGCAATGGTAGAGGATTCTAAAGCATCATTAACTCAAGCAGACGCTCCTGCTGTGCCTGACAATAGCGAGCCTGTCGCAAAAGACAAAACACCTGCAACAGACGCTAATGTGGATGCTGAACAAACTGACTATATTGGTATCGAAGACTTTGCCAAAGTCGAGATGAAAGTCGCACACGTCTTAGAGTGTAACCATGTAGAAGGTGCTGATAAGTTACTACAGTTCACGCTAGATGTTGGCGAAGATAAGCCACGCAACGTGTTTAGTGGTATTCGTAAGTTCTATGAGCCTGAGCAATTGATTAATAAGAAAGTCATTTGCGTGACCAACCTTGCCCCGCGCAAGATGAAATTTGGCGTATCAGAAGGCATGGTATTGTCAACTGGCGAGCCAAAGACAGGCTTAACTGTCGTTACCTTGCCAGATGCTTGTGTTGTTGGTGACGTACTGGCATAACGGTTATTTTTAGAAATAAAAAATAAAAAAGATGCCCTAAGCGGCATCTTTTTTTATGGTTGATTTTTCAAATGACTAAAAACCAAGCCTTGTATTTATCTGCTCAAAATACTTATCTACTCAAAATATCGATAATCTGCAACGTGTCATTAATCACAGTCACAATGTTATTTTCTGGCGTACGAATACGAACGTAACGGTCATCATAACGATCTAAAACGACAGAGCGGTCATAATCTCTTCTATCAATCTTGCCGACTACTCTATAACCGTATCTATCAAGATCACGCTTAAATGAGGCGTTTGGGCTTGCATTTCGATAAGCGTTAATACTTGGGTGGGCATTGCCACTATGTTTATAGTTTTTACTGACATGGGCAGAGTTACCTTTGCTATTACCGTGCCCGTTTCCATGACCATCTTTTGCTATAGCAGGCAATCCAATCAAAGAAGTGGCTGTTATACTAACGATGGTTAATAATTTAAGATTAGCAGTATTCATAATATTATCCTTAAAATAGTCATTCGAAAAAGTTAGATAAGTTATAGCACTATTTCATATCCACTATGGCAGCACAGTGTCATCAAAATGACTGGATTATCCTTAGGCTTATCATGTTTCTCGTATGAAAATTAGCTTACGTTAATTATAAAGTGAGTACGTAATAGATGCGTTGCTAGGATGTAAGCCTTTTGCATATGGTTTGAGCAAACAAAAGTACCCTAGTGGCATCCTTTATATTTAAATCTACATAAAAGCTTCAATGCATCACGCGTCTTGATAAGATAAAAAGAAGTGATGATTTTTTTATTATCCATCACCATGACCGCTACACATTAATTTCTTATTGCGATAACTTACATTACTGTCATAATATGAACATAATAATCGATGGAACGATTACTTTATTTAATTGTTAGCCTGCTATCTCAGCATCAACATAGCATTGACTTGGCTAATCTGCATTCTTCAATATCATGGCAAAAAACCAAAGTACACCAAACAGATGAGTAAAATGACTACTATATAAATTAGTAGGCTCAGTCAGTCTGGCCGTATTTACTTAGTTTTTGCGATTGATATAACCTATGAGTTAACCTAATAATGACTATCGCTTCTACTCTACGCTTAAGCCTATATGGCGTTGCTCTTAGTGCCATTAGCACACTTGGACTAATCGGCTGCTCAAACTCCTCTACCGAGACCGCAGCGACTGCTGAAAATAGCACGGCTACAGACAAACCTGCCAAATCAATTGCCATTACTCAAATCGTTGAGCATCCATCATTAGATGATATGCGCCGCGGTATTATTGATGAGTTGGCTGATAACGGTTATGTCGAAGGTCAAAACCTAACTGTTAACTTTCAAAGTGCGCAAGGAAACACAGCGACCGCAGGACAGATTGCCAAGCAATTTGCAGGAGACAATCCTGATGCGATCGTAGCAATCTCAACACCTTCTGCGCAGTCAGTGGTAGCCGCGACCACCACTATCCCTATTATCTACACTGCTGTGTCAGATCCGCTAGGTGCCAAACTCATCACAGCAGATGGCAAGCCTTTTCAAAGCAATTTGACTGGACTATCAAGCCAACTACCGCTAGAGCCGCAGTTGGATTTGTTACAGCAGATAAAACCTGACTTAAAGACCATCGGTTATGTCTATAGCCCAGGTGAGGCAAACTCAGTATCATTGCGTGAGAACCTAAAACAAGCTTTGCCAGCAAGAGGTCTGTCCCTATTAGACATTCCTGCCAACCGTCCAACGGATATCGGTATGGCGACGCGCAGTTTGCAAGGACGTGCAGATATCATCTATACCTCATTTGACAACAATGTTGCCTCTGCCTTTGAGGCCATGACCCAAGCAGCAAATGAGCTAAAGTTACCGATTATCGCGTCTGATGAATTCAGTGTAAAACGCGGTGCGACTGCTGCGCTTGGTGTTAATGACTATGATTTTGGTCGTACCACTGGCAAGATGGTATATCGCGTATTAAACGGCGAAGCGGTCAATACTATCAAACCTGAAGTCATGAATGATCTGACTTTATATGTCAGTCCTAAGCACGCCAAAACACAAGGTGTCAGCTTGTCAGCAGAGTTACTAAAAAACGCCATCAATGTTGATATTGATGCCGAAACCAAATAAAAAGTAGTAAGCTATCTATTAGCTTGTCAATTATTTATGTAGTGTACGGACACACTATTATTTTAGGAGTAAGACCCATGTTGTCTCAAAATCGTTTTGGTCGTTTTAATTTTGGTAAGGCTTTATTATTAGGCGGTGTATGTACTGCTATCTTGACTGGTTGTAACCAATCAGCGCAAGATGATGGCTCCACGGATGCTGCCGCTACCGGTGATTCAGCGACAGCTATGAAGACCGTTGCGATTACCGCTATCGTCGAACATCCAGCGCTTGATGATGTACGTAAAGGTGTCATTGACGAGTTAAACGAAGCGGGATTTAAAGACGGTGAAAACTTAACCGTTAACTTCCAAAGCGCGCAAGGAAACACTGCTACTGCTGGTCAGATTGCCAAGCAATTTGTCGCTGATGCACCAGATGTTATCGTCGCTATCGCAACACCGTCTGCGCAGTCTGTTGCCGCTTCTACTAGCAGCATTCCATTGGTATTCTCAGCAGTTACTGACCCAGTAGCAGCAAAACTGGTACCTAAGCTAGATGGCTCTGGCACCAACGTTACAGGCGCATCAGACGCCCTACCATATGAGCCACAGATTGATTTGATGCGTCAAATCATTCCATCATTAAAGAACGTCGGTTATGTCTATAGCCCAGGTGAAGTCAACTCAACGATTATCTTAAAAAATCTAAAAGAGAAGCTAACACCACTAGGTATCAATGTACTAGAAGCGCCTGCACAGCGTAGTAACGACATCGCGATGGCAGCGCGTAGTCTCGAAGGTAAGGTCGATATGATCTACACGTCAACTGACAACAACGTGGTATCAGCGTACGAGTCACTTTATCAAATCGCCAAACAAAGTAAGATTCCTCTAATTGCCTCAGACACTAGCTCAGTTGAGCGCGGTGCTGTTGCTGCTCTAGGCGTGAACTACTATGAGCTTGGCCGTGAAACTGGTAAAATTGTCGTACGTATCTTAAACGGTGAAAAAGCAGGCGCTATCCCTGTTTACACTCCACAAGCCCTTGATCTATACGTCAGTCCAAAACATGCTAAAGAAGAAGGCATTACGTTGCCACAAGCGGTTATCGATAAAGCTAAAGAAGTGGTAGAATAACGCACCTTTGTATTTGTCTCACAATAGCAGGTATAAATAGGAAAGCGACACGAATTAATACTTTGTTGTATACCTTAAATATATGGCTAATGATTAAACAAGAAACCCAGCTATGAGTTATTAGGCTGGGCTTCTTGTCTAAACAGAGTCTTTTTTGCAAGCGTGTTTAATAGTGCTGTATTTGTCTGGCCATTTATCTGATACTTGTTAAGTAGAGGATAGGTTTATGGCTTACATTGCAGTGCATTGAACCATCGCTTCAAACCAAGGTAGCTTATGATCGTTGTTAATCGTGATATGTTTTGGTTTACCCTAACCGCAGATTGCTTAATCTGTTAAATTCACCGCTTAGCTGTTTAGCAGGTAGATGATTTTGGCAATTGCCATTTACTTATCTTGGTACCATACGCTAGACACTTGGTTATGACTTACTGATCTCTTATGTCTTTAATTGCTTTTTTTGGTGCGCTTGAAAGTGGTCTGATTTATGGCCTAGTAGCACTCGGTGTGCTTATCTCATTTCGTACGCTCGACTTTCCAGATTTAACCGCTGACGGTAGTTTTCCGTTGGGCGGTGCAGTCGCTGGTATTTCTATCATCGCTGGTATCAACCCATGGTTGGCCTGTGCTTTTGGGATGTTAGCAGGTTCAGTCGCTGGTATCGTCACTGCGTGGTTGCATGTCAAACTTGGCATCTTGCAGCTGCTTGCCAGTATTTTGGTCATGGTTGCCTTATATTCTGTCAACCTACGCATCATGGGCGCGCCAAACCTACCCTTGCTTGGCGAAACCACAGTGTTTAGCACCCTGGTGACCGATGGTAATGGTTATTGGATGCGCTGCCTGATTATCGGTGTCGTCGTCGCAGCTGCTATGTTATTTTTGAACTGGTTCTATAGCACCGAGACAGGTCTGTCGATGCGCGCTACTGGCTCAAACCTAAGAATGGCACAGGCGCAAGGTATCAATACCTCGTGGATGACTATCATCGGTATGGCGATTTCTAACGGTTTGATTGCCTTAGCGGGAGCACTATTTGTCCAGACTCAGGGTGGCGCAGACATCTCAATTGGTATCGGTACAATCGTCATTGGTCTAGCAGCGGTCATCATCGGTGAGACCATCATTCCTGCCAAGCGTATTTGGCTGATCACCTTTGCCGTTGTTGTCGGCGCGGTATTGTACAAACTGTTTATTCAGGTCGCACTATCAAGCGATACGCTACGTAGTATCGGCTTTGGTCCACAGGATTTGAACTTGATTACTGCACTGCTCGTGGTACTAGCCTTGGTATTGCCAAAAGCGAAAACCAAGTTTTTATCACGCAAGGTTCGCGCCTAATGACAGTCAAAGCAGGTATTTATAACACTTGCTTCGCTTGAAGAGACAATAAGGAATAACGATTATGATGCAAGCCACCGATTTACGGTTGACCTTTAACCCAGGCACGCCCATCGAAAACCCTGCCCTACGTGGTATCAGCTTAAACATTGCTGACGGTGAATTTGTCACTGTCATTGGTACCAATGGCGCAGGTAAATCTACTTTTTTGAACGCGGTAAGCGGTACGACGCGCGTCGATAGTGGCTCAATCTTGCTAAATGGCATTGATGTGACTAAGAAATCCGCTCATCAACGTGCGCATTGGGTTGCTCGCGTCTTTCAAGATCCGATGGCCGGTACTTGTGAAGCGCTAACGATTGAAGAAAATATGGCTTTGGCCTACAAACGCGGCGGTAATCGCGGTCTGAAATTTGCATTGAACCAGAACAACCGTGATTTGTTTCGAGAAAAACTATCCGTTTTAAAATTAGGTCTAGAAAATCGTCTAACCGATCGTATGGGTCTACTCTCTGGTGGTCAACGTCAGGCAGTAAGTCTTCTAATGGCATCATTGCAGCCTTCTAAGATTTTGCTGCTTGATGAGCATACTGCAGCTCTCGATCCTAAGACTGCGGCATTTGTCTTAGAATTGACTGATAAGATTGTCACGGACAATAAGCTAACCACGATGATGGTTACCCACTCAATGCAACAAGCGTTGGCACATGGTACACGCACCGTTATGCTGCATCAGGGTCAAGTCGTGTTGGATGTGGCTGGTGACATTCGTAAAGGTATGACCGTACATGATCTACTCGATATGTTCGAGCAAACACGTGGCGAAAAAGTTGAAGATGACAGCCTGATTTTAAGCTAAGTTTTTGAGCTAATGCTGTCCATGAGTTACGACTTATAAATTTGTACCTGTCGGATATAACCATTTCCGACAACCTCAAAAACCTTCAAGAGAATTGATTTTTCTTGGAGGTTTTTTGTTATCTATAGTTAATGATCATATGAACTTTTCACTGACCATTATATAGTTGTCGTCTATCAAAGCTTCGCTGTTGTCATCTATCTATGAGGTCTTTCATGCGCAAAATTCCTATTTACTCCCATCCTGCTGCTGGTTGGCCTGCGCTGATCTCATCTACTCAAAAGCTAATGGACTATAAGACATTTTTGCGTGGCGGTATAAGTGTATTTAAAAGCAATCAACCTCAAGGTGGATTTGATTGCCCAGGCTGTGCTTGGCCTGACCATAAGTCACACAAAGCCATCGATGTCTGCGAGAACGGTATTAAAGTCATTGCCAGTGAGACTATGACCCATAAAGCAGATGCCGAGTTTTTTGCAAGACATACCGTTACTGAGCTACAGGGATGGACTGGTTACGAGCTTGAACATAGTGGCCGTTTATCAGAGCCGATGTATTATGATGCCGCGCAAGATCGCTATGTCCCTATCCCTTGGGAAGCCGCTTATAGCTTAATCGCTGAGCAGTTAGGACAGCTAGATTCACCGGATGAGGCATTATTTTATACATCAGGCCGTGTGACTAACGAGCCCGCCTTCTTATTTCAATTGTTCGTACGCTGCTTTGGTACCAATAATTTGCCTGATTGCTCAAATATGTGTCACGAGCCAACCTCAGTAATGCTAAGCAGACAGCTAGGTATTGGTAAAGCGACCGTGATGTTAGAAGATTTCGAGCAAGCCAAGCTGATATTAATGTTTGGGCAAAACCCAGCGACTAACCATCCACGTATGTTAGAGATGCTCGCCCATGCGCATGAGCAAGGCTGTCGAATTATTTCAATCAACCCCATGCGTGAACAAGGCCTAAGCAAATTTAGAAATCCACAAAAACCAACTCATATGGCAGCCGGTCAAAGTGATGACATGATCGATGAGGTCATTCAGATTCAAATCGGTGGGGATGCCGCATTATTGACAGGCATTGCCAAATGGCTGATCGAAAACGATAAAATCAATCATGACTTTATTACCACTCATACTTCAGGATTTGAACCTCTAAAACAGTGGCTAACAGAGCAATCATGGACAGATATCACACTTGGCTGCGGTATTTCTCAGACAGATATTATTAATCTCGCTACGCTCGTGGCTGATAGTCCAGCAACGATTTGCACTTGGGGCATGGGCATTACTCAGCACGTACAGGGTGATGACAATGTCGCGATGATTACCAACTTGCTCCTGCTGATGGGCATGATTGGTATCGATGGCGCCGGTGCATCTCCAGTACGTGGACACTCCAACGTACAGGGCGATCGCACTATGGGTATCCATGAACGCCCTAGCAAAAGCTTACTAGACGGTTTAGAGCATGTATTTGAGCATCCTATGCCGCAAGAGCATGGCTATGATGTTGTCACTGGTGCTAAGGCTCTTATAGCTGGTAAATTAAAAGTCTTTATGGGTATGGGTGGTAACTACGCAGTGGCTGCCCCTGATACCAGCGCCATTGAGCAAGCCTTAACCACTACTCAGCTTAATATATTTGTAGGTACCAAGCTTAATGAGACTATGCTATACCCCGGTGCTAACAATTTGATCCTGCCCTGCCTAGGTCGTACCGAACGTATTGTCACCACAAAGGGTGAGCAGTTTGCCACTATCGAAGACTCTATGTGTCAGATCGTACCCACTCAAGGTAAGCTCAAACCTGTTAGTGATACTCTAAAATCTGAAGCGCAAATCGTAGCGGATATCGCGACCCATGTACTCGGCGCTGACTCGTCTATTCCTTGGCTGGCGATGAGTGAGGATTTCGATATTATTCGAGACTATATCGCTCAAGCCATTAATGGATTTGAAGACTTTAATCAGCGTATACGTATCTCTGAGCGTGGCTTTCATTTGTATCATGCGGCACGTCATCGTGTATGGAATACCGAAAGCGGCAAAGCCCAGTTTGAAGTACCACAATATCCGATTACTTTTGTCGCTGCACAAATGGCAGCTGCAAACGATATCGATGATATTGAAAATACAGCGCAAAAGGTTTGGCAATTGACCAGTGTCCGCAGCCATGACCAATTCAACACTATGATTTTCGGGTTTAAAGACCGCTATCGTCAAACGGATCGCCGTGATGTGCTATTCATGCATCCAGATGAAATAAGTCGTTTAGGTTGGCAAAAAGGTGACCGTGTTATGGTCACTCGCCAGCGTGCCAAAAACAGCCTAGAGCAACCACGCGTATTAGGCACACTGGTATTGAGCGAGATGGATATTGCCTCTAACGCTGTTGCCGCTTACTATCCCGAGTGCAATGATCTCTTTGATTTGGAGACATATGCGCCAGATTCTCATATCCCAGCGTACAAATCGACGACCGTCGTTTTAGAGCGCGTAGAGGCAAATACATCGATAGCTACGCCTGCGTAAATCATCCTGCGAAGAGCCAATGCAAATGACATTTTCATTAGCTCTCGCTTCAAATGACCATAAGCACACTCATATTTCTAGGCCATGATAAATCGTGATAACCATTGAAGATAACGCTCAGCAAAGTGAGATTTCTATTGAACCCGCTATGATAGATAATTCAACTAGCACTAAGATAGTTACACCTGAATTGCCTAACGATGATAGGGTGTCAGAGACACCACTTGCTCGTAGCCACTTAGCACAAAAACATCATTACCCATCAATTAGTAGCGGCCCTAATCATGACTCTCATCTTCAAATCGAATCTCAGACCACCAGCTTAGCAGTCGAAGCTGTGGTCTCTATCATCATTAATGGGATTCATTATGCTGTGCTGATGGCCAGTCCACATCAGCTAGAGTATTTGGCTGTTGGTTTTTTATTTAGCGAAGGCTTAATTCAATACAGTCACGAGTTACTCGACTGGGAAGTGACTCACCTTGCAGATGTCGCTAGCTATCAGCAGTTTGCTCAAGATTCGAATGATGAAAGCCTTGACTCAGTATCAATTGAGCAAAGCTTAGAACAATTTCAAGATTACGATATCTATGTCGTGGAACTAGTATTAAGCCAACGCTGCCATCAACGTATCCAAGCACAAAAACGGCAGCTCGCAGGGCGCACAGGCTGCGGTATGTGCGGTATTACTGGATTAACACAAGCTTTGCCTGATTTAAGTGCTTACTCTCAAAGCAGTCTACAGTCCGACCATAATCAACCGACAAGCAACGATAGTGCTAAGACGACTGTTCCAAGTCTTGACTACCTACTGGCACTGCGTCAACAAGTGGATACCGCGCAGCATACACATCAGCTGACAGGTGCGGTACATGCCGCAGCAACGATACATAATCAGCAGCTGTGTTTATTTGAGGATGTAGGCCGCCATAATGCACTTGATAAACTTATCGGTTGGCAATTACGCCAAAAAGCAGACGTTAGCTGTGTGCTCATGACTTCGCGTCTCTCTATTGAGCTGGTTCAAAAGTCTATTCGAAGTCAAATCCCGTGGCTAGTTGGCATGTCAGCACCTACCAGTACAGCAGTGCGCGTGGCGAAGCGTTATGGCCTTGGATTGGCTGGATTTTTACGTGATAACCGAGTCACTTACTACACCAAACAAGATAATATATAAAAATTCACTTCTACTTGTTCATTGAAAGCACCCGTCTATCGCCCATCATCTATTTCTTTCTAATGAAAGTTTCAGTTACTTACTCATGGTTATAATTTAGCTCATATTGATATATCACTCGATGCTACTCATAATAAAGCCCTATCTTTCAATACTTTATTAAACATATTATTAAATCTCTTTAAATAAATACTTATATGTTACCTTCAGTCATTGTCTGGTAAATATCGGATAATGTTTGAGGTTGGTGACATAATAGGTTACTCTTACCGCGCAAATATGTTACAGGTACTTAACAAATATGTAGTTTTACTTATTAATGCCGCTTGGTAATACATCAATCGCAATAGATAAGTAGAGACTTCCTACCTATTGCTTGTTACAGCTGATAAGGCTGTCTAAATCGAGTTCGGGTCATGCCATCATGGCTTAGTGCTTATTCGTAATTCCGCTATAGACACTCATCACATGAGTTTTCTTTAGCATGTAGCTACCTTTGTGTATGCCTATTAATAGCGTAATGGTTTACCCATTAACTGACGTCTATTGAGAGTAGTCCCTGTCTTTTTGATTTGACACTATTTGTCTCATCAAGATTTGGGCGTGACACTTAGCATTTGCTTACCACTACAGTTGGTATTTTCGCTATTTATATTAGCCACATATGTTCGGTATGAGGGCTGTGTAGGCTGTGCTGTATTCCTAATGGTTTGGTATCTTTCATTTTACTGAACTTTATTCATCAACTAACAATTGCGAGGTCTGAGTTTGAAAACTGAGTCATTGTTCCAATTTTCATCATTAACGATTATTTTATTATTATTAGCATTTTATGGCGGCACCTATTTACTGTCCTTATTAATCAAAAAAGATAAAGAAACAACTTCTGGGTTTATGGTCGCAGGTCACGGTGTTGGCTTTGGTATGGGTGCAGCCAGCATGACCGCCACTTGGATTTGGGCAGCCTCATTTTACGCTGCGGCCACCTCTGGCTATAAGTACGGCGTATCAGGGCCGATACATTATGGCTTTTGGGGTGCATTGATGATTTTATTCATCTACCCTTTTGGTATGCGCTTTCGTGAATTGGCACCAGATGGCCATACACTAGGTGAACTGATTCATGCCCGCCACGGTTCATCAAGCCAATTAATCTTAGCCATATCCAATATTATGGGCAGTTTAATTAGCTTGATGGTCAACTTTACCGCTGCTGGGGCATTGGTGTCAGTCCTGTCGCCATTATCGTTCCAAACAGGGGTAATGATCGCAGGTATCGGTGTCCTGAGTTATACATTGACATCAGGGTTTCGAGCATCTGTCTTTACGGATTTCGCCCAGTTGGTCGCTCTAATGGCCATTGGCATTGTCATTATTCCCGCCGTGTTATTTGGCATGGGTGGCCCTGAGGTTATGGTCAGCGGGCTGTCGAACCTGACGTTAGAGCAGCAGAACTTTTTCTCCTCTGAGGCATTCTTTCAACAAGGTGCGCCTTACTTCGTCGCTGTATTAGCATATGCTATCGGTAATCAAACCATCACTCAGCGCCTATTTGCGATTGATAAAACTAAGATTAAAGCGACGTTTATCACTGCTACAGTCGGCTATGCTGGTATCGTTATTGGTCTTGGAATGATTGGACTAATGGCTGTGACGATTGGCGTGGAGCCACTCGATGGCAATATGAATAACCTCATTCCTCAAATGGTCAGTACTTATCTGCATCCTGTCTTTATCGCCTTATTCTTTATCTTAGTGATTGGGTCGTTGTCCTCGACCGCTGACTCAGATTTATCAGCGCTATCAACCATTATGATGGCGGATGTCTACGGTAAAAATATCGCCAAAAAAGGCCATGTTAAACCTAAAACAATGATGCTAATTGGTCGCGGCACGATGATTGTTGCGACAGCAGCTGGACTAATTTTTGCGAGCTTTAAGCTCGATATTCTCGTCATGCTAGTATTTGTTGGTGCACTATGGGGGGCTATTGTCTTCCCTGTTATCGCCAGTGTGTTTTGGAGTCGCGTCACCAACACTGCCTTTACCTCAGCAGTTATCGTCGGACTACTCTTATTTTGCGTTGCCCGTTTCGAATTACTCCCAATCACTGGTGTCACTGCCCTATTCTTTGAAATACTGGCTAGTGTCGGTGCAGCCGTCGTTATTGGTCTAATGGTCTTTGGGTTCTTAGGTCGTAAGATTGGCATGGTCGCCGCAGTTATCACGCTAGTGCTGATGCTTATCTTCGCTACTGGCTTCTTACGTCAATATATGGTCCTGCTAGCCTCTCTAACAGCTTACGGCGCTAGTACCGTCGTCTGTGTGATTATCAGCCTGATGGGAGACGAACACTTCGACTTCGACTTAATTAAGCAGCGTGTGGGCAATTACGATAAAAAGTCGGAAATCCCATCGTCACTTAAATCTTAAATCAAAGTCGCTTTATCCAAGTGCCGATTGGCCAGAAGTATTTGGCTAATCGCTACTTACTTAGCGATATTATAAGGAGATATCATGGACAACGTTTTTATCTACGGCTTATATATCTTAATTTGGCCCGCCATTACTCTTGGCGTACTCGTATTAATTTGCACGGCCACTTATCGTGATGTGAAAAGTGCCAAACGTAACAATAAAGATATTGTTTAGCGCACTATATTTTAAACCATCATCATTAAACACTGGTTTACTAATAGTTTGAAAAAGCCTATTAACAGTATAAACGCTTCTAAATTGGGGCTAAATATAGATAAGATAATAAATAAGCTGTTTTTAATGAAAAAAGGACTTGTAATTTACTATATTTTTGCTAATATAGGCGACCTTGATTGGCTGGATGGCAGAGTGGTCATGCAGCGGACTGCAACTCCGTTAACGCCGGTTCGATTCCGACTCCAGCCTCCAATTATTTATTAACTTTACGTTAATTTTGGCTTGCATTATTATCACAACCGATTATAATAGCGACCAATTATCTAGTAACTAGATGGTCTATCAGCTAGTTTACATTTTAGATAAAACAAGTTTTGCCCGGGTGGTGAAATTGGTAGACACAAGGGATTTAAAATCCCTCGCTAGCAATAGCGTGCCGGTTCAAGTCCGGCTCCGGGTACCATTATATAGTTCTATGCTATCTCATAGAGTAGACAAAGCCCCTGATATCAGGGGCTTTGCTGTATCTGACGTCTTATACTGTCCTGTCTTATCTAGCCCAATCCGTGCATATAATGTACACTGTGATGTACACTGGTTTCTAAATGTACATTGAGGGTGTCGTCATGGAAGAGCGCAAACCTATTAGCTCCGATCGGAGTATTAGTAGCCACAAAGCTGCTGACAAAGAATACCTAGTGACTGTCAGACATCATCCAATGCTTTACCTTATGGTCAGACCAAATGGTACTAAGTCTTGGCTTTATCGCTATAAGTCCCCTACCTTATCTAAAAATAAACGTATCTCACTGGGTGTCTACCCAAGTGTGTCGTTTGCGCGCGCCTGTGAGATGTGGCGTGACTATGAAGAACTGCTTAGCCGTAATATTGACCCAAAAGACTATCGTGAAGAAGAAAAGAAAATACTGTTAAGCAATTCTAATAACAGCTTTAATCGTTTTGCTTGGGAGTATTTTGATAGCTTAGATCAAACGCAAAAGCGCAATACACTTATTCGTAAAAGAGGTCGGCTTGAGCTGATTTGTTCCTACATTGGCAATGAGCCGATTAGTGAGATCAGCTCGCCTAAAATGCTTGAAGTATTATTAGCCATCCAAGCCAACTCATTAAACAAAGCTGGCAAGCCCACAGATAAGGCTGAACGCTGCGCAGGTATCGCAAGTGACGTATTTGTCTATGCTGGCGCTCGCGGCTTCTGTACGAGCAATCCTGCGGCTCTTATTAAAAGTCAACTTGCTAAGTCAAACTACGGTCATCGTCCTGCGATCACTAAGCCTAAACAGCTTGCTAAGCTAATGCGTGACATAGAGACTATAGAAGGTGATCCAAACACCATAAATTCCCTTAGGCTATTAGCATTACTGTTTGTGCGTAATGGTGATCTAAGGCGTATGCGTTGGGCTGATTTGGATTTGGATGTTGGCAGGTGGACATTAAAGCCGCTAAAGGGACAAGGCAAAGTAAACATGGTCAAGGATATGGTCGTGCCCCTACCTCGCCAAGCCGTAGCTATCTTACGAGAACAGCAAAAAATCAATGGCCATACTCCATATGTGTTTTTTAGCCAGACGGCAAAAAAGCATCAGATTATCTCTGATGCAACGGCGAATAAGCGATTAAAAGATTTAGGCTATAAAGACATTCACTGCGCCCACGGCTTTAGAGCGACAGCAAAGACCATCCTACAAGAGCAGCTAAAATATCCGCTTGTGCTTGTTGAGATGGCATTAGGTCATACGACTAAAGATCCCAATGGAACCGCCTATGGGCGGTTTGAATACATCGATGATCGTAGCGAGATGATGCAAAACTGGGCGGACTATTTAGACGCATTGCGAGAAGGTAGAGATACCGCTAAGTTTAGAGCCGATGCAAAAGACGACGCTAATTCTAGCTCCCAGCTGCAAGCGTTAATTGCTGAATTGGGAGAGGATCAGGTGTTAGCCCTATTGAAGAATAAGGCTTAAGCACCTGACTTTTAAATAAATTGAGAAATATAATATTAGCTAAAAAGCTAATATTAGTGTTTTCTCATTCTATTAATATATAAAAATTGACATACTTACAGCATCAATAATAACTACTACCCTACTAATTCATCACCCAACTAAAAGCTGACCCATGAAACTTATAGACAACTTGAACCACAGATTCGGCGATGACATAAAAGAACATCTACATACTGGCTCCAAGCTACAGATAGCAGCCTCTTTCTTTTCTATCTATGCTTATGCGGCGCTAAAGCAAGAGCTTAAGAACATCGACGGTATGCAGTTCTTATTCACCTCGCCTACTTTTATTCCTGATGGCGTTACTGATAAATTCAAAAAAGAAAAGCGTGAATTTGTTATACCAAAGCTTGATAGAGAGGATAGTCTCTATGGTACTGAATTTGAGATTCATCTTAGAAACAAGCTAACTCAAAAAGCTATTGCTAGAGAATGTGCAGACTGGATACGTAACAAAGCTGTCTTTAAGTCCAATACTACTAATTCGCCCATGCAAGAATTTGTATGCGTTAAAGATACTTCATCATCATTTACTTATATGCCTATCCAAGGCTTTACTCCTGTTGGGCTTGGCTATGAAAAAGGGGACGCTGTCTCAAACATGGTCAATCGGTTTGATTCAGACTATGCGCTACCCTATCTCAATTTATTCAATCAAATATGGCAAGATCAGCAAAAGGTGACTGATATCACTGATGAGATCGTTCGTCATATCGAGTCAGTTTATCAAGAGAACGATCCTGAGCGTATATACTTTTTAATACTCTACAATATCTTTAAAGAGTTTCTTGAAGACTTGAATGAAGACGTCATGCCTAACGACCTGACAGGTTACCATGACACACTTATCTGGCAAAAGCTCTATAACTTTCAAACCGATGCGGCAGTCGGTATCATCAATAAGCTTGAGACCTACAATGGCTGTATCTTAGCGGATAGCGTAGGTTTAGGTAAAACCTTTACTGCCCTTGCCGTCGTTAAATATTACGAGCTACGCAATAAGAGTGTATTGGTTCTTTGCCCCAAAAAGCTTGGCGCTAACTGGACTAACTATAACGCCAATTTAACCACCAATATCTTTGCCAAAGACCGTTTCAACTACGACGTGCTCTTTCATACCGATCTTTCGAGAAATAGCGGTGAGACTTTGGGCATAGACTTAGCTAAAATCAATTGGGGCAATTACGATTTAGTGGTGATTGATGAGTCGCATAACTTTCGTAACCGAGACAACTTTAAAGACAAAAAGACTCGCTATGATCGCTTAATGGAGCAAGTCATCCAGCAAGGCGTAAAAACAAAAGTGCTGATGCTATCAGCCACTCCTGTAAACAATCGCTTTAACGATTTAAAAAACCAGCTGGCTTTAGCATATGAAGGTGATAGTAAGCATCTTGATGATAAGCTTGATACTAAACGCGATATTGAGACTATCTTTAGAAATGCACAAGCCAGTTTTAACAATTGGTCAAAATTACCCGTAGAGCATCGCACCACTAAAGCAATACTAGATATGCTCGATTTTGATTTCTTTAAGCTACTAGACAGTGTCACCATTGCACGCTCGCGCAAGCACATTCAACAATTTTATGATACAAAAGAGGTCGGTCAGTTCCCGACACGTCTAAAGCCACTATCATACCGCTGTGCGATTACAGCAGATGAGAGCGTGACCTTTAATCAGATTTATAAGGATTTAGCATCCATTAGAATGGTTGTATATGCGCCTCTCACGTATATTTTTCCTAGTGCTTTAGAAAAGTATGAAGACCTATACGACACTGAGATTGAAGGTAAAGGAAGCCTCAAACAACAAGATCGTGAAAAAAGCTTACAAGCTTTGATGACGGTTAACTTGCTCAAACGACTAGAGAGCTCTGTGTATGCTTTTCGTCTGACGTTACATAACTTAAAAGACCGCTTAGAGCAAGCGCTATCTAGTATCACTGAGTATCAAGCTCGAAAAAGTAATGATTTGCTGTCTATTGATATTGGCACAGGATATGATGAAAATGCCCATGATGAAGGACTTGATGAGCCAACCAATCCCAACGATTGGGTGGGCGGTAAGCTTAAAGTTCATCTTGATGATATGGATATACTAAGATGGCATACCGATTTAGAAGCAGATTATGCTATCGTGAGACGGCTAATCACTACTATTAGTACGGTTACACCAGAGCGTGATCATAAGCTACAACATCTTAAAGGGCATCTGATTGATAAAATCAATAATCCTATAAACTCAGGTAATCAGAAGGTGCTGATCTTCACAGCTTTTGCCGATACTGCTAATTACTTATATGAGCATATAGCGCCAGAACTATTACACGACTATAGCTTACATACTGCTAAGATAACGGGTACTGAAAATCATTCAACTATCAAAAGCATGGTAGTTAGCCGTAAGGGTTACGACATGCAAGGACTACTGACTTTATTTTCGCCTAGATCTAAACAAAAAAGCGAGATCTTTCCAGATGAGACCCGTGAGATAGACATACTTATAGCCACAGACTGTATCTCTGAAGGGCAAAACTTACAAGATTGTGATTACCTTATCAATTATGATATTCACTGGAACCCTGTGCGTATTATTCAGCGCTTCGGACGTATAGACCGCATTGGCTCTAGCAATGAGCAAATACAGTTGGTCAACTACTGGCCAGATATCAGCTTAGACGAGTACATTAATCTACGTGAACGTGTCGAGAATCGCATGATCATTGTCGATATGGCGAGCACGGGTGATGACAACGTACTGAGTGCCAAGGCTAATGATATTGCTTACCGTCATGAGCAACTCAAGCGTTTGCAAACTGAGGTTTTAGATTTAGAGGATGCCAATACAGGTGTGTCTATCACTGACTTAGGTCTCAACGATTTTCGCATGGATCTGCTTAGCTATTTGGATGCGAACCCTAACCTAAAGCGTCTGCCTAATGGCTTACACGCGGTCGTCCCTGCTGCTGACGAGTTGGGATTACCAGCTGGCGTTATCTTTGCTCTAAAATCGCGTCAAGTCTCTACAGTAGACGGTGAAAAGACCAACCAGCTCTACCCTTATTATCTCATGTATATTGATAATGACGGCAATATAATAGCTGACTATACACAAGCGAAGCATCTACTGGGTTTAGCGCGGCAAGCATGTCGTGGAAAACCCGAACCTATACTAGCAGTATGCGAGACCTTCAATCAGCGCACCGCTGACGGTCAAGATATGAGCCATTATAGTTTGCTCCTCGACTTAACCATTGAAGCGATAAAGAACGTTAAAGCGGATAAAGACATCGACAGTCTATTTAGTGGCATGACGACTACCGCTTTAAAAAACGACTTAAATGAGCTGAATGATTTTGAGCTTATTGGTTTTATCGTAGTAGAAAAGCTTACTTCATCCAACGTTCAACAAACCAGTACAACTAGCGAGTTATGATTTTATACCAATACCCTCAATCAGCTATCGTCGATAGACCTATACCTAAAAAAAAGCTCTATGAACAGGGTGCTGCTAATAGTAAGCTTAAGCAGAAGTTTATCGATGAAGTGGCAAAAATCACATGGGCGTATAAACTATCGGCTGGCACACTAAACATTCAAACTGATACTTTATTTCAAGAAGTGCAGATATTTAGGATTGTCGCACGCACCGCTGACATCGATACCAAAATCATAAAATACATTGATAAGCTCATACCGACACCCGTTATTTTTGAGGTTGTTTATAATGATAAAGTTCAGGTCGTTGCCACCTATAAACGTGTGAGCCAAGCAGATAAGTCAAAAATCGTGCTAAATAAATACTATAGCTCAGAGTGGCTCGCTGATGATCAGCGTGAGCCTCTACCCTTTGTGCTCAATCTATCTGACTTATATACTCATTTGATCGAGCAGTTGCTACCTAGTATCACTAACGATGCGTCTTTAGACCAGCTAAAGCCTCCTAGTCAAGCTATTCACCCAAAAGCCATCGACGCTAATACTCCTTCTATTGCTGTGAGTATAGTGGCAAAGGCAGAGCTAAACCCAACGGCGAGAGTCTCTACAAACGCCGCAGTGAGCATAGAAGATAAGCTCAAGCATGTGCAGCAAGTAGAGAGCTTAACCAAGCAAGTCAACCAACTGCAAAAAAAGGTCAGAAAAGAGGCTCAATTCAACCGCAAAGTTGAGCTAAATATGCGCTTGCATAAACTTAGAGATGAGCTCAATCAGCTTATCGCTGAATAACTCCTATAAATAATCATCATACTTTACTCATACTCAATAGCTTTAGGAATATCTAGATGACCAACGCTGCCCAAGCAAATCAACCTGATAACGATACTCTCGACATGCACAGCCCTAACCTAGTCGATGACAATGTCCAAAAGATCATGGCGCTGTTTCCCAACTGTATTACTGAGTCAAAAGATGAAAATGGCAATCTAAAAAAAGCAGTAGATTTTGACTTACTACGTCAAGAGCTGTCACAGTCATTGGTTGAGGGCGGGCAAGAGCGCTATCGTCTCGACTGGCCCGGTAAGCGTCAGGCGATACTAGAGGCCAACTCACCTATTGCTAAGACGCTACGTCCTGCGCGTGAGGAGAGCGTCAACTTTGATACCACTGAAAATCTATTTATCGAAGGTGATAATTTAGACGCCTTAAAGCTATTGCAAGAAAGCTATCTCGGTCAGGTCAAGATGATCTATATAGATCCACCATACAACACAGGCAATGATTTTATATATGAGGATGACTTTTCTGAAGATACAGCAGACTTCTTAGAGCGTTCAGAGCAAAAGGATGAAGAAGGCAATCGGCTGATTACTAATACTGAAAGCAATGGACGGTTCCACTCTGATTGGCTGACTATGATGTACAGTCGCCTTAAACTAGCTAGAACGTTACTAAAGGATGATGGCGTTATTTTTATTAGTATTGATGATAATGAGGTATACAACTTAAGAAAAATTTGTAATGAGGTTTTTGGTTTAAGTAATTTCTTAGCTGAAATTGTTTGGCAACATAGCGTTCAACCTAAAGGATATACTGGAAAATTCTCTATTCATCACAATTATATTTTAGTTTTTCAAAAAAGTAATAGCTTTGAATTACAACTACTAGAGCGCACGGAAGAGCACAATAAAAATTATTCAAACCCAGATAATGATCCTAATGGTAAATGGAGAGCAGGAGATGTACGAAATGCTCTATATAGACCCAACTTAATATATAACATCAAAACACCCTCTGGAAAAACTATCTCACCACCTGAAAAAGGATGGAGATGGAGTAAGGACACGTTGAACAAAAAAATAGAGACTGGAGAAGTTATTTTTAACGAAGACGAAACTAAAATAACACGTAAAATCTATTTAAATAACTTAGATGGCCGAACGCCTGAAACACTATGGTTTGGGAGGGATTGTGGCACTACAAGGAGCGCAGCAGGACAAATTAAAAGCTTATTTGAATCAAAAGCTGTGTTTGATACGCCAAAGCCCATAGAGTTACTCAGTCATATTTTTCAGATTTCGATTAAAGAGAATGACTTAGTTTTAGACTTCTTTGCAGGCTCATCTACGACTGCGCATGCGCTCATGGAACTGAACGCTCAAGATGGTGGTAACCGCAAGTTTATTATGGTTCAGCTTCCTGAGAAAACTACTGACGACTCAGTTGGAAATAAAGCAGGTTATTCTACTATCTCTGAAATATCCAAAGAACGTATCCGCCGCGCTGGTCAAAAAATCGTAGAAGAGAATCAAGATAAAGACGGTATCAACGACTTAGATATTGGCTTTCGCGTGCTAAAAATCGATGAGACCAATATGAAAAAGGTCTATTACACGCCTGATGAATACTCGCAAGCAGAGCTTGATAACCTAGAGTCGCATATCAAAGAGGACCGCACTGGCGAAGACTTGCTCTTTCAAGTCATGCTTGATTGGGGCGTGCCCTTATCTTTACCTATTGAGGTTAAAGAGATTCAAGGCAGTACCGTCTATTACGTGGGTATAGATAGCTTAGTCGCTTGTTTTGACACGATATCGACTGACTTGATCGATGAGATATCAAAGGACGAACCACTAAAATTTGTCTCAAGTGAGCTAGCGATAGCTCATGACCAAGACAAGACCAATATTAAAGCACGTTTTGCGCAGTTATCACCTGATACACAAGTGAAGTTCATCTAAGGGGCTGAATCATGGAAATTAAATTCAAAGAGCTCCAGTATCAGCTAGACGCCGTCAATGCCGTTGCAGACTGCTTTAACGGGCAACCAAAAGAGATTGCACAGCAGTACACCATTGACCAAGGCAAGCAAAAGCTACCTATTAACCCAACGGGTGAGAGCTTGTCTTTATTTAGTGACGATGAGCTGGCGAGCACTGAGCAGTCCTTATTATTCGATGAGCTGCATATCGGCTATGCCAACGCACCTATTGACGACCTATCAAAAGTATTAGATAACATCAGAAGTGTACAGGCAAGCCAAGGCTTAACTCAGTCATCTGAACTTATTACCGATGATACCTCGACCAAAGGCGGTAAAGGTCAAAACCTAACCACCAGCCCTATCAACCTAAATATTGAGATGGAAACAGGTACAGGTAAGACTTACTGCTATATCCGTTCTATGATGGAGCTAAATAAGCGCTATGGCTGGTCAAAATTTATTATCGTCGTACCTAGTATTGCGATTCGTGAAGGCGTGGCAAAAACCTTCGAGATGACCGCTGATCACTTCCAAGAGATTTATGGGAAAAAGCCGCGCTCATTTGTCTATAACTCTGACCAACTGCATGAGCTTGAAACCTTTAGTTCGGATGCTAGCGTTAACGTCATGATTATTAATATCCAAGCTTTTAACTCACGTAGTAAGAGCAATCGCCGTATCTATGATGAGCTAGATGATTTTGGTTCCCGTCGCCCTATCGACGTGATACGCCGTAACCGCCCTATCGTCATTATTGATGAGCCCCAAAAGCTAGGTTCTGAAAATGCGCTCAAGTCTTTGGCTGAATTTGATCCTTTATTTATCATGCGTTATTCGGCGACCCATAAACGCGACTACAATCTCATTTATCGCTTAGATGCACTAGATGCCTATAATCAAAAACTGGTCAAAAAGATCACCGTTAAAGGCATTGAGGTCAAAGGCTTATCAGGCGCTCATGGCTACTTATATCTACAGAATATAGAAGTGTCTTCATCCGACCCTACTGCTAGGCTTGATATCGAAGAAAAAACCAAATCAGGCGTCAAGCGCCGTATCCGCCGTGTCAACAAAGGTAGTGATCTCTACGCGCTATCCAAACAAGCTGAGCAGTATAAAGACCGTTACGTGGTCGCTGAGATTGATGCACGTGAGCAATCATTGACGTTTACTAATGGTATCAAAATTTATGTTGGTCAAGCACTCGGTCAAATCGATGAAACGCTTATGCGTACTATTCAAATACGAGAGTCCATCCGCGCCCACTTAGAAAAAGAACGAGTGCTGTTTAATCAAGGCCTCAAGGTGCTGAGCCTATTCTTTATCGATGAAGTCGCAAAATACCGTCAGTACGATGACCAAGGTAACCGTGTTGATGGTGAGTATGCGCAAATATTCGCTGAGCAATATAATCAAATCGTTGAGGATATGATAGGTCTAAATATAGACAATGACCCCTACATCGATTATCTACGTAATATTGACGTCGACCGTACTCATAATGGCTACTTCTCAGTCGATAAAAAAAGCCAGCAGATGATCGATCCCAAAACCAAAAACTTTGTTGATGAAGAGCTAGGCGGTAAAGTCAGTCTAACCGACGATATCGATGCTTACGACCTTATTTTAAAAGATAAAGAGACGCTACTCTCCTTCCCTCAGCCAAATGACTCAGAGGAGACACGCCATAAGAAAAACGTTCGCTTTATCTTCTCACATTCGGCACTAAGAGAAGGCTGGGATAATCCAAACGTGTTTGTTATATGTACCCTAAAGCATTCTGAAAACACCATCTCTCGCCGACAAGAAGTCGGACGCGGTCTACGCTTAGCGGTACGCAGTGACGGTATGCGCATGGATGCCAATCACTTATCTAAAGGTGATATTCATCTAATCAACAACCTGACTGTCGTCACTAATGAAAGCTACACCGACTTTGTGACAAACCTACAAAAAGAGCTGGCAGCAGCCTTGTCTAGCCGACCCACTAAGGCTACCAAAGACTATTTTTATAATAAAGTACTGACGTTAGAAGATGGTAGCAAACATGAAGTCAGCGAGCGTGACGCTGACATGATTATCCATTATCTTATTAAAAATGATTATATAGATTTTGATAAGCATATTACTGATAGCTATCACGAAGCGATTAATAACGATAGCTTAGCCCCTCTACCTGAAGTACTTGAGCCTTATGGTGATCAAATTATAAAATTGATCGGTGGTATATTTGATCCTAAAGCGCTTGAAGATATGACGGACAACGATAATAAGACCACACATAACCCAATCAATGAAAACAATCTCAAGAAAAAAGAGTTCTTAGCGCTATGGAACCGTATTAACCGCAAAGCAGTATTTGAGATTCAGATTGATAGTGTTAAGCTCATAAGCCAAAGTATCGCTGCTATCGAAGCGGCCGCAAAGAAAAGAAACAACAACTTTGTAGAAACGCTTAGCTATAAGCTTGCTGAGTCTACTCAGCGTGACACCATCTCTCATGAAGAGTTGCTTGATAAGCAGTCGTTTAGCAACCCTACTACTTCAACTGAGTCAGCAAATACATCTGTACGTTCACAGGTGAAATACGACTTGATAGGCTCAATCAGTGAGCAGACCGACCTTACTCGTCGTAGTATCGTGGCGATTTTGAAAAGTATCAATAATGCTATTTTTGCGCAGTTCAAGAATAATCCTGAAGCCTTTATTCGTGAAGTTGCTCGCCTAATTAACGAAGCACGAATCAGAATGGTCATCCAAGGGCTTACTTATTATACGACTGACCAGACCTACCCACTTAATGAAGTTTTTGTGTCAAATCAGAAGATCCCTAGCGACTCGTTAAAGGTTGACCGGCATGTCTTTGATTATGTTGCAACGGACTCAAGCATCGAGAAACGATTTGCTCAGGAGCTAGAAGGCGCTGTTGATGATGTAGCGGTATATGCCAAGCTGCCTGATAGATTCAAAATTCCAACACCAGTAGGCGACTACAACCCTGATTGGGCCATTGCTTTTAACGAAGGTAAAGTGCGTCATATCTACTTTGTGGCTGAAACTAAAGGATCGATGATAGATGCTGACTTGCGTGAAAAAGAAAAGTATCGCATAGAGAGCGCCAAGCGATTCTTTTATGCATTGAATTCAAAAGCTAGTGAAAGTAGCAGTCTTGAGGATCAAGCTGTAAAATACGATGTGATTGATAGCTTTGATGAGTTATTAAAACTTGTTAGATGAAAAGGCTATAACTCAGTAAACATGTAGCCACCTTGCATAGTGCTAAGGTGGCTTTTTACTAGTTTAAGGTCTATGCAGTACGGCAATAGTCTTTTTTATCAGCTCACTACCATTTATATTGCTTTACTCACAAATCTTTGAACTTTAATCTGTTAGATAATCCGGAACACCCAAAAAGCACCCCTTCATCGTCATCCGATCAAAGCTATACACATGCGCATGAGGTGATTCCTTGCAGCGTCCCACTAGCGGCTGCTTTTGATCAGGTCTACCTTGCGCCAGTATGATTGTTCCTGAGCAGATAGGACAGATAGCAGTAAATTCAGTCAATCTAGCGACGTTTAACTTTTCTTTATCTCTATACATCTCAATATCAGCATTATCAACATTCACGTTGGCAAAAAACATAGGCGCTTTAATCACGCGATGATAAGGCAGTAAATATAATGGCATGAAAAAATACCGCCAATTTAGATAAGCTACAGGAATAAGAATAGCGAATAGGAAAGCCTGCCAAAGCCCCAAGTTTGGTATTTCGTTCATTAACATGACAACAAAAACAGCGTATATAGCAATCAGTATATCTAGGAAAAAACTCAGTAGCAGCAGTAACATCAATAGAATACCTTTAAAGCTCAGCATTTTAAGCTCACCTTGCCTAAAAAACAGCTTGGTGAATAATGATGGCTTAATATCGGATGTGGCTTTACGCTCGTACGTAATAGTACTTAAGTCCTCATCCTCTTCAATATCGCTATCGGCTTTAACGGTAGCCAACTTATCTATCTGCTCTTGCTCTGACTGTTCACTATCGAAAGTTTGAATATCCATCCATAGCAAAGTCTTATTTTTCGAGCCTCCTCCTGAAGCCGATGTTACAATTATTGGCTTATACCCTAGAGTGATAAACGCTTTTTTACAGTCCGGCTGATCGTTAATAAACGCTTCCAGAGTCGCTTCTAACTTTAACGTTTTAACCGCATTTTTAGCGGTTTGACTGTCTACACTTTTTTCATCGATATTTTTCGCTTTAGCATAAATTTGCTGTCTTGATAGCTTTTCTGGCTCAAACGCTTCATCCGAATACTCAATTTTTCTTAGCTGTTCACTGACGATAATCTTTAAATACGTATCCCAAAGCGTATCACGGGGATAATTCATCAGCTGATCATGCAGTTCATTGAATACTACTAGGTGATTGTTTTCCATATAAATGTACCGATTAAACCCCTATTAATACCCCTATAGCAGCCTGTTTTAAAACTAAATTTTATCACATAGTTACCTCACTCCTAACCAACTAATAAAAGGATGGTAACTATGTCTATGTCAATCGCTGTTAATGAGCAAAAGCAAATCGTCAATGTTAAGCAAGTCGAGCGAGGGCTGGCTTGTATGTGTTTTTGCTTTGAGTGCGGTGAACCTGTGGTGGCTCGTAAAGGTGAAAAAAATGAGCATCATTTCTCGCATCTAAGTAATAAAGAAAGCTGTGCGATTCACCCTGAAAGTATCCTACACAAGTTTGCCAAGCAAGTCATTATGGATGAGAATTATTTAACGCTACCAGCATTGCCTGATGAACAAAATGATGACTACAAAACTTGGCAGTTTGATCATCTGGTCGCAGAACAAGCTATCGGCTCTATACGACCTGATCTAGTTGCGACTATTGATGACGAGATAATGTTTATCGAAGTGGCAGTAACGTCATTTATCGATGCCGATAAAACTGCATTTATTAGGCAGCTTGGTATTAAGACGATAGAGATCGACTTGCGTGAGATTATTAAACAGAATATGGAACTGCCGAGTACTGAAGCGAAAGACTACATTTTAGACTGCGTAAGTAATAAGCAATGGATATTCCCTAAACCAAGTACTACAACAGCGTCTACTCTATCAGTTGAACCTACTGATAACTGTCAAAAGACCACTGAAGAAGATAGCAATGAAAGCTTTGATAAGGGGTATAGCACTTATCGCTTTACGATCAAGCACAGCTGGGTAGATGTGAGGGTATTTAATTCAGGCATGGTGTCGGTGAAATGCGTGACCTATAACCACGATGCCATCGAAATACTAAAGCAGTGGCGTAACGAAGGCGGCGGCAAGTATAACCAAAAATACAAATCATGGAATTACTTTAAACCGTTTTCAGATACTGTCTTGAAACGACTGCAAGAAATGGATATGACCCCTACTGCTTAAATATGATTCTGTTTGATAACACGGAGAATAAAACTATGACACTCACCACTATGCTGCTAATTATAATCTTACTAATGATGGCACTGCTCGTATGGACTATGCAGCGAATACAATTTCAAAATAAGGCTCTGCTACAGAGTGAACGAGATGTTGCGCAAATTAGGAACGATATGCTTGAAAGAGAAGCAGGCTTTCAACAGCAATTAGCAAAAGAAATTAAAGAGGCACAAAAGCGTTCCAACAATATGCAGCGCAATGTGCTAAAAGGTCAAATTGGCGAACAGTTCACGCCCTTTATTACTGACTTTCCTTACAACCCTTCAGACTGCCGATTCATGGGTGAACCGATTGACTACATCATCTTCCAAAATTTGCATGAATGCGCCGATGGCAACGTGCCTATCGAGGACGTGCATCTCATTATTGCAGAAGTTAAAACAGGGAATGCTAGGCTAAACCAACGGCAGAAGATTATTAAACAAGTAATCGAAAATGGGCAGGTTAGCTTTAAAGAGCTTAGGATAAAACACTGTGAAGATACGCGTTCAGGTAAGCGTATAAATCAGTAAAACTATACGTTTTGACTCTTATGTAATTTGCTAGCATTTTTCAATGCAGATGGTAATTAATAGGACTTATTAATAGAAAAGACTTTTTACTTAATCTCTAGAGACAAGATTAAAACATTGATTTATATAGTTTTTTTATTTTAAAATAGTCTATAAATAGTCTTTTTATTGAAAAGACTATTTATAATCCTATCGATTATAAATGCAAACTCGCAATATTATTTATAACAGATTTGTTTTAAACAGCCATGATCACACTACTAGCGATTAGCACCTGGCCACCTAAAACCTTCATCCAACTGCCTATTAACTCTATGAGTGAAGTCAAGACTGATTGAAGCAGCAAAACAACCAGCAGCAAGTGCAAAGGATAACAATACTACTTCTAGATAATAAAATAAGTCCCCTTCCTACTAGAACCGTCATGTCAGGAATGGTTTGACAACTAGTAGCTAAATTACCTACGGGTATCAAAGGCTACTAGAACCGTTATCACTTTAACGAATATTAGAAATCCGAGAGCTTTAGGCCTCTGGCAGTACTATACCGAAAGATGTCGGCGGTTTCTCAAATAGACTTAAGAACCTCACTAAATCTATCTTGCTCCCATCAATAGTCAACTCATCAGACAATAGTATTTTTTTAACCCCTGCTTCACCGATTAACATATCAATAAACAAAGGATGAGTAAGACTGAGCGTAGCATTGACTTCATGTTGTAATGGAATCTTGTTATCTAATAACCGATGATGTAGAACCGAATTCTCTACCCATAATAAATAGCTTTCATTCAAATCAGTAAAATTAATCTTGATACGCCAGTCTTTATCAGTAGCGTTCTCAGATTTTAGACGAACTGCTAGGGTATCAAAGAAATTCGATACGGGTGTTTGCAAGAAAACACCTTTCATAGAAGCCATGTCAATACCTGTATTAGGAGTGCCTTGACGAAGCTCTAGCGCTGCTGTCAAATAAACATCGCGCCAAGGTCCCGACTCTGCTTGATAGCCAAGCTGATCGTAACTGCTAGCTAGTAGTTTTCGGGCAGCCGTATTATTGGGTTCAGCAAATACCAAATGGTTCAATAATTCAGCACTCCATCGATAATCTCCTTTATCAAATGCAGTCTGCGATTGTGCTAGCATCTTTTCACTACCAATCATCGCTACATAAGCACTCGCTCGCTGCAAGTCAGGCAACGGATCTAAATGCGCAGGATTGGCATCATACCAGCCAAGATAGTTCTGATAGACAGCGCGTGCATTATGTTTGACCGTGCCATAATATTCACGATTAGAGAATACTTTGGCTAAACTCGGTGGTAACTTTATATCTTCTGCAATCTCACCAGGCGTCATACCCTTATTCATTCGACGTACGCTTTGGTCATGAATGAATTTATACGTATCGCGCTGCTGGGTCAAAAAGGTTTGGATTTTTTCTTGACCCCACATAGGCCAATGATGACTAGCAAAGTAAATATCAGCGTCGGCAAATAAGTTACGCGCCTCTTCAATGTAACTGCTCCATTTCATCGCATCACGAACTTTCGCACCTCGTAAAGTATAGAGGTTATGCATATTGCGTGAGACTAGCTCAGCTCCGCCAAAAGCCTTGTATTTAGGCAGATAAAAAGTCAGCTCCGCTGGTGCTTCTGATTCTGGGGTATATTGAAAATTAAAATCTACTCCGTCTACTTTTAGGTTCGTAGGTGTAGCATTAACGAGTTGGGTAGGCTTAGTAATACTAAATTGACCAAAGGCTGGACCTTTACCTAAACCTGTATCGACATGACCGTACTCATCACGTGCTAAATCTTTACCGTACATATAAACGGCACGACGACTCATCGCGGTACCAGCAAGAATGTTTTCACTGGTCGCTTCTTCCATAAATCCACCAGGAGCAATCACTGGAATGTTCTGTTTGGCAATCTCTTCTTGACTGATAATACCTAATATCCCACCGAAGTGGTCAATATGACTATGGGTAAAAATAATAGCGCTAATGTTAGTCGTATTTGGATAACGCTTAGCCAGATGCTTCATGGCAAAATCAAAAGCGTACTTTGCCGTTTCTTTTGAAGTCATCGTATCGACTACAATCCAGCCACCATCTCCTTTGATAAGGGTCATATTGGACAAATCGAAACCACGCAACTGGTAAATACCGGGAGTCACTTCGAACAGTCCCTGAATATTGTTAAGCTTAGCCTGTCGCCATAGACTAGGATTAACGGTGTCAGGAGCGTCGCCCTTTATAAAATTATAAGCAGACATATCCCAAACGTTCTTGGTAGCATCAGATGAAGATGCTATTTGCATACCGTCTATACTAGCAATTAGGCCACGACGCGCATCTTCGAAATCCTGTTGATCTGCTATATTAAGCTCATTAGCGACTTGATGGTTTGCTTCTATTGTACTGGCCGTTGCAGCGCGTTCGCCGTCATTAACGGCTATTTTAGTTGTTGATGAGTCATTACAGGCTACTAGCAGCATACTACTACAAAGTAGTAGCAGTTGACTTGATCTCAAAACATTAGAACGAATCCTAGTTAAGGAGATGGGGTTTACCATTACAAATTCCTTTTTTTTAGTAAACTTCATTAGTTTAAATTTTAATGACACAATGGTTCAAAGTTTGGACAATATTTTCTCTATTAGTTAAGCGCATAGATAAACAAGAATGAATATGGAAGACAAAAAATTTACTGTTCATAAAAGTATGGTGCTTTCTAATCGAAAGGCGCTAGCTTTATACTTATTTAAGATTAATCGTGCTGATGACATTCCTAAAATCATGGCATTATCAGTAGATTTAGATACTTTTATAGGTGATCGTGTTCCCTTGGAGATTGTCACCCGTGAAATTGATTTAGCCGTACAGCTCCTTCAAGAAGAGTACATAGGGCTAAAAATAATGGAACTCACTGATGTAAAAGCACTACCTTTGTATAAAGGTATAAAACTTTGCATTAATCCTTTACTAAAAGCTGAACTAGAGATTCCATTTATTGTGCTTTGCCGTCTGGTTAGCCGTTACTTCAAAGTTATTACCGAGTCCATACAAGTTACTTTAGTGATAGAAAAAAGCTTATTACGGTTAGACTTTAATCCAAGTATGCCAGAGCTAGCTAATAACCATCAAATTGATGGTGTCATACTCGCTGTACATAAAATATTAGCCGAATTCAGTGCTCTACAGCCTGTAAGACTTACTATCGCGCATCGGAACTCAACACACGGCAGTGAGCTCTATAAAAAACTTTTAGGCATCCCAGCTGAGCTTGCTAGCAAAAAAAATAGTTTATATTATCCATTAATGAAAAATTATAGCTCTCAATCAAATTTGAACTTATCGGCAGGTGCTGACATATCAATTGAAAGTAGCTTTTTCATTGGGCCGTTGCACTATATGCTTGATAAAGAGTTTCCTGATTTGAGCTACGCTGAGCGCTGCCAACATATCTTGATGACTATCATAGGACTTAGTGAAGCAACCCGTGAGACTGTAGCGCAAGTCCTAAATATGAGCGTCAGTAGCTTGCAAAGACGGTTACGTGAAGAGGAAACCTCGTTTCAAAAAGTACTACTACATACGAAAAAAGTGATGGCTGATAAATTCTTAGTGGAGCAGAATCTCTCCGCTACTGATGTGGCTTTTCTACTAGGCTATCAGTCGCACAGTCAATTTTTCCAAGCTTTTAAACGCTGGTATTCAATGACCCCGATAGCTTATCAAAAGTTGCACCAGGGTCACAATAAGTCAGATTATTGAAATGTAGTTAGCTATTGAGGTAAAGACTTATAAGCATCACAACCTAATGCCTCAAAGTCTGCTTTTGTAAAATACTGAATAGTGGGTAGATAATCACCTAGAACTTCAGCTTCATCGCCAGGTACTGATGTGTTTTTAATAGCATTATCGAAGCTGTCAGCTGGCAGCATGTTTCTCATAAGCAAGAATCCATCTGTAGCGTTATTTTGTCTCCCGGAAATAATAGAGAATCCATCACCATCGCTAGACCAAGGTAAGAAACCAACACCACATTGATCAATTGCATTAACAGGTCGATCAGATGGTAAACTTGAAACCATTGTATAGTAGCCGTCTGGGTTTATAGCAACTTGCTCGTCGTATAAACAACTTGTAACTTTTTGAGAATAATACTCATTTTGACACATAGACCAGTAGCGCATTTGTGCATCGCTCTCATCAAAGATTGCATCACCATTTATGGTTTTAGGAACTTTCGGAACTTTCCCTCGTATAACGACAATTGGTTTAATACTTCTATCCACGTAGGCACTAATATACTGGTTATCTAAATTAGCATATCGAGCGACTTGTCTAACAGGATTTCCTTCACACTGGTTTAGAAATGAACATTTAAATCCAAACTGTACGTTATAGACCGCTCGCCAAATTGGATTTTCCTTAGCAGGATTGTTTTGACGAAGTTGAGCATAAGTATCAGGTGGTATAACAGGAACTTTCACTAATTCTTTTTCAGACTCTAGCTTGTCACAAGCCGACTGCCCTTTCAACACTTGACCATTAGTTAAAGTAAGCTCTGGAGTTGGTAAACCTACTCCACCCGTAGCATCTTTACCTTTGTTTGGCACGTAAACTCGATACAATAACCGTGCCTCACCATTATTGTCCTGTGCATAATCATAAACAATATTATTTGGAGGTATTATTGGAGCTTGACCCGCTGCTAATTCGATCTGATAGCTTCGTTTGTCATTATTACGCTCTGCTCCTTGAGTAAAAGGGTTGATTGAACCATTATTGGCAAGTATTTGCTGATCTCTTAGCGCAAATGCCGGAGAGTTATCTTGACGATAACTGTTGAATGACATGTAGCGAGCGTAAGGGAACTCTCCATTTAGCTTTAAACTAGCTCCTTCTGGTAAGCTATATTTAGCGTGCCAATAAGTGGCGCCCGTATCAGGGTAAGCAAAGTTTGATTCTGGATTATCAATACTGTAGGGGCCGCCCCAGAAACAGCCTCCAACGTCCTCAGGCTCATTAGTATCTGGAATAATAACAGTAGTTTCATTATCGTCATTACAAGCTGTCAACAAACTAATGCTAACGATCATAGCAATGGTTAAGGTAAGTCTTTTTAGATTAATCATAGTCACTCCTGTTTATCATCATTACGTCCTTGTACAGCATTATGCTGACTACTGTAATAAATCTAACAAGATTGTTACTAATTAAATAGGTTTATTCGAGTCAACCAAATACAGCCCCTATGTCTATTCGGGTCATAGGTTCATAGTACATATTCGTAGTTAAAAAAAGCCATCTATTTAAGTAATGACATAGTCAGCTTAAGGGCTTTACTACGCATAACTATACGGGAAAGCTTTTTGTCTGAATTAAAGATAGTTAAGCACTTAGCCATTACAGCATTAGCAGAGATTATAGGTTGCTATTTGACATATTTATGGCCGAGAGAGAGTAAGTTAATATGGCCTCTTGTACCCAGTACGCTTAGTTTGGTTGCTGAATTTACACCCAACCGCTGTTGACAGAGTTTATGCTACCTATAGCGGTGTGTATGTAATAGTGGCAATACCATAGTTATGAGTTGTTGGTGGGATACAACTATCGACATGAGATATATTAGCTACATCAGCAGCACTTCTAGGGATGGCTATTATTATTTCAGCACTGCGTAATATATAGACTACTAATTAAACTTATCAAATGGTGTTTTTTTGAACTATCAGTTTTAAAACGAGACAAAAAAATGAACCGCCCTACTTTCTAAATTTAGGGCGGCTTGACAACCTTAAGCCGATCTTGAATCTATCTTATTATTAATCCACTCTGCAATCTCACTTGCTACCCACGCCACCCTCTTCTCTGTCAGTTTTACCTTTTTAGGGAACGTTGGATCATATTGAGCAGAATTCACATCGGCCATTGCATAGATAGTCGAACGGCTAATACCTGTATATTCTTTGACGTCTTTGAGGCTAAGTAGCTGCGGTATATGATTGCATTGCTCGATTACTGGTTGTGCTGCGTTTAATTGTTCCATGGTGATCTCCTTTATAAGTTTATGAGAATCTTTCTTCTCATACAGTGAGGGAGTCCTATATTTTTTTACGGCATCTTATATAGTCCGGCGGCTACTCTTAGATAACGCAATAAAAAAGAGCTGAATGAATCAGCTCTTTTCTATGTTGCCTATCTGACTTGATTGGCTTAACTCACAGCCGTCACGCTTTGCCGTAATCCTTGCTCAATGCTAGTCACGTTATGCGTAGCAATACCGTGATTAAAGCTTTGCTGATTGCTACTATCCCCTATCTCGACTGGATAAAACTCCTCAGCCACATCTAGCAGACCATCGTTATCAACCTCAAAACACGAATTGCTATAACCGCCCTTAGCTGCTTCCTCTAACGCCGCTTGATCAAAGCCGTGTTCACACAGCTCTGCATCAATCGCTTTAGCATGTTGTACCGCATCTTTAAGCGTTATCCCATCACGTAACGTCAAATCCACAAAGTAAATCGGCGTGCGATAGCTTTGCGTCGTGCTTTTACCTCGCAAGGTGAGTTGCAACGGCAAGCATGACAGCTTATTGCCTGATACCGCAGCAAAGTAGCTTAGACGTGCTGCAAGTGTACGAATGCTATTAAAGCCAGTGGTGCGAAAGATAAACGTACCTAACTCGTCGTCTTCAGATAAATTGACGTAGAGCCTGCCATAAGGCTTACAAGCACCGCCTTGGGCCAGTGGACAACGATCAGGTGATGGGCATGGTAGTGTTTCCACGCCATTATTGGTTCGGCGCTGACACTGCTCACCATCACCTACACATAGCGGTCTGCCCGTTTGCCGATCAAACAGTGTGTACTCAGCTCGCAAATTAAGCTCAGGATCATTAAACAGCATACGCACGGGTATTTGTCTGAGCTTACCGTCATTATTTGCACGTAGTTTTTCGTCTAGTGGATGATTGATCCAGCCGTCTTTATTTTGCACTTGGCTGGTAATGGTGAATTGATCGTCCTTAGCAGGAAGGCGTTTACCGTCTTTTTGAATGACACGTCCAATACTGATACGACCAAGTACGGGCGGGGTTATGGTGAGACCTTTAATCATAGTGATATTCCTTATATGTTTTAGTTAGCCATAAAAAAGCCCACCTGTGCTAGGTGGGCGGTTATGCGCTAGATTTGGTTTGTGTGTGTCGATTGAATAGATAGCGCTTTAATCGTTCAAGATAACAAAGCGTCTGCTACCTTGACGGGTTTTACTAAACTTTTCCATAAACTCAGGATGGGCTTTGATCACCGCCTTGGTATCTAAGCTTACGCTGTCCTTGGATCGTTTCCATGAGATAGCCCCTTTATCAAAGATCGCCACCTCATGGTCTTTGATCAGGCTTTGTAGTTGATGCTTTACCTGATCATGACGCTGCTCTAACTCTTGCATGTAATCACGGTAGCTCAGCAATTGCTCAAATAGCTTGTTAGCGCCATCGTCATCACGCAGATCAACCTTGCTTGAAGGTTTAGGCGTTGGATACAGCTGCTTTAATGCCTGAGCTGCAGATTCAGAATGATCAGGCGTTGGCGGTGTATCGGTTGATACGTATTGCCAGAACAGACGCTCATGCTCCATGATAGACTCAATCAAGCGCTCGTCACGCTCAACTTTATAAATCTTAGCCTCATGTCCACAGAGTAGTACGCAGATGTGCGCCGCCGTTTTGCCTGTGACCGCTAGCTGATGCTGTACTTGGCACGTCACATATAACGGCACGCCATGCTTCCAAAGCTTGGCTCCATGCTCCCCTGTGGTTTTGCACTCAAGTATTTGTACTTCATCACTGCCAACCACCGAGTAGTCTAAATTGGCTAACATAAAGTGGTTGTCAGGATCAGGGTGCTGTAAGACAGCATTGACGCGGCGCACCTTATTGCCGGTGTGCTTTTGATAATATCTAGCCACCATTGGTTCTAAGGTGTTACCCCAATACAGTGGCGCATAACCCTCAGCACCTTCATCAATATTTGATGCCATACGCCCAGTCTTAATCATCCATAATTCAAGCATGGATAGAAAAGGGTGAATACCGCAAGCGGCAGCAGCGTCACTACTGCCGATACCTTGCTTGCGAACAGCTAGCCACTCTTCATGACTTAACGATTTGGTGTTGACCAAACGTTTAGCCGTGCTTGATTGATTAGCAGACGGCTTAACGGGTTTATTTTCAGCCTTAGGCTTTGTTGGCATCTCTACGCTATTGTGCCGAGCGTTTAGTGGGACTTTACCCTTAACGGTGGCACGCTTAAGTCTTGGCTGCGTCGTATTTGTATTATTTAATGCGATCATGTTCATAGTGAACTCCTTCATTAGATTTATTATTAATAAGTAATGCAGTGCTTTGTTTGATTGACGGCATAAAAAAACCACGCTCAAAGGCGTGGTTGATTTATCAAGTAACTACAGTAATTAAGAGATTAGGCAATTAAGCGCAGCGCTTCATCGAGGCTTTTATCTTTAAGTTTAGCCCCTGCACCGAACCAAGCTGAGTCTAAGCGATGATCCCTCGACATAGCACGGCGTTCATGATCCACAAACTCTGTCATGGCTGACAGCAGGCCATAAGCGGTATCTTTAGCAGAGTCTAGATCCGCACCACGACCCTGACCATTAAACATCGTCATCACCTGATTCATGGCACGAGCATTCGGAACCGCTTCTTTCTCCTTCTTAGCGGTATTAAATAGAATAAGGCCATCGTCTTTGACATCGTTAAACACGCGATTTAAGTAATTAGCCGCTTCTGCTTGCGTCACTCGTCTATTAGTAAGCTGTTTCATCTCATAGTTAAAGTCATCCCACTGACTGACCGATACGCCTAGTTGCTGTTTGACTTTGTCGGCATCAAAGGTAGTGCTATGCGGAACTTTGACCACGCCGCCGCTGCCATCAGCCAGACTGATTGCTAAGGTGTTATTACACACCACACGGATATTAGTGAACTGCGCTGTGGTGGCAAGCGTACCATCACAAGCGGTTGCTAGCAGCAAATAGCCATGACTGACATCACCGCCACGTAGCGTTGCCGATTGACCAGTACGAGCGAGTGCCCAGAACTTACGGCCGCCTTTTAACACCCCTGCCGTTTCTAACTCAAAGTCTGCTTGCTCAGTCAGATCCCGATAGAACTCTAAAATCTCACGCGGTTGTACTTCTTGGTAGCGTTGACTCACTACTGATAATGGCTCTAGGTTATCTGAACGATACAACACTTTATTGCTGTCAAACGGCATGATCAGGCTTTGCCCTTTTTCATTGCTTGCCATGTAGCTGACGTCTGAGGACTCAATACGCCAGTCCATACCTGCCTCTTTAGCCCAGACCTCTATAGGCTGCTTAGGGGACAACTCTTGTCCTAGTCCATGCCAGGGGGTATCACCGACGTATGCCATTGATTCGATTAAATGTGCCATGAGTACTGCTCCTTGATAAGTTTTAATGAAATGATTACTGATGAATAAGGTTATAGCGTGAAGGGTTTAAAACAGCGCTGACAAAGGTAGTTTTGCTGAGGGATTGTGATCAGCGGCGTTTGTGCGCGGCGCGTTGCTACGCTAACAGCAGAGGCAATCGCGGTGGCTGTGATCACACCAATGGCAGGATTGACTTTGTAGTATTTACAAATGCTCACACCAAGGCTTGTCAGCGTTGCTTGAGAGCACAACTGCTCGAATATTGATGAGACGGGATTAGATTGACTGATTACATCGGATGAGTGACAGTAAGGGCAAATAGGTTTCATAGGATCTCCTTGAGAGTGGCGCATAAAAAAGGCCTGCTATAAAGCAGACCTTGATTAGACGTTTAGGGTTAGATTGATGAGGAAGCAATAGCTCCTTATCTCATGGGGATACTATATATCTGTAATTATTTTGCTATGAGATACGCCCACGCGTTTTAGGTGTATTGACCATTGACCTAGCTAGAAGGCATGCTTTGCCCAAAGGTATTCATATTGGGTACAGACACCTTAAGACGTTGATAGCTACCATCACGCTTATCAGGACGGGTTAAATACAAGGCAGCTTCAACCGCATTCTCAACTTCTTGCATGTTGTTACGATGGATCATCCCGATACCAAGTTTGCCGTAGCGTGCAAGACCTTCCTTATATTCTTTAGTGTTTAAGATAAAGCAGTAGCCAACGCCTTCAGTAATAGCTTGCCATTTTTGTCCAACTTGATCAGCCAAATAACTGTCCTTGTAATGTTTTGAACCATCAAAGATCAATAGTAGATGACAGTGAAATCCACCATTGTCTTCACCCTGTTCTAATGACCAAGCATGGCTAAGCAAATGCGTAAAACAAGTATCGCCATTATGAATGGCGTCTCTTAATTTTTTCATATGAAAATCAAAATCACGAATGGTAATGTGATGGCTAAGTTCTTGGATGTATTTTAAATCTACTCTGACAAACAACAATCTTGGGTAATTTAAAATCAGGCTTCTGATATTAGACTCTAAGCTTTTGCAGTTTTGATTACTTTGATAACGCCACGCACTATAATCCTTCTTAATCCCCTTTTCACAGCTTGACAGTAAATTAATAAACTGCTCTGTTTTTTCACCATCCCAAAAGACATTGTAAGGATAATCGTTACCAATAATCATATTGGTGGTTTCTATAAATGCTTGGATGGGTTTTGAGTATCTGTCTTCAGAATTAAGGCTGATCATGAACGAGTAATAGAACTCGTTCAACTGACTTTTGATATGTTGAAAAATAATCGTACCGAACAGTACATCTCTAACCAGTCTGTCGACGTTAGAGATAAGTTGAGACTGATTAACAGGTGAATAGATCATGGCTTGTTTTCCTATGAATATAAAGTTGAATGGGTGCTACATATATTCATAGGGCTGTATATTTTTTTACTGTTCAGTGCGGATAGCATCCGCCTTAGTTAAGTAGTACTTAATGTGAGTTATATTATAGTACCAACAATTTGAGGGTATACAGATCGCAGTTTTATGCAAGCCACGCTTAGGTTTATGAAAAATACAATACAGCAAATCACTGTGTTTTAACAAAGATGACGAGGATGGAGTTAGCTGATAGAATATTTCTAAAATCTCTAGTGATAGATGGTTTTATAGTATATATTTGCTGGTATAACATACATCCATACTAACGATAAAATGACGGTTTTATGATGTAATACTGATGATATAATTTAACTCATGATGAAGAGACAATGATGCAACCAACTGTAGATTATAATGATAATCATTCAACAATAGGAAAAATAGTTAAGTGTTCCAATGAATATGAAACTTACTGGCATATATATAACTATAGAATGAGTTATGAAGGGTTTAAATATCCAGTGTCTAGAGAACCTAAATTTTATAAAGATATCTTGATTGAGTTACTGGAGAACTCAGGTAAAAGTAAAAGAGAGATCGAAGCTCTGCTGAAGAATACTCCACGCATTTTGACCCCTTTTGAGTACGTCGGTTGGTTTTACAAAGATGACAGAGCTTCGCTATGGTTAAAAATAGTTTGTAATAGATTTACAAACAGCATGCCTCCAATCAGTAATAAAATTGATATTAGAAATTTTTTACATGACTTGATATACAATTCAAACATAGTTATAAGGAAAAATGCTATAAATTTTATAGGTCCAGTTTATAAACAAAGAAAACTAGATAGCATAGAGTCTTTTAAAAGACTAGAAAAAATTTACATGCAATCAAGAATAGATAAAAGATCGGTAGCGTTTTTACGTGACAATAAAAATGTAGAGCATGCGTATAACTATATAAAAGATAAGATACCGATCATATCTATATTGAAATACACCCAAGACATTAGCTTTGATTCAACAAGCGATAAGTCGAATTACATTCTAGCGGTTCTTGATTACTGGAATTTTGAGAAACTATGGGGTAGCAACAATCTTGCGCAATTAAATGGCAAAGGTGATGAGCAAACAAGAGAAGAGTTTATAAAGAAAGTAAAAGATGCTTGTAACTCGAAAAATTCTCGTGATAGGGCTAAGAAACTTAAACAGACTGGCTTAGAGCTGACGAAACAAAATAAAGAGAACCTAAGATATCTTGCTAAGAGTCATGGCAAGACACAACAAGATATCTTAAATGATTTGGTTGGTTTAGCTTATAATCAGACACGAAATCAAGAAATTCAACTAAACTCATCCTTTCCTAATCAAGATGCTTTTTTCGATAGCATTCCTCAAACGCAGCCTTCTAGCTCGCAAAAGGAAGATAAGTCAATTCCAAAAGGCAACATGTTGAATGACTATAAAGAGGAGCCGAGTCGCTCGTATAATACAGACTCTCCTATTACGTCAGTATGCGATAATGAGAAACTACCGACTGTCACCCTTACACCCAAACAGGAAGCTATTTCACTACAAACATTTCTTCCTGAAGAAAATTATGGAAAACAAATTGAAGATGCAAGTAATGTCAATACAGACAGCTACCATAAGTTATAACTCAAAATAGGGGTAAGTCTTCTAGCTTGCATAAAATCAAGGTACAATACACTTATTGAACATTCATCTTTGATCCAAGATTTTGAAATCAGCACTCTATGTACACTATGGTGTACACCTAAATTTATTAAAAATAATTTTTCATTTAATATCAACAACTTAATTACTATACACCGTTCCGGCTCCGGGTACCATTACATAGTCCTATACTATCTTATAGAACAACAAAGCCCCTGATATCAGGGGCTTTGTTGTATCTGGCGTTCTATACTGTCCTGATCTATCTACTCCAATCCATGCATCTGATGTACATTAACCTCTCAGTGCTCATTTATGATAATAATGACAAGTGATATAGATGACGAGCATCTCGAACGCTCTATACCACTATTCTTAGAGAAATCTAACTAGATTACAAACTTGGTTTTGCAGGTAGCATCATCAATTTTTGTTTTTAACAGCCAAATCAGCTATTTAACAATACGTTGCCATAGTCATCACGCAGGTCTTTTTTGACCATTTTCCCAGCGCCATTTAGTACGATATTATCTACAAATATGACCTTATCGGGTATTTGCCAGCTGGCAATTTTACCTTCGTAAAAGCTCAGTACTTGCGACTCATCGATTTCTGAATCTGGCTCCTTCACCACAATTAGTACTGGACGTTCGCTCCATTTTTTATGCTTTGCAGCAATAGCGGCTGCCATTCTTATCTGCGGATGGGCGACTGCAATGTTCTCTAGCTCTACTGACGATATCCACTCACCACCAGATTTAATCAAATCTTTTGAGCGATCCCGAATATTCATATAGCCATCGGCATCAATGGTTGCGATATCCCCTGTGTCGAACCAACCGTCTTCAGTTATCGCATCAGGATTTTCTGTGTAATAATCGTTGATGATCCAGTGTCCTTTGATCTGTAGACGACCTTGAGACATACCATCTTCTTCAACTTGCTGTAGCGGCTCGTCAGTATCTATGAGACGTAGCTGAACGCCGTAGGGTGGACGACCTTGAGAGTTACGCAACTCATTAATCTCATCTTTACTCAGCGATTTATGCTTGGCTTTTATTTGATTCATCGTTCCAAGTGGGCTGGTTTCTGTCATGCCCCAACCATGCACCGCATCACAATTAAAATCTTCTCTAAACGTTTTGATTACCGATGGTGGACATGCGGCCCCTCCGACAATAGTACGCGTCATGCTATCCAGCTTGCTACCTCTGGCTTTGGCAGCGGTCAATAGACTTTGCCAAATTGTTGGAACCCCTAGAGCAACTGTGACATGACAATCATCGATAAGAGATACCAGACTATCACCATCGAGATTTGGACCAGGAAGTATGAGAGAGCAACCAGTCAAGGCAGCCGCGTAAGGTGTGCCCCACGCATTGACATGGAACATCGGTACCACGGGTAACAAAACATCTTGTGCAGAGAGAGCGGAGACATCAGGCATGCACAATGCCATCGCATGTAGCACAGAAGAGCGATGCGTATATAAAATCCCTTTAGGGTTACCGGTAGTTCCGGATGTGTAGCATAAAGAGCTGGCTGTTGCTTCATCGAATTGAGGCCAGTCAAAGTCAGTCGAGTTTTCTGCTAATAGCTCATCAAAGAACAGTACATTAGGTAGTTTTTCGACAATACTATCATCTCGATCACTTAGACAAATGAAGTGTTCAACACCTTTTATATGCTCTTTGATTGCCATAATTAGCGGTAGGAAAGTAGTATCAAAAAACAGTACTCGATCATCAGCGTCATTGATAATGTAGCTAAGCTGCTCGGGGAACAAACGTGGATTGATAGTATGGCAAACCATGCCACTGCCTGAAATCGCATACCAAGCTTCTAAATGACGACGATTATTCCAAGCCAAAGTTGCTATGCGTTCTGATGATTTAAGTCCCAGTGCAGACAACGCATTGGCCAATCGTTTTGAGTTGTCTGAGACAGTGCGCCAATTGGTATGAGTCATCTGTCCGTCGACTTCTTTGGACAAAACCGCCGTATCGCCATGATAACGGGCAGCGTGTTCGATTAGACCACTGATCAGCAATGGCTGATACATCATTTTTCCTAACATAATACATTCCCTGTAGTTATTTGAAAGTCCGCTTATTCTTGCTATTGCATCGCCTGATGCGAAAAATAGGCCTCAACTAAGAATAATCAGAATTATTCTTTAAGACAAGTTAATATTATGTTCTCCATAGACAACAAAAAATTGTGATTCAACTTCAAAGACTTGATGATTACTCTATATAAATATTTTTTATATTCTCATCAAAAATTCATTAGCATCATGACTCGTTTAATTAACCATAAAATTTAAACAAAAAAAATCCGACCACCTAAGTGATCGGATTTTTAATATTTGGTGGAGATGGCGGGAGTTGAACCCGCGTCCGCCAGCATTACGCTCATGAATCTACATGTTTAGTTTCTGTCTTTAAATTTAATCCGCACCGATCCGACAGTCAGGATGGATTGGACGATTCTCTACTTTTGAACCCAAGCGATTGAGACAATCCCTTGTGGCGAGCCTACATGCGGACGCTTCAACTTAGTTAACCAACTGTAGGTGATCAGCAACTAAGTAAGCAGGGTTTAAGCTGCTAGAGCGTAAGTTTCGTCGTTTGCGACTATAACAATATATGTTTGATTAACGAGAGGACATACACTCTCGACATGCATCATTGAGTTTCATCACCAGCGTCGAAGCCAGAACATCCCCAATAAGGTCGCTTATTATATAGGAAAATCAGGCAAGTTTTCAACCTATAGTAGACTTGCATTACATTACGTTACAGCTTAATGAGTTAGGCCAAAACGGTATTTAACCACTGACCAATGTTTTGAATCTGCGGCATACAGACTTGATGTGCCATCGGATACGTATTGTAAGACACATTATAGTCCTTTGCCGACAATAACTGCTGGGCTTGCTCACCTAGGATGACAGGCACAACTGGATCATGAGAACCATGCTCAATCAAAATCGGCATATCTTTATTGGCAGCACTATACTCAATATTGTCATTGGTTGCTAAGTAGGTAGAGAGCGTCATCAAGCCAGCCAAACGTTTTGGATAGCCAAGTGCCACATGATACGCAACTGCCCCGCCCTGCGAAAATCCTGCGATAACGATATGCTCTGGTAACACGCCGCGCTCTATCTCACGACTGATCAAATCTTGTATCTGCTGAGCAGACTCTTCAATCTGAGCCACATCTACTTTTCGCTCTAGACTCATCTCTATGATGTCGTACCATGCTGGCATCACCATGCCGCCATTTACTGTGACTGGGCGTTTAGGTGCATGTGGGAAGACAAAACGTACTGCCATATCATCAGCCAACCCAAGCTGCGGTACAACTGGCTCAAAATCATGACCGCTAGCACCTAAGCCATGTAGCCAAATCACTGCGCGATCTATCTTTTTTTGAGAGGGATTGTGCTCAACGACGACTGCGTCTAAATAGTTACTCATAGTTATCCTTAATAATGTAGTGAGATATGCCTTAAGCATTTCTATATTTTTTGCCAAAATAATGTGTGTGTCATTATATGGTCAATATCATCTGTTAGTTTGAGAATATGGTCAATAGTGAGGCACCAAACGGGCAATAACCAAAATGTGACCATCAAGCACGTCATGACCTTTAGTTTTTTTTAGCAAATAGCAGCCAATAATCAAACGTTAATTTTTTAATTCCTATCCCTACGTCCGATGGGATTTTTTATAATTTTGCAGGAACATTTTACATGACAATTTCTAATAAATCAGCGCTTGAGCTGAGTAAGCAAACCCTAGCTAAAGTTAATAAGATTCATCTCACCTTACCTTTAACACTGATCAGCTCATTATTGATAGTAGGCTGTACTACTGATAGCCGCTCAATGCTCACATCAAAAGCCCCTTTATCGACAGCGCAACCGCAATCACAGCCACAACTGTCCTCACCTCTCGCATATACCTACGGCGTGCGTCCATTGTATCTGATCAATGATATGGATGAGGGACCCCTAAAAGAAGAGTTACAGGCGTGCAAAGGGCAACTGCCAAGTAAAACAGACTTCTCTATTGCCCATCGAGGTGCGCCATTACAACTGCCTGAACATACCTATGATAGCTACGTGGCGTCAGCACAAATGGGGGCCGGCATCTTAGAATGTGATGTCGCTTTTACCAATGACGGTGAGCTTGTCTGTCGTCATGCCCAGAACGATTTGCATACCACTACTAATATATTAGCCACGCCGCTCGCCAACCAATGCACTGTACCGCCCATATTGGATGCTAAAGGCAAACTGACCAATGCCGATAGTATCGAATGCCGTACCTCAGATATCAGTGCCGCTCAATTTAAAACCTTGACGGGTAAGATGGATGCTGCCAATAAAAAAGCAACCAGTATTAGCGAGTATATGAATGCGACTGCACCTTGGCGAACGGATTTGTATTCACAAAACGGTAAGGTGATGACGTTAAAAGAGCATATCGCATTGGCTCGTAAGCTAGGTATGAAGCACACGCCTGAGTTAAAAGCACCAGCCGTGACCATGCCGTTTAACGGCTATCGTTTAGACGATTACCGCCAACAGCTGATAGATACTTATAAGGCAGCGGGCGTGCCTGCAAGTGATGTATTTGCCCAGTCATTTAATATAGAAGATCTTGATTACTGGATCAAAAATGAGCCCGATTATGGCGCTAATGCCGTCTATCTTATAGATGACAGCAACGAGACCGCTGACGATAAAACATTTGATAAAGATGACGCAGCCACTTGGAAACACTCATTGGCTGATATCAAAGCACGTGGTATCAACACCATTGCACCAGCACTTTGGCTATTAGTCACTACTGATGATAAGGGAAATATGCAACCATCAGAATACGCAAAACAAGCCAAAGCCAATGGTCTAAAAATCATTACCTGGTCGATAGAGCGTTCAGGACCATTAACCGATGGTGGCGATTGGTACTATAGCGGTCTTGACGATGCCATCAATAATGATGGTGACATGATGAATTATATTGACGTACTAGCACAAGACGTTGGTGTTCAGGGTATTTTTTCGGACTGGCCTGCTACAGTGAGTTACTATGCCAACTGTAAAGGTCTTAAATAGGTTTTCGCTTAATCTGTTAATAGACAATCACGCTTAATCTTTATTATCAAGGTCAGCTTGTTCATTGAGCTGGCCTTTTTTGTTGAATGCATTAAGGGAGTAACATCATAAACTGTTTACTTAGCACCTCCCTTTTCCATTAACTTTTCACACCATTTAACTCGTGGCAGCCAGAGCAACCCACGCTTTTGTGCTACGATAATTTACTAAGCTTATAAAACGATATAGAGACTATGACCCATATTTTACTGGTAGAAGATGATCCTGCTATTGCCATGTCACTCAAAGTGACTTGCAAGCGTGAAGGCTGGAATATGACATGGTTAGATAATGCCAGTAGCGTGTTACCCATGCTGCATAGTCATGAAGCACAAAATTTATCGGCGATCATTATGGATGTCGGTCTGCCAGATGGCGATGGTTTAAGTCTGTGCCAACAAATACGTCATACACCTGATATCGATGCCTTAAAAGACTTACCCATTGTATTTTTGACCGCGCGTAGCGATGAGGTCGATCGGATTTTGGGGTTGGAGATGGGCGGTGATGATTATTGTGCCAAACCCTTTAGTCCACGTGAACTGGTCGCGCGTTTAAAAGCCATTTGGCGACGTGAGCAGCTGATTCAACAGTCAGGCTCTCATACCACAAACTCAAATGATAGTACTGATATTGCTTCCTCGAATAATCTATCAGGACAAGCGTTAACGTTTGAAAACCAATCTGGTGTCTGGCACTATCAGCCGCTTAATTATTCCTTAAAATGGCAAGATCAAAAGCTGGAGCTTAGTAATACTGAGCGCAAAATTTTGCTCACCTTATTACAAGCACCGAATCAAGTCTTTAGCCGTGAGCAGCTGCTTAACGCAGTTAGTGACTATCCTGACCACCGCTTAGCACGCACGATAGACAGCCATATCAAGTCAATTCGTAAGCAACTTGCGACCGTTGATACGAGTATTGAAGTCATTCATACGCATCGTGGATTGGGTTACGCCTTATGTCCCGCTTAATGATGGCTGCTAATTTATGAATCATAATGCCAATAATGCTGAGAGCGATATTCATAACGACCAAAGCAATTGGTATGCCAAACTGCATCCCATTGGTACTGTGCAGCAAGCCCCTAAACGCAAACGACTGCTCAATTTAAGTATATTTTTTAGGATTTGGCTTGCAGTCGCTTTGGTACTCATCATATGCGGCGTGGTCGTGTTTACTCAGTTGTTTGGCTACGTCAAGCCAACCGCGCAGCAAGTCATCGAAGACACGCTACTAGACACCAGTAAGTTACTCGCGGCCAGTCTCCAGATGCCATTATCTACAGGACAACTATACGATGAGGCTTATCAAGCGCAACTTGATGCGGCCTTCGTGGGCATACCAGCGATTAACGATAATTTAGGTCCCGACTATCAAGCCAAAAGCTATAGCAGCTTTCGGGTATATGTAACAGACAGTAGCGGCAGGGTCATTTATGACTCGCTACCCAAACCTGACAATAATGAAGGGCAAAACTATGGGCGCTGGAATGATGTCTATCTCACATTAAGAGGTCAGTACGGCGCAAGAAGTACGCTGCGAGATGGCCAACAGCGTGATGGCTCGGTCATGTATGTGGCGCAGCCAATAAAGAATATGTCTGGCGAGATTATCGGCGTGGTCAGCGTCGGCAAACCTGTCGCCAGCGTATTACCTTATTTGGACGACACACGTAACCGTATGCTTATCACCGCACTACTTATCAGCATCGCTGCCCTTATACTGGCAGGTCTAGTAGCATGGTGGCTTAAGCAGAGCATTACCTTGGTGACTCAATATACTAGCGCGCTGGCAGAAGACACTAAAAAGCCCTATTTTTATCTGGGTCATGAGCTAAACAGCCTGACAGATACCATCGAGACTATGAAACATCGACTAGAGAATCGTGCTTATGTCACTGATTATGTTCATACGCTCACTCACGAGTTAAAAAGTCCCTTAACCGCCATACGCGCCAGTAGTGAGCTGTTAGAGGACGATGGACTAGATGGCAATAAACTGGATAATGAAGATCGGCAGATGCTCATTGAGACGGTAGGTGAGCAAAGCGTAAAAATGCAACAGCTCATCGACCGACTTCTGTTGCTGGCTAAAGTAGAACAGCCTACCTTTAAGCTCAATCGACAACTGACTTCCCTATTACCATTATTGCAAAGTTTGATCAGAGATAATGCAGCCAAGCAGCAACAGCAGAATCTATACCCTATCGATATATATATTGATAATAAGAATGTGACCAACATTGCAAACTTGCCAGCAGAAATATTGGCATCAACCAGCGTGTATGCTGACCAATTTTGGTTAATACAGGTACTGCAAAATGTGCTTGATAATGCCATTCATTTCGCTGATAACATGGTTGAGATTTACTTGCATAGCACAGCGCGAACGGTAATCATCGATATATTTAATGATGGTAAGCTATTGCCTGATTATGCTATTGAAAAAGCTTTTGAGCGTTATTTTAGCCTATCTCATCAAAGTCAGTCTGTTCACCAAGTGAAAAATCAGAGTACAACCTATGCGCTAGATACAGGTTCAGCACATCAGAAAACTGAATCCAAACAGTCCGATAGTATTCTCAAAAAAGGTACTGGTCTTGGACTCACCTTAGTGAAGCAAGTCATTGAGCACCATGGCGGCCAGGTAACTATTGATAATGTCCATGCTAATGATAATAAAATGGGCGCTGATAAAACTGATACTGGTAAAAATCAGCGTTCTGGTGTGATGGTTAGTATTACCCTGCCCTTAGCTTGAGAATAATAACTTATAGTCGATTCAATTTAAGAGTAGTACAAGGCAACCGAGTGCAGATGTATATGTGATACTTCAAGCGAGGTTAACGCTGTAATACTTTTATAGTGGAATGACTATATAATAGTTCATCAACTTTCCATCATGACTACACAGGATTTCTACTTCATTGTTTTACGATAGCACTAGGATCTGTTGAACCGTCAAATTCGTAAAGTAAATTAGGAGTAGAAATTTCATGTCACATCAATTAACGGATAACCCTATTATCAATAACCTAATCGGCTTTAGCCGTCATTACTGTGCACAGACATTAACGAGCCAAGGCGTTGATAGTATTGAGTTTGGTCATTGGCTAGCGATTCCTAGTCAGCGGTTGTTATTGGTATTTCGACATCAGCAGTGTGTGGCTATCGATGAATATCAACTGGCAGCCTAATATTCAGATATCTCAATACACTGATTGTATTTAGGTAACCCCTGTATTTTATTTGGACATAAAAAAGCCCTTTATCATTTCTAGTATTAAACTACTGGAAACAACAAAGGGCTGATTACTCTACGACAAAAATACTAAGTAATCGATTGTACTGGCGGCTTCACATCAGCGTTTTGACCACGGTGACGCAGATAATGATCAAGCACTACAATCGCTAGCATCGCTTCGGCAATAGGCGTAGCACGCACACCAACGCAAGGATCATGACGACCCTTGGTTAACATATCGACTGCTTCACCTTGAGTGTTAATACTCTTGCCAGCAGTGGTAATGCTAGAGGTTGGTTTTAAAGCAATACTCACACGGATATCTTGGCCTGATGAGATCCCGCCCAAGACACCACCAGCATGGTTGGCTGCAAACCCATCTGGCGTCAGCTCATCACGAGCACTATGTCCGAATTGACCTGCTACCGCCATCCCATCACCAATCTCGACCCCTTTAACCGCATTGATACTCATCATCGCATGAGCGATATCTGCATCTAAACGATCAAATACTGGCTCACCTAAGCCTACTGGCACACCGCTCGCAATAATATCAAGGCGCGCACCACAGCTAGTGCCTTCACGGCGCAGGTTATCAATCAAGGTTTCAAACCGGCCAATCGTTTCTTTGTCTGCGCAGAAGAACGGATTGCTATTTACAAACTCCCAGTCAATTTGACTCGGATCTAGAACGTTACTATGCTCGTTACCAATCTGAGTCACATGACCACGAATTTGTACGCCCAGCCGTTCTTGCAAGTACTTCTTAGCAATAGCGCCAGCAGCCACTCGCATAGCCGTCTCGCGCGCTGACGAGCGACCACCACCACGATAATCACGGAAACCATATTTCATACTATAAGTATAGTCAGCGTGTCCTGGACGGAAAGTATCTTTAATATCGCTATAATCTTTTGATTTTTGATTGGTATTACGAATCAATAGACCGATAGACGTCCCCGTGGTTTTTCCTTCAAATACGCCAGAGATAATCTCAACTTCATCAGACTCACGGCGCTGGGTTGAATACTTAGACGTTCCTGGTTTGCGACGATCCAAATCTACTTGTAGGTCGTCTGCAGATAATGCTAAACCTGGTGGTACGCCATCAACGATCGCCATAAGGCCTGCACCATGTGACTCACCGCAAGTGGTGACCGTAAAAACCTGCCCAATACTATTGCCTGCCATAACTGTCCTTAAACAAGTAAACGCTACTGATGACTATTTGACCAATTACTCATAATTATTGTTTGTATTGCTTGTCATGAGTGATTGTATTGTTGCTTATAGTTTCGGCTAGTGTAGCCGAGGCCCATTCAAGCTAATATTTATCTATTGAAGGCTATCTAATAGCTGAACATAAGAGGCAAACAATTGACGATTTGAGACTAGCTCATCATAGGTAATGGCAAAGACACCATGCCCGCCATGTGCAAACTTCAACCAATCAAATTGAATCTCAGGATAGGCTTGTTTTAATGCCCATTCGCTGTCACCCACTTCACAGACCAGCAAACCATCTGGGCTAAGGTAATCTGGCGCTTCAAATAAAATACGATGTACCAAATCCAAGCCGTCTTGACCCGCGGCTAATGCATGCTCAGGCTCATATAAGAACTCAGGCGGCAAATCTGCCATGATAGCAGCATCGACATACGGCGGATTGGTGACGATAAGCTCATATTGATTCTCAGCTGGTATCTTGGCAAACAGATCAGACTCAATTACGTTTACTTGATGGCCAAGGTCATGATGATCGACGTTGACCATTGCCACTTCTAGTGCACCTTTATCGATATCAACGGCATCGACCAATGCATCAACGAAACGGGTGGCAAGCGCGATTGCGATACAACCAGAGCCAGTACATAAGTCTAAGATACGCTCAGGCTGCGACAATTGCTTCACATCTAACCCATGGTCATAAAATACTGCTGACTTTTCATTCGGGCTGACACCCAGTGGCTTGGCGAGCTCAGTCACATCAAAATACGGATGGAACTGCTGACGAATCAACTCCGCTATCGGTGAACGAGGGATAAGGACACGCTCATCCACATAAAAAGGCAAATCACAGAAGTAAGACAAGTTAATCAGATAGCTCAGCGGCTTACGTTCAGCAATACGCTCTTCTAATAATCCGAGTACTGCCTGCTTCTCTGACGTGGTCAAACGGCAGTCTAAAATTTGCTCATTGGCTGACCAATCTAAAGACAACGAATGCAATACGATGGCTGAGGCTTCTGCAAACTCATCGGTCGTGCCTTGTGCGACAACCACATCATAGTTACGCAATTGAGTGACGGAAAAACGAATAAAGTCGCGAATACTCACCAGCTGCTCGCGTGCTTCATTCAGCTCTGCATGTAAGTTAGCAAATTCATCGTGCTCACCAAGAAGTCCAGTCTCTAAATCATACTCCATCTCACCGTCTAAGCCTTCAGACTCATCGTTGAAGTATTGGTTTTGAAACTCTTCTGCACTCATTGTTTGGTCTTCTGACATATCGCACCTTGTGGATTAACTGCTAGCGGGTTAAATTGCTTTTTGCTAAAAATCGTTATATTAAATAAAATTCAGTCATACATTATAGACGTAAACCTCTAGTAGCGCCAATAACTGTCATTTTTACTTGCACAAAAAATAGTGCGAATAATGAACAGTTTGCGTAAGAATCGAGCACGACGCCATACACACCTTGGTTAAATTATTACCCAACTGTAGCGAATACGTCAGCAGTTGACGTTTGGCAAGTCTTAAATGCAAAAAGATGTGTCAAAAGTTTGCGATGCAATCAAATTATGCGCATAATAGCCGCATTAGTAGCAACCACAAGTGACTCAATATGATGAAAATAAAGCCAATTATTACTGCCATATCTATCGCAGCTGTAAGTGCTAGTGTAGCCGCACTTGCTGCACCTGCTGATAGTACTCGCACATTGCCAGTACGCACGGCTGACGCTATGCCAGGTCTTGCCAAAAAGGTTAGCCTTAATGTGCAAGAGAATCGTAGTCGCTCAGATGGCGCTGCTACTGTACAGTTAAATACAGAGAAAGCGAAACCAGTCGACAGCATGAACCAGCTTATCAATAATAAGCAAGAAGCCAACCAAAACGTGCCAGCCCCAGCTGCTGACAATATGAGTGCAGCAGAACTGACGCGTAAAGATGAGCAAGCTGACCGTAACGATGACATTAGTGAAGGTCAAGCCGTTGCGGCGCCTAGCGACCTATCATCTATCGACTCGTCTGATCCACTCGCTTTTGAGTTACCAGAGAGTGAGAAGCGTCAAGATTTCAGTGATGATCCAACCATCAAAAATATCGAAGATAAAGATGGTAAGAAGCATACAACGCTGAACTTATCGAACTATGCTAAGCAAGTGAACGGTGCTGTCTGGTCACCTAATATGAAAGTCAATTCAGCGATGACGATCAAAATACAAGCGCTGCTCGATTGGAATCATGCTTCTCCTGGTCCTATTGATGGCGGTTGGGGCATGAACAGCAAAAAAGCCCTTGTTAACTTCCAAACCATGAAAGGCTTGCCAGCGACTGGTAAAATGGACCAAAAAACTTGGGATGCTTTGGTTAAAAATATCCCTGCGAACAAACCTGTATTGGTCACTTATACGTTGACCGCAGACGATATCAATACCAATTTTGCGACTACCCCTTCTGGTTCAGAAGCGAAGTCAAAAATGAAAGGTCTTTATTATCAAGATATCAAAGAGATGCTAGGTGAACGTTTCCATATGGATGTACGTTACTTAGACAAACTCAACAAAAATAAAAAGTATGCTGTTGGCGAGACTATCACAGTGCTAAATACTCGTGACAAGCTGAACCAACGTATTAATCGCGTAGTTGCTAATAAAGCCGATAAAACATTGTATGCCTATAATGGTGACAAATTGGTTGCTACTTATCCGACGACCGTTGGTAGCGATGCCACACCATCTCCAAAAGGCACGTTCAAAATTATCAATAAAGTGAAGATGCCTTGGTATAAATCAACCGTTGGTGAAGGCGCTCAAAAGAAAGTTCATATGATAGCACCAGGACCAAACAACCCAGTCGGTGTCGTTTGGATGGGATTATCTAAGCCATCTTACGGTTTACATGGCTCACCAGTACCTGAAGGTATCAGCCGTCAAGGCTCAGCAGGTTGTGTTCGTTTGACCAACTGGGATGTGTTAGAAGTTTATGCCAATATTGAGAATGGCGCAGTTGTCGAACTTCAATAAATAGAACCTTATTAAATGTAGCTTCGATGCTAGTTAGCAGATATTTTTAATGATAAAAAAGACCTCAATATTGAGGTCTTTTTTGTTTGCTGATAGGCGGTTCCACTTCACATCGATAACACTGCTTGTCTTTATGTTTTACTGTTCGCCTTTATGTCTTATAGCTTTCCTCATTCCCAGTAATACTGCCAATTTTTTTGGTAAAGAATAACCCTGCAGGTATGGAAGCCAAAACACCCAATCCAACCGCTATTTGAATATGAAATATCTCATCGAACCCTGTAATGAGAGCACCAATCATAAAAAGCCCGATAGTCACGGTGGCTGTCATTGAGTAGATGACAGAAAATAATGGCCAGTTCATAAATTATTCCTTATCTTTATTGTGGATATAATATATTTAACCTTAATTCCACAAAAAAAGTAAGTATTTATCGTGAACCCTTGTAGCATCTATATCGAATGACTTTAGAATAAAAACCATGCTATTATTAAGGTTTTCGACTTAATCATAAGAAACATCAGTTCTTACTTCCATCTCCTCTCTACTCTTTTTTATAATTTTCAAGAATCTCCTATATCTTTATCTATTTATCATTACAATAATGACTTTCTTTCTCTACTAAGAACGCCATCTGCTATGTCCTCATCTGAAAAAAACACTGCGCCTAACTCAGTGGATCAAAACGATTCATTAGCCACTACTGACGCCTCTCACAATCAAGACGCGACAATTGACCCAGTAGTTGATGATGCCGCTGTAGACAATGATGAAAGCGAAGACAATCAGCACAAGCAATCGACTGATACAGATGACGAAATAGACTCCGAAGTAGACACTGAATGCGCGCAGCCGCCTGACGCCGAAATAACCATGGAAACCATCAGTGACGATGTGGTCGTGGCAACATTGGAGTCGACAGAACCTGAGTCACAGTCAAATACTGAAGCATCAGAGATTGCAGAAACTATAGAAGCGAAAGAAAAGTCCGATTTCTTTCAGTCGGATACGGCGGAAACAACAGAAAAAAATACTCAAAATGATAGTGATGCTGAAGTAACGTTAGAAGCAGAAGACGACTCTGCTGATGACCCTGCTGATGACACAAACATCGCAGCACAATCATTAGATAACAAAACAGCAAATCAACAAAAGATCAGAAATGCATCTAGTCGCAATAATGATCATCAAAATAGTGACTCAGAAGATAAAAGCCAAAGTAAAGAAACTGATGTAGAAGATAGCGATACTCAAAAGTCTCAAGATGAAAGTGACGAGGATGAGGTTCAAGAGGAAAAAGAAGCCAAACTTGAGTCTTATAAGCAGTTTGTCGCCGAACAATTTAGCAATCAAAAAGTAGATTACCCAGAAGTACGAGTTAGGATTGAGGCGAACGCGCTGCCTAGCAAGATGTACTTCATCATGAACATCTTATCTGCCATCATTGCCAGTTATGGGCTAGTTACCAATTCAGCAGCCGTGGTCATCGGAGCGATGTTGGTTGCGATGATGCTAGGCCCTATCACGGGTATAGCACTAGCAATTATCGATCACCGTATGCCCTTGCTACGTAAGTCGCTTTTTACCGTTATTATCGGTGTCTCATTGGTGGTATTGGTAGGCTTTATCGTTGGTTGGCTACATAAGGATCAACCGCTAACGGCAGAAATCCTATCACGTACCCAGCCTACTTCCATGGATCTGATGATTGCCTTAGCTGGCGGTACGGCTGGCGCGTACGCGATGGTATCCCCGCATCTCTCGGTTGCTGTTGTTGGTGTTGCGGTTGCCACAGCCTTGGTACCACCACTGGCTGCTAGTGGTATCTTGCTCGCTAATGGCGAGATGCAGCTTGGTCTTGGTGCGCTATTATTGGCAGCGACCAACATTCTTGCTATCCAGTTTACCAATGCGCTTGTATTGTGGGTATTAGGCTTCCGTCGTTTGGTCGATGACGATTACAAGTCCAATACCTATCTGACTTTTTTGCAGCGTAACGCCGTGACATTGTTGCTACTTGGTGGCTTAGGTGCCTACTTGACTATCAATCTACAAACCAATGCCAAGCAGCAAGTATTTGAAAGTAGTGTAAAAGAAGCGATCAACAACTACTTTATCGATCAAGGTAATGTATTGACCAATACGCAGTTTGATACCTCAGAAGAAAACCAAGTGGTGCGGGCAATCGTGCGTGGAGAGACTTTACCGAGCTCATATGACGTACGCCAGATTGAAACGCTCATCACTAATGATATGGCAGAGAATTTCCCAGAATACTTGCCAATCAAGCTTCAACTACGCTATTTGCCTGTGCAAGTAATCGAGTCTAATCCAACCACACAAGACAAATTGGATGAAACGGATGCGGCAATTTTGACCAATTAGTCTGCATACTCTACAAATTAGACAATGACTAGCACACGTATAATAACCTAGTAGTTATAACTCTTGTACCAAGAGCTTGGGCGTTTGTGCTAAAATCGCTTGCAAAATTATTTTATGTCATTTACTCAATTCTATCCGTCAGTAAGGAGCCGCTGTGAGCCAGCCATTTCGCTCAGCCGATATTCGCCAAGCCTTTATCGATTTTTTCATAAGCAAGCAGCACACCCAAGTTTCATCGTCTAGCTTGATTCCGCACAATGATCCGACATTGCTATTTACCAATGCCGGTATGAATCAGTTTAAAGAAACCTTTTTGGGTATGGAACCACGTGACTATACACGTGCGGTAACCTCGCAAAAGTGCGTACGTGCTGGCGGCAAACATAATGATTTGGATAATGTCGGCTATACCGCCCGTCATCATACGTTCTTTGAAATGCTTGGCAACTTCTCATTTGGTGATTATTTCAAGCAAGCAGGCATCGAGTATATCTGGGAGTTTTTAACCTCAGATAAGTGGTTAGCGATTGATAAAAATCGTCTTTATGTCACTATCTATGAAACTGATGACGAAGCCTTTGAGATTTGGAATAAAAACATCGGCATCCCGAGTGAGCGCATCATTCGTATTGGTGATAACAAAGGTGCTCCTTACGCTTCTGACAACTTTTGGACGATGGGCGACACTGGTCCTTGTGGTCCTTGCACCGAAGTCTTTTATGACCATGGCGCCGATATCGAAGGCGGTTTGCCAGGTACCCCAGAAGAAGACGGCGATCGCTATATTGAGATTTGGAACTGCGTATTCATGCAGTTCAATCGCCAAAAAGACGGTACACTTTTACCACTTCCTGCACCTAGCGTCGATACAGGCATGGGGCTTGAGCGTATTAGTGCCATCATGCAAGGCGTTCATGGTAATTACGAGATCGATTTGTTCGTCTATTTAATGGATGCAGCAGCTGAAATCCTCGAGATCAGCAACGAGCAACAATCATCATTGAAAGTCATCGCCGACCATATTCGTGCCGTGGCGTTTTTGATTGCTGATGGTGTCACGCCAAGTAATGAAGGTCGCGGCTATGTATTGCGCCGTGTCATTCGTCGTGCGGTACGTCATGGCAACAAGCTTGGCGCTGATAGTGAGTTTTTCTATAAAATGGTTGCGCCACTCGTCGCTGAAATGGGCAGTGCCTATCCTGAGCTACAAGACAAGCAGAGCGTCATCGAGAGTGCTATTCAAAAAGAAGAAGCACAGTTTGCTAAAACATTGGCTCAAGGCTTACGTTTACTCGCCAGCGAACTTGAAGGCTTACAAGATGGCGATACGCTATCTGGTGAAGCCGCCTTTAAGCTTTATGATACCTATGGTTTCCCACTTGATTTGACCGCCGATATCACTCGTGAGCGTGGTATTGCTATTGATGAAGCCGAATTTGATGAGCATATGCAGGCACAACGTGAGCGTGCGCGTGATGCTGGCAAGTTTGACGTCGATTACAGCAGTGTCATCCAAGTAGAAACGCCAACGACCTTTATCGGCTATGAGCAGCTTGAAGAAGAAGGCGTGACTATTGACGCGCTTTATCAAGACGGCAACCCAGCAGACAGCTTAACAGAAGGCATGGAAGGCGTTGTGGTATTGGATCGCACCCCATTTTATGCTGAAGGTGGTGGTCAAGTTGGTGAGCTTGGTGAAATCCGTACGGCATCGGGCGTTTTTGAAGTACAAGATACCAAAAAATCTGGTCAAGCGATTATCCATTATGGTGTCGTGACCATGGGTGATATCAGCACTAAGCAAACCGCTGAAGCGCAAGTACTGTCTAGCATTCGTGCAGCCAGTGCCAAAAACCACTCAGCCACTCACCTATTGCATGCAGCGCTAAGAGAAGTGCTAGGCGACGCAGTCACGCAAAAAGGCTCACTAGTCTCAAGCGAAGTACTACGTTTTGACTTTGCTTATGACAAACCTGTCAGCGCCGCTGAAATCATGCGTGTCGAACGTCTCGTTAATGAGCAAATTCAAGCCAACACCCCTGCCCGTATCGAGCACATGTCGATTGATGAGGCGATGAACCAAGGCGCTATGGCACTGTTTGGTGAAAAGTACGGCAGTGACGTTCGAGTACTAACCATGGGTACAGACCGTATCGTTGATGGTCAGCGCAAGCCTTTCTCTATCGAGCTATGTGGTGGCTTGCATGTACAGCGTACGGGCGATATCGGTGTGCTAAAAATCACCAGTGAGTCTGGTATTGCGGCTGGTATCCGCCGAGTTGAAGCTGTCACTGGCATGAATGCGGTCAAAAACATCCAGCAAAGCGAGCAACAACTGAGCGAATTGGCAAGTCAGCTAAAAGTAAAACGCCCTGAAGTAGCGCAGCGTGTCCGTACGATGGCTGATAAGCAACGTGACCTAGAAAAACAACTAGAGCGCTTAGAGCAAAAAATCGCCAGTGCTCAAGCAGCCAATTTGCTTGATGAGGTACAAACGATCGCAGGTACCCCGGTTCTTATCAGCACCTTAAGCGGTATCGATGGTAAATCTATCCGTACGCTGATGGACGATATCAAATCAAAACTGCCTGATAGCGTGATTGTATTGATTGGTGATAAAGATGACCAATTAGCACTCGCAGCGAGCGTCGCAAAATCTGTCACTGCCAAAGTGAAGGCTGGTGATATTATTCGTCATTTGGCAGGTGAGCTTGGTGGTAAAGGTGGCGGCAAGCCTGACTACGCGCAGGGCGGTGCACCGAAATCTGGTAACAGTGCAGCGGTTATCAGCGCTCTACCTGGTTGGATTGAAACCCAGCTTAGCTAAGCTAGTGAATATTAAGCTAGCGAATATATTGGTGTAGCGCTCCACAATGTATCTTATATTTATCGCATAGCTTTACTCTACTACGCATAGAATACGTGATTGGTTATAACTACTATAACCAATCGCCATACATCTAAGCGCTCCTGAGGCTTAAAGTTATGCGGTAGATATGGTATAAAGGTCAACGTTTGGGCATATTGTTCATTCCATAAGGTTGATAGATACCATTAGAAGAATGAAAGACCTAAAAGCATAACTCTTATCATCTGGCTTTATCTATACAAGCATTGACGAGCATCACATTGACTCTCATCAATGACAATAAAAAGTCATTATTGAATAAATAGGTAGATTTTTATGGCGTTAATAGTACAGAAATACGGCGGCACCTCGATGGGCAGTATCGACCGCATCAAAAACGTCGCCAAACGAGTCAAACGCTGGCATGACAATGGTCATCAAGTGGTCGTCGTGGTCTCAGCCATGAGCGGCGAAACTAACCGTTTGATTGATCTAGCTCGCCAAATTAGCACGCAGCCTGATCCTCGCGAATACGATCAGATGGTCTCAACAGGTGAGCAGGTTTCTATCTCACTCCTCGCTATGGCGATTAAAGAGCTTGGTATTGGTGCCCGTTCAATGACTGGTCGCCAGGTCGCGATTAAGACCGACAACGCCCATAACAAAGCCCGTATCGAAAGCATCGATGACAAAAACATACGTGAGCAATTAGATGCTGGCAATATCGTTATTGTGGCAGGTTTCCAAGGTATCGACGAAGAAGGCAACGCGACCACATTAGGACGCGGTGGTTCTGATACCACAGGTGTGGCGATTGCTGCGGCCTTGGGCGCTGACGAGTGTCAAATTTATACCGATGTCGATGGTGTCTATACCACTGACCCTCGCGTGACCTCAAAAGCCAAAAAACTTGAAAAAATTACGTTTGAAGAAATGCTTGAAATGGCCAGTCTTGGCTCCAAGATTCTACAAATTCGCTCAGTAGAATTCGCTGGTAAATATGGCGTGCCGCTGCGTGTACTTTCTAGCTTTGATGAAAACACAGACGGTAGCTTTGACCAAGAATTTCAAGACAACGTGGGTACCCTAATTACGATAGACGAAGGAGACAATATGGAACAGGCAATCATCTCAGGTATCGCGTTCAACAGAGACGAAGCAAAAATCTTAGTACGCGGCGTGCCTGACCATCCTGGCATCGCCTCTGCTATCTTAAGCCCAATTGGTCGTGCCAATATCGAAATCGATATGATTGTACAAAACCTTTCGGATAACGGTACCACTGACTTTACTTTCACAGTTAACCGCACTGATTTAGATAAGACGCTAAAAGTACTTAACGAAGAAGTAAAAGATGAAATTGGCGCCAAAGAAATACTAGGCAACAGTGAAGTCGTCAAAGTATCATTGGTTGGTGTTGGCATGCGTTCACACGCAGGTGTCGCTAGTCTTATGTTCCAAACACTGGCTGAAAACAATATCAATATCCAAATGATTTCAACCAGCGAAATCAAGGTGTCGGTTCTGATTCAAGATCAACACCTAGAAAAAGCCGTTAAGTCATTGCACACGGCATTTGGCCTAGATCGTGAAGACGGCGAAAGCAAAATCGCTGGGCTATAAGACATAAAAACTGTTAAAATATAGCATTGATGGTTATCTATTAACCGCTGTTAATGACTTTATATAGTATGTAGATAAACAGCATTTAAATTAATAGCGTTTGAATTAATAGTATCTAAATAAAAACAGTACTTAAATAAAATAGGATCTTTTTAGGTCCTATTTTTATTTTTTAGCATAGTTGAAATGAGCATTTACCTAATAGTTTTGTGAAAAACCGTGACAGTATCTGTTATGCCGCCTATAATGGGGCTTTCATTTGGGCTAAATGAATCTACCTATCATTACCGCTATTGGCACGATATCTGGCATCGTGATAATGGTTATATTGCATGTTTGGTGCTGCGGTAATGTTCTGCAATTGAGAAGTAATCTGATGAGTAATAATTTGTTGATGCGACATAAGGAGTGTGACGCATGTTAATTTTGACACGCCGCGTGGGCGAAACGCTAATGATTGGCGACGAAGTAAGTGTGACGGTTCTAGGCGTCAAAGGCAATCAAGTACGTATCGGTGTAAACGCACCTAAAGATATTGCAGTACACCGCGAAGAGATTTATCAACGTATTCAGCATGAGCGTTCTGTACAGTCGCAAATGCAGCATCTTGAACAAGGCAACTTTTCGCCTTCGTTTGATGACGAAGACTACTTTAATCGCTAAGCTAGCTAAATTATAATGCTGAACGCTCAACGGCTATTACCATCATTGAGCACACATAAATATTATATTGTTTTTTTAATCTGCTCTGAGGTCATTTATTTATGAGTATCCGCCAATCAGATGTATCGGCATTACTTAATGGTTTGAACAAAAAAGCCATTGGATTCAATGATGTCATCAGCTTTATCGATGATTTTTATCGCTATGCGCCTGCCCCTTTTGTAAATGGGATGGTACATAATGCAGCCGGTGAGAACGAAGGTAGCGCAAAGATTTTTGGTTTTGCTAAGCACCATGGTTTGAACCAATTGGACACGCTTAAATTATTTGGCGAACACTATGCCAAGGTTCAAGCAACGCCTAACGGTACCGATCATGCCAATATCCGTAATTTTTTACATTGGGGCTGGCAAGGATTTTTGATGCAAAAGAACCCGCTAACGGTTCGTCCTAGTGTCGATACGACTGCTATTTAATCATCTATGATGATTAAGCTATTTCTGATAATTTAATTATTGATAAAGTAAAAAAGCCACGCTATATAGCGTGGCTTTTTATGATAATTGTTTTTATCACAACTATTACAACTTATTTATAAATCTATTTATCACGAAACTTAACAGGCTGTACCGCACCTTTAGGATTCGGCATATTAGGGTAGTGATGCTCGTGCTCGACATCACATTCAGCGCCAACGACAGTACCATCGTCTTTTACGGGTTTATGAATATAACCTGTACGCTCAGCTGGCGGCAGATGCTCATGCTCCCATACCATCACAGCTTGCATACAAGTCTCACGCTGCTCAGCGGTAATCTTACGACCGTCAGGCCATTTACCTAACTCAATCGCCATACGAAATTTATCAACCACTTCGGGCGTTAGACTTGCTAGTATTGTTTGTTTATCCATCTTACCTACTCTCCACTACCATTTTTTGTATCATATTTGGGTCTAATAGATACGCTTATTCATCGTCTATAATATCATCATCGACATCAAGACTGAATTCTTCGGCATGTACGTTCCAGTGCAGCTTTGTACGGCAGGCCTCATAAAAGTCAAACCCAGGTGGGTGCAACAAGGTAAGCTTATCAGGATGCTTACGAATATGTAGGCGTTGCTCTTGCTCAAGTGGCACACTCGGCTTACCGTCTGCACTCACCATTGGCTGAGTACGATTGTCTTCGTGGATACGAATACAGACCTCACTATTACCGCTGACCACAATCGGTCTGCTAGATAATGTATGGGGATGCATTGGCACCAGACAAATAGCGTCCATACTCGGATGAATGATTGGACCGCCACCTGATAAAGCATAAGCAGTAGAGCCAGTCGGTGTTGCTGCTATCAAGCCATCACTATGCTGTCTATAAACGTCATGTCCATCAATTTTCATCTGAAAATCAATCATATGTACGGATTTGCCGGCGTGCAGTACGATGTCGTTCAGTGCCATGTCTTCATGGATAATTTTGCGCCCTTCTCGTATCTCCATCGTCAATAAAAACCGATGATCCAGTTGATAGTCTCCCATCAATACTTGGCGCAACTTGAAGGCAGCTTCATCAGGTTTTACATCTGCTAAAAATCCTAAACGACCACGGTTTACCCCTAGTACAGGTACACGGTAGCGTGCTAACGCCTCAGCGGCATGTAGTATCGAACCATCACCGCCAACCACAATAACCAAATCACAAATCTCACCAATCAAACCCCGTTTGACGATTTTGACTCTTTCTATGTCTGTGAGATCAAGCGTTGGTAAATTAGCCGTTTGTACATCCATTATTAACGTCAAATTCATATCATTGACGGTTTGGGCAATCTGTACCAAGCTTTGAGTGACACTACGTTTACCAGCACGGCCCATTAGACCAATACGCCTAAAGGCGGGGTTTTTAATAGCGTGGAATAGCTCTGATTCATGTAAGTGTGGCAATCTTGCTGACTGCGCTGAGTTTTCCATAAAACGACTCGGTATAACGGTGAAGTACAAGGTAATGATAGCGATAAATGCGCGCTTAGACTAGCATGTTTATCAATTATCGTTGTTAACTGTCGTAACTGACCCCATATAAAAGCTATCGAATGTTTTACTTAGTCATATCTGTCTGTTTAGTTTTTCAATTAGCGTATTGGGCGATACAGTAGCCCGATGCGCTAGCCAATGAGCAGCCTAAGGTCGAGCCATAGCGGTTGTCACGCAAACACAGTTGACAATAATGGCGGTTTTGCTAAAGTAACTAACATCACTATTTTTATATTTTATTATTAAGGATTTATGTATGGCCAATCCTATTGTCAGTCGCGCAGAACTTGCGATCGGCGGTAATCCAATGACGGTCAAGGGTGTAATTCAGAAGACCAGCTTGTTACTTGGTTTATCAGCTATTACTGGTGTGGGCTTTTTCTTTTATGCGCTTATGGCAGGTTTATCGCAAGGTTTTATTACCATGGCAGCCTTCGGTAGCATGATTGCTGCGTTTGTTCTGGCCCTTTTTATTACCTTTAAGCCACAAAAAGCCAAGACGTTGGCAGTGCCTTACGCCTTGCTAGAAGGTATCTTTTTGGGCGGTATCTCTCTGTTCTTTATGAGAATGTACCCGACCGTACCAGTTACTGCGATGTGTGCAACGTTCGTCACAGCAGCAGTCATGTTAGGCCTCTATCGCTCAGGTTTGGTTAAGGTCACTGAAAAATTCCGCTCTATTGTAACCTCGGCTGTTATTGCCATTATGCTTGTTTATGTCGCACAATGGGTGCTTTCTCTAGCATTTGGTTCAACATTACCGTTCTTGTTTGAAGGTGGCGCTATCGCTATCGGCTTTAGCTTATTTGTCATCGTTATTGCTTCTTTTACCTTGTTATTAGATTTTGACAATATTGATCGCGGTGTGGCGATGGGTGTTTCTGAAGATTACGAGTGGTTGTTCAGTATTGGTATTCTTGCGACCCTAGTGTGGATGTATATCGAATTTATGCGTCTGCTAAGCTATCTGCAAGACTAATTTTAATAGCTATCTAACAGTATCTCTGTATAGAAAAAACCGCCTTCCATCAAATGGAAGGCGGTTTTTTTATGAGCAAATTTCACAGGCTTGTTTACATTAAATGCTTTTTAAAGAGACTAAGCACGTTTTAGACGCAATGCATTTAATACGACAAATAGCGAACTGAGCGACATACCAATCGCAGCGAGCCATGGTGGCACATAGCCTAAAGCCGCTGGTATCAGGACGATACTGTTGTAAGCGAGCGCCCAACGGAAGTTTTGCTTGATAATATGTTCCGTTTTATCAGAGATGCGTTTAGCCGCAGTGATAGCTTCGATTTGTCCGTTTAAGATAATGCTATCACTAGATACTTGTGCTAAGTCTGCCGCACCTGCAATCGAGGTCGACACATCTGCCGCTGCTAGCACTGGTGCATCGTTTATACCATCACCTACCATCAGTACCACAGCACCGTTAGCTTGCAACTGCTGGATATGGTTGACCTTATCAGTTGGTGATAGTCCGTTGTACGCTGCTTGCATTCCTAAGTTCTCAGCCATCACTAGCGCTTGCGGGCTTGGGTCACCTGTCAACATGACAGGCTCGATACCTAGTCCTTTGAGCGTATCGAGCATCGACTGCGCACTATCACGTACTTTGTCATTAAAATAAAAGCATGCCAGCGCCTGCCATCCATTATCATCAGTATTCTGACAAGACAATACTACTGCTGAGCTGGCTCGCTGAGTTACCAGATCGATAGTTAAATCATCGTTTACATCTATATCATTGGCGCTATTATCTGCTCTGTCTAACGCAAAGTCTTTATGACCGATTCGATATACAGTACCATCAATCATCGCTTCCACCCCGCCTGCTGGATAATGCTGTACGGCTTGCGTCGATGGCAGGTGTAACTGATAGGCTGCCGTCAGTAACGCGTGGGCAATTGGATGACGACTCCCTACTTCTAGCGCAGCTGCAATGGCCAACAGCGTATCTTTTTGCGCTGTTAATGATAAATCGTCAATTTCGGTCTGGCTTTTTGGTGTGATTAACTCAATATTTAATAAATTCGGCTTACCATAAGTCAGCGTGCCCGTCTTATCAAAAGCAACATGCGTGATTTCAGCTAGCGTTTGTAAGGTATGGCCACGCGTCGTCAAAAAACCATAGCTTGCCAAACGATTGGTTGAGACGGTCAAGGCAATCGGCGTCGCCAATGACAATGCACACGGACAAGTAGCCACTAAGACTGCCACGGTTGCCCAAATCGCTTGGCTTGGATCAACGAGATACCAGCCGACAAATACCAAGACTGACAACACCAGAATGCGCGCCACAAACCAACGTGCCAGCTTATCTGCTTGCTGCGCCAACTTGGGTTTTTCGCTCATGGCACGATTCATCAATCGATCAATTAAGCCTATCTGGCTGTCTTTTGGCAAGGCGGTGACTAGCATCTCAAACGGCTGGCTATCGTTTTGTGCACCACCAACAATATAATCACCTTGGGATTTGATGATTAAATCACCTTCGCCAGTCAGGAGACTTTGTGACACCGTTGCAGTAGAACTTAGCAAGATGCCATCACTAATAATCTCAGAGCCCGCTTCAACCAAAATGATGTCACCCACTTGTAAACTATGAGCGGTGACCATTTGCTTTGACTCTATATCGTCTTCTGCTTGTGATTGCACATTCTGTTGGTTGCGTAACTGTTGCCAGTCTTGAGCGATACGTGATGTGAGCTGATGAACATTGGCGTCCATACGCTGCATAAAATCAGGCATCGGCTCTACTGTAGTCGACTCACCTTTAGTAGTTTCATTTTCAGTAAGCTCACTTTTAATAAGCTCATCTTGTTGAGACGTATTTTCTTTCAGCAGTTGTAAAATATGCTCAGCTGCTGATTTGTCTTCAGCGACTTTTTGTACCAATACCGGCTCAACCACGACCAAATCATTAGCCATAGTCGCGGCTTTTAGACGTGCGTTGTGCTCGATATAACGCCCTGCTAACAGAAAGAAGATAAACATGCTGACCGAGTCATAATACGTCTCCCCTTGCCCAGTGATGGTAGCGTAGAGACTGGCAAAGAAAGTAATAATCAACGCAAGACTGACGGGCACGTCCATATTGACTTGGCGGGCACGAATCGCTGACCATGCGGAGGTAAAGAAAGGAATACCAGCATAGAAAAATACAGGCGTACTCACAAATAAAGACACCCAACGCAAAAAGTCACGTTGGAATATTAACATGTCGCTATACTCACCAAAATAAAGCGCAACGGCATACATCATCGCTTGCATCGAACCTAGTGCAGCGATGCCGAGACGCAATAGCATTTGATTATTATGACGTGCCAGCATAGCTTCGTGAGTATCTTGGCGATAAGGCTTGGCTTCGTAGCCTATTTCGTTGATGACCGCTAAAATGCGACTGATGGGTAACTTATCTTCATCCCAAATAACCCGCATGCGTTGGTTGGTCAGATTTACCTGACATTTACCAATACCCTCTAGCTCATCGAGACGCGACTCAATCAGCCAAGTACAGGCAGCACAGCGTAAGTTATTAACCGACAGCTCTGCTACTGACATGCCATCTTGCGCGTAAACGAACTGTGATTTTATCTCGTCATGATCGTAGACCTCAAGACGCGTCAGCTGAGTTGGCAAACTTGCCGTACGGTTAATTTCCGATCGGTCAAGATAATACTGCTCAAGACCAGCCTCTACTATGCTTTGGGCAGCTAACTGACAGCCCATACAACACATCTCTCGTGACTGACCTAATATCTCAGCATAAAACGGTGGCTGAGGTACGGGATCGCCGCAGTGAAAGCAGTGGTCAGCCAGCGGAAGCACTAAGCCTTCGATGATAGAAGTGTCTTCATAAGAGTGATTGGTAGCAGATGATACTGATGATGGGATACTAGACATAGTCGCGCTTACTTCCTTTGACAGGCTTGCTTAAAATGCATTCATTTAAAGCAAACTTGCTCGTGTTGACTGTACTGTACGTCATGCAATAGAGCCGTTTTTAATCACATGAATATCACTACCGCTAATAGCACAGTATTAATAACAAACGGCTAATAGCAAACAATTAGCAACAGCGAATTCATACAAAATACATCGTGAGGGCAATCGTAAATTGTTATCTTATATGGCGTTTATCTACCAGATTGAAAGTGACTGACGCTTTATTACAAGTATCGGTATTTTAATAGGGATTATACTATAAGCCATCGCTATGAGCAGTACCATCACTCATGGTCTACGACCAATAAATGCCTGCGTTGACGATGATAGATTGAAAAATTTGTCAATTTGCGTCATTATGAGGCAGTTTTTTATCCAAAAATGGTGCGACATCCGTGCAAAAACCTAATTACAAGTTACCAAATACCAAGTTATCAGCGTCATCTAAGTCTGCTATGCACACGCTACCCTCGCAGCAGCGCGGCTTGGTCTTTAGTAGTCTGCTATTAATTATCATCATCGCAGGTATGGTGCTGTTGGCGCTATATTTGATCAAGCTTGATCGCACCATTACTCATAAGTTTGAGGGCAAGCGCTGGGATATTCCAGCCAAAGTGTATTCGCAGCCGCTTGAGCTGTATCAAGGCGCCAATGTCGATAGAGATACGATGAAGACATGGCTAGAGTTGCTGAACTACCAAAGTAACAAGGCTTATGATCGCACAGGTACCTATCACCGAACTGGCAATACTTACTTTATTCACACTCGCGGCTTTACGTATAGTGCTAATGATAAAGACGCCGAGCAAGTCATCAAAATGACGATTTCTGGCAATAAAGTAGAGTCTATCCAGAGTACTCTGCCTGCTAAAAGCGGCATCATTCGTCTAGAGCCTGTCAATATCGGTGGTATCTATCCCGACAGTAATGAAGATCGGATGGTTGTGTCTTTGGACGAAGTGCCTCAGCCGTTGATTGATGCACTCATCGCTACCGAAGATCGCGCGTTTTATGAGCATAAAGGGGTATCGGTACGTGGTATCGCCCGTGCCGTAATCAATAACTTTACTGGTGGTGCCAGACAAGGTGGCTCGACCATCACCCAGCAGCTGATCAAAAACTTTTACCTCAATTCAGATCGCACTATCAAACGCAAAGCCAATGAAGCATTGATGGCCGTGTTACTTGAGCTGCATTACAGCAAAGATGAAATTTTACAGACCTATTTGAATGAGATTTATCTGGGTCAAAATGGCAATCGCTCGATCAATGGTTTTGGTTTGGCATCACAGTTTTATTTTGACAAACCTCTTAATGAGCTGCGCTTAGATCAGCAAGCGATGCTGGTTGGTATGGCAAAAGGCCCAAGTATCTATAATCCACGTCGCAATCCAAACGATTCAAAAGCACGCCGTGATGTGGTACTTAACAATATGCTGACCATGGGCACATTGAGCCAAGAAGACTATGACAAAGCCTTAAAGCAACCACTTGGTATCGTGGATAAACCTGCTGAAGGCAAAAGCCAGTTCCCTGATTTCTTAGATATTGTTAAACGTGAGCTAAATACTGTTTATTATTCTGATGACCTCAAGAACGAAGGTCTGATTATTATCAGTACTCTAGACCCTATCGCTCAATTGGCCGCAGATAAAGCCGTTGATAGAAAACTTGGTGAGCTACGTCGTAACAGTAGCAAAACTAAGGATTTACAAGGCGCGTTAGTCAGTGCCAATCCTGAGACTGGCGAGCTAGTATCTGTTGTGGGTAGTGGTAGTGAATTTACAGGATTTAACCGCGCGGTCGATGCCAAACGCCAAGTTGGCTCGTTGCTGAAGCCTATCATTTATATGACTGCGCTTGAGAGCGGTCGTTACAACTTGGCCAGTTCAGTAGATGACTCCCCTATTACGGTCAATCTAAACGACGGTACTGACTGGAACCCTAAAAACTACGACAACCGTGATCATGGCTATGTACCATTTACCACGGCACTGTCTCAATCCTATAACCAAGCGGCAGTACGCTTAGGTATGGAGTTCGGCGTTAATACCTTTGCTAAGCAATTACAGCGCATGGGTATCAAAGAAAAAATCCCACCTTACCCATCAGCATTATTAGGCTCAGTTAATTTGAGTCCGATGGATATGCTTGGCATTTATCAAGTCTTTGCCACTGGTGGCTTCCGTACGCCTATTCATAGTATCCGTACGGTCATTGATGATCGCGGCCGTATTTTACAGCGTACTGGGCTTAACACTCAGCGTAGCATTCCACCTGAGACCAACTTTTTGACCAACTATGCATTACAGCAAGTCGTCTCAAATGGTACAGCCAGACGTGCACAATCGCTCGGCAGCAATTTAAACTTAGCCGGAAAAACGGGTACGACAAACGACTACCGCGATGCTTGGTTTGCAGGCTATAGTGGTAACTATGTGAGTGTCGTTTGGGTTGGCCGTGATGATAATAAACCGATTGGTTTGAGTGGTGGTACTGGCGCCTTACCAGTTTGGGTGGATTATATGAAACGCCTAAAACTGACTCCAGTTGCTCTACCAGAGCCAGAAGGTATCGAGTGGTTATGGCTAGAGAACAACTCAGGCAAACTGTCTAATGAACGCTGTGCAAATGCTCGCTACTTACCAGTAATGTCAGCTCATCTACCAGAAGAAGCCAGCAGTTGTGCGCTAAGCCTGTATCAGCAAGATCGTGCTCGTGAACAGACACAGTTTCAGAACCAGCAAGGTGATATCAATCAACAACGTCGCCGCGAAGGTTTAGAGATTCCAAATGGCGAAGCTGTTGGGTCTGATGGTGCAGAAGGTAGCAGCGAGCAAAGTAAAGGTGATGAAGACCGTGCTGATACTTGGTATGACCGCGCTGTTGAATGGTTCTAGCTGTTGAATGGCACTAATAGTGTTTTTGATATTTAGCTTTTAATATTTAAAAAAGGTTTTAACATGATGGTGTCATCTTTACGGACAACTACTTCAGTAAAACAAACCATAGTGCTATGGCGTAATAAAATGACGTCAAGCAATACCTTACTTGCAGGCAGCGCGATCTTTGGTATATTAAGCCTAAGTGCTTGTCAGACGGCCCCTAGCACATCGCCCACAGTGCAAACCACGCCTGTTCAAACATTACCAACGTCACAACCGACCGTGCCATCAACGACAACTGCTCAAGCGCCTGTCACGGAAGCAAATGATCAAAGCAACTATCCAACCGAGCCTTACGATGCAGTTGAACAGTCCGAAACCCCAAATCCGTTAACGCAAGAAACCCCTGTATTTACACCTCCTGTTCCAGAAATAACGCAGCCTGACCCTATTATCATTGCGCCTTCTCGTAACGACTATATAATCTCTGAACCCTCAGTACCGTCGCATAATGAGTTACTTGAGCACGCTAGAAGAAACTCGCAGCAACGTACTCAACAATCTGCCAGCAACAATAGTAATCTGCCTGCGTTTCGCAATTTGATGCAAGTAGGTATCAGTCAGTTGAAAGCGGGCAATCTAACCAATGCAGAGAACAGCTTTACCCGTGCGCAGCGTCTAGCGCCTAAATCATCAGCGGTATACTTCTATTTGGCGCAAGTAGCATTAAAAAAGAACCAGCCTCGTAAGGCAGAAGCGATGGCACGTCGCGGTCTTAGCGTCTCTCAAGATAGCAGTCGTAGACGAGCACTATGGCAAGTTATATTGCAATCAGGACAAGCTCAGGGTAACTCACGCGTAGTCAATGAAGCAAAACAAGCATTACGCTAATAACTGATATTTGCATATTTTAGATTCATTATTTAAAACCTCTATATACATCATACATTTCATTGTATGTAGATTTATCTAGGGCAGCCCCTAACACCTACACTTATTTTTATTTCCGCTTAAGGTTATCTTTATGGCATGGCAACAACTGCATTTACAATGTGAAAAATCAAACGTCGACTTGGCTGAAGCGCTTTTATTAGAAGCAGGCGCATTATCAATAGCTTTAGACGATGCTGGCGATCAACCTCTGTTTGAGCCACTTCCAGGTGAATCACCGCTTTGGGATGAGGTGATACTAACAGGACTATTTGATGCGACTACTGATGCTGGCAGTCGTCAAGCGGTTGAGCAATTAAGTCATGAAATTGCTGCACAAGTACAGGCTACTCGTATTTGGTTAACGGCTATTGATGATAAGGATTGGGAGCGCGAGTGGATGAGCAACTATCATCCTATCGAATGTGCTAATGACTTATGGATTGTGCCTGACTGGCTAACGCCGCCTAACCCTGAAGCCACCAATATCATTATGGATCCAGGCTTGGCATTTGGTACTGGCTATCATGCTACGACTCGCCTATGCCTAGACTGGCTAACAGAGCAAGACCTAACAGACAAAGTGGTTATCGATTATGGTTGTGGCTCAGGTATCCTAGGGATTGCTGCTTTATTATTGGGTGCACGTCAAGTATATGCAGTCGACATCGACCCACAGGCGGTACTTGCTACCAATCAGAATGCGGTACGCAATAATGTAGGCGATCGTTTGCAGGCATTCTTACCAGAAGAATTTACAGATTACTGCTCGCAACATGACATTTTGCCTGTAGAAGTGATCGTTGCCAATATTTTAGCAAAGCCGCTTATTGGTTTAGCACCTTACTTTGCGACACTGATTGCGCCAAAGGGCCGTATCGTATTGGCAGGTTTGATTGAATCGCAAACTGAGCAAGTCACTGAAGCTTATCAGCCATATTTTGCACTGGATCCAAAGCATGCTTTTACTGCGCAAGAAGACCAACACTGGCAGCGTTTATCAGGTACATTTACCAGCTAGCAACATTTAATTACATCTGTTACGATAGAGGGCAGTCAAATGTTATGTGTTTGACGCCACTCTGTCTTTGCCTACAATTCATCGAAATTAAATAAGTAAAATGCGTATTGTGGGCAGCTATTGGTGAGTGGCTAAGCGGTATTGATAACCATACTTTTTTGGATTCGCCTCTATGACCACGCCAATAAAAACCCAATGCCCCCATTGCCAAGCTTGCTATAGCGTTAAACAAACTCAACTAAATCAAGTCAGTGCTACCATCAGCTGTGATCGGTGCCAGCAAAGTTTTTTGGTCAATAAACATCTTGTGGTAAATTCTGAGGTCATTCAAAAACCAACACCACAAAAAAATATTCCTGCTCAACAAAAAGCTCAAACTCAACCAATTTCGAACGAGCAAAAAACGTCTACTAATAGTAATCAGCATAAACCTCAAAATGTGCCAAATCGCCCTACATCTTCAATCAGTAAGAAAAAATCATCTGATACTTTGATTCATGACGACTTAATTTATGACGATATGGATATAGACGAGCCAGAAGAAGACGTTCAAGAGTATGACTCTTTAGATAATATGGATGCATGGTTAACCCAAGCCAGTAATACCAGTCCTAGCGCAGCAACCACAGAAAAACCAAAAGCGCCCTCTTCTAAAGAAACTATCAAAACCTCTAATCCATCAACAAAGAAACCATCTACTAGTACAATATCAGCATCAGCATCAACACAGAACATGCTCAGCTCGGCAGCGGCCAATGATATTCATGCCAATGTTGAGAGTAGTGATAACAATTCATGGCTACAAAAACTATTAGAAGAACAAAATCAAGACGAAGAAACACCGCCAGATGACACAGACTTATCACAGCTTCTATCTGATATGGGAGTACCCGTTAAAGATGAAGACCCTGCTGCCGACGATCGTTTAAGAAAAACCCAGTTACCGTTTGCACCAACCCAAACGACACGTTCAATTGCATCATTGTTATGGGTACTAGGTTGTTTGGTCCTAGCACTGCTACTCGCGGCACAGTATGTTATTTTTAACTTAGAAAATTTAGTCAAAAACCCAGCTTATGCTCAGCGTCTCCAATCGATATGCTCTGTCGCTGCCTGCAGCTTACCCAGTGCAGATTTATCAGCGCTTACCATCAGCAATACCTTTCATAGAAGCAGTCAGATTAAAACTGCTGGTACATTTAGCGATATAGGCGCTACTCTAAGTAATGGCAGCCCGCAATCACAACTATACCCAAATGTAAAAATAAGTGTTTATGGTAAAGACGGGCTTATTGGAGAGTTCATCGCAGATCCAAACGATTATTTATTAGGAAAGCAAAGTCAGTTAGCTGCCAATACAGATAGACAGCTATTATTTACTATCCCTGTCGCTAATGCGCAAATTCGCGACATTACTATGACCGCTCTTTATTAAATTAGAGTGTTATATATAAATAAGTCTGAGTAGAAAACACGCTGTAAATTCATTTTAAATTAAACCGTGATAGCCAAGATAACGATGAATCTATCAGCGCTAGGCGATATTAATTTGATATACTATGGTTCTGACCCCTTACAATCAGAATTTTTCTTCATCTCAAGGATATTATTTTATGGCACCTCATGCACAGCATAATGCCAATCATTTTGCTAAAAGCTCTGAGCACCCTGCCGATTATAATAAAGACGAATACCAACCACCTACGCACGGCTTTGATTTTGCTAGTCAACACTATACAAATAATGCGCAGCAACCTCTACGGGTTCATGTAGAGCGTGTGGTACGTCAGTACTTTGCGATGCTAGGAGATGAGATGCCCACTGATTTATATGAGCTAATTTTAAAGCAAGTCGAAGAGCCTCTCTTGTCTGTCGTCCTAGAAAAAACCAGAGGCAATCAAACCAAATGTGCTCAGATATTAGGCCTAAATCGAGGCACTTTGCGCAAAAAAATGAAAACCTATGATTTAATGTAGCATTGTTATATGAGCTTACCCATCATTGACTATCATTATGTATGGCAATTAAATGTTCCGCGCTTTATCTATCATGATACGGCATACCATTGTCATCATCACCTTGCCAGACGTTTACGTCAGGCTTTTTTTATGGAAAATTTCTTATGAGTACAACCCCACTTGCCCTACTATCGGTCTCCGATAAGTCTAATATCGTCGAGTTTGCTCAAGGCCTTCTCAAAGCAGGTTTTGGTTTATTATCTACTGGCGGTACTTATCGTCTGCTCACAGAAAACAATGTCGCCGTGACTGAAGTATCAGATTACACAGGCTTTCCTGAAATGATGGATGGTCGTGTTAAAACGCTACATCCTAAGATTCATGGTGGCATCCTAGGACGCCGTGGTACAGATGATGCAGTTATGAGTGATCATGCAATCGAACGTATCGACTTAGTCGTCGTGAACTTATATCCGTTTGCTGAAACGATCGCACGTGCTGACGTAACTATGAACGACGCTATCGAAAACATCGATATTGGTGGCCCTACCATGGTACGTTCAGCAGCGAAAAACCACGCTCATGTAGGTATCGTCACTGATCCAGCTGATTATGACCGTGTACTTAGCGCCTTAAATGGCGGCACTGAACTGACGACTGCGTTACGTTATGACTTAGCAGTAAAGGCGTTTGAGCATACGGCACAGTACGATGGTATGATTGCAAACTTCTTAGGTAGCCGTGTCAACGAAACTCAAGAACCAGAGAACTTCCCACGTACATTCAATGTACAGCTTGAAAAAGCACAAGACCTGCGTTACGGCGAAAACCCACATCAAAACGCTGCTTTTTATACTGAAAACCAGCCTCTAAAAAGCAAACAGGCTTCTATTGCTACTGCTAAGCAATTACAAGGCAAAGCACTATCTTATAACAATATTGCTGATACCGACGCTGCCCTTGAGTGTGTTAAAGCCTTTAGCACCCCTGCTTGCGTTATCGTTAAGCATGCCAACCCTTGCGGTGTCGCGGTTGATAGTGACCAAGTTGCGGCTTATCGTACTGCTTTTAGCACTGATCCTGAATCATCTTTTGGCGGTATCATCGCATTCAACCGTCCGTTGACGCTTGCAGCTGCGAAAGCCATTATCGACAATCAGTTTGTAGAAGTAATCATTGCACCTAGTATCGAAGACGGTGTACTTGAAGCGACAGCCACTAAGAAAAACGTACGTGTATTAGTATGCGGCGAGCTACCAGCACCAGATCAGCGTGATATCCAACTTGACTATAAGCGTGTTAACGGTGGCTTACTCGTACAAGAGCAAGACCTTGGTTTAATCACTGCTAACGACCTAAAAATCGTCACTGATGTACAACCAACTGAAGCGCAAGTGGCAGATCTACTGTTCAGCTGGAACGTAGCAAAATACGTCAAATCTAATGCCATTGTCTACGCAAAAGGCCAACGTACTATCGGTGTTGGCGCGGGCCAAATGAGCCGCGTTAACTCAGCACGTATTGCTGCTATCAAAGCAGAACATGCTGGACTAGCAACTGAAGGTGCTGTTATGGCATCAGATGCGTTCTTCCCTTTCCGTGATGGCATCGATAATGCTGCTGAAGTAGGTATCTCTGCTATCATTCAGCCAGGTGGCTCTATGCGTGATGACGAGACTATTGCTGCTGCTAATGAGCATGGTATCTCGATGGTATTCACGGGTATGCGCCATTTCCGTCATTAAACAATCACCTATTAGTTTAAGACTAGGATTAGTCGCAGCAATTGTATTTATTACTGCGACTAATTTTCAGCTTCTATAGTATTCTTGATAATCATCGTTAAAGCATCACCCAAAAAAAAGCCACTGTATCAATTGATACGGTGGCTTTTTTACGTCTAAAAATAAGAATAAGAATAAGAATCTAACAAATACTTAGCGTCCTTGTGCGTTTGCCATGTTGCTTTCATTAATCTCAACCGTATACACCATACGTAGATAGTCCAAATAGTCTTGCAACTGGTCTTGGCCTAAATTGTCACGAATGATACTGGCTGTTTGCGCTCTTTGCATATCAGACAGTGGTGACTGCTGCTCAGTTTTAATACGGTCTCCAACCAGTAGCGTTGCACCCATCTCAGTCTCGCTAGCAATCGCGACGACGCCATTATCAGCGGCTTGCTGGCTAAAGGCCAATCCACGCTCTTTGTCCGTTAGCTGCGTCGTTTGACGGTTAATCTCACCCAGTGCTTGGAAGCTTACCGACTGCTTACTGATATCAGCCGGCGTCTTGATACCAGCAGCCAATGCTTTAGCGTCTTTTAAAGCTAATGCTGTCGCTTTCTGCTGACGGAGGATTTGAGTGATTCTTGGGGTTGCATTTGCTAGAGCAAGCGTCTTAGTAGGACGATAATTGCTTGGTTGTACCCATACCGTACCGTTACCAACTTCTATACCTGCCGTCACGGCCTGATCTTGAATCGTAAATTCGTCAAAGGCCTGTTTGATCACTGCTGGTTGCGATAATACTGATTTGTTATTTTCTTTACGATAATCTTTGATACGTTTTAGCGTGACATTCTCTTGCTGCGCAATATCTTCGATACTAAAGCCATCTGCTGCCAAATCATTAATCGAGGTTACTTTATCCGCGTAGACTTCTTGACGCTTGTACTCTTTTGCCTTAGCCGTCAGCTCTGCACGCATACTCTCGAGACTTGGAATCTTTTTGCCATTATCTTCAGTGACTGTGAATATCTGATAGCCAAAGCTGGTCTTGATAGGGGCTGTCACATCTCCAACGCTCAAGCCTTCTAGTGCTTTTTCAACAGCATCGGCGTCACCACCAAATACTGACGGATTAAAGCGACCAATGTCACCGCCTGTTTCTCCTGAAGGATCATCCGATTCTGCTTTGGCCACAGCAGCAAAAGACTCGCCTTTAGCCAAGCGAGCTTTAACTTTATCTGCTCTTGCCTTAGCATCATCACCTGTTAACAGTATTTGACTCACTCTACGCTCATCATCAGCAGCTAGACCTTGCTTATACGCTTCGTACTGCTGCTGCAACTCTTCTGTTGTCACATCATCGACTTTGATGGTCTGCGGGCTAAGCTGAATATAAGCCAAGTTGACCATTGCCGCGCTTTTTAGCGTGTCTTTATTGGCATCATAATATGCTTGAATATCATTTTTACTCAGTTTGACCTGATCAGCATAGTCCTGCCAATCAAAACGATGTACCCAGACGTTGCGTGATTCTAGTTGCAAGTCGATCAATTGGCTAACTGCCTGCATTGGATAGACGGCTGTACCAACGATACTAGCATTCAACTGATCCAAGCTTAACTGATTGCGAAACTCTGCAAACAACTGATTTTTGGTCATGCCACGCTGACGCAAAAAGTTTGCAAACTGATCGTTTGAAAAGTTACCCTCTGCATCTTTGAATATTTCTTCTTGACGCAGCAGACGATTGATCGTGTCGTCAGACACTGTCATACCAAGCTTACCTGCTTGCTGCTCTAACAACGTACGGTCGATTAGACCTTTTAATACTTGCTCATGAAGCACATCTTCATTCAACAAGCTAGCATCTTCGACTTGCTCTAGCACTTCAGAACGACGGCTATTGACAGCAGTTTGATACTCGGACAGTCCTACGCTTGCCTCACCTACCTGCGCAATCTGGTTGGGATCGACGTTGCCGCCAAAATAGCTTTCGACACCCAAGAGAGCGAGCGGCGATAGGCATAAAATCAATAAAATGCGACCTGGCCAGCTTTTTAAGAAATCGCGCAATTTATCCATAGTTATCTCTGCTTTATTAACCTATATTGATGAAAAACCATTGTAATACTGTTAGGAGCTGTTAAGTGCAACCTGCCAATATCAGTGCTATCTAAGCTCGCAATGGTAAGAGTAAGAGCGTATGCATTTTATAGTAAAAAACGAAATTTACTAAAGAAATCTGACTTAAATGACACACCTATCGCGCGCCCTATGATACGTGATTTTTCATGCAGACTCAAAATATTCACGACGCATGATACAAACTATAGCGATAAAAAAAGCACCTAAATATTAGGTGCTCTCTTCGATGGCTAGCTCATTACTTCAGCTATAGACCATCGACTATCATTTTACGCTTAAAAAATCGGCTTAGTTCAAGCGCTCTTTTAAGTTTTTACCAGCTTTGAAGCTTGGTACTTTGCTTGCTGGAATGCTTAGCTCTTCGCCAGTCTTAGGGTTGCGACCAGTGCGTGCTTTGCGATCTTTTACACTGAAAGTACCAAAGCCAACTAATGAGATGCTATCGCCAGCTTCTAGTGCTTCGCCAACACTTTCCATAACAGCGTTTAGTGCATCACCAGCTTGGGTTTTATTTAGACCACTTTTGTCTGCGATGCTATCAATTAATTCTGACTTATTCATAAAATTTCCTTCAAGTTTAAGGGGGTAATAAATGCTCACGCCAAGTATTGTAACGCTCTCATGGTGCTTACGCAATAAAAACTACCTAACTGGCGCATTAACAGGTTCTTCTTTGTTATCGTCTTTATATCAAGGCAGCATAAGGAGCGCAAGCGATTTTACATATTTTTGTGCTCTACACTACGTATTTGACACCTAATGTTACGCAAAGCGTTAGGAATTTATATATAACCGAGTCTGCATAACTGAGACGATTGGCTTTCCTATTTTCTACGCTTTGACAGATTTGTCAATTGCCGTCTGTGCATTGCTATACATTAAATTTGTATATTACTGGTCATAAATAAGAGTGTCTTTATTGACTGCTAAATTGTAATGTAATAGTTTAGCCACTACAGAAACTAGCGTTACTTTTTATTATAAAGACGTTACTATAAGCAAAATATCACTGCAAGTATTGGGCAAATACAGACTTCTGTTTGCTAAATATCTAAAACTTGCTAAATAAAAAACGGATTACTTACATGAAGCGTTCTACGTTGTCTCACTCTTTTCTTAATATCATTTTAGTATTTATCGAGTCGGCGCTGACATTACTGTTACGTTTGGATCCTGAATTGCGTAAAGCCGCTTATCCGCTTGCCAAGCAAGGCACCGTGGTGGCACTTCGCCTGTATTTACCACATGTAGAAGTATTTGCCACCTTTAGTACCAAGGGCGTGTTACTAGATGCTCAGCTGCCGATTGGTCGTAGTGAGCCTGACGTGGTTATCAATGCCTATAGCATTCAAGTTATCAACGCCATCACCACTCATGATAGCGAAACCACTGAAAAGCTACAGATGCGCGGTGAGTCGATTCAAGTACAACTGGTCAAACAGTTTATTATGCAACTTGGGCTTGGCAGCTTGATTCAGGGACTGATCAAAAAGATAAAGGGTGGCAAGACTAAAACCAAACCTACCGAAGCTGATTTGGAAGAAAAAAAGAATAACTACAAACTTCGTATTAAAGAACAGCAAACACAGATTAATACCTTAACTATCAAAAATCGTGAACTTGAAACAACCGTAAAAGAGCTTCAGAGCAAGCAAAAAACGTTGATGATTGTCACTGTTGTTGCGCTTGTCATTATGATCGGTTCAGTCATCGCACTATTGATGAATTAGTTTTGGTTCGTTGTATTACCTATAAATAAGCGTTCAATATCTTCTATAGAGGATATTGAACGCTTATTTTTTTACTTCATTAAATATATCCGAGCAGACAAATTAAGCTGCTTATGTCTCACTCATATATCTCTTCTAAATATCATTGTTTTTATCAATTACAGCAATAAGCTTGATTAACCATTGAACCACACTTTAATCTTGACTAAATTACTCGGGATTAAGTATAATTACCTTAATCGTTGCACACATCGGGTTAATCATCTGTTGTTCAATAACGATAAGACAAAACTTAGCTGACGTATTATCGGTTGCTCTTTTTATCTTATGAGTACTTATTAAAACCTTTGGCTAAGATCGTTGTTAAACATAAATGATATCAAGTTTGGAGATAACACATGCGTTTGACTACTCGGGGCAGATACGCTGTTACCGCATTATTAGATTTGGCATTACAGACCAGCCAACAAGACAGTGCTGTATCATTATCCGATATCGCCAAACGGCAATCGATTTCAATCTCGTATCTTGAACAGTTATTTTCTAAACTCCGCAAACGCGGCCTTGTCACAAGTATTCGCGGTGCTGCAGGTGGTTACCACCTAGCTAAACCATTGAATGAGATAGATGTGATGAGCATCATATCTGCGGTTGATGAGTCAGTAAACGCGATGCAGTGTGAAGGACGCGGTGACTGTCAAGGTGGTACAATGTGCCTAACTCACGATCTGTGGTGTGCACTGTCGAATCATATCGAACAGTACTTGAAAAATATAACATTAGCGCAATTATTAGATATGGAAAACGTGCAGTCAGTCTCAGAGCGTCAGCACACCTCTACAAAAGATATTTCCATAAAAGACATTAATACTATTACTCTATCGAACAGCGAGGCAAACCCAGCATGAGCCAACATAACAACCTTATATACTTAGATTATGCCGCCACTACCCCAGTTGCTAAATCAGTAGCTGCCAAGATGAGCGAGTATTTGACTGTAGATGGTGTCTTTGGTAACCCAGCTTCACGCTCACATGGTTACGGCTGGCAAGCGGAAGAAGCAGTAGAAACTGCTCGCGGTCAAGTTGCTGAAGTAATCAACGCTGATCCACGCGAAATCGTATTTACTTCTGGCGCGACTGAGTCTGACAACCTAGCCATTAAAGGTGCAGCACATTTTTATCAGTCTCGTGGTAAACATATCATTACCAGTAAAATTGAGCACAAAGCTGTATTAGATACTTGCCGTGAGCTCGAGCAAGAAGGTTTTGAGATTACGTATCTTGAGCCACAGCCAAGCACAGGTCTTATCCTGCCAGAGCAAGTAAAAGAAGCACTACGTGATGATACTATTTTAGTATCACTTATGATGGTGAACAATGAGCTTGGTACTATTACTGATGTTGCAGCGATTGGTGAAATCACTCGCGAAGCTGGCGTAGTTTTCCATGTTGATGGCGCACAGTCTGTTGGTAAAGTAAAAATCAATCTTGAAGAAATGAAAATTGATTTGATGAGCTTCTCAGGTCATAAAGCATACGGCCCTAAAGGTATCGGCGCATTGTTTGTTCGTCGTAAGCCACGTATTCGCTTGAAAGCTGAGCAACACGGCGGTGGTCATGAGCGCGGTATGCGTTCAGGTACTCTACCAACGCATCAGATCGTTGGTCTAGGCGCCGCATTTGCTTTAGCTAATGAAAGCTATGAAGCCGACCATGCACATGCAGCCAAACTACGTCAAAAACTTTGGGATGGTCTACAAGATATCGAAGAGATTTACTTAAATGGTGATCTTGAGAATAGCGTACCAAACATCGTAAACATCAGCTTTAACTTCGTTGAAGGCGAGTCATTGATGATGTCACTTAAAGACTTAGCTGTATCATCAGGTTCAGCCTGTACGTCAGCAACGCTTGAGCCATCATATGTACTACGTGCAATCGGTCGCCCAGATGAATTGGCACATAGCTCAATCCGCTTTAGCTTCGGCCGTTATACCACTGAAGAAGACATCGATACTGTTATCAAACAGATGCATGAAGCTGTTGATAAACTACGTGCCCTATCACCACTTTGGGATATGTATCAAGAAGGTGTTGATCTAAATTCAGTCGAGTGGGCTGAGCACTAATTTCTAATATGGCTTTTTAGTATAGCTAGCAATATATATATTTATTAAACGATTGATCAGACAATTAAATTAAGCGTTTGACCCCAATTATCGATGAGTAGTTAGACATTTAAAGTTGCTAAACAACTACTCATCATCTAACTAGGAGAAAACCCCATGGCCTATAGTGACCAAGTTATTGATCATTACGAAAACCCACGCAACGTTGGTAATCTTGATAAAAACGCCAAGAACGTTGGTACTGGTATGGTCGGTGCCCCAGCATGTGGCGATGTAATGCGTCTACAAATCCAAGTCGACGATAATGGTATTATCGAAGATGCACGTTTCAAGACTTATGGTTGCGGTTCAGCGATTGCCTCAAGCTCGCTTGTTACTGAGTGGCTAAAAGGCAAAAGCTTGGATCAAGCTGGCGAAATCAAAAACAACGATATCGCTCAAGAGCTAGCATTACCACCAGTAAAGGTGCATTGCTCTGTACTTGCAGAAGACGCTATTAAAGCCGCTATTAGCGACTATAAAGGCAAGCATGGCGTAGCAGCTCCAGCAGAAGAAGCTGCGATCTAAGCTAGGCTAAACCTGCTAGCGTATGCGCTACGTTGTACTAGCAACGCTAAAGTAGCAATGTGTAATCGCTACTGACGCTAAAGAGGTGACAATGACACTTATGTAATTGTCACCTTTTGTTTTCTAATAGTCGCAAGCCTATTGTTTTGGCAATCTTGTAATTCTGGTTGTCAGTTTATCTAGATTTTTTTATTGATATTTATGATTAATAGTCAATGGGAGTTGGCATGATTGAAATGACAGAACGCGCCGCTCAGCATGTTCGAGATTTTTTGGACAATCGCGGCAAAGGCGAAGGCATTCGAGTTGGTATCCGTACGGCGGGTTGCTCGGGCTTGGCTTACGTTTTAGAGTTTGTAGATACCCCTGATGAAAACGACACCCGTTATGAAAGTCGCGGCGTTAGCATCTTTATTGATCCTAAAAGCCTCGTATATTTAGACGGCTTGTTGATGGATTACGAAAAAGAAGGTTTAAACGAAGGCTTTAAATTCACCAACCCTAACCAAAAAGGTGAATGTGGCTGCGGTGAGTCGTTTACCGTTTAATTGTTCAATGGCTGAAAACTAATAGATTTATGCTCAGCAAGCTTTCATAAGAATAGTGCAGTATCTCTGCTATCGCTATGAAGAAAGGTTGATGTAGTTGAGTAGCCGAGCGATTCAATATTCTTAGCTAGGTCATGACTTCAAAAACAAATAAAAAAGCAAGGCATCAGATTATGACAGATATTACTTCAGAACCACAGTTTGATAACTTCTTTGCCCTATTTGAGCAGCCTGTACAATTTGAAATTAATCAAAGCAATCTAGAGCAACGTTTGCGATTGCTGCAAAAACGCTTTCATCCTGATAATGTCGCCAAAAATCAGACCGATATGGTTCAAGCACAGCTGCAGTCTGAAAAAGCGTCCGCTTTAATCAATCAAGCGTATCAAACACTAAGCGCTCCTGATAGCCGTGCTGGTTATTTATTAGACATGGCGGATCAAGCACAAAATATAGAGCACTCAATCGCAGATTTAGACTTTTTGGAAGATGCGATGCAGATGCGTATGGCTCTAGATGATGCTATCGAAGACAAAGATCTTGCAGCCTTGCAGCAATTACACCCTCAAATTACAGAGCGTCTAGCAAATCAATCTGAGCGCTTTAATAGTGCTTATCAAAATCAAGATTGGCAAACAGCGATTGATGCGACACAGAAGCTAAAATTTTTAGTTAAGCTAAATGCTGATGTGACGACGGGGCTTGATGACGTTGCAAATGCATCGCATTCAGATGACGATGACCTATACGTCTAAACATCTGTGGTTATGGCTTTCACTAACAAGCTAAATTCTATATATTTGGTTAAAATAGTGACCGTGATACCGTATAATCTTTGAGTCTAAGCGCATTAAACTGTCAGAATCTATCTCCTTTATGGAATGAGATTACCGACGTTAAGCTCTCGTACTGCATATGCTATATTTGCTCCATTTCACTTATTCATTTTATCTCTGAGTTATCCTTATGTCTTTAATGCAAATTGCTGAACCCAATCAAAGCGCTCAACCTCACCAACATAAATTTGGCTTGGGCATCGACCTTGGTACTACACGATCGTTGGTTGCTGTGGTGCGTTCAGGTAAGGCACAAGTCTTAGAGGCAGGCGCAGCGACAGATACATTACTACCGTCTGTTGTCTATTATCCAGCTACTGGTACGCCATTGGTTGGCTATGACGCCCTAGCTCATTTAGCAGATGATCCAAAAAATACGATCGTCTCGGCTAAGCGTTTTATGGGTCGTAGTCAAGCTGATATCAAATTCTCTCATCCTTATGAGTTATCTGGTAATAAAGATGATATGCCCGCCTTTGTAACGGCTCAAGGTGAGGTGTCTCCTGTTGCAGTATCAGCGCGTATCTTAGCCGCTCTTGAGCAACGTGCAGCAAGTGCCTTACCTGCAGATAGCATCGAGGGTGCTGTGATTACAGTTCCCGCTTATTTTGATGAAGCACAGCGTCAAGCAACCAAAGATGCTGCACAAGCAGCGGGTATCAACGTACTTCGCTTGTTGAATGAACCAACGGCCGCTGCGGTCGCTTACGGGCTTGACCAATCATCAGAAGACAGTAAAAAAGAGAGCTATTACTTAATCTATGATTTGGGCGGTGGTACTTTTGACGTTTCTATCTTAAAGCTTACCGACGGTGTCTTTGAAGTGTTGGCAACTGGTGGTAATAGCGCACTAGGCGGCGATGATATCGATCGTCTTATTACCAATTGGATTATTAAACAATTAAATATCGATCCAAAAGACGTAAGCCTGCACGACAAATCAATACTAGCTCAACAAGCAAAAGCTTATAAACAAGCATTGACTGATGCTGAGCAAGTGGACATCAATGTGGTTGTCAATGGTCAGTCTTATCAAGGCGTATTAAGCCGTACAGACGTGCTAACTATCGTAGAGCCTGTTAGCCGCCGTACCCTAAGCGTGTGCGAACAAGTCCTACGCGATGCCAAGCTGTCTACTACAGATCTAGATGAAGTTATTTTAGTGGGCGGCTCGACTCGTATGCCTGCCGTACAGCAAGTCGTGACTGAGTTTTTTGCTAAGCAGCCACTTTGTCGTCTGAATCCAGATGAGGTTGTTGCCTTGGGCGCTGCCCAAACTGCTCATCAATTGGTGAATGGTGATAGTGACAACAATTTATTATTATTGGATGTGACGCCATTATCATTAGGTCTTGAGACCATGGGCGGTTTGGTTGAAGTACTCATCCCACGCAACACGCCTATCCCTGTGAAGAAACGTCAAGTGTTTACCACGTATCAAGACGGTCAAACAGGCATGGTGATACACGTGGTGCAAGGTGAGCGTGAAACGGTAGAAAACTGTCGCTCACTTGGACGTTTTGAGCTGTATGGCATCCCGCCAATGAAAGCTGGGTTTGCTCGTATCGAAGTTACCTTTAGTATCGATGCCAACGGTCAGCTTACTGTCAGTGCACAAGAAACTACGACCAAAACAGAAAGCAAAATTGAGATTGTGCCTTCTTATGGTCTATCAGATGAGCAAAAAGAACAGTTGCTGATTGCAGGGTTCAAACACGCTGAAGAAGACAAAAACGCGCGTTCTTTAATTGAGACCAAAGTAGAAGCGGAACGTGAAGTACTTGCCCTAGAGTCGGCACTTAACGAATTTTCGGCGTTGCTTTCTACTGAAGAACAACAGTCACTAGCAGAGCATATACAAGCGCTACGTAACTCTCTTAGCACTGATGACTTAGCGCTTATTGAAGCACAACAAGCTCAGCTCAAGCCGCATAGTGATGCCTTTGCTGCACGTATTATGAATCAGAGCGTCAAGACCAGCATGGCCGGTACTAGTGCCAAAGACTGGTAATAAATACATCCACATATATCGCTTAACTGACACGTTAAGCTAACTTCTAATATTTTTTAAATTGATTAGCATCGGACAGATAATTTATGCCAAAAGTTACCGTACTACCCCATCACGAAATTTGCCCTGAAGGCGCAGAAGTTGAGCTACAAGCTGGTGAAAACTTATGCAAAGCACTGTTAGAAAAAGGTATTAAAATCGAGCATGCCTGTGAGATGTCAAAAGCTTGTACTACATGTCATGTTGTAGTACGTAAAGGTTTCAACAGTTTGGATGAGATGGATGATATCGAAGCGGATCTACTTGATCGTGCTTGGGGCTTAGAGCCTGACTCACGTTTATCTTGTCAGGTCATGCTTGATGATGAAGACTTGACCATCGAGGTCCCTAAATATACCCTCAATCACGCTAAAGAAAATCATTAAACATTGAAGATACTTTCTAGTTAAGATTAAAAAAGGCCAGCTATATGATAGTTGGCCTTTTTCTATATATAATTTTAATATATTAAGCTTGAAATACTTAACGCTTACTTGCGATTGGCATTCTCACGCTTACTTTCTGCTGCTATGTCCTTTACTACTTTTTCTTCCTCTTGCTCTATGCGTTCCAGCGCAAAATTTAAACGAGCTCTAATATCTTGATAATCATTGTCTTTCATATCTTTAAAATTCAAATGCAAATTGAAACCAGGTAATGTGTGGTCGACCCATTTAGATAAATGACCTGTACTGGCACTAGGGTCAAGTACTTGCCATGCATCGATCTTTTCATCAATACCTTTCAAGCAAAATGCGGCAACGTGTTCGCATTCATAATTATGGCAAATATAATCGTAAGTGCTTTCACTGACCAATATCTGATCTTTGCCCGCACAGGACTCAAGCCTAGAAGCTAGGTTGGCTTCTTTACCAATGATGGTATAGCTTAATCGACTATTACTACCAAAATTACCAACGTGACAGTAGCCAGTGGTGATACCAACACGTATATATAAGCCTTCAAACCCCATCAGCCGCCATTTTTGGCGTAAGGTGCGCATTTCTCGGCGCATATCAATTGCCATCGCCACACAATCTAGTGCATCTTGACGCGAGCCGCGACTATTCGGTTCACCAAAGAAACATACAATGCCATCACCAATGAACTTATCAAGCACTGCACCATGCTTATCAGCGATCGACGTCATGCAATGCATATAAGTATTGAGAATATCTGCCAAATTATCAGAACTTAGACTGTCAGAAAGCTCGGTAAAGCCAACGATATCTGAAAACATAATAGTTATTTTTGCACGTTTATTAGAGACACTAACAGGGCTATCCGATTTGACAATAGGCTCCCAAATCTGTGGTGGCACAAATCGAGTCAGTTTATTGATCACTGATACCATCGTATTTAAACGTCCCCCTGCCTTGCGGGCAGAAGTCTTATAACCAATGTATTCTTGATACATACGTCGAAACTGACATAGGACAACAATCATACTAGCTACCAGCACCGTAGGTGGTAGCCAACTGTCACCGCAGTCCAATTCATCATTACTTAGAATGGTACCCACGTAATAAAAAACAATAGCCGTTATCAGTGCCACTGTAAGCAATTTGAGCTGGTTCTCAGGCCGGCTAAGAATGATACGTATACCAATCAAAACAGCCAAGCTGATTGATATGATCATACAAAACTGTAGGGAGCCAATGACAACCGATAATAGAATAATAACTATATTAGACGTCCAAAAGCTGGTCTGACGTCGGTAGTTATATATCAGGATCAGGAGACTTGGCAATGTAATAATAACCAATAATGCCATTGAGATAGAACGGAAGTCGTAATATATAGCACGCAAAACAACCGTCATTATTAAAACGAAGACTTCTGGATAATCGAAACGACAAACTCCAGCATCTTTCAGCGGCGACCTTGATTTTAGTGTCTCTGAAAAGAACATATAGAAGTTCACTTGAATGTTTCGAGCGATATGAGAGACAAGAATACATTACACTAGCACATTTGCATTATTTGCCCTTATGACAATTTATCATAAGATATATCTAATAATATATTATACTTTCCAAATAAGGTAAAACAAGGTTACTGATGACTAAAAGACGACCTTTTGTCTAGTTTGTTCGCTATTTTACAGTTTTTATCCAAATTTAAATAAAAAGAGAGGCCAGATACATTTAAGTATCTGGCCTCTCTTTTTACATATAAAATTAAGGTTCAAGCTATTCTTATTAAATGCAGGATAGATTGATTATTACATTTGCCAGTCAAACGGCATTTGGTGATGACCACGTAATGCCATCATTAATGTTTGCTGCATTTGCGCCAATACTTCTTTAGTATATGGCACAGCTGGCACACCCCATACTGGGTTTGGCCACTGCATATCATTTTGATAACGGACAATATGATGAAAGTGAAGCTGTGGCACTTGATTACCAAGAGCGGCCACATTCATTTTATCGGCTTGAAAGGTTTTGGCTAACTGGCTCGATAACCAGCTGGACTCTCGTAAGAACTGCGTTTGGTCTGCCTCAGACAGTTCATATAACTCTTTGATACCGGATACACGTGGCACTAATATAAGCCAAGGAAATTGGCAGTCATTGATTAAACGACAAGTGGATAATGGAAAATCCCCCACTAAAAAACTATCAGCAGCAAGTTTATGATGAAGTTGGAACATAATGACGGTTCTCTTGTTGTTTAATGCAAATAAAATACAGAAAGTTAAAAAGTTAGTTTGGCTATTTTATCAGTTATCGGGTTGATAAAATAGCATCATAATTTATTGCCTTAGTATGACTACCTAGCCTACTTGATATCCAGCTATGTACTAAGCAGGCTCTGTCACCATGTGCTCGCTAAAATAGCGCAGCAGCTCTTGTATGACCGTCACACGCTGTTGCGGTGTGGCCAGTTTATCGCTATTTTGATAACGGATACCAGATGCGCCATTCATACGATAATGCTGACCATTTGATTGGATCAATTTAATAATCGCTAACGCATCAACTGGAGTATCTGGCGCAAATTCCAGCGTCATACTACTACTGTTGGCATCGATTTTATTGATTTTAAGTGGCTCTGCTTGTAAACGTAATCCATGAATGGCGAATAGCTGCTTGGTTTGATCTGGCAGTGCTCCAAAGCGGTCTATCATTTCCGTGCGAATATCCGTTAATGCCTCTTTATCATCGGTATTGCTAATACGTTTGTAAAACAATAAGCGCTGATGCACGTCATGTAGATACTCCTCTGGAATGAGGGCTGAGCTATGTAGATTAATCTCACTGGTCAACGACAATGGTGTATTTAAATCAGGCTCCTTGCCAGCTTTAATGGCTTTAGTCGCACGCTCAAGCATATCCATATATAAGCTAAAACCAATCGCCTGCATATTACCACTTTGCTGCTTACCCAATATCTCACCTGCTCCGCGAATCTCTAAATCTTCACTTGCTAGCATAAAACCTGCACCTAACGTATTGGCGCGTTCAATCGCATGCAAACGGCGCTTGGCATCGCCTTTGAGGCCTTTAAGGGAAGGCACTAGTAAGTAACAATACGCTTGATGATGACTACGTCCTACTCGGCCACGCAGCTGATGCAATTGCGCAAGACCAAACTTATCTGCACGCTCAATGATGATCGTATTGGCATTGGGCACATCAATACCTGTCTCGATAATGGTAGAGCAAACCAACACGTTGAACTTTTTATGATAAAACTGCTGCATGATCTGCTCAAGCTGACGCTCTTGCATTTGCCCATGAGCTACTCCTACTCGTGCTTCTGGCACTAGGTCACGAATGGTTTCTGCCATACGCTCAATACTGGCAACATCATTATGTAGCAGATAGACCTGCCCACCACGTAATAGCTCACGCAATATGGCTTCTTTCATCAAGGCTTCTGTTTTTTGCATTACAAAAGTTTTAATGGCAAGACGACGGGCAGGCGGTGTGGCGATAATCGACATATCGCGCATACCTGAGAGCGCCATATTTAGCGTTCTAGGGATCGGAGTCGCCGTCATAGACATGCTATCGACATCTGTCTGAATAGCCTTGATACGCTCTTTATGACGTACTCCAAAGCGATGCTCTTCATCCACAATCATCAGTCCAAGGTTGGCAAACTTCACATCTGGTTGTAGCAGTTTATGGGTACCAATGACGATGTCCACTTTACCAGCAGCCAAATCAGCCAATACCATTTCTTGATGTTTTTTGCCGCCAAAGCGCGATAAGCTCTCGATACGGACTGGCCAATCGGCAAAACGATCGCGGAAATTGTCTTCATGCTGACCGGCAAGCAATGTGGTAGGCACCAGTACGGCAACCTGATAACCAGCACTAACGGCAATAAAGGCGGCTCGCATCGCGACTTCTGTTTTACCAAAACCAACATCGCCGCAAATAAGACGATCCATCGGTTGGTTTTGTCTCATGTCTTCCATAACCGCATGAATGGCATTAGCTTGGTCAGCGGTTTCTTCAAAGGCAAACTGACTGGCAAATAGCTCATACTGTGATGGGTCTATCTTAAAATGAATGCCAACTTTGGCCTCACGTCTTGCCTGCATATTGAGCAATTCAGCAGCGACGTCATGAATTTGCTCTAATGCTTTTTGCTTGGCTCGGTCCCATTTACCACTACCAATCTTATGTAGCGGTGCTAAGGCTGGATCGCCGCCACTATAGCGACTAATCATTTGCAAATTGGCCACTGGCACATAGATACTAGCGTCATCAGAATATTTTAAATGGATAAACTCTTGCTCACCATCACCCACATCTAAGGTAATCAAGCCATTATAGCGACCGATACCATGCTCAATATGTACCACTGGACTGCCATCTGTTATTTCAGTGACACTCTTGACTAAAAACTCTTCTGATACCCCGCTTTGGCGACGTCGGCGCGTCTGTAAAACCTGACGACCAAACAGCTGTGTTTCGCTAATCAACACCAAACGCTCAGGCACATAGACACCGCGCTCAATTGGCGCTACGGTCAGACCGACATGTGGTAGATGACTGTTGTTAATAGCGCTGGTTTTATCTGCAGCTAGAAAGGCTTCAAAGCTATCGTATGCCTTGATATCAATCTTGCCCTTAAACAGTTCAATGAGAATCTCGCGACGGCCTGCAGTCTCTGCAACGATTAGTACGGGTGTTGTAGTCTTTGATTGCGTATCCAAGAAGTCGAGCAATTCAGATAATGGTTCAGACTTTTGATGATTGACTGCTAATTGTGGCGGCTCTTGAGCACTTAATGTCACCAGTCCTTGTTGTTTAGTGACATTCGATGGCAATGGTATTTGTGAGGCATCTATACTTTCTGGCACTGCCACATCATTCATCGTAGCCAGTTCATCACGAGCACTTAATATCACTCGTGGATACTGGTTTAGCTGTTCGTTAAGTGCGTTAGATAATAGATACAGCATTGCTGGCTCTACGATAGGCTTGTCGATATCATGGCGACGCTCTTCGTAGCGGCGCTGGATTTGTAACCAATAGTCCGCCTGTTTTTCATTGATTAATTCATCGGTGATAAACAACGCATCGCTTGGTAAATAGGAAAATAAACTACTCTCCGCCTCCCAGTCTTTTAAGTCAAAAAATAGCGGCTGATAATACTCTAATCCGCTACTAGCAATCCCTGCCATTACGTCTTTGTGCAGCTCAGACTTACGGCTACTGGTATTAGGGAACATCGCAGCAAAGTTCGTGCGAAACGTCTCACGCCCTTCATCGAGCGGAAACTCTTTGGCGGGCAAGATTTGAAATTGGTCAATAGGTTTAGAGATATCTGGCATTTTATGCAGTAGTGACAATGACTCTTTTGCCATACTGGTATCGTTGCCCGTTAACATTGCCTTCAAATCATCGGCAGTCAATGTACGCTGCGTTTGAGGATGAAAAAAGCGAATCGTTTCGATTTCATCATCAAACAAGTCTAAACGTAGCGGAAAAGGCTGACCCATGGCAAAAATATCAATAATACTGCCACGTACCGCAAACTCACCTGGCTCAAAGACATTTTCAACAGCGCGATAACCTGCTTTTGCCAACAGCCCACGTTGGGTATTGATATCAAATCGATCGCCAACACTTAAATCAAAATGCTGTCCAATCAACCAGCTTGGCGGTGCGACGCGATGCATGAGGGCTTGTATCGAAATAAGTAGCACGCCTGACTTCGGCATATCCGTCAATAGATTGATACGCTCACTGACGATGTCTTGATGCGGAGATAGCTCATCATAAGTCAGTGTCTCCCAGTCAGGGAACACATAAGCATCGACTCCGCAAAATGCCAGCTCAGTCTCTATCTGATTAAGTTGGTTTTGGTCACGTGCCACTACAACTTTTAGGCGCTCGGCAACATTCCACATAGGCGTTTGCACCAAGCTTGCCAACCATAAGCTGCTGACCGCACCATGGACAGGCGCTAGCCAACGCCGCTCGGCATTTTGGATAGGAAACAACTGCTGGTTAATAGGGTCAAATGCGTCAGTCAAAGCAGTAATAGGCATAAAGAGTAGAATCAAAGTTAAGGAGTCAGAAAGCTATTATACGAATATTTGAGCAATTACCAAAACTTATGCCGTAACGGTTTGTCACTTAGGAGTTTACCCATTAATGATTGAGTGTTAACAACGATTATTGCGCTTTAACTGTCATTACATAATAAAAAACCCCAACGTATAAGCTAAGGTTTTCATTTTCTCGAGTCAAGCCAAGCCTAAAACTTCAGCTAATAAGTGGCTTATCGCTAGCGATGATGCCATTGTTATCAGCATAAACAAACATACCCGAGTTCAACGTCAAATCACCAAAGCTGATTTCGATATCCATATGTCCTTCATCACGGCGGGTTGATTTACGCGGGATACAACCAAGCGCCATCACGCCAAGATCCATCTCTGCCATGTCATCAACATCGCGAACACAGCCATATACAATAACCCCAGCCCAGCCATTATCGATAGCTGATTGTGCAATCATATCGCCTAGTAATGCACAGCGCATAGAGCCGCCACCATCAACGACCAACACTTTGCCATTGCCTTCTTTATCTTTGCCATCGCTATTCAATAGTGACTTAACGCGGCTATTGTCTTCAAAGCACTTAACCGTCACGATTTCACCGCAGAATTTGTCTTTCGCACCAAACTGACGGAATGACTTACCTTCGATATTTGGCAAGCATACTTGCGACTCAGGATTGGCATCCAATAGATCACAAGTGACAAAATTTCCTCTATCCATTTGTATCGATTCTGACATTGCTCCTGCTCCTTGTTTTAGTGATTCAACTGACTGGTGTTTCAATACTTATTGATGCTTTGATAATAGTTAATAGTTAATAGTTATTGTGTTTTTTACTCTTGTATTCTCGTTCTAATGCAATTAACAATCGATATCTGTAACTTTCCAGTTTTAAGACTGAATCTGTCACTAGAAAAACTGTCCTTTTATTTTTTAACACGGGTCATCGCTAGCATCTGCTTATTTTCGATAATGTCGATATGCTTAATTTGAGGTTCAGTACGATATTTACTACGATGGTAGATATCATGAGCACTCATGGCCATAGCACTGGCAACGCGTTTAGCAGAAATGGGATGTAACGATAGCGACTCTGACACGAGCGGCGAGATAAGTTTAAAAGCTTTTTGACCAATGCTCTCAAGCGGACGACCTTTATGCTTACCAAGCAATAATGACGGACGAAAGACAACCAATTGGCCAAAATCTAACGCCATAACAGCCTGCTCTGTCTCAGCCTTAACTCGATTGTATAAAAAACGACTGTCAATATCCGCATTCATCGAGGAGAGTAAAAAGAAATTTTCTACCCCTTTATCACGACATAACTTGGCAAAATTTACATTATAGTCTCGATCTACCTTGCGAAAAGCCTCATCACTACCAGCTTGTTTTTTTGTCGTACCCAAACAACTAAAAGCATCCGTGGTTCGATCGGCACCGACACTTGCAAACACTTCAGAGAGATTATCAAAATCATTGATTTGATAAAAACGCATGCTGGCATTAATGTAGCGTGGCGGACGACGAGCAATCACAATCAATGTGTCATAAAGCTCACTCAGTTGCTTTACCAAATGCTGCCCTACTAACCCCGTTGCGCCAATCACAATTGCTTTTCGCTGCATACCCTATCCACTTATATAACATTAGATGAACTATATTGATGAGAAAATACCTATATCAAGGTCTATCGTTAGAATATCATACCTAAATTCCTCAATAACTGATGCTATTATATAGGATATATTGTAAGAGATTTTATCAACCCTCTATGTCTGTCAGCGCTTACTAAGGATTTAGTTACTAGAATGACCCAGATTCAATGATATTACGTAACTTCTTTGAGCATTAATCATCAAATATATTGTCCTTAGTTCAATAATTTGCTAAGATAATCGGCTTTACACGTCAACGCTGTTTAATTATTCCAAACAGCTCTGACGCTTACGATGCTCTATTTATATTAGATACTTTAATATCAGACATCGACATCATATTTGACGAGACGGCTGCTCGTCACCGATGATTGTTAAACCCATTATTGCAATCAACATTCATATTTTTATCTATCTTTATCAAGGAGATACGCGTGGCTAATACTGCACAAGCTCGTAAACGCGCCCGTCAAAACACCAAACGTCGTCAGAACTCTGCGTCACAACGCTCTATGGTTCGTACTTACTTAAAACGTGTTGATGCGGCTATCGCAGCTAAAGATTATGACGCGGCTACCGAAGCTTACAAAAAAGCGGTACCAGTTCTTGATCGTATGGCTGACAAAGGTATTATTCATAAGAATAAAGCTGCTCGTCGTAAGAGCCGCCTAAACAAAACAATCAAAGGCCTACAAGCTTAAGATTTGTATTGGTTAGACCGCATTTCGTTTTTATAGCGTAATGACTAAAACCTTGTCACTGGTTCTAATACCGTGGCAAGGTTTTTTTTATGCCTGTTCAAAACGTATTCAACGAATAGTTGCTCTATCAACTCATTCAATGTTTGAACAAAGCATCAATTCCACTGTACTTCTGGCGGCAATAGCAACTTGCTAGGATGATAGCCAGCTGCACGGTAACCGTCTAATAATGAACTAATCGGCCGAGTATATACCTGACCCCGCCAAATAAAATGCGCGCTCGCTTGATCAAATGGCTTATCATCGAACCATAAGAACACGCCTTCCATCATCTTTGGCCAATCATTCCAATCAATCTCTACCACATCGAACATGACGGCCAAGAACGCAGATAGCAACGTGTCATGACTCACAGCGAGCATCAGATGGCCATGCTGCGGCTGATTCTGATAAAAAAGCGACAGAATATCCAAACCGCCTTGATAGGTGTTTTTAGTCCCTTCGAGATTGCCTTGCAAAAAACGATTAATAAAGTTCAGGACGCCAATTTCTTTGAACACAGGATTGGCTATTTCAGGCTCAGTGACGAGACTGCCAGGCTCAACCAACAATGATTGATGCGTAATGTCACGCCGTAGTCCTGCCCCCTCTTGCATCAGCTGCGCGGTATCGATACAACGCCCAATCGGGCTAGAAATACTATCGACGTCGAGCGAATATGGTAGATGACCTGATAACCAACGACCCCAAGACTTTGCCAGTATACGGCCTTTAGGAGTCAACGGTAGCTGATAGCTAGCAAAGCCATTACCATCAGAACGCTCGCGTAAAGAGTGCCTAGTAAATAGTATCAGCCGCTTATTTTCAGGCAATAGGCTAACGGAGGAAATCATACTATCTGGTAGGTGCGAAGGTGCAGGCGCGCTTGGGGTGTGACTCGCAAGCTTGTCAGCAGATATTTTGGACAGGGTGTTATTTAGATATTTACTCATGATAGCAAGCCTAGCAGATTTCTTATCAGGAATGAACCACAGACAAATCTAGTTGCAATATATCTTATAAATACTATGTACTCTTTCAGAAAAACGCTTTATTCAAAAGAATCTATGTCTAGAATAAATCGAGATTTGCCAGATATTTACACACGGTCCTAGCCAATATCAATAACTTTGTCCCACGCGAACTCTAATGCGGTACTACTGACCTCATTAGGATAGGCTCGTGGATTGACAATCACTCGCGTATTACCTATCCGGTAATCGAATGCTTCATGAGTATGTCCGTGTACCCATAGCATCGGTGCCCAGTCTTCGTGCATCCATCCCGATAAATCACTAACGAAAGCCGCATTACTCGGTAGATTGGCATATTTTTCAGACACCGATAATGCACTGACGCTATGATGACTCATTACCACAGTTTTTTTACCAAGTTTATAAGATTCGATCAAAGCTTGCTGTAGCCACTGACGATGCTCAGCATGAATCTGCATAGATACTTCAGGTGAAAACAGTTCGTTGCCTGCGTAAATCTGCTTGTAATCACGCATAAAATGCCTAGCAGCGACCATAGTGTCTTCATTGGCATGATACTGATAATCTGTCCAAAGCGTACAACCTAAAAGGCGTATATCACCGATATCGATATGCTGACATTGTAAGACGCGAACCCCTTTCTTAGACGCAGTATCATAGTTATCCCAAGTTGTCAGTTTACGGTCAAAGCTCAACACGTCTTCATCAAAGTATTCATGATTACCAGCGATAGTAATCAGGGGAACTTCTAAGCGCGCTGCTTGTGCTTGCAACCACGGCATACCTTTGTCGCTATTAGCAGTATCCCCTGCTACTAATACTAAATCTGCATCAGTTTTAGGAATGTGTCCAACGGGGTGCAATTGACGTGCATAACTATCAATATGTAAGTCACTCAATATCTGTAATTTCATATTATTCAACATCATTTAGTGGCGTTATTATTAAAAATCTAATTAGCGATAAACACTCATAGCAGTACTAATGATATTTAGCTACATGAGCGTCTTTAATATAGTTATTATATTTTAGAAAGGTTGTAAGAATAAATTTAAGTAGTGTAGCAGCTTTTCCTCGACCATCAAAAAGTAAAAAGACAGCCATTTAGGCTGTCTCTTTTTCTTAACATTTATTCAAACTTAAATACTTTGAAGTATTGTCTGTAGTTTAGCAGCAGGGTCTGAGGCTTGAGTGATCGAACGGCCAATGACTAAATAATCAGAACCGTCTATTAGCGCCTGACTTGGTGTACATATACGTTTTTGATCATCTGCATTGTCTTCAGCTAGTCGTATACCAGGCGTTACCAGTTTGAAGTCTTGACCACATAACGCTTTAAGTGCTTTTGCTTCTTGAGCCGAGCAAACCACACCATCAAGACCAGCTTGCTTAGTCAGTTGTGCTAGTCGGCTTACTTGGGTATCTAAGCTATCAGTGATGCCTGTTTGCATCAACGCTTCACTATCCATAGAAGTCAGTACGGTGACTGCGATAAGCAAGGTATCGAGATCTCTATCTAGCAAACGCTGTTTTGCCAACGACATGGCCTCTAACCCTGCGCTAGCATGGACATTCACCATCCATACACCAAGCTCAGCGGCCGCCAATACTGCTTGAGCAGTGGTATTCGGAATGTCATGGAATTTTAAGTCTAAGAACACTTCAAAATCACGTTGATGCAGTGCCTTGATGATATCAGGGCCACAACGCGTAAACAGCTCTTTACCGACTTTCAATCGACATTGAGATGGATCTAACTGGTCAGCTAACGCTAGAGACGCCTCTACCGTCATATTGTCTAGAGCGACGACAACTGGAGAGTTAATTACATTATTCATGGTTTTACCATATATTTTGAAGTTATCAAAGTATTGTATTTGAGGTCAGTACTGCGTTCGTTAAGCTATCACTTAACGACTTAATCTCGTCTACGCTTAGACAGAGTAGAGCCTTCAGTTAGGCTAGTTGCGTCACTACTTTGTACATTGGCAGCAGAAGCACCATAAACAGCTTCATCTACTGTTGGCGCGCTTGCTTGACGATCGATAACTGTATTGGCTTGAGTCAATTGCTCTTGCAGGTTTGCGTTTGCTTTTTGCAGACGTGAGATTTCCCACTTATTTTGCAGCACACGAAAGATAAGCAATGCCAGTAAAATACCAATAACAATACCTAGCATCAAACACAAAATAAGTAGCAACCCTAGATTCATCGTAGGTGCTTGTGAAAACAGCAGGTTGACTCCGACCTCAGTATTATTTGCCAATACCAAACCAAGTGAATAGGCAAAGCTCAAGAATAGCAATACAAATAGTAGAAAGCGCATGAGACAGTTACCTCAGTTTGGAATGATAAATTTTTGACAGTTAGATAGCCAGTGCTGGTTTAATTAACCGTTTGCTACCGTATCGTTTACTGCTTCGCGTAAGGCCTTGCCTGGCTTAAAATGTGGGATCGCTTTAGCCGGTACAGGTACGCTTTCACCTGTCTTAGGATTGCGTCCCATACGGGCACGGCGATGATGTAGACAAAAACTACCGAATCCGCGAACTTCGACTCGGCCATCATTGGCTAAAGTATGGGTCATCAAGTTTAAGATTTCACGCACTGCGTCATCAACCACGGTGTCTGCCATGTTGTCACAGTTTGCACTCAAATTACTAATAAATTCGGATTTGTTAATCGCTTGCTGCATTATTACGCTTGCCTTGTTGATTGATGGATAAGCTGATGATAAGTCAACGCTCTATAGTACGTAAATGCGTTTGTATAATTAAACTATATATACTGAATCTTTGAAAACTAATATTCAGAATCATATTATGACTATAAAAAGATTATAACTATCATCTCGTTACTCAATGGTGCAAATGATAGCGGATATTAGCGTAAATGGGAATAAGAGTTTGCCCATTTGGCTAAAAACCTCTATTACTAACTGTGTTAATAAAATCTAATCATAAAAAAAAGCGACCGAAGTCGCTTTTTTTATATTACTTTTATATCAATAGTTTGCAGCTTACTGCATTTGCTCTTTGATCAAATCACCAATAGTTTTTGGTTGTGCATCAGAACCTGGAGCAGCAGTAGTGTTCGTGCTACCAAGATCTTTAATCGCTTGACGCTCTTCAGCTTCGTCTTTCGCTTTGATAGACAAGTTAATGTTGCGTGTTTTACGATCAACACTGATGATTTTCGCTTCAACGTCATCACCAACAGTCAGATGCTTAGTTGCATCTTCAACGCGGTCACGTTGAATTTCAGAAGCACGTAGATAAGCTTCAACTTCGTCAGCAAGTTCGATAGTAGCGCCTTTAGCATCTACTTCTTTTACTTTACCATTAACGATAGCACCACGGTCATTGTTGACTAGGTATTCGTTGAATGGATCAGAGCTTAACTGCTTCACGCCTAGGCTGATACGATTAGCTTCTGCATCTACAGACAATACCATTGCTTCAACGGTGTCGCCTTTATTGTAGTTACGGATAGCATCTTCGCCAGTTTCGTTCCAAGAGATATCAGATAGATGAACAAGACCATCAATACCACCGTCTAGACCGATAAAGATACCGAAGTCAGTGATTGATTTGATGGTACCAGTGATTTTATCACCGCGCTCATGTTTCTTATCAAACTCATCCCATGGGTTAGCTAGAGTTTGTTTGATACCTAGGCTGATACGACGACGCTCTTCATCGATATCAAGAATCATTACTTCAACTTCATCGCCCACTTGAACAACTTTAGATGGGTGGATGTTTTTGTTGGTATGATCCATTTCTGATACGTGTACTAGACCTTCAATACCTTCAGAAATCTCAGCGAAACAACCATAGTCAGTCAAGTTGGTTACGCGAGCTTTTACAACACTACCTACTGGGTAAGTGCCGCCAACGTTATCCCAAGGATCAGTACCAAGTTGTTTTAGACCTAGGCTAACGCGGTTGCGTTCACGGTCAAACTTCAATACTTTAACTTTTAGGTCTTGGCCAACTTCAACAACTTCAGATGGATGCTTGATACGGCGCCATGCCATGTCAGTGATGTGCAATAGACCATCGATACCACCTAGATCAACGAACGCGCCGTAATCAGTAAGGTTCTTAACGATACCTTCGATCTCGATACCTTCTTCAAGCTTGTTCAATAGCTCTTCGCGCTCAGCTGAGTTTTCAGCTTCCATAACTGCACGACGGCTAACAACAACGTTATTGCGCTTCTGGTCAAGTTTGATGACTTTGAATTCTAGCTCTTTGCCTTCAAGATGCGTCGTATCACGGATAGGACGTACATCTACCAATGAACCTGGTAAGAACGCGCGTACTGAACCGATATCTACAGTGAAACCGCCTTTAACTTTGCTTGAAATGATACCTTTAACGATTTCATCGTTATCAGCGATTTTTTCAAGGAAGTTCCAAGTTTCAACACGCTTAGCTTTCTCACGTGACAGCAAGGTTTGACCCATGCCGTTATCAACCGCTTCAACTACGACATCAACGCTATCGCCAACTTCAACTTCAAGTTCGCCTTCTTCGCTTAAAAACTCTTCACGAGCGACGATACCTTCAGATTTCAGACCAGTATCTACTGTGATCCAATCGCTATCGATAGCTACAACAGTACCGTTGATAACCGAGCCACGCTCAATATCTAGGCCTGTTTCTTCGATGCTCGCTTCAAATAGTTCAGCAAATGATTCCATTATGTCTACCTTTGTATAGCCGTATCCTGTCCAGCACAGTACGGATCAAATTTATGATTGTATAGAACAAAATACTGGTTTTACATTCCATGCAATCATATAAAAAAACATTTGTTGATAGCGAGCTCATCGTAATTAAAACTGACTAACAACAACTGTCTTGTCGCAAATGCAATACCCTAAACAAAATAGGTTTTTCTTACCGCTTTAATAAAATTTAACTTAACCGTATTATTTTACACTAAAACAATGATTAATAGGAAAATTTTTAGTACTTAATATATTGTTTTTACTAGCTATTGAATGACTAACTAGTGAAAAACACACCTTTATCTTGGCAATGCTTTTTGACCTGCTCATATACTGCATCAGCATTAAGCGCTGAACTATCAAGTACTAATGCATCTACCGCAGGTTTCGAGGGCGCTGTATTACGATTTTCATCACGGTCATCACGTTCTTTTATCGTAGCGAGAATCGCCTCAAAATCTGCTGTTTGACCAGCGTTCAACAACTGAGTCACACGGCGCTCTGCACGTGCTTCAGCACTGGCCGTCAAAAATACCTTAACATCAGCATCTGGGAAAACAACCGTACCCATATCGCGACCATCAGCTACTAAACCAGAACGAGTGGCCATATCTTGTTGTAGCTTTAGCAATGCTTGACGAACCTGTGGAAAGACCGCTATCTGTGATGCATAGCCTCCGACCGTTTCATTGCGTACTTGCTCACCTACTGCTTGTCCATTAACAATGATATCTACACGTCCTGAGTCATTGTTCGGTACAAACGCTATCTCCAAGCTTTCAGTCAATGCTAATACAGCATCTTCGTCAATTGGTTGGCTGGCATCCGCGCTAATCAAACCCGCTTCAAAGGCTTTTAGTCCGACAATTCTATAAAGCGCACCAGAGTCTAACAACTGATAGCCTAACACTTGTGCCAGACGCCATGTGACCGTACCTTTACCAGCGCCACTAGGACCATCGATACAAATAACAGGGTAGCGCACTGATGAGGTGTGGCTATCCTCTGTATTGAGTAAAACATTATCAGGTGTAGAACTAGTCATAATACTTACTCAATAATATGCGTTACTTATATCGCTTATCATATGTCATTAATAAAACAATATTTATTCGTATGTTAAGTCTTTAATAGCCCATTAAGATGGGTGCTATCAAATAGGGCAATATTATAGCAAAAAATCATCGTGACCACTAGCACCAAGACTGATATCTTGTTTATTAGTGTTTTGAGTTTACATAGTGGCCTTATTCTTTTTTACCGCTTGCCTACGCTCACGAAAAAATGTCTTTAGTATTTGACTGCTATGCTCCCTGCATAATCCATTATAGGCTTGAATACTATGGTTGTAGAAAGGTTGTAATGATAAGTCCATTTGACTACCAACCATACCAGCACGCGGTTCACTTGCTGCGTACACCAACTTATTTACACGCGCATGGATTAGAGCACCGATACACATCGTACAAGGCTCTAGAGTGACATATAGAGTAGTCTGTAGCGGCAATCGATAGTTTTCTAAACGCGTACAAGCGTCTCTCAATGCAACTATCTCTGCATGAGCAGTAGCATCATGGCTACTAATAGGTTGATTAAATCCTTGGCCGATAATCTGCTGATCATGTACCAATACCGCACCTACCGGCACCTCTCCTCGGTCAGCACCTTGCTTAGCAAGTTGTATTGCTTGTTGCATCCATTTAATATCTTCAGCCAACCAAAAGGTGTGGGATTGAATAGTTAAAGATTGATATGGTATTAAGCTTATATTCTGAATATTTTGCATTTATTGTGGTAATTGCCAGTCAATTGGAGTTTGGCCATACTGTGCCAAGTAGTCATTTGTTTTAGAAAAAGGTTTAGTGCCAAAGAAGCCACCACGGTTTGCCGCAAGTGGTGATGGATGTACCGCTGTCAGAATCAAATGCTTATCCGTATCGATATACTTACCTTTCTTCTGGGCTTTACTACCCCACAAAATAAACACAGTATGCTTTGTCTGTTCATTAACTGCATCGATGACAGCGTCAGTAAACTGCTCCCAGCCTTTATTCTGATGACTATTTGGCTCGCCTTCTCGCACAGTTAGTGAGCTATTAAGCAGTAGAACGCCTTGCTGCGCCCAATACGTCAAATCACCATGTGCTGAAGGCCGAATACCAATGTCATCTGCCATTTCTTTGAGCAAGTTATTCAATGATGGTGGCTTTGGAATGGCTTTAGGAACAGAAAATGATAACCCCATAGCCTGACCTGGACGATGGTAAGGATCTTGGCCCAAGATTACCACTTTGACTTGCGATAACGGCGTAAGGTTCAGCGCATTGAACATCAACGGTGCAGGCGGATAGATACTATCATCCGACTGATACGCCTCTTTTAAGAACGCACGTAGATTGTCCATATTCTCAGACGTTAATTCATCTGCTAATGCCGTTTTCCAATCCTCTGGTAAACGGACATTGTCTAAAATCGCTTGTTTTTGTTCTGGAGTCTTTGTTTTCGGTTCATCAAACAGTTCCATAGTGTGTCCTTTTTATACTTGTTATCTTGTTATAAGTTCCATAACTTTGTTAAAGCTAGCTTACTGTAAATAATCATACTAACAAAAAATGGTGTTTGCTTTGTTGATGAATTATAGCAATAAAAAAACGGCTACCGCAGTAGTACGGTAGCCGTTTTTTTGACATCAACATTAAACAACTTAACTGGCTAAAGACTCAGAGTCAGGTTGTGGTTCATGAGTTTCAACAACTGTCAGAATAATACGACTATCAGCTGAGCCTTTGTCTGATACCTTATCAAGCTTCATTGTATCATTCTCTTGGGAATCATCGACTTTAGGCTCTAAGGTCAGGTGTACGACACCGCCATTGACCAAATCACCAAACAAAATCATACTTGCCAATGGTTTTTTGATTTCATCCTGAATCAGACGTTGCATCGGACGTGCACCCATTAGACGGTCATAGCCTTTATCTGCCAAGTAGTCACGTACATCATCATCAATCTCTAATGTCACTTGCTTATCATCAAGCTGTACTTGTAATTCAACCAAGAACTTATCGACAACTGATACAACAACTGACGTATCTAGAGGGTTAAACTGAATAATGGCGTCTAGGCGATTACGGAACTCTGGCGTGAAGACACGTTTCAGTGACTCTGTGTTATCACGGCTATGGTCTTGCTGCGTGAAGCCCATTGACGAGCGACTGATACTATCCGCACCAACGTTCGTTGTCATAATAACGATGACCTGTTTAAAGATTGCCACACGACCATTATTATCAGTCAATGTACCATGATCCATTACTTGTAATAACAAGTTGAAGACATCTGGATGCGCCTTTTCAATCTCATCAAGCAATAGTACACAATGTGGATGCTGATTGATTTTTTCGGTGAGTAAGCCGCCTTGATCATAGCCAACATAACCTGGAGGCGCACCGATCAAGCGTGATGCCGTGTGCGCTTCCATATACTCTGACATATCGAAGCGTACTAACTCTACACCTAGCAAGTTGGCTAGCTGACGTGACACTTCTGTTTTACCCACACCAGTCGGACCTGCAAACATAAACGAACCGATTGGCTTATCTGGTGCTTTTAATCCTGCACGTGATAGCTTGATAGCATCAGCCAACGTAGCAATCGCCTCATCTTGACCAAATACCAAGTGCTTTAGATCTCGATCTAAGTGTTCAAGGATACTCTTGTCATCACTCGATACAGATTTGGGTGGAATACGTGCCAGTTTAGCAATAATAGCTTCAATATCAGCCACATCGATTTTCATCGGTGGCTTTTGACCTTTTGATAACTTCACACCATCTGCTGATTTAGCACTATCGCTTGCTTTCGCAGTCGCTACTTCATCCTGCATTTCATTATCTGTATCACCATCGATATCAGCATCAATCTGCGCATCAAAATCTTGCTCTAAGTCAGCAATGAAACTTTCTTCCGCTTCGATATCATCGACATCAGGCACCACACCTAAGCGCTTATATGCACCTGCTTCGTCAATCACGTCAATAGCTTTGTCAGGTAAAAAACGCTCATGAATATGTTTGGCTGATAACTGTACCGCTGTGACCAACGCTTCATCCGTATACTCAACATTATGGAATTCTTCATAACGAGGTTTCAGACCGCGTAGGATATCGATGGTGTCATCCACACTAGGTTCTTTGACATCGATTTTTTGGAAACGACGCGACAATGCATGGTCTTTTTCAAATACTTGGCGATACTCAGTAAAGGTTGTTGAACCGATACAACGTAGCTCACCGTTGGCAAGTGCAGGCTTAATCAAATTAGACACATCCATATTGCTGCTCATAGACGAACCAGCACCAATAATCATATGAATCTCATCGATGAAAAGAATAGCATTTGGTTTTTTCTTTAGTGCATCAAGCAATGACTTCATGCGTTTTTCAAAGTCACCGCGATACTTAGTTCCCGCAATCAGTGAACCGATATCAAGGCTGTAAATCACGCAACCGTTAAGTGGCTTTGGTGCTTTATCGTTAATAATTAACCATGCCAGACCTTCAGCGATAGAGGTTTTACCTACACCAGGCTCACCTACTAGCAATGGGTTATTTTTACGACGACGGCACAGTACTTGGGCAGCACGTTCAATTTCAGAAGCACGTCCAATCAAAGGATCGGTTTTACCTTCAGCAGCTCGCTGGTTTAGATTGGTCGCAAATTCAACTAAGGGATCTTTACTGGTCTTTTCAGAGGCACTACGACGCTCAGTGCCTGCAGAACCGCGTGATTCAGAAGGCTCTTCTTTATCTTGGCCGTGTGATAAATACTGGGTTAACTCAAGGCGACTGATGCCTTGTTTTTTAAGCAGGTAGACAGCATAGGTATCATGTTCTGAAAACATAGAGACCAAAATATCAGACCCTTCCACCAGACGACCACCACCGATCGACTGCACGTGAAAAATAGCACGCTGCAAGATACGATCAAAGCTTTGAGTCGGCTGCGGTGACTGTTCTGTATCAGCATCGATGGTTGGCGTGTGTTTATTAATATAAATCTCAAGCTCAGTACGCAACGCCGAGACATTAGCATTACAAGCAGTCAACGTATTGGCAGCATGAGTGTTTTCTAATAAGGCCAAAAGCAAGTGTTCAACAGTGAGATACTCATGCGATTTTTGGCGCGCAAGCGTCATTGCTAAACGTAGAGAAACTTCAAGATGACGACTTAACATAACAACTTCCTACGGTTATATCTATCTTTATAATTGATAGTTTTATGAATGAGTTAGTAAGTAAATCAGGGCGGTAGATGAATTGTTCAAGGGCTATATTCGTATTATTAGAAGTCATGAATAAATGAGGTGAGCGGTAGACTATTGATTAAATACTATAATCTCGCTATCAGCCAACAGTAATCATAACTATCAATGGCCGCTTTTCTTTATATCAACACGATACTTCAACGGAGTCAATCTATTAACACAGACTAAAATGTATCAAAGCGTGCTACAAGCTAGTAGCGACAACCTTAATAACGAATATTAAATGTTGAAAAACTGATTAGATAGAAAGAGAGATTGATATTTGAAAAGCTAGAAATGACGTGGTTTTAGCAAATTCAACGGAGATACTTAGTCTAAAACTATTGAATAGACTGTTTAATAGATAGGGTTATTTGCTATAGAAATCAATGCTATATGGATAATAAAACTATTTTAAGAGTCAAATTTCGTATATAAGAGGGGTGACTGGAAAGTCAAAAAAGCTCACTATAAAGGTGAGCTCTGGTATGAATTATTTAAAAGTACAAAATATTAGATAAAGCTTTAATAGAGCCATATATCAGTATAAAAAATTAATAAATTGCTCTACTCGCCTTGGTGTGGTTCGATTTGGGTCAATAACGGATAACCTTCACGATGTGCCAGACTATTTACTTTTTTGGCCTTAGTCTCGGCGATATCTTTGGGATAAATGCCAGCAATACCTTTGCTGCTATTATGAATAGTCAGCATAATCTCGACCGCAGAATCCATACTATGACGAAATTCTGACTGCAATATGTATACAACAAACTCCATCGGCGTGTAGTTGTCATTGTACATAACGACCGCATACATAGGCGGTTTGGCTACTTCAGGCTCTGCGACCAATACATCTGCTTGCGGTGACGTTTCACCATCGGTATCACCGTCTTGTGCACGATGAGCAGGCATATTGGGAAAGTGCCAATCAGCAACCGTTGGCGTGGCTTGTGATATCATTTTTTTCATCATAATCAAAATATAATTATAAGGTAAGTTTAAGATAGAAGATGTTGTTAAGGCAGGCAATAAGGCATGGTATAAAGCACAACCACTAAATAGGGCTATTGTGCTTCGATTTCAACCACAGCATCGTCACTGAGTATTTCAATAAGACATGAGGTAATTAAGGTACGATAGGACTTTCATCAACTTCTGGTAAATCTAAAAGCGATGGTAGCATGTTATCCACACTATCACCGAGCTTCCAGTCATACAATTGCTCTACTTTCTGACCACCAGCTTGCAAAGTCAGCTTGGCTTGCAATGGTCTAAAGCCTGATGGCATTACAAAGCGACCACGTATCCGAACGATACCTTCGATCATATGGTATGCAGGGTCAAGAGGTACTTCTACAAGGTCATCATTGTTAAGTAGCGTCAATACAGGCCTCAAGCGTTTGGCTTGACCATCGCTACTGAGCATCCCAATATCAAAACCATACTCAAAAGCATTTTCAGGTAGTGGCGAAATTTTGGCACCTAATACCTGTAAAGGCATACCACCTTTCTCACGGATGACATCTGAATATAGCTCATTGAGCTGTGACACTTGTTTATTTTCTACTGCTAATTCTTGCTGGCTTTCACGCAGTTCTTTTAAATTAGCCAAACTGATAGCCAGTTCTTGTTTGGCAGTTGCCGCTTGGTTAGTAGCTATCTTATTGCTAAGGCGCAAATCTTCTAGCGCTTGTGTCGCTTCAGTGCTATCGATGATTGCTTGCTTGGCTTTTGTTTCCATCGAATGAAGGCCACGTTGGTAGCCAAGCTTATGACCGAATACCAGCCCAACCACCGCTGTCACTAATACGGCTACAACAAACAATGCCAGTACCAATGTAGAAGCGCCACGTTGTGAGCTAGCTATACCACTTATAGGAACATTGTTATTTCTAAAGGAATGCTGTTTGCGCTCCAAGCTAGGTATGACCGACTCTTTGCACGATAGACGTGCTGGCTGTGAGCAAAAGCGTAGTGCGAGCTGAAAACGCATTTAGACAGTATCTCTTAAGGGTAAGGGCAAGTCATTATAGCCGAATTTATAATCAATACCTAGCACCGAAAATGTGAATGATTGGAATATGAAGTCGTTGATATTAAGGAACAATCGGTGCAAAGTTCAGTCCCATTGACTCATCAAAACCGAACATCACATTCATGTTTTGCACAGCCTGCCCAGCAGCACCTTTGACTAAGTTATCTTGAACGACGATAACTGTTAGCTCAGCACGCTCATTATCCTGATGTATGGCAATACGTAGACGGTTACTAGCACGAACACTACGCGTATCTGGATAAAGGCCTTTTGGCATGACATCAACAAACAACTCTGACGCATAGCTATTCTCAAACGCTTGCTGCCAGTCGATAGCCGCACCAGCATCGGTCAGTTCCATGTGAATAGAGCTGAGCATGCCACGAATCATCGGTACTAAATGGGGCAAAAAACGAATGCGATGCGCGAACTGACTGTCTAATAACTGTGCAACACCCTGTTCAATCTCAGGTAAATGACGATGGCCTTCGACGCTATAAGCCTTAAAGCTATCCGTTGTCTCAGCATAGTTAAGTGCAAGTGATGCTTGACGGCCTGCACCAGACACACCAGATTTTGCATCAATTACAATACGAGACTCAATCAAACGCTCTTCTTGCTTATTCTGGGCTTCGATAATTGGTTTTAGACCCAAAATCGCAGTGGTTGGATAACAGCCTGGGTTGCCTACTAGTAACGCATTCGCAAGCTTGTCACGATTGATTTCTGGTAGGCCATAGACTGCTGTTTTCAACAGTTCAGGACAAGCATGTGACTGCTTGTACCAATGCTCAAAGTCAGTCAGTGACTGCAAACGAAAGTCAGCAGCCAAATCGATAACCTTGACGCCAGCTTGTGTCAGCGCTTCAGCTTGCTTCATTGCAACACCGTGCGGCGTCGCAAAAAATACAACATCACATTTTTGCAATGCAGCAAGCGTATTATCACCCAAGTCGCTAAAAACGATGTCAGACACACCGCGTAAGCTTGGGAAGATTTCATCAGCACGAGTGCCAGCTTCGCTACGAGAAGTTAATAAATCAATAGAAACCTCAGGATGAGCAGATAATAGGCGAATAAGCTCAATACCCGTATAGCCTGTACCACCGACGATCGCTGCTGAAATCATAAAACACCCTTTTCTTGGTAAATACTCAATATGCACTGATAGATTCTATATTTGCCTGTAATGCGTGTAGTTCTACAAATCATGCAATTCTACAAATACAGAATCACTCCCTAAATATTCTGACTGTTAAATTTTATAGTCGTGTACTGCATCTACAAACACTTTGGCGTTGTCAGGGTTAACCCATTGGGTGATACCATGACCTAAGTTTGCTATGTAACCAGTCTTTTCACCATCAGCGTAAGCACGGTCAAGCATGGCGTTCACTTCCGAACGGATAGTTGCAGGCGAACCATATAACGTCGCTGGATCTAAGTTACCTTGGATAGCTTTGCTGCTTTGCAGTTTTTTATGCTTTTTGGTTAATTGACGCTGACTTTCAGTCAATACTTGACGTGCACGATCAATCGGCATCGTCCAGTCTAGACCTAGCACATCTGCTTCGCTGTCAGCCTGAATATCAAGCCATAACCCACCACCTTTAGTGAATAGCACTACAGGTACTTGTGGATGACGTTCCTTTAGTTCGGCGACAATACGTTTATTATAAATGTGTGAAAATTCGATAAATTGACGATGGCCTAACGCCCCGCCCCAACTATCAAATATCTGTACAATTTGAGCACCAGCGACGATTTGGGCATCTAAATAATCAATAACTGACGTCGCAAGCTTGTCTAATAACTGATGTAGAAAATCAGGGTTACTATACAAAAAGCCTTTGGTATAACGATAATCTTTCGAGCTACCGCCCTCTATCATATAAGTAGCCAACGTCCACGGACTACCAGAAAATCCAAACAATGGCACTTGACCATTCAATGCTTTACGAATGCTGGTTACAGCTCGCATTACATAGTCTAGAGAGTCGTTTGGCTCAAGCACTGGCAATCTATCAAGATCAGCCTGCTCACGAATAGGATGTTTGAACTTAGGGCCTTCACCCGTTTCGAAATACAAGCCCAGTCCCATCGCATCAGGGATAGTTAGAATATCACTAAACAAGATAGCAGCATCTAAATCATAACGGCGCAATGGCTGTAGAGTCACTTCAGTAGCCCGGTCTGTATCTTTGCACAGGCTCATAAAGTCACCCGCTTCAGCACGAGTGGCTTTATATTCTGGTAAATAGCGACCAGCTTGGCGCATCATCCATACCGGTGTGGTATCGATGGGCTCAAAACGTAATGCACGTAGCAATCTATCATTTTTTAAAGGTGCAAACTGTTGCTGAACCGAGTTACTACCGTCTGAAGCACTCATTTACAAATCTCCAAAACAGCACAATATCCATATTTATAAATGGATATTGTGCTGGATAAAATAAGTTGAATAAAAAAGGTTATACGAAAGCGCTATACAGTTAATGCAAGATTGTCGCGGTGTACCATGACGACACGCTCTTCGCTACTACCAAAGATCTTATCGAACTGTTCAGTACGCTCACGAGCGACGCGGCGCGCATCATTCGATGAGAAGTTTACCTGCCCAACGGCAATACGTTCGCCAGTATCTTGATGTATGATTTCTACCACATCACCCTCATCAAATCCGCCCTGCACTTCTACAACACCCACTGGTAATAAACTTCTATTGTGCTCAGTCAATGCTCTTGCAGCGCCTGCATCAACGACCAAGCTACCTGACATCCGCAGATGCGCAGCTAGCCACTGTTTACGCGCGATAATTTTATCTTCGTCATTAGTCGTCAGTAACGTACCTACAGCCTCACCTGATACCACACGAGTGATAACATCATCGATAGCACCGCTGACGATAACGGTAGGACAGCCACCCATTGCCGCAAGGCGTCCAGCACGGATTTTGGTCAACATACCACCGCGTCCAAGCTTACCGCCGTCTCCTGCAATATCAAATAAATAATCAGCCATTGCACGTTCTTGACGAATCATCTTAGCGTCAGGATTATCACGTGGGTTATCAGTGAAGACACCTTCTTGATCGGTTAAGATAATGTACAAATCAGCATTAACCATTGCGGCTGCCATCGCACCCAAGGTATCGTTATCGCCAAATTTAATCTCATCAATCGTAATGGTATCGTTTTCATTGATAACAGGTAGTACGCGCCATTCTAATAACTGTGTCAGCGCACCCGTCGTGTTGAGGTAACGGCTACGATTAGACAAATCATCATGAGTTAGCAGTAGCTGCGAGCTTTGAATGCCATGCTGAATCAAAGCTGACCACCATGTTTCAATCAACCCCATTTGACCAATAGAAGCACAGGCTTGTAGTGCTGCTAGTTTTTTGGGGCGTTCCTCAAGGTTCATACGTACCACACCTTCAGCAACGGCACCTGATGATACTAGCAGTACCTCAACGCCTTTTTTGTGCAGCTTAGCAATTTGCTTTGCCCACTCATATATGGCAGTACGATCCAGCCCTCGACCGTTATTGGTTAATAGTGATGAACCAATTTTGACAATAACGCGCTGAATATCAAAGTTGCGAGTTTGCTCAACAAATCTTGCTTCTTCCATCGTGTTTGCTATGTCATCTGCCATATAAACTCCTTTTTTCATATCAATTGATTGTAGGGATTAAATTCACAATTCAAGTATAACTGCTCAAGCATACTAGCTTAAGGAACGTACATTACCTCAACACCATCATCATCATCGTCGTCAAAATCAGACGCATCCAAGCCCTCACGCGCCGCTTTACGAGCTGCACGATACGCTTCACGCTGCGCTTCAGTGTTAAGACGTACTTCAGCTTCTAAACGCTCAAAACGTTCTTTTTGTGCTTCAGCGAAGATAGGATCTTCTAGTTCACGCTCACGCTCAAGTTCGATATCATTCATTAGATGATACTTGACCGCATCAACGCCTTCACCAGTTAGCGTTGCCGTACGGAAGACCATACCAGTCCAACCAAGCTCTGCGACGATATGAGTACAAAGCGCATTCAAATCTTCATCATTGACCTGATCGATTTTGTTTAATACCAAAATCTGCGGTAAGTTGGCTAATTCAGGAGAAAAACGCTCAAGCTCATTTAAAATAACACGAGCATTCTCAACTGGGTCGCTGCCATCAACAGGCTTAACATCAACTAAGTGTAGTAGACGACGTGTACGCGCAACATGCTTCAAGAAGCGAATACCAAGTCCTGCGCCTTCTGATGCACCTTCAATAAGACCAGGAATATCTGCCATCACGAACGAACGATGACGACCAATATCGACCACACCCAAGTTTGGCACTAGGGTGGTAAACGGATAATCAGCCACTTTTGGTCTAGCAGCAGAGACTTGACGGATAAAGGTCGATTTACCAGCATTAGGCAAACCAATCAAACCAACATCAGCCACTACTTTTAGCTCAAACTTAAGAACTTTTAACTCACCTTCAAAACCTGACGTCGCTTTACGCGGCGCTTGGTTGGTCGAGCTTTTGAAATGGGTATTACCCAGACCACCGTCACCACCTTTAGCGACCAATAGCGTCTGGCCAATTTCAATCAAATCACCGAGTACTTCATCAGTTTCGGTATCCACGACCGTTGTACCAACTGGTACTGGTAAATACAAATCATCTGATCCTTTGCCTGAGCAGTTTCTGCTATGACCGTTTTCAGCGCGCATGGCATCATGACGACGCGTATAGCGATAGTCAACTAGAGTGTTGGTGTTGTCCTCTGCAATGACATAAATATCTCCGCCCTTGCCACCATCGCCACCATCCGGTCCACCACGTGGGACATACTTTTCTCGGCGAAAACTGGCGATTCCGTTGCCACCGTCACCTGCTTTTACCGTTACGACGGCTTCATCAATAAATCGCATCTTACGTTCCTTAATTCACAATCCAGTCTATGACTGGTGACAACCAGCGGTTGTATTTTGAGGTTTTGCTATATCGTTCTGACAAAATGAGCAATCTATAGAAGCTATGTTACGTCATGCCCATTATGACAATAACACCCGATAATCAATCGGACTATCGGGTGTTTAAGTATGACAGTTAAAGTCCTACCAAGCTATTCAAAGTAGCACCTGCTACAGCGCCATTCTTGTGACACGATAGCGCTACTATACTTGGTATGACGTTATTGCTCTACTGTATTTAGTAATCTATGCTGGAATCTGAGCGTAGCTGATTCCGGCCATTTGCGTCGCCAAACGCAATACCTGAGTACTATAACCTACTTCGTTGTCATACCAAACATATACGATGGCTTGGTTGTCAGTCAAAATAGTGGCTTGAGCATCAATAATACCCACATGAGTCGTACCAACGAAATCCGTTGATACCGCTTCTGTAGAATCTGTATAAGCAATCTGCGACTGCCAAGTGCTGCTATTAGCCATTTTTCGCAAGAACTCATTTAACGCATCAGCGCTTGCTGGAGCAGTTTTCAGATTCACGTTCAATATTGCTAGGCTGACGTTTGGTGTTGGTACACGAATAGCGTTACCCGTTAGCTTACCGTTTAGTTCTGGCAATGCTTTACCAACGGCTTTTGCAGCGCCAGTACTAGTGATAACCATGTTCATCACCGCACTACGACCACGGCGGTCAGCTTTATGATAGTTATCAACCAAGTTCTGATCATTGGTAAATGAGTGAATAGTCTCTACATGACCATTTACAATACCGTACTCATCATTTAATACATTCAACGTTGGCGTAATCGCATTGGTCGTACAGCTAGCAGCACTAACGATCGTATCATCACCAACGGTATCATTGTTCACACCATAAACGACGTTTTTGATATCACCGCCAGCAGGTGCGGTTAGTAGTACTTTTTTCACGCCAGTAGACTGCAGGTGCTTACCAAGGCCCGCTTCGTCTTTCCAGATACCCGTGTTATCGATAACAAGAGCATTGTCGATACCATAAGCAGTATAGTCGATTTCGCTTGGGTCTTTGGCATAGATAACTTGTACAAAACGACCGTTAACGATCATGCCGTTGTTATTATCATCAATGCTGATGCCGCCTAAGAATCTACCATGGATTGAGTCACGCTCAAGCAATGAGATACGCTTAGCCAAGTCACCAGCAGCAGCTGGACGTACAACGATCGCTTTTAGTTGTAGACCTTTTGCGCTTGACGCTTGTGACAATAGCAGACGAGTCAAGATACGACCGATACGGCCAAAACCGTACAGTACAACATCTGTCGCGCCATTTACAGCACCAGCGTTGTTGATAGACTGTAGAGCGGTTTGTAAGTCAGTATCATTAGCAATCAATTGACCAACATCAATACGAGTGGCTTGGATATCAGTGTTTTCTGAGATAACTTTTACCATCGCTAGAGTATCAGCGATATCGATAGCTTGGGCACCATGATCGCGTAGTGCTACTTTTTGATGCAAAGCAAGTATTTGACCAACTGAGGTAGAGTCTAGCGTTTCGCCAAACAAAGTCACTTGTACGTCTTGCTTGTTATAGAGCTTGTTTAGTAGCCCCATAAGCTCAATCGCTTGTTGCTCTTGATTGTTGTAGTTGTTCAAGTGGTCTTGATGTAATTGGCGTAAGGTATCAGCGTTGCTCACGAGAAACATCCTTATGGTCAGTAATGTATGATCAATAAAATATGAAGAAGTATAAAATAGATAGGTCGTGTATGCTCTAAATGGCGACTCTAATATGATAATCAACCACTATCAATATGGGTCATTGACACTAGAGTATTTGAATCGCCTAGATTTTAGCCTAAAACGCCTCATTTTGCCAGTAGTAACCGATTAGCTAGTGTGTATAATAGGTTTCATTCTCGTATATAGCTCTTATATATAGTTCTCATATACAGCTAGTAATAAAAATAAAGGCAGCTATATATGCTGCCTTATTCGAGACGTAATAAAATACTAATCGCTATATGGTTTAATTAAAGCAGTAAATTCAGTTACATCTATTATGGTGCTAGATTCACCGTTTGATTGCTCTGCGACGTCAATGTAAACTCTTTTAAGTCGTAGCCTTGCTGCTGAGCAATTTGACGATATTTAGTATACGTTTCCTGACTGACATTTGGCGAGCGTGCTAGTAGCCATAAGTATTTTTTATCAGGCGTCCCTACTAGCGCAGTTTTGTACTCTGCATCACGTGCTAGCACCCAATAATCAGCACGGCCGACTGGAATCCAGCGAATCCACTTCGGTAAAAACGTCACTTTTAGTTTGCTACCGCTTTCATCGACTGGCTTAGCCAAACCCTCTGCCACGATGCCTGAACCGTCCTCGCTCACACACTTGTTAGTAACCATGATTCCTGAACCGTCATCTTTTTGAGCATAGTTAGCGGTCACATCACCAGCACATTTACGTTGAAAATACATCGGCAAACGGCCGATTTCATACCAAGTACCTGCATAGGTATTTAGATCTACACTATCTACGGTAGTTGGCGTGCTTGCAGATTTATGAATAATATCACTCGGCTTAACCGATAGCATATCGGTCGTGGCCTTCTCACTCATCGCATCATCAGACATGCCATTAGTTGCCGTGTTATTAGTTGCCATGTTTACTGGCGGCGTGGCCGCATAGGCTGAGAACGCTGCTAACGGTATAATAATTGCTAAGGCAATGCCTGTATGTTTGATCAGTCCATTCATAAATATGCGCTCCGGTATTTCTTTGTAAGATGAATTATTTGTTGATGCATCACTCATTTGCTCAGCGTCGATGGCGTGTTCAGAACCCCTGTTTAGATTACCTATTTGATCCTCTAACAGACCTGACATCAATGGCTCATCTTCATTTAGCTTTTGTGGTTGCTTATTTTGCGCTGACTTATAACCAGATGATTTATAGCCACCAGCCACGTCATGATTGTCCTCATTGCTATTTGTTAGATCTTCGCTTATCTCATTGTTACTCATAGCTGACTCTTTTGCCCTAGGGCTTTTGTCGGCGCTTTTGTATCCAAAATAGCTGTCTTGCGAAGACGTGTCTTTTGCCAGATGGTGCGAATATTCGCCATTCGAGCTGTCGTGATTATAGCTAGCATCGTTACTAGCTTGGTTTGTCTGTTGTGTATCATCGCCATATTCATTGTCATTGAGCGATTGCTTAGGCTGCTGAAGTTGAGAACCAGCTGCCTGTGAATCAGTCCATGCTGACTCAGGTAACTTATTGGTTTTCATAGGAGTACCATTCTTAAATAGTGATTGTTAAAAACGCTTTATGTACGGCATCTATTTGGTCTCGTTTTCTAAAAGCCATTTGCTTTGATATAAATTATTCGTGCAAAACTTGACTCTACAAAAGCTTTTTTATTATTGTGTTTTGAGCATCACTTTTGATTAGTCATTCGTCTATAGAAATAAGATCAACGTATCGTAGATATGCAATATATATTAAGGACAACTGGACTATTAAAACAGTAGTGCAATGTAGGAAAACGCAACGGTTTGTAAGTAACTATGGGGTTTGAGTGTTGTTTGAACACATCATAACCACACAGTTACTTGCTGGATAACTAAGTTAAAAATCAGTTATTTGAACTTACTAAGCTTAATACGCACGTCTAATACGGGTCACATTCAGGCAAATGACACGATGGATTCCCTATAGCTTTTTTGAGTCATGCGGATTATATAAACTGACGAATACCTGCCACACTGATACCGCCATACTGCAATGCTTGGTTGAGCATAGCAGGTTCTAGTCCACCTAACCCAATGACAGGCATATCAGCTAAATCTGCTAACGCTGACCATGCGTCCCAACCAAGCGGTACGTCATTAGGATGCGTTTGGGTAGCGAGTACAGGCGATACGAAAGCACCAATCACTGGTGGTAATGCATTCTGTATGCGCATGCTGGCAAGTTGATTGGCTGCCGTTATGCTCGCAATGTCATGGCAGCTGACGATAAGCGGATGGTCTTCAGATAACGACTGCTTGAGAGCTGTAGAACTGCCATCCTTATCAAAGCACTGCATCAGTGTCGTTTGTGTCAGATGCTTGGCAACTTTTCGCTGGCCAATCTTTGTCTCATTAGCGGTTAGTGAGCCTTGCCCATTTAAAGGCTGCTCATTATCACTAGGTAAAATCGCTAAAATATCTGGACGTGTCGTTATCAATTGTTCAGCAAGATGCTTAGAATTTACGTCCTTCAAGCGGATATATACCCACGACTCTGATGCTAAATTTTCTTGGTGATACTGTAGCCATGCCACTGCTGCATCAGTGTATGTGCCAAAATGTGCTAGAGGATAAGTAATCGTTATCTTCGATGGGAGCTTCAACCATTCAAGTATTGTCTTATTAGCAGCGGGCAGATGATACGCTCCTGCTAAAAGCTGTGATTTGCTCACCCAAGTTAATGCCTGCCCTTCTAAACCCTGCTCACGGTGTTTATGATGCTCGTACTGCTCTGCTGTCAGCTCAATCTTATAAACCTGTAAGCTGACCTGCTTATCACCATAATCATGATGCAAACGCCCAAGCTTAACGATAGTATTATTATCAAGCAGAATACCTGTCTCTTCAGCCACTTCTCTTATCAACGCCTGCGCTGCTGACTCATCTGCTTCTATCTTTCCGCCAACGAACTCGTAACGATTTCCCTGATGCTGAGTAGCATCTCGAAACCCAAGCAAATACTGATCTTTATAATGAATGACAGCTATTGCAACATTGACGATGCTAGGTTTGTTAGTTTTCGCCTTACTGTCTTTCTTAGTTTGTGATTGTTGATTTGACCCGTCCAACATACTTATATCCTTTATTTCGGTGTTTACTCTGATTATTTTTGATAATTTAATAGTTTTTATAGGCTAGATGATTTATTTAAATTTACCGCCTAACTCATTAATTTATATGGATAAAATTTTCATTCGAGATGGTTTACGACAGCAAACTTAGATAAATTTACATAATAACTGCATTTTATTTTATCAATTGCCTTGCAAATTTATCAAATCTAAATGATAATTATTATCGTTAAAAACAATTACGCTATGGTTAGCCAATTTTTTAAGCCACTTCTTCTCAAAAGGAATTTACTATGAGCATGGTCATCTCTCGTTATTTAAACTGTCGTGAAAACCGTCTGCCTACTTTGCAATCACAACATCTATTTGCACTGACTAAAGAGGTACGTATCGAGCATGAAGGCGAAGAGTATCGACTACGCCTAACTCGCAACAATCGCTTGATTCTAACCAAGTAACGTCTATTTCAGTGATACCTTTTTCAATACTTCTATAAAAAAACGCCTTCATTATGAGGCGTTTTTTTGCATGTTATAAAACTTAAAAATAATTTTAGAAGCTCTCTCAGTTGACATCAATTAAAAAGCAGTCGTCCTCTAAATAAACAATTTAGAACTGCCAACTATAGACCACATCCACTGCATTTTCCGCTGCTGAGCTTGCTTCTACATAGATACGGCGCGTCAATTGATAACGAACAGAAAGACTGTTTTGCGCATTGAAAACACCCACACCATAACGAATGTATAAATCAGGGGTCACGTAACCTGTGACGTTGACATTTGTGTCCTCGCTACTACCTGAGGCATCGACGGTCAGACTTTGCAAGCCAAACGCTTGCCCGATTTGATTGGTCAGGCTACGAGTGCCACTCAGACCAAAGCTCAGTCCAGCGGCAGCCAGATTATTAGTCACTTGCGACTTAAACCCTTGCTCACTGATTTGTGTCGCGCTCTTATTATCGATGCGGCCCGTCACCAACGCGTTCATGGCTTGCTGCTGAGTTAGACCTGCATTGTTGAAGACGATAATATTAGGGCTTTCAGTCGTTCCTTTGACACGCAGACCAACTGTTTTTCCATTAATCGTTTTGGCTGCTTCAATACTCAAGCTCGGTTTCATCACATCACCATTGAAACGCACTTGACCATAATTCAACTCTAGGCTTTGGCCAAAAGCATTGATATTGGTACGGCGTGAGACCTGCACAACACCTCTGGCACGCATGATACCTGTGCCATTCTGAGTAACATTAATAGCACCTGCCAATGGAATGACTGCGCCAAAACCACGGAAGTTGATATCATCGCCCAAATCAACACCGATATCCGCATTGATTGACCAAGGTTTTGAGATAGCCAGTACTTCATCGATATTACCAATCAAACGACGATCTAGTACGACTGCATCCTCAGTCTGAGTGATGATATCTTCGCTGGCTTCAGGCGGACGAATGGTCGCAGACGGCACACTGATCGCCCCTTTTATATCGACATAACGGTCGCCTGGACGCACGATAATATCGATATCAGGATCAATTTCAGCAACCAGTAATGGCGGCTGAGTGATGACCAGACCTTCACCGACAATACTCAACTTGGCCTGCAGTTTTTGCTGCCAGTTGACTGTCCCTGACAATTCACCTTCACCTGTACCACTATTGAATGTGCCGTCAATAGTCGCTTGCGTGCCGCGGATTTTGGCTGCCGCATTTACTTTGGACAGATTCACGGGTAAATCAAGCATGGCTATACGGCCGTCAGAGAGTTTTACGTCGCCATAGAACTGCGGTTTGGTTAAGGTACCACCTAGACCACCCGCCATTGTGACGTTACCTCTTAGGACACGCATACCGGGGAAGAAAGGCTTAAATATCGCAAGATCAAGCTCGTTTAGCACCAATGCACCAGAGATTGGTTTAGGGTCTTTATAAGGATCGACGATCACTTCAGCATAGCCACGCGCACCGCGTCCAGTATTGATATCAGTACGCAGCTTGATACCCTCAGGCACAGACAGAGCAATGAGAGAGACACGTTTGTATGGCAAAGTCATTGATGTGCTCTCGCCATCTTGAACAAGGCCAATCTTGCCATTGTCTGAGTATAGCGTGGTATTGATAGTTGGCGGACGACCACGTTGCCATCCGACGATTGCTTTACCATTAATCTTGCCGTTCCAGTCAATATCTTCTGGTAAGAACACTGAGAATAACGACGTGTCTAAATTCTGCAACGCTACATTGACTTCACCTTGGTCTGGCGATGCCACTAATTTTTCTCGTAGACAGAGCTTGCCGGTTTGATCCGCGGCCTGCCAGCAGTGAGCGGCAAGCTGTACTTTTAGATCACGATTCTCACCACCCTGATTGTATGGTAAATTCACAATCAGCTGTGCAGGTTGCAATTGATTCAAAGTCGCATATTTAGATTTAATACGGCCTTTTCCAATGACACCTGACCAACTTAGCCTGTCTCGATCAAAACCACCTTTTAGCCTAGCACCAACATCGAGTTGCTTATTGGCCACATTGAGATCGACCACATGGGATTTTTCGGTACCATTAAAGGACGCTTTGACACTATCGAAACTTTGACCAGCAGCATCTAGACCTTCAGCCGTCACGATTAACTGGCTTGGGCTATTGGCTAAATTGACGAGCTTGCCGCGTACACGGCCTTGACGCAATATAAAGCCAGGTAGCGCGAGTCTTTCACCGACCAAATCAATATAAATAGTAGGCAGTGCTTGACCAGCTGGTTGAGACAGCGTGGCACCGCCCGTGACTTTACCAGCCAGTTGGCTAGATAGTTGGTCTAGACTGGTGATATTAATTTTGGTTTGTAGCTGTTTGGCATTGCCGTTAGCCGTGACATAGTTGTCACCCCAACGCAGCACCAGATTATTAGCGTTTAAGCTATCAATCAAAGCATTTACTTGCTTGTATTGTGCTTGCGCATCTTGGGTCTGAAGTTGTTTGAAGTAACTTGCTAAATCTTTAGGCAAACGCATTTTCGCTGATAGGCTGCCTTTGGCACTCAGTTGCTGACCTTTTAGCATGCCATTCAGATTGACTTGTTTAATATTGATGATTTGCTGCGTGTCACTCCAGCGGCCATCTGTATCAATCGTACCAGTGATAAGGCTTGGGGTGTCTTTTAGGAAATAACCAATGTTAAAACGATCCATCACCGCGTTGATATCCCATGCAACGCCTTGACGCACGTCAACGGTTCCGCTGGCATCGATGCTACCTGCCGCACCTACATGACGGAAACGGTTGATACGTATCAGCTGACTGTCACCACTGGCTTCTATATTCAGCTTACCTGCTGGCAATTGCTCGGCATCCAATATGCCGTTAAAATTTACGGCAAAGCGCTGCAATGTCCCTACGGTATTTTTACTGTTTTTGGACGCATTTTGCCACTCGCCACTGGTTTTTAGATCGCCTGTAATTATTGCTGGATTATTGGGTAAGAAATAACCCAAGTTAAACTGATCAAAACGACCATCTATATTCCAGCCGATGTTTTTACGTAAGTCGATAACACCTTTCGCATCAACTGCGCCCGCTTCACCCTTATAATTCAGCTTACGAATACTAATCAGCTTTGGCGTACCCGCAGCATCGATAGATAGGCGACCTTGTGGTACATCTGCTGTATCAATCCGACCATCAAAACGCGCATCAAATACTGACAGCTCACCACCTATGATATCGACACTGGCATCACCAGCACCAGTAATACCGATAGCACGATCCGCTTGCGTCGCATCGAGCTGCGCTTGCATATCGGTATTGTTTAAAGTAATCACGTGACGTTGTCCGCTGACACCATCTTTAGTGATATTTAGCAGTCGACCACGTGCACTTATAATACCTGTTAGGCGCTCAAGCGGTAAATCGCTACGATATTTCTTAGGGAGTAGACCTTTGGTACTGGCGTCAATCTGCCATATCAGTGGACGCTGTTTGCTCGCTAACTGAATCTGCCCTGTGCCGGATAAATCTCCTACTATGCCGTTATAATTAAGACGATTGATATCAATGACATCACCAGCCTTACGTATACGTAGATCATAGTTACCCTTGGGAGCAGCATTTAGTTCATTGATAAGGGCATTGGCATCGACTGATAGAGTCGAACCACGAACAATGACGTCCGCCTGCCCACTAGGACTGTCGATATTGCCAATATTGGGTACGTTACGGCGGGTTAAGTTTTTCCAGTTAGCATCAATATACCAAGGCGCAACCTGCTTAGATTTGGCAGAGGTTTTACCGCGAACCATATTGGCATTGATATGCTCACCATCGCGCTGACGCAAATCTGCATCGATCTGCGTATTACCAGTAGGATTCTGCTGCTGATAACGCAGTGACAGTCTACCGTTTAGAGTTTGCGGCGCATAAGCTTTAAAATCAGTATATTCAGCCGGAATAGCTTGGCGAATATCAAAGTTGCTACCCGTCGCACGCACCGTGGCCTCAAAGCTGTCTTTCCAATCTAAAATACCTTGCAACGCCAAACGTCCCGCTGGCACGTCAGCATCCAAGCGATCTATACGTAGCTGACTGTTGGCGATAACAGCGCGGCCTTGATAATGACCTGATGGAATGTCTTTAGCCGTCAATTCAGTATTGATACGCAATCGTATCTCAGAGATGACACCAGAAGCTGTGGCTGTACCGCTTTGTAGGCGAATGTTTTGACTATCGGCATAAGGGATGAGAATATCATCCCACTGTAGTTTTGCATCAAACGGCGCACCCGCATCCAGCCCCTGTACTACAAAGTCGCCTTTTACATCACTATCGTTATAACGACTACGTACTTTACCAACAGTACGTTTAAGCGTTCCCGTTGCAGAGATATTTAACGGGTCGATATAGGCTTTTTCAAGGGCGCTGACTTCCGCAATCGCACTCAAATCTAGTGGATAGTCGCCCTGTAGGTCGATCTCTCCTTGTAAGGCACTGACTTTTACGATATCAGCATACTGCAAATCACCACGGCCAACAGTCACCGTGCTACCTACCCACGTCAGGTCACGCGCCGTAATATCTTGAATAACGATAGGATCTTTGGTTACTTGCTTATAGGTGACTTTCTTAATTTTTGCTTGATCAAAACGCAAGTTTACTGGCAACTTTAAAGTTTTATAATCAAACGGTTCACCAGTAGGCGGTTTTTTATTGATAATCTCTATGGTCTGGATGTCTGCATCACTTAAATGCACTTCTTTTGCAAATACTGCACGCCAGCCTATTTTCACATAGGCTTTATCTACCAATATCTCAAGATCTTCAGTCGCTTCAATATCGATATCAGTGACCCAAATACCATCGCGCAGGTTACCGCGTCCATATTTAAAATCAATACCTGTTTCGACACTGATTTTTTCTAATATAAACTTCGTACCAGCGTCAGTCCCAGCCGCATAAAAGAATATGGCAAACATGATGGCTAGTACGATAAGTATCAATACCAGAAGTTTGAGCAAAAATGATAACGGATACCAACGCCTAACGGCACGGGCATCACGCTGTGCTGGATCTTCATCTGGAGTATTATTAGGCGGGGTATTTTCTGTCAGCATGACACTCAACTACGTTAAAAAATGAAGACCAGCAATCGGTACGATAAGTGATAATTAGAACATTTGGAGCTACTAAACATTTGGAACTACTACATTGAGCGATTATAACGGCGAGCCAATGAAGAAGTGTAGTCGTACTGGAATACTTTCCTCGGTCACGCCAGCAGCCACATCGACACGCACCATTCCTACAGGCGATGCCCAGCGGATACCGACACCAACGCCGACTTTTGTCTCAGTATCAAAATCTTTGTCATAGGCATTACCGACATCTGTGAAGAATGCACCACGGAAACCTGGTTTAAATTCATAGTTATACTCAGCACTACCGACCGCTAGTACCTGCCCGCCCGTTAGATAGCCTTTATCTAATGGTGACAAGCTCTCGTAATCATAACCGCGGATACTCTGATCGCCACCTGCAAAGAAACGCAGTTTATAAGGCACATCGTAAAAATCATCGGCCCAAATATAACCGGCATTAGCACTACCTAATACTTGATGCTTTTTGTCTTCGCCAAAGCTATAGATACCACTAACGCCTGCGCGAATAATCGCCATATCGGTATCACTGAATGCGCTATCAGTGCCAGCCTCGATTGAGTAGTACTGGCGCATGCCCTGCGTTGGGTTAGTAGCGTTATCAGTATCTGTTTTATTCATACCATAGCCAAACAATAGCGCACGCTGTTTCGGACTTGAAGAGGTAAAGCGGATAGGCAAATCATCTAATGCTGCCCCATCAACCCCCGTCTCAAGCTCATCCAAGCGGTAACGCACAGAGTAGCTACGGTTCCAACCAGTGTCACTACGGATATTGCGTGCCAAGGCCGCTTTTAGTGTCGTGGTTGATAGATCAAAGTTGCCTTCACCTTGGTCAATCACTTCCTCTTCATAAGTAAGACGCCCATCTAGCTTATCATTGAGCGGATGATTCCATGGTCGACTGGCATACACAGCCACGTTTTTGCTGATTCTCGACACTTCTGTTTCTGCACCTGCTTGATAGCCTTGGCGATTGAGCAAGTTGTAGTCAATTTTTGCGGTGGCGCGAACGCCTGTATCTGTTCCATAACCCAGACCAACTTGAGCATCACGTGGTTTATCCGCGTATACAAACACATATAAAGGTATTTTTTTGCTTTCTGCAACGTCTTGCGGCGTTTTACGTCCTGCTAGCGTTGGAGGTACAAAGTTCTCATCATTAATCAAAATCTTCTCATCAGGGAATATCTTTTGTGCGACATTACTAATTGAGTCACTGATTTTGCCCAATAAATTATCAGCTTCCTGATCTTTTTCATCAAGCACGCGATCATTCGGCAAGCGGCTTAATCGTTCTGCTTTTTGTCTGATAGCTTGCAGCTTATCAAGGGTGGCTTCATCAGCCTCAAAATCAATAGCAGCGATATCCGCTTCATTGACCGTCTCGCCACTATTAGCACTCAGAGCACTATCGCTCTCTGCACCTATATCACTATTATCGTTAACCGTATCTTCTTTACTAGCCGTCACATTTAAGGCAGCTGCGCCATCATTGCTACTCAGATCTGCGACGCTATCATTGTCCACATTATTAATATCGTCATCTAATGTGTCGTTACCCTCGGTAGCAGCATTGTCAAACGCTAAGGTACCAGCTTCACTACTATCAGTTGGTGGTAGTATCGACTCGACGTTGACCGTATTAAAGTAACGAGTTGCCGATAAGTCATTACTGAACTTAGTAACTGCTGGACGATAAAAGGGCTCACCCGGCGTAAAGCCATAGAGCTGTTGTAATAATGAAAGCTCTACTGGCAGTTTGTCAGGATCTTGGGTCAGCGTATTGGTTTCTTTGTCATAGGTAAAAAACACCACATCGTCAAACTCGTAACGATCACCCGTGTTATAAACCAACGAGACATCTGCCTTGTTGTCCGGCAAGATGATATCAACGGATTTGTTCAACCAATACTGGTCAAAATAGCCATAGGTATTGCTCAAGGCCTCTAACGCAGCTTTACTGCTCTTATAGACACGGTGATTAAAAATATCACCTTCTTGCGGTGGCAAGTCTGCCTCAAGCGATGCAAACTCTTCTTGCTCACTACCCTCACCGCGAATCTCAATAATACGGCTGTCTACCAGTACCGGCTCGCCTAGCTCTTCAATCACAACATTGACTGTATCGCGGTCAGGTTGGGTCAGACGCAGCTCAACCTCGTAGTAACCAACGGCTTTAGCAGCATTCTGTGCCGTCTCACGCAAACGTGGCAATGCCGCAGTAAAGTCAATAACCGACTGAACGGAAGTATCATCCAGTGCTGCTTTGATGTTTTTCATTGGCTGAATGTCGTTGTCAGCTTCAATCAGCTGAGCCTTACCGTTAGGAGAGTCTTCAGCGGATACTTGCTCTAGATAAATAGCGGTTTCTACATTTGGCAAAGCTACCACGCCACCGTCATTAAAAAAGCGATTGTACAGACGCGTCACGATATTACCTCTATTGCGCGCGCGTGGCCGTGGTCTATTGGCTTGTTCGATACTTTGATCGACGGCCTGAGTATCATTCTGATAATCTGGTAGATAGTCATTCGGATTGATAATATCTGTCGTCGTACCTTCTACATTGGCAGGCACATTCGTACCAGCTATCACCTCATCACTACTATCATCAGTCGTCAGACCATTTTCATTCTTAACAATAGCTTCATTCCTAGCGACATCTTCATTGCTAACAGCGCCACTCACCTCAATCGGACGTGACATCCCTTCAGCTGTACTCGCCTGCTCTTGCGTTGTTTCATTTCTACCCAACGTATCAAGATTGCTAGGCGCTGGCAAGTTTGTCGCATCTAGCTCTACATCGAGACCAATTGGCGATGTTGTGTCATCTAACGTAGCGATTGGCGCATCAAAGTCACTGTCGTTATTGCTAATATTAATACTATTAATATCTTGAGCATTCTGCGCATCCATTGCCGCTAGCTCACGATCGATCTGCTCAGGGGTCATCATTTGATAACCCTGCTGCTGAATCTCGGTTGCTTGTTGCAACAGGTCATCATTAGAAGCGATTGATTGAGAGTTATTGGGATTATATGAAGTACTTGGACTATCAGTGAAAGTTTCTAGATTTTGAGTGTTTTTGTTTTGAGAAGTTGCGTTTTGAGCATTGGCATTTTGCGTCGTCGAGTTTTTAGAGCCTGACTTTGTCGAGTTAGGTTTTTTAATTCCCAAGCTCTGTTCGCTATAGTCGTCCAATACTGACTGATCAATGATGCCTTGTTCTACTGCTTTTTTTAGACGTAGCGCATCTAGAGCCATATCTAGCTGAGTATCGTCATCTGACAATGTAGCTGATTGCTTGATAGATGCCTGATCATTCGCAGCTTGACTATTGTTAGTCTGGTTACTAAGCGTTTGATTGCTATCAGTTTGGTCAGCAGCAGATGAGTTGGTGATAGCGGTATTGTTTATATTATTAATAGTATCTGCCATTGCCGCAGGTGCTATACCGAACAAACTGGTCGCAAGCGCAGTGCACAGTGCAGAGCGTCTGAAATTTTTACGCGGCGCTGCTGGATATGTACTTGGATTATTACTATCGTTTTGGATTATGGCTGTGTCACGCTGCATCATGAGACCCTTGCATGCTCGAGTTGAAGGCTGCTTTATCATCTTTACGTCCTATCAGCTCACGCGGCACAATCTTATCAACGATAACGATCGTCAAGTCTGACCGGTGAATAAACTTATAGCAGTTATCTGGAATTAATGGTTTACTACTTTAATTTTATGACTGGTTATCTGTAGTGTCGGCTTTAGCACTCTGTGTCTATCGCCTTGTAGGTCTACTAGCTTAGAAAAGGCTACTAGCCTATAGTCAGTGTTAATGGTTAGTAGCCGTAGTAACCTTTGTTTTCACTACTATTTATACCCTAAAACGCAATCACATAAAATTTATAAATCATAACTTAGTTAAATATCGAATCATAGCATTGACTGCATGTATTTTCACCGAAGCCTTGCTATTATACGGCTTAATATTAATAAAACCTATGCTATATCTTGATATAGTTTTTAATAAAATTGACGATTATTATCATAAAAAAATTATCGTTCAGCGCCGCGATTTTCTCTATCAGTCGCGATTTATCTGTAGGAATGTCCATGTCCAACCAGTTTCAGTTATTCAAGCGTCGTCGTTTTAGCGCTATGTTTTTCACCCAGTTTTTGGGCGCATTCAATGACAATATTTTTAAGCAGGCGCTCATACTGGTGCTCACTTATACTGCCGCCAGTAAATTGGGCGTAGAGGTCAGTATCCTTAATAACTTGGCCGCCATGTTATTCATCTTGCCCTACTTTTTGTTTTCTGCTTTGGCAGGACAGATTGCTGATAAATATGAAAAATCAAAGCTCACGCAGTTTATTAAACTCCTTGAGCTGGTCATCATGGCGGTTGCCGCAGTCGGTTTTGTCTTTGAATGGTATGCACTGCTATTTGTCGCGTTGTTTTTGATGGGTACACATTCGACTTTCTTTGGACCGATTAAATACGCTTATCTGCCACAAGCGATGAAAGAAGATGAGTTGGTCGGCGCCAACGGCCTTTTTCAGATGGGTACGTCGCTGGCTATTTTGGTCGGGATGATTGTCGCTGGTATTTTGACTCAGCTATCACAATCATTATATTGGATTAGTGCCACAGTATTGGTTGTCGCTGTTTTGGGATATCTAGCTGCGCGCTATATCCCTACTATGCCAGCGATGCAGCCTGACCTGAAGATTAACTGGAATATTATTACGACCAGCTTAGCCACGGTTCGTTACTTATACTCTCTGCCTTTTTTATTCTTTATCATTCTTGGTAACAGCTGGTTTTGGTTTTATGGGGCGACATTTTTGACCCAAGTGCCAGAGTTCAGCAAGGTGATTTTGCTTGGTGATGAGTCCGTCGTTATTTTCTTACTCACATTGTTTTCTGTTGGTGTATCAATAGGTTCGGTGCTGTGCAAAACATTGACCAAAAACAAAGTCAGCTTGCGTCTATTGCCTTTTGGTATTGCTGGATTAAGTATCTTTGCTATTGATTTGTATTTTTCACTTTCAGGTTTAGATATAAATGTGAATAATGACATATTACTTGGCATCGGTGATTTGTTTAATATAAGTGGTAGCTGGCGTGTCTTCGCGGATTTATTCTTATTAGGGTTTAGTGGTGGTTTGTATATCGTACCGCTATATGCTTCTATGCAAGCCTACGCACCTAAGAGTCATCGAGCACGTATTGTTGGCGCGAATAACATTTTTAATGCGATATTTATGGTTACCTCAGCGATTTTTGCGATTGTTATCTTAAATGTTTTAGGGTTTACGCTACCGCAGCTATTTTTGGTGACAGGGCTATTGAATATATTGTTTGGCGCATTTTTATACATCAAACTCAATAAACATATTAAGCACGCCGTTATCCAAACCAACGATGGTATAGCACCGTAAATATGGTTAACGCCGTAAATAAGTTTGGCTCCATAAATACAGTCTAATGTTGCGATGATGTTTTCTTAGTTATGATAGCTATAGTAGTTTGCCCACTATCTATAGATTATTTATGGGCTACCTAGACAGTAATATTCGAGCCGATAATTTGGATTGTTTGCTATAGTAATACGCATTATGCCGTTGCGTTTAAACGGTAATACATTTTATTTTATTGACAGTTTTTAACACCATCAGGAGTGAGTTATGACCCTGCGTCCTTTATCTAAAATTGACCAGTTGTTACTTGGGGTCGATAAGGCATTACGAGCTGTCGTGCCCCATTCCAATCCAAGCACGCGTCCGTTGCCCGTCAGTAGCGATGAGATTCCTGAGCTGACCATCACAGAGGCGCGGCACGTTTCAGGTCTTATGCGTATCAATCATACAGGTGAAGTATGTGCGCAAGGTCTATACCATGGCCAAGCGTTTGCCGCAAAAGACACTGGTGTCAAACAAGCCATGCAACAATCGGCCGAAGAAGAAGTCGATCATTTGGTCTGGTGCGAGACTCGTCTAAGCGAACTTGGTAGCCATGCCAGCGTATTTACGCCGCTTTGGTACGGTATGTCTTTTGGACTCGGTGCAGTCGCAGGCGCGATCTCAAATGAGTTTAGCTTAGGGTTTGTAGCAGAAACAGAAGCGCAGGTCAGCGAGCATCTACAGGATCATATCAAGCAATTACCTGAACATGATCAGCGCTCAAAAGAAATATTGGCACAAATGGATAAAGAGGAGCTGCATCATCGCGAGCTAGCACTTGCAAGCGGCGGCGCTGCTTTGTCTCCAGCAGTACGTCGGACCATGCGATGGATGGCAAATCGTATGAAAGATACCGCTTATCATTTATAGCTTATGGTTACAGGTACTGTGGTTAGCTGCTGTTATCGATTTTCTTACTAATTAATAGCTGCACAGATTTACGTAGGTTTGCTTAATTCTAGTGATTAACAATCCTACCACAGATAGCGTAAAGCTTAATTTGCTACGGTATTAAAAATTTGTACGATTTTGCAGCAATGCGCTATTTATATTACCGTCCAATCAATGAATAACAACCAAATAAATTAAACAAGGTAACGATTTTTATGAAAGCGATTCTCTCTAGTAGCCACTCTATTAAGTCACCGAAGTTTGCAACGTTGACCGTCATGGCTGCAACCTGTGCCATGCTGTTATCTGCACCTGTGAATGCAGCAGAAACTGATGCCACTGCAACGGCTGTACCTAGTGCGATGGATTCAAGCAAACGTGTGATTCGTCTTGCTCGTCCCAATGCAGCTATCAGTCCTGCTCAAACCAACGCCGCTCAAACAGGTTTACCAGCAACACCTGCGAGCAACAGCCAGCCGACTAATGCGCAAACAACTAACATGCAACTAAGCGGCACTCTGCAAAACAATGTACCTGTTAGTACTGCTCAACCTCAAACACCGCAAATGATGTCGCCTGCTGCTGCACCTGTCATGAAGGGTACTACCCGCGTTTACGAGCCTGGTCCAATGACAGCTACCGGTATCGACTTGCGTAGCGGACAACTTCCGAATATTCCTACACCGCAAGTACAACTATCAGATATGAGCTTTGTCAAAACTGTACTGATTCCACAACAAAAAGGGCTAGGTACTGATAAGCTTGATGTCAGCTTATTAGATGACTTCATCGCTGATGTATCCCCTAACGCGCGTCACTATCCACCAAACTTCCCTAACCGCTCACAGCGCCATTACACACGTGAAAAAATCAAAGTATTAGCGGATTGGATCGAACCTTATGCTAAGTCGCCAGACGCGTCTTTTGATGTATTGCTTCGTGCCGCTAAGCTAAACGGTATGGGTCGTAATCTAGATTTGGGTTCAGACTACACGGTACGTGGTGGTCAGTATGTCGATCGCGCTATCAAGCTGCAACCTGATAGTGGTGAGGCTAACTTCCTATACGGCATGATGCTATCAGAAGGTGGCGGGTTCAAAGAAGGTCAAAAGTATCTAGACCGAGCTGTCGCTTTAGGATACACCGAAGCAGAACAAAGCTTGGCACAGTCAGATCTACTCAGTGACCGCCGTGCTAATGCGTTAGAGCGTCTACGTCGTCTTGAAGGGCAATACCCTAACAATACTGTTATTCCTCAACAAATCAAACTCGTTGAAGAAGGCAAATTCTATATTTGGGATATCCCTGCTCCTGACATCAGCGTAAGACCAGGTGCATAGAAATGCTGTACTTGTTGAGACTAGCTGCTACTGAGGGTTTGATTTATAAAATATTTGTTTAATAATACCCTCAATAGATAAAATCTTTAATAAGTAATCTAAGTTTCAAATACCAAGCGCTTTTGTTTTATATCTATAAGGCAAAAGCGCTTTTTTTTGACTAGCAGAAAACCATTCGTTTTAAAACTCGCTTTTGTAGAATTGCAAATAAATAGTCTAACGTCAAAAGTTGCGCTACACTCATTATCAATTGCTACCTTCATTACTCATCTCTCATAACTACCGTTTATTGGACTGACTTATGACTTTCGCTGGCTTTGGCAAACAGACAGTAGTGCATACTAATAAAAAAACCCTGCCCATTACGTCACTTATGCTTTTGGCGGCAGCAGTATTGCTACCAGCGTGTAGTACGGTGACGGTCGATAAACAAGCCTCGGCCAAGACCATATCAGCGCAGCGCGGCAATATCGTCACTGACAATGCGTTAAGTAGCGACACAGCATCTGCTTTACTATCAGCAGGACTGAATGAGCAAGCCTGTATGCAGCAATTTGACTTATGCTTGACTCAGCTCTCTGACAGTATGCTTAACAGACACTATCGCCCTGCTTTGGCTATTTTTGCAGAACTGCACTATGCAAAAGCGCGTCAACTATCTGATTCAAAAAACTGTCGTAATGCGCTGGCACGCCCGCCACTTGATCCGTATTACGCCAACGCGCCCTTAAGTGATAATGACGCCAAAACGCAGCAAAAAGAAACCGACCTGTGTTTGACCGATTATCAAGCAAGGTTATTTGATGCCGTCAAATACAGCTACACCTACCTATTTTATGACAGCTTGACCCATGACTTTGAAGGTGCAGAGCAAAATAGCAATAGCCATCGTGCGCAAAACCGTATTCCAAATGACAATGATATCCAAACCCAAGACATTTATAACGCTGCTAGCAATGACGTTATTACTCAAATTTATCAGTCGACTGAAAATGCCAATAAATTGATGGGTAATACGACAGTAGAATATCTGCCGATAACGTCTACCCAGCGTGACAACACGGATGAAGCAGCAATCGCCAATCGACCACCACTAAAGGGCAAAGCAACAGACCAAGTCAAAGTCATGAAAGTTACCGTAGATGACTACAATCTTGATATTTATTTGCCAAACGAAAACAACTATCTGCAAAACGCTCATAAACAAACTTCCGCCTTGGCAGACTTATCATCTACTTATGAGCTGCGACTCTCCGGTCTAAATTCTGTGAGCAAACGCCCCGGCTTAGGCATTAGCTTGGTGGCATCGTTGGATGATCGCTACACCACCACAATCCGTCAGTTGTTGGTTGCCTCCTTATCTGGTCGACTGACAAATGAAGATAAAAATACGGACGACAGTGAGCCAAGCTCTCGTATTTATCCCACTGGACATCTGCTATTGACTGGGCTGATTAAGCCAGATGGCGATAGCGTATTAGACGCACTGAGCAGTCGTAAGCTTGATATTCATTTATATAATCCGTACCAAACCGAATCCGTCAATATTCTCAATGATGACTACCCACTGGCAGCCAACTTTTCGGCGGGATATGGATTATGGCTATCAGAGAACCAGTTAGATGGCGTAGGCTATTTAAACTTGATTACGCGCCAACCAGATGCTCAGCTGCCCAAACTCTTCATGCTTGAGCCTTATGATCCTGATAAACGCGTGTTGATTATGTTGCACGGGCTGGCTTCTAGTCCAGCAACTTGGGTAAATCTGACCAACGATATTCTTAATGATGACAAACTGCGTGATAATTACCAAGTTTGGCAAATATTCTATCCAACCAACCTGCCTATTTTAGAAAATCGCTACCAGATTCAACAGTTAATCAACAGCACCTACCAGCAGACTGATCCCAATGGACAAAATCGCGCCAGTCGAAATAGTGTGATTATCAGTCATAGTATGGGTGCCATTATCGCTCGTATGATGCTATCTGATGAAAATTTAGTCGATGATTTAGATAAGCTTAACGACAAAGATATCCTCTCTAGCAATGAGAAACAGCAAATCCGTAACGCGCTCAAGACTTCTTTTGGTGAAGATGAGTTAAAGAAGCGTTTTGAGCTACAGGCATTGCCGCAAGTAGACACCGCTGTCTTTCTATCTGCACCTTTCCGTGGTACCGATTATGCAGATCGCTGGTTTACCCGTGCGCTACGCCGCATCGTTTACTTACCTGTAGGTTTGGTCAAGACATTCACGGATAACTTAGCAACCATTGCCACACAAGGCGACTTGGCGCAAAACCCACTGGGCGCGTTATATTTGCAGAACGGTGCCAGCCAGTTAAGTGACAAGTCTTCTTTTATAGAGTTAACCAAAGACATCACTATGAATGAGCGTATCACTTACCATTCAATTATTGCCAATAATGATGCCGATATCACTAAAGGACTGGCACAAACGCAACCAAATGGTGCCAAGATTGATTTGTCTCAAGCGGTAGAAGACAACTCTGGAAACGAAACGGCGAGCGTTGATGTCAGCGACAATACTGAGACATCACAGTTACCACCTGAGCCGCTTGTTGCTGCTGTGACAGTCAATGATGATATCAGTCAAGCACTGACCGAGCGTTTGTCAGATGGTATCGTTCCTTATAACAGTGCCCATCTCGACGGCGCCGCGTCTGAGACAATTATCAATGGCGGTCATAGTATTCAGACCAATCCGCAGACCATTTTGACATTGCGAAGAATTTTGCATAAGCAGCTACAAGAATGATGTAGATTTTTGTTATTTTACAAAGTTTTTGGCGCATAAATCGCAACCTTTAAATATCAGTCATAGGTTTCAACTAAGCAGTATGTTCGCGCATACTGCTTTGTTTTTAATAATATTAATTTTATTTTTCAATGTTTGAATTATGTTATTTTGGTGACTCTGAGGTCTGCAACAGACAGACTGGGTTGCTTGCGTGTATATCTAGGTGAGCGCATAATATATCTATAGCACATGACAGTAATATGTAAATTTATAAGGACATAAATTATTCAATTCAGCTAAACAGTGAGTCGCAAACTTAGCCACAATTTATGTCTAATGGAGCTAAGTCCACGTCACTGAGCTATTGCCCGTAATGTTTGCCACTTTGATCGATGGATAGTTACGGACAGTTACTTGAGCGTTGTATGGAAGTCAGCGCTATTCAGCTAACAGATGAGAGTAACCGTTTATGTTCGCTACATTTATGATTGACCAGCTCGATGCGCTGATGCTTGCGCGTATCCAATTCGCTTTTGTTATCTCGTTTCATATCGTCTTTCCTGCCTTTTCTATCGGTCTTGCCAGCTGGCTTGCGGTGCTTGAATTCCGCTGGTTAAGAACTGGTGAACCTATCTATGCTGAAGTCTACAAGCATTGGGTCAAAATATTTGCTGTCGTCTTTGGTTTAGGCGTGGTATCAGGCGTGGTAATGTCCTACCAGTTCGGTACTAACTGGGCTGTATTCTCTGATAAAGCCGGTAACGTTTTAGGCCCATTACTCGCCTACGAGGTACTGACGGCGTTCTTTTTAGAAGCGTCCTTCTTAGGCATTATGCTATTTGGTTGGGGTCGCGTGAGCAAACGCATGCATTTTGCCTCAACCGCCATTGTTGCTATTGGTACCTTGATTTCAGGCTTTTGGATATTGGCCGCTAACAGCTTTATGCAGACCCCTCAGGGCTTTATGATGGGTGCAGATGGTCTGCTCTATCCTACCGACTGGCTTGAAATTATCTTCAACCCATCGTTCCCTTACCGTTATGCTCATATGATGACCGCAGCCTTTCTGACGACTGCCTTTGTCATTGGTGGTATCGGCGCATATTATATTCAATCTAAAAAGCACGTCGAGCACCGTGCGCATGGTCGTGTAATGCTAGGTATGGCGATGATTATGGCCATCTTTGTGGCACCGGCGCAGGTATTGATTGGTGATGAGCATGGTCTAAATACCCTTGAGCACCAACCTGCTAAAGTAGCTGCGATGGAAGGACTCTGGGAGGATGAGCGCGGTGCCGCACTACGCTTATTTGCGATTCCCGATCAAGAAAATCAGACCAATAAGTACGAAGTAAAAATTCCTTATGTGACCGGTTTAATCTTAACCCATTCGTTAGATGGTGAAGTTAAAGGGCTCAAAAACTGGGCACCTGAAGATCAACCACCTGTCATTATCGTATTTTGGGCGTTTCGTATCATGGTTGGTATTGGCATGCTTATGGTGCTGGTCGGCCTATTCAGTCTATACAAATACTTCAAAAAACAGCAGTTCAATACTGACAGTGTGTGGTTCCACCGTGCTTGGATGATGATGACACCGCTTGGTTTTATCGCCTTATTATCAGGTTGGTTCGTAACCGAGACAGGACGTCAGCCTTGGACGGTTTACGGGGTCATTCGTACCGCTGAAAGTATGTCTCCACTTGCCGCACAGCAAGTGGCGACGACATTAATTGGCTTTATCGTTCTGTACATATTTGTCTTTGGTGCAGGCAGTTTTTATATTTTACGGTTGATCGCGCAAGGACCTAAGCCTTACGAAGATCCAGATGAAGATCATTATTATGACCATACTGTGACAGAAAGTCAGGGACGCGCGTTAAGTGGTGATAGTAATCCTGCTAAAGGTACTGAAGAAGACTTAGATGAGCCTGCAAACGATGTCGATGATGGAGGATTACGCTAATGTTTAACTTCGGTGATGTATTAGATTTACCTCTCATTTGGGGCGGTTTGATTGCTTTGTCTGTCTTTGTCTATGTACTGCTTGATGGCTTTGATTTGGGCTGCGGTATTTTGTTCCCATTTGCAGGCTCAGATAAAAACCGTAGCCGAATGATGAACTCTATCGCGCCATTTTGGGACGGTAATGAGACGTGGCTAGTACTAGGCGGTGGTGGTCTATTCGCAGCATTCCCTGTTGCTTATGGCATCATTATGACAGGTCTTTATTTACCCGTGACTGCCATGTTGTTCGGTCTTATCATGCGCGGTGTGGCGTTTGAGTTTCGCTTTAAATCCTCTTCGCGCCGGCATGTATGGGATACCTTTTTCTTTGTCGGTTCAGTCGTTGCCACTTTCTCTCAAGGCATTATGCTTGGGGCATTAGTGCAAGGGTTAGAAGCCAGTAACCGTCTATATACTGGTGGCCCATTTGATTGGCTCACACCCTTCTCGATAGTGTGCGGATTTGCCATGATTATTGGTTATGCCTTACTTGGCTCGACGTGGCTTATTATAAAAACAGAACACACGCTACAAGTATGGGCGCGCCAAGTTTCTAGATGGATGCTTACTGCGTTGCTAGTAGCGATGGTTGTGGTCACAGCGTTTATGTATTTCTCAGACATTGACGCATTAGAAGGCTGGTTTAGTTTTCCAGATTTGTTATACCTTGCTCCTATGCCTATTATTGTCATGCTTTTATTCTTTATCATGCGTAAAGACTTAAAAACTGAGCGTGAGTATCGTCCATTTTTACTAACGGTTGCCTTATTTCTAATGGGTTATATCGGCGTTTGTTTCGCCCTATTCCCTTATATCGTACCGTATCAAATGACGATTTATGAAGCTGCTGCAGCCGATACTTCGTTATCATTCATGCTGATTGGCGCATGTATCATGTTACCGATTATCTTGAGCTATACAGCATTTGCTTACTATACCTTTAAAGGTAAGTCTGATCACAATCCGATGTACTAGTCGCTAATCGCGACGGACAACGGATCAGCTAAAGAGGATGGCTATCATCGTTTATAGATGGTAGTCACACTTCAAACGCTAATCAGGAGATTTCTATGAAAAAGTTCAGTAAAAAACAATCGCAATGGGCATGGTTTGTAGGTCTATATTTGGCAGGGTTTTTAGTGGTATTTACCATTGCTCAGCTAATTAAACTGGCCATGGGTGTTTAGTATCATTGCCTACTCATACGATTGAGTGCCAGTTAGTCAGCTAATAAATAGCTTGCTAGATGCTACATTTGCACTTTTATCTTGCACACATACCTTTTAGACATGTCGTAAAAAATATCTCTATATACATAAAAAAAGCAGCGTTGAATAATCGACGCTGCTTTTTATTTATCTTAAATTTATCAGTTTGGCTTACCTGCATGCTCGATATCATTCTGTTCGATAAACTCATTAACCTGTGTTAGACGCTCTGGGGTCCCCACGTCTATCCAATTATCTGTCGTCACTTCAGCGGTAATCTGAAACTTTATCATTGCTTGCTTTAGTAGTGGTGCTAATGCAGCAGGCTGTCCTGACACCAGACCTTCTATTAATTTGGGTGACATTACGCTAATACCCGCAAAGGTATACTTATCTGCATCGCCGACCGGCTGTTCACTAGCAAGGCCATTATTAATCGCGAAATCGCCGCCATTATTATGCTCTGGATTATCAATCAACAACAAATGCGCGCGCTGATCCGCTCCCAATGTATAGTCTGTTAATTGAGAGAAGTCATAGGTAGTCCAGACGTCAGAATTGACCAGAATAAACGGCTCATCTTTTAGTTTACCTGATTGTAATGCCTGAAAAATGCCGCCTGCGGTCTCAAGTGGTTCATCGTCTTCTACTGACCAATGCAACTTTACGCCATACTGTGAACCGTCACCTAAGCTGTCCATTAGCTTATCTGCCAACCATGAGGCATTGACTGTGATATCAGTAATGCCTGCTGCTTGTAGTGCTTTAATATGCCATACAATAAGCGGTTGACCTGCGACTTCAACCAAAGGCTTGGGCGTCTCAAGCGTTAATGGACGTAGGCGTGTGCCCTTGCCCGCTGCCAAAATCATGGCTTGTGTAATCGTAGAGGTAGACATCTGCGCTCCTATCTTTATCATTTAAATTAATTTAGCTGAGCGTCATCTATGCTGAAGCAAACTTCTCTTTATAAGCAGGTAGCACTGCCTCTTGTAGCCATTGATTAAACGGTATAATTGATTGCTTTAGTTCATCATTGCCATGTTCAGCAAGCCAGTTTAATTCAATAATCAAATCACGCATGACTTTAGGAATATCCGCCAAATAGCGGTCTTTGCCATCACGCTCAGACAAACGGATAAAAATCCCTAATACCTTTAGATGACGTTGTACGCCTATGACATTCACATCGTGTTCAAACTGCAGCGCGCTATCAGGGGTGGTTAGTGATTTTTGTTTTTGTAACTGCCAAAAGTCATCAATCCATGTGGATATTTGGCTCTCTGGCCATTCAACATAAGCATCGCGGACTAACGACACTAAATCATAAGCATACGAGCCAATGACAGCATCTTGAAAATCAATCACACCCAACTTTGATTTATCTGCTTGATCTTGCATAAGGTTGCGGCTGTGATAATCACGATGTACCACTACTTGTGGCTGTCGCAAAATCTCATTCATTAACGCTGTTTTTAGGTTTCCCCAAACTTGCTCATTTAGCGCTATACCAATATAAGGCATAAACCATTCGCTAAATAAATCCATCTCACGGTCTAGTAGTGCTGTGTCATAATCTGGCAGCTGATGTTGCGACTTTGCCGTTTCTACTGGTACCGTTTGTAGCGCCACTAATGTCTGCATTGCTAGCTGATAGTAGTCATTGATTTGGTCTACGGTTGCATCGACAAGCAAATGGGCAAACTCTACTGTGCCAAAATCTTGTAATACCAAAAATCCTTTTTCCACATTTTGTGCAGTCAGAGTCGGCACGTTGACAGCAGGCGCCATCAGCGTAGCAACATTGATAAACTGCAGCATCGCATCTTGCTCGTCAGCGGAGTCCATGACGATATAATGCTTATTGGTGCTATTGTCTGTCTCTGATAGTTCGATACGATGATATCGGCGGGCACTAGCGTCGCCAGGTAAGCTGTCTAGACTAAAAGTTTGATCTAAAAATACTTGCTGTAACCATTGTTCTAATTGCTGTTGACGGTTGTTATTTTCATCGATCATATCAGTCTCTAAAGTCGTTTTGTCAGTCATATTGGGCATCGCTGGTTAAATATAAGTCATAAATAATTAAAGTAGTGATAAGTCTGACAAATACTTGCTAAAATAGCGATATGTGTCGGTGCTATACAAGCTGCCACAGACGTATTGCTATATCATTCAATACTTGATGTCGGATAGAATCGCTATCGCTACTTAAAAATCAGCATGGCTATATTATAAATTTTGGTAAATAGTGTAGCTGATTTGGTTTTTTTTGACTATGATTAGTCGTCATTATATGTAAAACATCCAAATTTTTGAGAATACATTAGTCATATTTTAGTTGCTCGTTCACTGCTTTATATCGTTCGGTGATACCGCTACTAAATTCAGTCATGCAATCCAATAAGCTCTGCAATCATAGGTGTGCCCTTGTTATATTCTCCGCTTTACCAAAGCATCCGCTTGATCTTATTTGGTGCCTTAGGCTTATCTAGCCTAACTGTCAGTGCTGCCATTGGTGATGCCAATACGCAAAAAACTGAACCACTCACTACGGATAGTACAGACAGCTATGCGTCTAATAGTGTGGCGACTGACGCCAATAGTATTAGTCGTACTCAAAGCAATGATGGCTATCAAGAAGCAGATATTCTAAATGATAGCTATCCAGACGATGCTAATACGAATGACGCTACTTTATTAAATGATACTGCGTTAGATAGCAGATTCTCTGAGAACAATGACCTAAATATCACAGAGATTAATGAGGCTGCTGACTCTGAAGCTTTTAGCAATGAAGTTTCTAATGCTAGTAATTTAAATACAGAAACTAGCAACCAACCAAGCAGTGATACACTAGATAGCAATGCCTTTGTCCCTAAAGCGATAACAACAGATAATGGCAAGCTAGATCTTAATGACGAGAGTATTCAAGCCAGCCTAATGCGCTTAGCAGAGTTTTATGAGCTAACACCAGATACCGATGCTTCAACATTAAACAATGAGGCTGTCAGCACTGAAGCAAACAATACTCATAATAATGCGATGCCTGCTGCACAGACGATTCCAAAGGTCGGTAGAGATTTACGTCTACTGCCAAATGCCGTGGACAGTGCCCAGCGCTGTGAAGGTCAATGGGTATATCCGCAGAGTAACCCTAATTATCAACGTGCTGTGAATGAAGCTGGTACGGCAAACGGACAACCAGCACCAAAGGTGGCTAGCGTTCCGAACAATCAAGCCCCTTTATTTACTGAGTCTGATTACGGTTATTACAATAATATTAATTATGCTGAGCTATCAGGCAATGTAAAAATTGACCAAGGCACTCAGCATATCGAAGCAGAAAAAGTCATGATTGACTTGAGCAATGGCGTTGCAGCTGCTCAAGGCAAAGTCATGTTTACAGATAATGCGACTGGACAGCGTACAAGCAATGCCACTACAAAAAACGGCCAAGCCAGCTTTAATGATAGAGCGGCACAAAGCGGCCTAATTGGCGTTGCAGATAGCTTGAATTACAATACTGAGACTGGTCAATCAACGGCCAATGATGTGGCATTTGCTAGTGTTGGACTACAAGCGCACGGCTATGCCAAACGCTTAAACAAACCTAATGAGAGTGAATACGAGCTGGATCAGGTGATGTTTAGTACCTGTCCACCTACCAACCGCAAATGGCAGTTTGAAGCCAAAAGTATCGATCTAAATACTGATACAGGGCGCGGCGAAGCATATAACACCACTTTCCGTGTGGCTGATATACCCGTATTTTATCTCCCCTACTTTAACTTCCCAATCGACAGTCGTCGCAGTAGTGGGTTTTTATTACCAAGTGCTAGCGTCAGTAGTGAAAGCGGTCTTGAAGTTGATATTCCTTATTATTTCAACTTAGCACCTAACTATGATGCCACCCTTAACACGCATATTTATACTGACCGTAACCCGATGCTATCAGGTGAGTTCCGTTATCTGACTGAGAATTATGGGGAAGGTATTTTAAACGGTTCATACTTACCAAACGATAAAGAGTATGACGACGAAGATCGTACCAGCTTGTTTTATGACCACACTTGGTCGTCGAAAAGCATTCCACGATTAAGTGCTGATGCCGAATACAACTATGTATCAGATGCCGATTACCTTAATGATTTTGATACGTTGGGCTTGTCAGATAGCACTATAAACTTGCCACGTCGTGCCCGCGTCAATTACTACAATGATTATGTCGATGGTGAACTAAAAGTAGAAACTTTCCAGACTTTAGATGCATTCACTGATAGCGGTGAGGCATTAGAAGACAAAGACAAGCCGTACTCACGTTTGCCACAGCTCAAATTAAATTATCGCCTGCCTTGGGCTGAGCGCTTCGATATCACTGGTATTCATGATTCTGCATACTTCAAAAAATCTATCGATGATGGTTCTGAAAACGAAAAAAGTGGCGCACGTATTTATAATAAACTGAGCGCCGCCTATCCGATGGAAACCTCTTGGGGTTATATCAAACCTAAGCTGAGCTTGCAGCATCTATATACGTCATATGATGAAGATAGCTTAGAAGATAATCAGCTTAGTGAAGAAGATGGCAGTCAATCTGTATTTGTTCCGCAAGCTAGTATCGATGCAGGTCTACACTTCTATCAAGCGGGCTCACCATTTGGTGCGTTTGACGATACCATGGGCGGCTATCGTTTACTTAGCCCACGCGTAAAATATACGTATTCACCGTATAAGAACCAAAACGACATTCCTAACTTTAATACGCGTATTGCCTCTATTAACTATGAACAGCTATTTTCAGACAGTTGGTTTTTAGGTCATGATCGTTTGCAGGATTTGCATTCTATTACGCCTGGTGTCAATTATCGTTACATCGATGCAACGGGTGTGACACGTTTTGATGGTAGCATTGCAGAACAGTTCTATCTAGATGATGGACGCGTAACACTTGATGATGATCAGCCAGTTTTTACCTCGTCTTCTTCAGGTATGGTATGGGATACCAGCACTCAGCCTTATAATAATTTTTGGGTTGATGTTAGCGGTGCCTTAACCAGTAATTATGATTTGAACTACATTACGACTGAACTACGTTATCAGCCGTCAAACAACAGCTTATTTAATGTGGGTTATGTTAAGCGTCAGCGTGATGACAATACCGATCAGTTGCCATTATCTGCGTTTACCGCTTCCGCTGTTTTCCCTATCAATAACAGCTGGCGCATATTGGCTCAGGGTCAGTACGATTATAATCGTAACAAGATGCTTGATTCACTCATCGGTGTTGATTACGAAGACTGCTGTTTCGGCTTTGCTGTTTATGGTCGCCGCTATTACAATGACCTAAACGTAAAAGACGAGCCAACACAAGCTATTATGGCAGAAGTTAGATTAAATGGTCTTGGCAGCGGTAGTAGCCGCTTGACACGATTGCTTGCTGATAAGATTTTGGGCTTTGAACCTGTACAGACGGCATGGAAAGACTAACCGGTTTTTTGCTAGATTAGAGTTATTTACGTAAATATTTATAAGACACTATTTGAACCCCTATTATGGGAAACGCTGTCGAATATTTTATTATTAAGGGTATCGGATAGAGTTGACCGACTACCATCCGATGCAATGACATTGATGAGGAGCATCATGAGATTTTTTTCTTTACGTCAGACTAGCAGAGCAGTATTGCTATCTATGGCAGGCCTTACGCTTACGTTAAGTGCTAACGCTGCTACTGTCAAACCTGCAGCGGCTCAAGCTTCTACCTCTGCTGCGCAAAGCTCAGTTGATCGCTTAACGCCAGCCAATAGCACAGACGGTATTATTGCCCTAGTTAATGAAAACGCTATCTTAAAAAGCGAATTGGTTGATGCTATCGAGCAAACTCAAGCACGTGCCAAAGCTGCTGGAGAGCCTATCGCAAACTCAGCACAACTACAGTCTGAAGTGTTAAACGCGCTTATTTTGCGTGAACTGCAGTTGTCTATGGTCAAACGTGCGGGACTGTCTGCCGATGAAGCAGAGATCAATCAACGTCTTGGTCAAATCGCTCAAGCTGAAGGCCTTAATAGCATCGCAGCATTGCAGCAACGTCTAGATGCCGCGCAACCTGGCAGTTATGCCAATCTACGTGCCAAATTGATCGAAGAGGCTTCTATCCAAGCGCTACAGCAGCGTCAAATTACTCGCCGAGTACGTATTAGCGAGCAAGACATTGATGCATTTTTGGCCTCACCTGAAGCCAAACGTCTGAATCAAAGCGAATATCAAACCATTCACGTACGTGTTCCTTATATAGATGACTATAGTCGCCTATCGCCCGCTCAACGTGAAGAAGCATTAAAAGTCGCGCAAGCATTACGTACACGTTTGCTTGAGCCAAATGTCAATGTCGCTGAAGCTGTTGCTGCTAGCCAAGGTAGCTATCCGATTCCATTGCAAGGTGGAGATATGGGCTTTCACAAGGCCGCTTCTTTACCGACAGAGCTGTCCAGCAAAATTACCAAGCTAGATGTTGGTACTGTAAGCGAGCCATTATTGACTCCTGAAGGGATTGACATCATCAAGCTTGCTGATAAAAAAGCCAGCAATACGATGCTGATACCACAGTGGCATACTCGCCATATCCTAGTTAAAGTCGATGACCTACAAACTGACGCGCTTGCTGAACAAAAAATCAATGATCTATACGAGCAACTTCGTGGCGGCGCTGACTTTGCTAGTTTAGCTTCAACGTATTCAGATGATCCAGGTTCTGCTGGACGTGGCGGTGACCTTGATTGGGTTAGCGAAGAAGATATGGTTGGTCCATTTGAAGCCACAATGAAAAATACGGCAGTTGGCGACTACTCTGCGCCATTTAAGACACAGTTTGGTTGGCATATCCTAAAAGTCGATGGTAAACGCGATCAAGATATTAGCGAGCAATATCGTCGCAATATGGCGCGTCAAGCATTGTATCAACGCTTAGCACCACAAGCTCAAGAAGACTGGTTACAAGAGCTACGTGCTGGCGCTTATATTCAGATACTTGGCTGATATGTTGCAATAATCTAGGGCGTGTCGTCAATTAGCACAGTTATTTTAGAATAAGCTATAGTAACTCTATATTTAGCAATCTGAGTAAAACCCTCATGACAAGACGCCATGCCCTACGAGATGACCAATGGGCGAGAATTAAAGACATTCTGCC
>NZ_CAJHBO010000007.1 GCF_904846645.1 Psychrobacter sp. Pi2-1
ATGTCATCGAAGCTTTTCATGCTACCAGCCATCTGCTGGGCCAGTTTTTTAATGTCGTTTTGGTTAGTCATTGCTTATTCTCCTGTTAATGGATTATAAGCAGTTACACAGTTTTTAGGAAACTCCCTCGGCTTCCATATTTTATATTCCACATCCAATCCATTTATCTCGATTGTGAAAGTGCTATAATTCGTCAGTTTTTTTGCAACAGCAAATCAGTACACTACCTCTTACACAACCCTGTACACAACTTAGCAAGATAGGTTCTCATGGCAAAAAGTCGGTTATTTCGTTCAACCATGGTGGTCAGCAGTATGACCATGTTATCGCGTATTTTAGGTTTGGTACGCGATGTCGTATTGCTAGGAGTTTTTGGGGCTGGCGGTTTGATGGACGCCTTTTTGGTCGCCTTCAAAATCCCGAACTTTTTGCGACGACTGTTTGCTGAAGGGGCGTTTAGCCAAGCATTCGTTCCTGTGCTATCCGAGTACAAGGAAAAGTACAGCTTACAGCAAGTACAGATTTTAGTCAGTCGCACCTCGGGCGCACTCTTGCTGGTGTTGTCGATGCTGACAGTTGTTGTTATCTTAATCGCGCCTTGGGTAGTGACGTTGTTTGCCCCCGGGTTTGCCGATCAACCTGACAAATTTGCCATTACCGCTGAATTACTCCGCCTTACCTTCCCTTATTTGCTGTTTATTTCTATGACGGCTTTTGCCAGTGGTATCTTGCAAAGTTATGGCCGTTTTGCTGCGCCCGCCTTTGCCCCAGTCCTATTGAATTTATGTATGATTGGTGGTGCGCTGATTTTTGCGCCGATGTTTGATACGCCTATTATGGCGCTCGGCTATTCCGTGGCGATCGCAGGACTATTGCAATTCTTAATACAACTGCCTCAGCTATGGCAACAAAAACTACTGGTCGCGCCCAAGATTGACTTTCAGCACGAGGGTGTTCGCCGCATTCTAAAATTAATGCTGCCTGCTATCTTTGGTGTGTCTGTCACTCAGATTAACTTATTGCTGAACACCGTTTTTGCCTCATTGATGATTGGTGGTTCGGTGTCTTGGCTCTACGCGGCTGAGCGTATGAGCGAGTTACCACTAGGGCTGATTGGTGTGGCGATTGGTACGGTCATATTACCAAGTCTGTCAAAAAGTGAAGCACAAAAAGACGATGTTAGTTTCAAAAAGACCATCGATTGGGCCGCGCGCCTTATCATTTTGGTCGGTGTGCCTGCCTCGGCTGCGCTCTTTGTACTCGCAGATGTGCTGATGCAAGCCCTGTTCTTACGTGGTGAGTTCACCCTTCGTGATGCCCAGATGAGTGCACTGGCATTACGTAGTATGGCAGGTGGTATCTTAGGATTCATGCTGATCAAGATCTTTGCCCCTGCATTCTTTGCGCGTCAAGACACCAGAACACCTGTCAAAATCGGCATCATCTCTGTCATCGCCAATATGATTTTTAGTGTTATTTTTATTGGAATATTTTATTTCTTAGAGATACCGTTACATGGTGGTCTGGCATTGGCTACGACTGGCGCCGCTTTTGTAAACGCAGGCTTGCTATATTACTTCTTGCACAAGCGTGATATTTTCCGTTTCGGTCCGCATTGGAAAAAGCTGTTTACGCAGTTTGCTATCTCGACTGGCTCTATGATTGGCGTGCTTTATTTTATGCTGCCTTACTTTCCTACCGATGAAGCTCAGTGGCAACGTATCGTCGCGCTGATCATTATGTGTGCCGTCGGAGCGCTGGTTTACGGTGTGGTATTGCTAGCGACTGGTTTCCGTCCGCGTCAGCTAAAGCACGGTTAGGACAAAGTATAAGTAAATCCATAACGGGCTTACCAAACCAAAACAAGCCTGTCATGAGAAATGACAATGCACGCTGCTGATAATTGTCATAATAGATCACTAATGAATAAATGACATTTGAGGTTTAATATGACAACGAAACAGCCAATCTTCCAGCGCTTACCAATTCTGTTAGCAACTGGTGTACTCAGCACTGGATTACTTATTAGCGGTTGTAGCAATAATGAGTCGGCTGAAACTGCTACCGATAATGAAGATGTGGCAGCGACTGTTGATACCTCAGAAGACGTCACATTAGACAATGATACGACTGACCAAGCGATGGCCGATGAAATTGCTAGCGAAACAGGCGAAATTACAGATGGCACTGAAGATAAGACAGCGATTGATAGTGACAATATTAATCCAGTTACTGATGAGACTAAACAGAAAAGCCTAGTGACCAATCCAACTCAAGCCGGTACGCCAGAGGATACTGTCAAGCAAGCCCTAAACAGCTTATATTATGGTGACGTGAAGGATGCGGCGTCATATTACCAAGTTGATATGGCAAACTTTGAAGAAGAGCTTGCCAATACTCAGTCTGCGTTTCAACAAACGGTGGATGGCGTTACGATTACTGATACCAAATACAACGATGACAAAACTCGTGCCACCATCACTGGCGAGCTGATGCTAAAAGGACAGAGCGAACCTGCACCACTGACCTACCAGCTACAGAAGATAGAAGGTCAATGGAAGATTTTAGGGTAGAGCATCTTAAGCTAAATTGCCTCAGGCGCTTTATCTGAAATATCGTCTGACGTGACTGCTTTACCCAGCATCACAACATCAGCGATAAACCCTTCCATATCGCAGACTTCGGGCATATATCCCCACTGCTCAAAGCCAAGCTTACGAAATAATCCTAAGCTTGGATGGTTGTGAGCAAAGACAAGGGCGATAATATTTCGAATACCTAGGCTTGGTGCTTGCGTCAACATCCAACGGGTCAGCAAACTGCCTAACCCTTTGCCTTGATAATCTTGATTTAGATAAATGCTAATCTCGGTACTGATATGATAGGCAGTACGTGCGTACAAATCACTAAAGCTGCCCCATGCGACTATCGGTGCCTTTGTTTGATCTATATTATTTGATGGTAATGCCTTGACCACATATATCGGTCTGGTTGCACTATCCAAATGCTCTTCAAACCAAGCGGCACGCTCTTCTAGCGTAACCAATGCAAGATTGGCTGTTGCTTGTTTGCCCGGTATGCTTTGATTATAAATGGCTAAGACTTCTGCTAAATCTTCTTTATTTGCACGCTGCACAACGAACTGATCGGTGAGCTGATATGTCGATAGTTCGGTTGGTATGGTATTTAAGGCAGCAGCAGACATAAGATCTCCATCGTTGTCGAGATTGTTGTTAGGATTGGTATTAGCATCATTGGCAATAAAGAATGGCCACCCTATGCGCCATAGTTGCATTACACGTAGACTATAGGATGTTAGTGTGGCTATTTTACTTTATAATGGCTGGTTTTAGACACATCAATTTTAAGCATAGATGTGTTTTTTCGTTTTTTATTTGGTCTCATCATAGCTGAAAACTTATGAAAACCTATTTTCTTGAGCAACTGATTTCGTCGCCACACACTTCATCTACGGACACTGTCCCAGTAGAGTTGGCATCTTGCGTGCTCACTATCGGCAATTTCGACGGTGTGCACCTTGGTCACCAAGCCATGCTAGCCCAAGTTCGTGAGATTGCACATACCCAAAATTTGGGTGCGGCGGTCATGATTTTTGAGCCGCAGCCACGCGAGTTTTTTGCACCTGCTAAAGCACCTGCACGTTTGACGAATCTGGCAGAGAAGCAAGCACTGCTAGCAGAGTATGATGTTGAAACATTGATCGTAGCAGGTTTTGATACAGAATTTCGCTCGCTATCAGCACAAGCATTTGCCGATATATTAGCCAAGCGTTTGAACGTAAAAGCGTTGGTGCTGGGCGATGACTTTCGCTTCGGCCATGATCGTACTGGCGACAGTCAGTTTTTGCGTGATTATGGTTTGGATGTGACCAACCTGCATACGGTCACTGATAATAATACTGATAGCGACAGTATTGATACGATCGATAACGACGCTGCCCGTATCAGCTCTACTCGTGTTCGTGACTTACTATTGGCAGGTGACCTTCAGGCGGCCAACAGATTACTTGGTCGTGACTATGCAATCACAGGAGTGGTTGTGCGCGGCGACCAGATAGGACGAACAATAGACTTCCCTACAGCAAATATCGATTTGCAACGTATAAAGCCTGCCCTGCATGGTATTTTTGCAGTCGACGTGGTGAGCTTAGATGATAATGGTAATGTGATCGCTGATGGTTTGACTGAGCTTGCCACCGACGGTCATAAAGGTGTTGCCGGCTTGCGTCCGCATAGTTTGTTTGGCACGGCTAATATTGGCAAAAGACCTTCTGTTGATAAAGGTGATGACTGGCGACTAGAAGTCCACTTTCCGCAGTTGCAAGCTGATTTATACGGACTGAACTTACACGTACGTTTCCTGCACTTTTTGCATGGTGAGCGTCGCTACGATGGCTTGGAAGCATTGAAAACTGGTATTAACCAAGATGTCGCTGATCTACTTGAATGGCGTAATCATCAAATATAGTATTTGATGATACTTTATCTACGAAAAAACCCCATAATACTATCCGTATCGTGGGGTTCTTTATATTGATTCTATGCGTTATTAAGCATCAGGATGCAGACGGACATTCAATTCGTCAATTGTCTCCACCCATACCGCATCTTTGCTCCATTCTTCTTGCAAGAACATGCGCTGGTTGTCATTCCAAATATCAGACTCTGTTAACTTTTCTTCTTTTGCTAATTGATTGTTCGCGATAAACTTATCAATTGCTTCGTCAGAGCTCTCTAAACCTAACTGAGCAAATAGCTCATTCATGTTATATTCTGGTTCACCCAACATACTTTTCTCCTTAAATGGTACGTATAAAATCATAGTTATTATTCAAATTAACACGTTTATTGTAGCAAGCTTTATTCTAATAGCTGTTAATCAACGTTTATCTAACGTTATCAATTGTATTGTCGGTAATCGACACCTAGCTATTTGAGGTTATAAACAAGGTTACCCCCATTTAACCTATCATCATTTAGCTTAATATTACCGGCATAAAAAAAGCCCTCTTATATACGAGGGCTTTTTTCTTTCTACTTATCACCTAGCTTGAGCTGAATGATATAAAGGCTTCGCCTTATGGTAGTAGATGTGCTACTGCATCACGCTCTTCGCTAAGCTCTTGCTCAGTGGCAGCCATTTTTTCTTTAGAGAAATCTGATGACACATCAACGCCGTCTACGATAGACCAGTCGCCGTTAGTACAAGTGCAAGGGAACGAGTAGATAAGGCCTTCAGCGATACCATATTCGCCGTTTGAGTAAACACCCATAGATACCCAATCGTTTTCATCAGTACCTAGCGCCCACGTACGCATATGTGCGATAGCAGCATTAGCAGCCGAGGCAGCAGATGATGCACCGCGAGCCTTAATGATTGCTGCACCGCGCTGTTGTACTTCTGGGATATAAGTGCCTTCGTACCAGTCACGATCAACCAACTCTAGCGCAGGCTTGCCATTTACCGTACAAGCGGTTAGATCTGGATACTGAGTTGATGAGTGGTTACCCCAGATGATCATTTTTTTCACGTCATTAACCGTGCTGTCAGTCTTACCAGCCAACTGTGCCATAGCACGGTTGTGGTCTAGACGCGTCATTGCAGTGAAGTTGCGTGGATCAAGATCTGGTGCATTGCGCTGAGCGATAAGTGCGTTGGTGTTGGCAGGGTTACCGACGACCAATACTTTCACGTCACGGCTAGCAACTTCGTTCAATGCTTTGCCTTGTGCTGAGAAAATCGCAGCATTGGCTTCTAGCAGGTCTTTACGCTCCATACCTGGACCACGAGGACGTGCGCCAACTAATAAAGCATAATCGATATCTTTGAATGCAACATTCGCATCATCAGTCTGAACAATACCCGCCAATAGTGGGAATGCGCAATCTTCTAGCTCCATAACCACACCTTTTAGGGCGTCAAGCGCTGGCGTGATTTCAAGTAATTGCAAAATAACTGGCTGATCTTTACCTAGCATCTCGCCAGATGCAATACGAAATAGCATCGCGTAGCTGATGTTACCAGCGGCACCAGTGACGGCAACACGTAAAGGCTGTTTCATTGACATTGAATACTCCCTAATTAATGATTATGTAGCTTATGATTCTAATTGATGATTATCGTTTTAGATATCGACTTGTTCGCTGCAGAACAGCATGTATAAACCGAGAGCTAGTGTAGCACTTCATCGCAGTGACCGTCTAGATACAGTCATAGACCCGTCAGGGATTATATTGTTACATTTTATACGAGAGGATTTCTGCAGAGGCTAAGCGCTTACGGATAAAGCACTAGAGGGCTTTATCACATGATAACTAAAGCACATTTTCACTACGTTATGCGTAGATATAATGGTCAAAATAGGCAATTTGCACCATTAAATTCGGCTAAGTGAAATGGAAAACGGTATCAAAAAAAGTTTGGGCAAGTAACTAAGCAAAGGCTATCGTCCACCTGAAATGATAAATTTACTGCCACAGCTGTCTACAACGTCATGACAAGTGCCAAAGTCACTGCCTTCATAACATACGTGTATATCAGTGAGTATCGATTGGCGACGGCTGCCTTCTTGACAGATAAGATCCACACTATTTGAAGACATACCACTATTGAGGCGGGTCATTTGACTGATAAACCGTGATTTAGAAACGGTATAACTATTACCAGTATTTAGCTCATTCGGTAATTTTAGTCCACCTGCATAGTTAGTAATCTGTCGAAAGTAACTGCTGGCGCTAAGCGGACTACAAGCTCCATAACGTTGCCACGTCTGGCTACGCACTGTTGTGTCAGGCATGATGCGGTTAACGACTTTTAGTTGTAGCGGGGTAAGGCGTGGCTCACTACCGCGACCGCAGCGCTCGCCATATCCCATATCTAGACCAGATACGGTTAATGAATACCCTTCTAAACACTGGCGCATACGTGCCCGCGTTGGCTGCATATTACATAATGCTGGTGTCATCTCAATCATCAATACGCGCTGACCAGTCTTAACCGTGCTAGCCGCCTGTACTGGCAGCAATACAACACCTTGTATAAGCAGTAAAGCGCCAAAGCTCATCGTCGCTTTGATACTACCTACACTGTGTTTGCTAGCCAAATCTGCACGCAATTGCACCATAGAGTTAGCAGCCTTGTTGCTTGCGTTTGTATCTGTCTTTGTATTTGCCTTCGATAAAGAGCATATCCGATTAGATAACGAATATTTGGTTTTTGGCGACGTAGACAGACTAAAATATTTTTTGATCATAGGACTGAGGGCAGTTAGTTAGCAATGATAAGACATAGGCTATAACTTAAATCATTAGACGCGATACATAAAACACGCATTGACCTAAGAACAAGACTGAAAAATAGGGTTTCCCATTAAGGCAATGGTAACAAAACGTTTTTTTTAATCTATAGCAAAAACGTAAACGTTGTCGCCTTCGTCAAGAATTGCGCGCTGATCAGATAGGTATTTGTCAGATGATTATGTATGAAACAACTGATAAACGACTACATATAAAATAACGGTCTATAAAGTCATTCATCACTGGTCAAACAATCTAGTGTACAAAAATAAACCACTAACAAAAAATTATTAGTGGTTTATTGTTTATAACATCACTGACTAAAATGAAGCAGGTACTGTACCCATACGCTGACTGATTGGCTGACTACGACCTAAAAGGCTACTATAGATAGTGGCGTTTTCCATCACGTGTTTGACATAGTTACGTGTCTCAGGAAATGCAATCGACTCTACATACTGATCTGCGGCGAGAGAACCATAAACTGGCTGCCAGCGTTTGGCGTTATTAGGACCAGCGTTATAGCCTGCGGTTGCCAATACTGGTTGATAATTGAGTTTGCCCAAGATATCACCCATATACCACGTACCATAACGAATATTGGTATCACCGCTGTTGGCACGGCTCGCACTATACATCTCGCCTAGATTACGAGCGATATATTTTGCGGTATCAGGCATAACTTGCATCAGTCCGCTCGCGCCTACGTTTGAGCGCGCAGAAGATACAAAACGGCTTTCTTGACGCATAATACCGTACGCCCATGCTGGATCAATACCTGCTGACTCACTATAACGCACAACTGCGCTTTGATGCGGCATTGGATGCGAAAGTGCTAAGCTATCCACTCTATCAGTATTATCAACCGCATAAATCGCTCGATCGAGCCAGCCCATATCATAGGCTTGACGAGCAGCGGCAATAATCAAATTGTCATCACGATTGTCACGAGCTTGCTTCACTGCCCAGTTCCACTCGCGGTTGGCATAAGCACGACTGGCCTCAGAGTTATATAACGCAAACGCACGAGCAAAGTTAGCATCTTGCATGACGCGCGCGCGATCAGCGGTACTGACGTTAGGCAAATTACTACCGCCTAAACGGCTAGCATCAAAACGTTGCCCTATTTTATCTTTTGCCATCAGGCCATAGTAGTCATTACTTTTTGCTAAGTTCTGATACATTTTCTTAGACGTATTGCGCTTATTACTATCGCTTGACTGCTCATACGCACGAGCTAGCCAATACTGCCACTGAGCTTCTTTTTGCGTTTCGCCGTCCATTTTTGAGATAGCTTCTACCACATCATCCCAACGACTGAAGCGAATCGCCGCCATGGCATAGTCTTCAGCTTCTTCAAAATTAAAGTCATTGTCCAAACTATTGCGGAACCAATCGACTGCTTCAGCGTTAAAGCCATCATCAGTGTTGTGATTCATACGCTGTACGCCAAGCGTACGATAAGCATAGCGTCGGGTTTCGTCATTCAACAATTTGACCGCGCGCTGATTGTCTTGCTTGATATCAAAGTCTAATTGTAACGCCGCTTCGCGATACGACTTGTCAGCCACACGGCCAATAGCATACAGATACAAATACTGATTGGTTTGACTGGCAGGCTCACGAGCAAAACGGCTAAAGAAAGAAGACGGATTTAGCTGAATTTCACTGAGCGCCGAATAAGCAATTGGCGTACCAAGGCGTGAGGACAATGCCATAATATCACCGGTCTTGCCTTTACGTAGCATACGCTTGAGACGAGCCGCACGATCTTGGTTACTAATCAGTGCGTTGTTGTTCATCTCCATCGCTAGCTGATCGCATAATGCTGGTTGCTTTTTGGTGGTTAGCCAAACATCAGATTTGGCTGCCATGGCACGCATGGTGTCACCACCATTATTAAACCCAAGCGCAACGGCACAGCGCTCACTGGCATCGGCATTGGTAATTAAATTGGCTACCTGTCTAACCGAGGCATAATCATTCGATCCTGCTTTAGTCTCCGCAAAATCAGCCACTAATTTCTCAGCCATGACCGTATCTGGATACTGACGCACAAACTGCGAGACCGCCGCTGAACTCTGTGAATTGAGATCTAGATTCATACGCCAATAGGTCGGATACATCGCAAACAAGCCGCCGCTCATGACTTGCTCATAGCTATAGAGCGCACTCACATCACCGCGATCTGCGGCGATAGCGGCTGCCATAAATGAGTCGATACTGGTGTCTTGCTGATAATCTTGTTGATAGTTACTTTCTTGTTGGTAGCTTTCCTCATCGCCCCACGTCAACTCGGCACAAGCGACTTGTGACACACCAAGTGCACTTACCGCTGTTGCCACGCTCAACGCGCTCAGCCGTAGCGTCCCTACTGTGATTCGCTTTGACGCGTGTTTTTGACTGATAGACTCTTCATCCTTGATGCTATGCGCAACACGCAACTTTGTCATACTGACTCTCTTTATGATATCTCTACAAATATGTGAATAACGGTTCGCTAAGTACCGCCAAGGGTATAGCAATCATCATACTATACTCATTGTGCTTTCAACTATCTCCTTTACCTTTTGTTAATAAATAGGACAGCACGGTGTAACATAGAAGTGATAACGAGCCGCAGTTTTTATGAATAGTAATATGAACGACAGTAAATAATTGATACTGCTATGAATTATTTATCATATTGATACCTCATCGCTCGTGCTAATTTTTCACATTGGCACAGGGTTGTGATAAAATACGCCACCTGTTAATCGGCTACTCCGCTATATTTTTGGTCAATCATGGACTTATCCTTATGAGTGTTACTGTATTCAATCCCCGCATCGATGACGATGCTGTTGCTGAGACGACTGTCACCGCACGTGCTGTCACTGCACTCAAAGAAGCAAGTTCAGCCCAAGCGCCCGTCGAAAAAGCAGCGACAAAAAAGGTCTTTGTCACCACTCAAGGCTGTCAGATGAATGTCTATGACTCTGGCAAAATGCTAGACGTGCTAGGCGACTCCCATGGTATGGAAGTGACTCATGATATCGATGAGGCCGACGTACTACTGATGAACACCTGCTCTATCCGCGAAAAAGCGCAAGAAAAAGTCTTTTCAGAACTGGGCCGTTGGCGCAAACTAAAAGAAAAACGCCCTGACCTCGTCATTGGCGTCGGTGGTTGTGTCGCTTCACAAGAAGGCGATAATATTCAGAAGCGTGCGCCTTATGTCGACATGGTATTTGGCCCGCAAACCTTGCATCGCCTGCCAGAGCTGTATGATCAATCAAACGAACAACGTGAAATCGCACCTAAAAATCGTATCGGTACGATTGATGTGTCATTCCCTAGCATCGAAAAGTTTGATTTCTTACCAGAGCCAAGAGTAGAAGGCTACAAAGCCTTTGTCTCTATCATGGAAGGTTGCTCAAAGTATTGCTCATTTTGCGTGGTGCCTTATACGCGTGGTGAAGAATTATCGCGTCCACTTGATGACGTCTTGGCTGAGATTGACAGCCTTGCCGCTCAAGGTATCCGTGAAATCAACCTATTGGGTCAAAACGTCAACGGCTATCGCGGCGAAAAAGACGATGGCAGCATTTGCCGTTTCGCTGAGCTATTACACTATGTATCGCATGTCGATGGTGTCGAGCGTATTCGCTATACGACCAGCCATCCGCTAGAGTTCACTGATGATATCATTGACGCGTACGCACAATTGCCAGAGCTAGTATCGCACTTACATCTACCGGTTCAGAGTGGCTCAAACGCTATTTTGGCAGCGATGAAGCGCAACCATACGATTGACGTTTATATTAATCAGATTAATAAGCTAAAAGCCATTCGTCCAGATATTCACTTGTCGAGCGACTTTATCATTGGCTTCCCTGGTGAGACCGATCAAGACTTCCAAGATACCTTGAACTTGGCAAAAGAGTTGAACTTCGATCACTCTTACAGCTTTATCTACTCTAAACGTCCAGGCACGCCAGCCGCTGAGTTGCCAGATGATGTAAGCTTCACGACCAAAAAAGCTCGCTTGGCTGAATTCCAGAAAGTCATCATTGACTCAACGCTTGCTAAAACGTATGAAATGGTCGGCACTACGACTCGCGTCTTGGTTGAACAAGTTGCTAATCGTCATCCTGATTGCTTAATCGGTACAGCAGATAACACTCGTACCGTCATGTTCCCTTATGACGAAGACAAAATGGATGAGTTACTTGGTAAAATCGTCAGCGTGCGTATTACTGATTTCGTTAGTCCGCACATGGTCAAAGGTGAGCTAATCGAAGTATTGGCATAGCGGTTAAGGTAACAATGGTTAAGTTTGAATAAGAATAAAAAAGCCGTTCACTATAATAGCGAACGGCTTTTTTGTGCGTGAATATTAACTACCACTATTCTGATAACCAATCTGTCTTCCGTAACTGCTGCTTGGTCTCGCGGCGACGTTTTTTGCGGACGATATCGATATCTTCTTTCTCATGAATACCACCTTTTCTTAACAGTGGATCTAGTGCCAAATAGTTGCGTGGTTTGACAGTACTTAGCGACTGTTGCGCACCTGTCATATTTTGACGTTCTAACTGCGCTTGCTGCTCTAACTGCCGTTCAATTTGTTTGGCCTTTTTTAAGGTTTGTTTTAAGCTCATGTTTTTACCTATATTTTCAATAATTCTAAATCTGTTTTATATATTCGAATGACAGCATAGTGAGGTCACGACTAGGAAATCGAGCGCAAATAGTACACTTAGTACATTTAGCTCGATTGAAACTGTCGTGACTCGCTATGGTTTTATTCGCTAGCCTTTAATACACATGACCTGCTTTAGCGTATGCACCACTTCGACCAAGTCAGCTTGATTGGCCATCACTTCATCGATGTCTTTATAAGCGCCGGGTATCTCATCGATGACGCCTTTGTCTTTGCGACACTCGACGCCATCCGTCTGCGCCTTTAGCTCATCGATAGTGAACGCTCGCATGGCTTTGCCTCGACTCATCTGGCGCCCTGCCCCATGTGAACATGAGCAAAACGATTCAGCCTCGCCCAGACCACGTACGATAAAGGACTTTGCGCCCATAGAGCCTGGGATAATACCTAGCTCACCTGCATAAGCACTGATAGCGCCTTTACGCGTCACATAGACCTGCTCACCGAAATGTACCTCTTCATTGACATAATTATGATGGCAATTAATGGCTTCTTTGGTCAGCTGAAATCGTGGCAATCCTGCTTGTGGCGACTGCAGTGACTTAATCACTAAGCGCATCATCTCGCGGCGGTTCTCTAACGCGTAGTCCTGTGCCCAGCTTACTGCTTCGACATAATCAGCAAAGCTATCAGACCCTTCGGCAAAGTAAGACAAATCTCGATCTGGCACATGACCAAAGCGCGATTGACGTTCTTTTTTGGCAAGGTTAATAAAGTACTGACCGATACAATTACCGATGCCGCGGCTACCAGAATGCAGCATCACCCAGACATCGTTGTTTTCATCCAAGCACAGCTCAATGAAATGATTGCCACCGCCGAGTGTTCCCAACTGCTTTGCCCAAGTACGCTCAAAACCTTTAAGCATTTTAAGCAAACCTGGGTGTTTATCAGTAATCGGTTTTAGGCGTTTGCCTAGTGGATCAAGTGTTGAGTTCTTGGCTTGGATTTGCTTATGCATGTTGAAGCCGACTGGCACTTGCTGCTCAACGATCAACCGCAGTGACCTTAAGCTATCAGGCAGATCGCTCGCCGTCAGGGACAAACGTACTGCGTTCATACCGCAGCCAATGTCTACCCCAACTGCGGCAGGAATGATGGCTGACTTGGTCGGTATCACGCTGCCGACTGTTGCGCCTTTGCCAACGTGCACATCGGGCATCACTGCAATGTGGGAATGCACAAACTCTAGCTGGGCTAAATTGCGTAACTGCTGCATCGCACCTTGCTCAACATCGGTGGTGTAAATTTTGACTGGCACGCCGTGTTTGGGATTTTTGTTTAATACTAATTGAATGCTCATAATTTATTACTTCCATTTTATTATTTTATAACCATGCATTTTTTATCATTACCAATTTTATAATTTTTAGACATTACTTATGTATCTCAATTAAACGAAACGTTTAACAAGAAATGAAATTAATAAATTATAAAATTTAGGTAATAAAAAACCGTATTCTTATTAATTAAAAAATCAATAAAAATTCATGGTTAATTTATTATGGACATTTTAAAGAAAGATAATATAGATCAGAACCGTCGGCCACAGCGTAAATATTATATGCATAGAAAAGCTTTAGCTGAATCATAGCCTGAGTCGCTTTATTAGCAATAGCGGTAAAGAAAAATGTTAGGTAAACAGATAACAGCAAGCGCAATATGGCTTAGCACAATCGCAGAGCAAATTTGGCACAGTAGACTTAGAAAAGAGATAGCGCAAGTAGATACAGAAAGCTATTCGTTGATATCGATAGATGGGATATCACTCAATAGCTTATATAAAAATTTAGCCAAACCTTTTCGAAGGTGTCATTGCTGTCATGTGGTTTACACATGTAATCTTTAAAAACGTCTTGGTAGTTATATAGGACACGATGATTCCTCCATAGGTTGTGGCTAATGTCAGGGCGACAATAGCAGGTTAATTGAAACGATTTATCGCTTATGAAAGATAAGCAATATAAATCAATGAGCCAATAATAACGATTTAAAAATTAAAGTCAATAATTAATTTGGCCTGTATAGAAAATAATTTAATAAACGTGTGTTTAATTAATCACTTTGATTTAAAATCGTATCGGTAGTTTTTAAGCTATAAAACTATTTATCACTTCAGCCAATAGGGCAGCAGCGATAATTATAAATATTACCCCACATCCACGATTGAGCCAAGCTAAGCGGTTACCAACATCGAGCCAGCTTGCCAGCTTTTTACCACCTAGCGTATATACGATTTGCCAAATTGTTTCGCTCATGAATAAACCAATGGTCAGTAGGACATATTGTGGCCATAGTGGCGCGCTAAAATTGATAAATTTAGGGAAAAATGCCGCAAAGAACAAGATAGCTTTCGGATTAGATAATGACACCCAAACACCAGTACGAAACAAGGTCATGTTGCTCGGCGCTATTTTAGTAGCAGCACTAGAGAGCGAACGCGGCTGTGGTGTACTGGGTACGCCGTCAGTGGCAGCATAGTCTGCTGCTACCTCGGCACTCAACTCTTTAGCATCACTCATCAAGCTACTGTCACCAGCATCGCGCCAAGAGCTGATACCCAAATAGATTAAGTATGCAGCACCCACGGCTTTGATAATAGTCAGTAGCCACGGTGACTGGCGACTGATTACGTCCAAGCCAAGCAGTGTCGATAGCAGTAATACAAACAAGCCAAGGCTCAGACCTGCTAGCGTCCATAAGGTTCGTTTGACGCCATAGTTCATGCCGTACTGAAATGCCAGCAGCATATTAGGACCAGGGGTCGCTGAGATAAAAAACGTACTTGCGAAAAACACTGCAAACAGATGCCAAGACATCAACCCACCCCTACTTTGTCATGTGTAAATGGTTCTAAGACGAACGGCTATACGACTTAAATACGCGACTAAAAAATAAACACCGCCATTAAGACGGTGTCACTTATACCTATATGTCAAAAAAGTCTCGCAGAAATTATTAAAGTAACGACACGCCTTCTACTTAATAATTACGATTACATGGACGGCTGAGTCGTACAGCTATCTAACAGCTTCTTTAAGAATGCATCACAGCGTTCAATTTCGCTAAGCTCCACATATTCATCCGCTTTATGCGCCTGTTCAATACTACCAGGGCCACAGATGATCGTTGGAATACCTGCATTGGTAAACTGACCGCCTTCAGTCGCGTAAGCCACTTTATGACGCTCATCATCTCCTGTCAGCGCAGCGATTAACGATTGCAACTCAGCACTATCATTATCAGTCATTGCTGGGACGCTTTCTTCTTGCATCAGCTCAATGCCAGTCTCTGGCGCGCGTGCTTGCATTTGGGCATTTAGCTCAGCGACTTTTGCCTGAATGGGCGCTAGTATATCGTCTTGCGTCATATGCGGCAGGTTACGATAGTCAAAAGTAAACTCGCATAGGTTGGGCACGATATTGGTCGCTGTACCACCATGTATGGTACCTACTGACAATGTCGAATAAGGCACTGTAAATAATGCATCCCCGTCTTCTAAAGTGTCATCACGAGCGCTCAGCTCTTCAGCAAGCGTATCTACATAGCCCACCAGTTTGCTGGCATAGCTGATTGCATTGACCCCTTGAGCAATCAATGACGAATGCGCTGATTTGCCATGAACACGGCAACGATAAACCGCAATACCTTTATGTGCGACCACCATCGCCATATTGGTGGGCTCACCGACGATACAATAATCAGGCGTGATACCACGTGCTTTTAGGTCTGCCAAAATCAATGGCGCACCCAAACAACCAACCTCTTCATCGAACGACAAGGCCAGATGCAATGGACGACGTAGCTGACCGCTATTCGATAACTGCACGGCTTGTGGCAATACCGTAAGCGCACAAGCGATAAAGCCCTTCATATCACACGCACCGCGTCCGTATAGCTTGTCACCACGTATCGTCGCGGTGAACGGCTCTGATGTCCAGTCCTGACCATCGACTGGCACCACATCCGTATGACCAGATAAGACCAGACCGTTATTGATAATATCAGCATTTTCACCAGCTGGTACGGTCACAAACAAGTTGGCTTTGGTTTTAGCTTCATTAAAGGTCAAATCTACCGTCAAACCCAACAGCTCACAGTACGACTTTACATCATTAATCAAAGCCAAATTAGAATGGCGACTAACTGTATCAAAGGCGATGAGACGTGTTAACCAATCAAGACTTTGAGTAGGATGCTCGACACTTTTCAGCTGGACATCGCTGCTACTGTCAACGTTATCGCTATTAATGACGTTGTCGCTATTACTACTGTTATTTTGGATCATAAAATATCCTTACTACAATTTTCAGAACTATGATATGTCAGAGCTGACTTACGATGGATTGTTATGATTCATCACATCAACCACTGGCGGCATTGGTTTTGGTAGCTTACCTTCTGCCTGTAGCTCTTTGGTTGTTTTGGCATCGATAGACAAACCAGCGATGAGCGCGATATCTTTGACAGCCTTACGTTTACGCGTGGCAAAGCTTACGGGTACCATACGAGCAAATTCATAGATATAGAGATAAGACTCTTCGCCACCTTCAAAATCTTCATCATCTTCGAGACGAATTGCGCCAATCTTAGCCAAATCAGATAGCATCTCGTTTTCTTCACTGGTCAAACCACAATCGGTAATACCGAAACCGGTCATAAAACCGTTTGCCCACTGTTTCAACGCCATCACGCGCTCGTATAAATCATGTTCATCATCTGGGATGAGCGGCATATACGCGTAGGCATCATCTTTGTCTTTGAGCTGAAACACGATGTCTTCCGCTTCTTCTGTCAGCAAGGTCAATGCAGGCTCTGGTAGCGGGGCAAAGCTGAGCTCTTCAAATACCTTAGCCCAAGTTGCTTCGTCAGGCGCATTACAAGCCGTCATAAGCCCTGTCATCATGCCATGCACTTCGCTGATAGACACGTCAGTCCAATCATCAAACGCGGTCAGCCAAGTATTCCAGCCAGAGATATTATCATTCATAATAGATGTCCTAGTAATTGATTACTGCTTATAAAATAAAAATAGTCGCGATAAAATGTCATGGACAAGTCATCGAAAAATAAAAGTGAAAAGACAAAGCCTGATGCTTGTAATTACTTTGTTGATATAGATATTATGCGGTCACCTATGGCATTATTAAATGCAGCGAACAAAATTCATTCACGCTTACTTGTTAAGGATAAAAACTGACTATGTATGATCAACTTAGAATATTAGAAAAAATGGTACTCGACATCAAAAAACAGTATCAGCTTGTCAGTGCTGAACTTAGCAGCTTAAAACAACATCCTGTTACTGATTCAAAAGAATTTGCCGCACTAAAAACCAAATTAGACAACAGCCATAACGAACGTGACGGTGCCAAGAAACAACTGAACGATCTCGACAAGCGCTATCAGAGTCTTGCAGAAGCGCACCATATGATCGGTGAAGAACAAGACAAACTACAAAAACAGATCAGCCAATTACAACAACAAAACAGCGAACTGCAACAACACAATAATGAGCTAAAGCAGCAGTATAGCGATATCAAACAACAAAACAGTGAACTGCAAAAGAAGAACCAATTGGCAGCCGAGCGTACGCAAGTCGTATTACAGCGCCTAACCCGTATCGATCAAGCAGAAGGCTAACGTTTTCTTGTAGCAGATAGCAAAGACGTACTGTTTATTCAACTGCATAACGCTATTTGTAAAATCTGATATCACTCATTTCACTGACCAGACATTGTAGGATTTATCATGACCGATGACCAAAGCAAACCGATAGAAAAGCAACCAAAAAATACTCAAGCGCCAAGTGCTCCAGTAACAAGTGCTCCAGTACCAGCGCAAAAAACGACACCAGCAGCATCAAATATATCAAGCGCCATGGCACAATCTAATACCAAAACACCTAAAGCGCCTGAACCACAAATCAAAAAAGTTGATATTGCGATTGCTGGAGTTACTTATCCGATATTTTGTCCTGTACATGAGCAAGAAGAGCTACTGTCAGCGGTTTCGTATATCAACAACTATGCGCTCGATCTAAAAAGAGATGCGCCAAGCCTTAGCCAAGAAAGCATACTGGTACTGTGCTGCTTAAACTTGTATGAAAAAATCCATGCCAATCAAAGAAGTGACGAAGATCGCTTGCAGAAAGACAAACAGTCCGAGGCATTGCTCAATAAAATCATGAAAGATGCTCATTCTATTCTGTAGATGCATCGTATTGTATTAAACACATAAGCGCCTAGCCAATAAAGTTAGGCGCTTTTTTATGGTCAATCATTTATCTATTTATGCATAAGGCGTGTAGGTCTTGCCTGCGTGAAAGTCTGCCTGATGCTCATAATTGCAAAAGAATAACTCTTGGTTCGCTTCAACGTTGCCATCGGTAGCTGTGCTTGGTTTGGTTTCAAGTACACCGCGATATTCAGCCAAGCTGTTGCCACAGAAATTGCACTGACGCGGAGTGGTCACATCCCCTTCTTTTGGCATCATACTTTTAGGTGCACGCGGGTACATAAACTTATAAAAAGCCCACATTGAAGCCCAAATAATAAGGATGACGATAATAACAGCAAACACGGCAGTGCTCCTTCGATTACGGGTAAACGTGAGAAATAATGAAATCTACTAAATAAGATTATTTAACAGGTCTTGATAGCATAAATTTTACCGTCAATAATAGCGATAATACAATGCCTTTACCGTTTAATTGCTAATTGCGCTAACTGACTGGCTATATCTAACGGATAACTATATGAGTAAACCAGTCAACTGCATAGAAAAAAACCTGGCCACGATAAGCCAGGTTTTTTATCAAAAGTAACTGTCAAGTTAAAGCAATAATCAGGTTAAAGTAACTATCAGGCTAAAGTAACAATTAGCTTTTAGCAGAGTTACAGCTGTAGCTCGCTAATATCAGCTACCGTCAAGAACAAGGCGCGAACCTGCTTTAGTAATGCCAAGCGATTGTTTTTAAGCGCAGCATCTTCACTATTAACCATTACTTGATCGAAGAACTGGGTCAACGGCTCATCTAAGCTAGCCAGCGTTTGCAATACTTGCGTATAGTCCGCTTGCTCCAGCAGTGGTTGTACCACTGTCTGTGCTTGTTTCACATTCGCATATAAGTTTTGCTCAGCAGATTCAGACAGTAGTGCTTCATCGACTGTATCAGCAATGCTCACTTCTGACTTGGCCAATATATTAGCAACACGTTTGTTTGAATCAGCCAACATCGACGCTTGTGACAGCTCGCTAAATGCTTGCACGGCACGGATACGCTGATCAAAATCAAGCGGCATATGCGGGTTAATCGCTTGCACTGCTTGAATCGTATCGACACTAACGCCTTGCTCTGTATACATCGCACGATAGCGCGAGTTTAGGAATGCCATGACTTGGGTAAAAGTATCACCCATTTTGGCAATCTTACTACCTTCAGCATCGCTATAGCCTTTGATCGCTTGCTCAACGAGCGCTACCAGATTAATCGGCAACTGCTTTTCGATCAAAATACGCAAGATACCAATAGCAGAACGACGTAAGCTAAACGGATCTTTTGAACCCGTTGGCGCTTGGTCAATCGCAAAAATACCAACGAGCGTATCTAAACGATCAGCCAATGCTAAGCAGATGCCAATCGGTGTCTGTGGTAATACATCACCGCTAAACTTGGGCAGGTACTGCTCTTCTAAGCTTGCCGCAACCGCTTCAGGTTCCTCATTCAAACGCGCATAATACGTACCTGCGATACCTTGCAATTCAGGGTACTCGCCGACGAGCGAGCTGGCCAAATCTGCTTTAGATAAGATACCCGCACGTACGGTTTCATCGACATTAATATCGTGGCCTTGCTGCTGCATCAACGTGGCGATAAACGCAGCAAGCTTGGCAATACGCTCAGATTTCTCCCAAATCGTACCCAGTTTGTCTTGGAATACGCGAGTTTTCAGACTCTCTGTGAGTGCAAACAACGGCTGCTTTTGATCCTGCAAGAAGAAAAACTCGGCATCAGCCAAACGTGGACGCACGACTTTTTCATTACCTTCGATAATCTGATTGGGGTCTTTAGACTCAATATTGGTGATAAAGATAAAGTAAGGCTGCAATTTGCCCGCTTTATCGGTCAAGCAGAAATATTTCTGATCCGCTTGCATGGTCGAGATAAGCGCTTCTTGCGGCACTTGTAAAAAGCGCGCCTCAAAGCTTGCTCGTAACGCAATGGGGAAATCAACCAATGCGGTGACTTCGTCTAACAAATCTTGCGGTACGATGGCATCAGAATTGACTTCATCTGCCAATGCTTTGACTTGGTTTTTGATCAGCATCTGACGCTTATCAAAATCCGCCACGACTTTTAGACCATCTAATAGTTGCTCATAGTCATTGGCATGAGCAATATCATGGTAGTCAGGGCTATGAAAGCGATGACCACGAGTTTGCGAGCCTGTCTCATGCCCTTGGATAGTGGCATCAATGACAGTATCATCCTGCATCAATACGACCCACTGTACGGGACGAACAAACTCGTTGCGACTTGCGCCTGAGCGCATACGTTTGGCAATCGGTAGGCTATCTAACGCCGTTTGAAAAATAGCCGGCAGTAGCTCGGTAGTCGCTTGACCACTGATCGTTTGCTCAAAACCAACATAGTCACCTTTATCGGTGTTAATGGTCGTAAGCTCGCTGGCTTCAATACCCAAGCCTTTAGCAAAACCCATCGCCGCACGGGTTGGATTGCCATCGCTATCAAATGCCGCTTTAATCGCTGGTCCGCGTTTTTGCTCAGTACGATCTGGCTGCTTATCGCTAATACCTTGAATCTGAATTGCCAAACGGCGCGGAGCAGCAAAGGCTTTGATACTATCAAAGGTAATATCTGCTGCAGTTAATTGCTCAGTAACACTGGCTTGTAGCGCATCACGTAATGGTTTTAGGCTCTTTGGAGGTAGCTCTTCACACCCCAGTTCAAATAGAATAGTACTCATGGGATGCTCCTATTTATCGTTAGTAGATTGGTTAGTGTCAGTATTTTCTTTTGCTACGCCATCTGCTGCTAAGGTGTCTGCTGCCACGTCTTCTTTTGGTAAATACTTATCAAGTGCGGCTTGGCGATGTTCTTCATCAGCCAATGGGAAGCCTAACTTGGCACGAGCTTCTACATAACCAAAGGCAACCTTACGAGCAAGCGTACGCACACGTAGGATAAAACGCTGACGCTCAGTCACTGAAATAGCGCCACGTGCATCAAGCAAGTTAAACGCATGAGATGCTTTTAATACCATCTCATAAGCTGGCAATGGCAATCCTGCATCGACCAATTTGTCTGCTTGTTGCTCATAAAAATCAAACATCTCGCCCATCATTGGCACATCAGCGTGCTCAAAGTTGTAGGTAGACTGCTCGACTTCGTTTTGATGAAAAACATCGCCATACGTGACACGGCCAAACTCACCGTCTGCCCAGACCAAATCATAAACGCTATCAACGCCTTGTACATACATGGCCAAACGCTCAAGCCCGTAAGTGATTTCGCCAGTGACTGGGAAGCACTCGATACCGCCGACTTGCTGGAAGTACGTGAACTGCGTGACTTCCATACCGTTTAACCAAATCTCCCAACCAAGTCCCCACGCACCAAGCGTTGGCGATTCCCAGTTGTCTTCTACAAAACGCACATCATGCACCAATGGATCAATACCGATGGCTCGTAGTGAGTCCAAATACAACTCTTGGATGTTCGGTGGATTCGGCTTTAGCACGACTTGGAACTGATAATAATGTTGCAGGCGGTTCGGGTTATCACCATAGCGCCCGTCAGTAGGACGACGTGATGGCTGTACATACGCTGCATTCCAACGCTCAGGACCTAACGAGCGCAAAAACGTCGCGGTATGAAAAGTACCTGCACCGACTTCCATGTCGTAGGGCTGCAATACAACGCAGCCTTTATCGGCCCAATAATTTTGCAAAGTTAAGATTAAATCTTGAAAAGTCATCGGTTGAGAGTCTTTATCTTGTGTCATCGGGGTTATCGCTTGGGATGTCATAGTTTCGGTTTTCATAGTAAAGCCATTGTGAAATGAGTATTATTAAATAAATCTCTGATAGCGCACGCGCGACCTATTCGGCAACGACTCTATCTGCCTGCTCACCTTACTAAAAATTGACTATTTTATCCATATTTACATCAACTAAATTTGCATAGTGGGCACAAAACCTCGGTTGTATAGCGTATTTTCAGGCAAATCATCATGGAAGTCGCACTAATACAATAAATAAAAAAATACCCAAATGCGCTAGCATTCGGGCAGGAGGAAAATTGTATCTTGGGCATCCTGATTAATCAGGCTTTTTATTTTTTGGAGGTCTACTGTTTTTAGCAACTACGTCTAACTTAAACTTGACTCTTTAACTGGTTCAAAAAACCTAATTTTAAAGATAACCATCAGGCTCCTATTATTGATAAGACTGACTATTAGCTCTTGGCATGATTATCCATAGGATGATATAAATCAAAATGCCTGGTACTGCTGCGCTTAACGATGAGATAATGACAAATAATACTCTCACCCATGTTGGCGACCAACCAGCATATTCTGCAATGCCACCCATCACACCTGCTATCATGCGATTGTTTGGTGAGCGATGTAATTTTGCTAACTTAGCCAAATCAAATACCTCTCTATTTTCTATTCTTGTTTATTTTTTATTCTATTTTTCTGATTGTCTTACGTATTTAGCCAAAACATTATCTTGCTTTGCTAACTTACGAACCAGTATATCAATAATTCAGGATTTATCTGTTGAAGGTATAGCAGTACTTTGTGAGTTTATGCTACTCAAGCTTACCCTAATCTGTCATAGCACCATGCAAGCCCCTGATTTTAAATAGTTATTTCAAAATGTTTCAAAAACACCTTTGTTGCTATAACCTTGCAATTTAGCTTCACGTATCTCGTTATTTTTAATTTAATCAAAGAGATAAGCTCGCTTTATAACGCTAAAATCGAGTCAAACTTTTAATAGTCTGAATAATATTTTAGCTAACCAACTTTGCTCAGTGAAAAAATCCTCAATTAAAAAACGTGCGATTTCGTGTACGTACGATATACCTTATTTTTACAATAACCCACCTGCAAATCATCTAAAACCTTTATACCATGCTGAGAAGCAACTCAGATTTCAGACGTTCTATGATGAAAACTAGGATACTGCTCAACTGTTAGATAAAAGTACCTTTACGAAGAATATTAGAAGTAAAGAATATGGTTGGTTTACGATTCTTAATAGGTGTCTACTTTGGATCTTGATAGATGTCTAGTTTGGATCATTTAACTTAGACAGCATCGACCGTATTTTTTGGAATAGACATGGAACACTGAGAGTAAAATAAAAAAATAATAAGGATAACTATGTACGACACTGGATTGATGATTGGACATTTCGAGCCGCTGCATTTAGGACAGATGCGCAGCATATTGGATGCAGCAGGACAAGCCAAAACCTTGCATATCGTCATTATGGCGCATCCATCGCCGCATCCAGATTTTGCCATTACCTTACAAGACAAAGCGCGCTGGCTACAGATGGCTTGTGCCGATTTACCATTTATTCATATTCATACGACTCATGAGATAGAGCTACCGCTGCACGAACATCTGTATAGCACTAGCGATGATGTCAGTATCGATGTCGCTGCTAGTAATGCCAAATTGCAACGTTTGATGGACGCCTTATCACTATCAACAGAGACTGTATTGTTTATGGCGGAAAACCATCCGCTCACTCGCAATGACATACAAGAGCAGCTGCTTTTGCCAGTCGTTACTACGCCGCTACAGCCGGAATTTGACTCTTATGCGATTGCGCGTGATCCCGTTGCCCATTGGTCAGCACTTCATCCGCAAGCACGCGCCGACTATACCAAGACTGTCGCTATCGTCGGCGGTGAAAGCTCAGGTAAGACAACGCTAGTCCATAAGCTTGCCAACTATTATGGTGCCAGCTTTGCCCTAGAGATGGGACGTCTGTATGTCGGTACAGATTTGGGTGGTAGCGAGGTTGGGCTGCAATATAGTGATTATGGTCCTATTTGTCTCGACCATGCTGAGGCAATCCGAGAAGCTAAAGCCAATGCAACTGCCCCTATCACCATCGTTGATACTGACTTTGTCACTACGCAAGCATTTTGTGAAGAATACGAGGGTCGCACGCATCCTTTTGTAGCTGCTTGCATTGATGAGTTTCGTTTAGACCACACCATTATGCTAGATAACAATACGCCATGGATTGATGATGGTATGCGATCTTTGGGTACGCCTGAAGCGCGTGGACGCTTTGAGCAGCGTTTGATCGATATTTTTGCGCGTCACGATATTGCACCGCATATGATTGATCAGCCCGACTATGACGCTCGCTATCAACAAGCACTACTATTGATTGATCAATATATCTATGGCAAAAAATCATAAACTGTACTTAGCATATTTATAATAATTTATTCAATTAGCACATGTTATTTAACTAGCACACTTTATTTAACTAATACATGACAGTTAGCACTATATTGATATCAGTATTTACTTTAGGGGAAAAGCGATGCGTATTCAGCTATTGGACAACATCACCGGAAAATGGGCGATGCAATGGATTATCATTTGGTTTATTTGCGGTGTTATTGCCTTATCCGCAGGTTTTTGGCTCACGACAGACCATACCACGCTTGATTGGTTTTACTTGGCGGTCTCGTTCATTGGTTTGGTTTGCGTGGTCTCGTTATCATTCCGCAAAAACGTCATGGGCAATGGCTTTGGTATGGGGGCAACGGCTGGCGAAGTCATCGTACAGGCAACGTCTGGCGCAGTTGGTTTGATGCTTGCTCCATTATTTAACTTTTTTACCCATGTTTACGGTATTTTTTATTGGTCGAAGCACACCGATCCTGATGGCGACATGATACCCAAGTCAGCAAGTAAAGCTGTTTGGTTGGTTACCGCTACCTTCATCATCGTTGGACTTGCACTGTTCCCTACGGTAAATGATTTATTAGCGAGCTACGGCTATGCGGTCGTACAGGATGATAGTAGTCTGTTTTTGGGATTTATCTCTTTCTTTTGGATTAACGTCATTGCCTTTGTGCTGTCCATCACCGCTCAGGCAGCTATGATTTTGCGTTATTCATTTAACTGGTGGTTATGGACTATCGTCAACTTTGTCTGGCTCATCGTGAATCTGATGTCTGGCAACTATATCTTTGCTATTCAGACTATGGTGTATCAAGTAAACGCCTTTATCGGCCTGTATGAATGGCATCGCAGCGAGCAGGGATAATGCGTCTCTTATAGAAAAACCCCTTGGGAATTTGAATAAAATCTTGCTGATATAGCATCAATAGCACGATTGAACTTGACTGTGCCGTCTATCAGATAACATGGTAGACAGGCGCAATTAGTGCTACAACTGATATTAACAATTGTCTTCGCATTGAGTTTAGTAGCGAGTCCATTAGCGAGTATGAGTTACTTATCTTATTTACTAACAGGGAGGTTAGTATGTCTCGTCAACCAAAAATGTCCAAACGTACGCTAGAGCAATGGCTTAGTGAGTACTCTGTCAGTCACCAAAACTTGGTCAATAAAAAAATCCATTGGTTATGTGTGCCAACCATCTTTGTCAGTCTGCTAGGTATGGGCATGTCGCTATCCGTGTGGTTTACCTTGGTACTAAGCGCATTAGTATTATTGTTTTATATGCGTTTATCTACGCCACTGTTTTTAGCGATGGGGATGTTTATTCTTATCTGTCTATCAGTGATGGCAGCGATGCCATGGGGCTTTAAAGCATGGGCAGCGGTATTTGTCGTTGCATGGATTGGCCAGTTCATAGGACATAAAATCGAAGGCAAAAAACCTTCTTTCTTTAAAGATTTACAGTTTTTATTAATCGGTCCAGCATGGGTGGCTAATAGTTTGATGCAACGCAAATAGTCGTTGGTCTCTACGTAATTTTGTAGAGATTTAACGTAGCTGTATGCTATTGATAACATCTACAACCTTTACCCTTAACAAAATAATGTCACTAACAAAAAACGCCACCCAGAGATTACTGAGTGGCGCTTTCTGTTTTACATAAGCTTTCAGGACTATATAAAATAGAATAAACTAGCTTACCTTAAGCACCAAACACTTTCATACGCTCTTCGACTGGCTTAAATGCTTTTTCGCCCGCTGGCTGCTCAATTGTTCCAAATACCAATTGTGCATTTAGCGTCCAGTCTTTGTCGATATCCCAAGCACTAGCTACTTTTTGATCGATTACTGGATTGTAGTGCTGTAAGTTTGCGCCAACATCGATACTGGCTAGTGCCGTCCAGATAACATACTGATGCATGGCGCTGGTTTGACTTGCCCAGATTGGGAAGTTGTCAGCATATAGTGGCGCTGCTTCTTGCATGCCTCTGACGACTGCTTGATCTTCAAAGAACAGCACCGTACCAGCACCATTACGGAAACCATTGACACGCTCTTTGGTCGATTTGAACTTCTCTTCATCACCAACGATTTCGCGTAACGTATCTTCGGTCATATCCCACAATTTACGATGGTCATCGCCGAACAATACAACGATACGTGTCGATTGCGAGTTAAACGACGATGGCGTGTGCAAAATAGCATGTTCAACTATTTTCACGATTTCGTCGTTAGCTACTGGTAGCTGGTTGCTTAGCGCATAGATAGAACGACGTTTCTCTGCAAGCTGCTGTAATGTTGTTAAATCTGACATAGTGTTTCTCCATATTGTTAGTAAAATAGTTGTTAATAAAAATAATTTGTAGCGTTAATGGTTATTGATAAAGATCTTTGTTCTTGACTACATAAATAGTGGCACTTCCATCACTAGCACACGGCTAGCTACTGTTGCGTCCATCGTAAAGCTCTGAGTATCCCAAATGCCAAGGCCGTCACGAGTAGACAGGATTTGGCCATTTATCACTGCTTTACCGCTGAGCACAAATACGTAGACACCGTTGTTGGGATTATTTAACTGATAAGTTTGCGATATACCTTCGTCAAAACTACCCATGCTAAACCAAGCATCTTGATGAATCCAAACCCCTGCATCATCGGCATTAGGTGATAGCACTTGGCTAAACTCGTTAGGTCGCATGATATCGCCCATATGCACTTGCTGATAACGCGGTGCGACATCCATTTTGTTTGGCATCACCCAAATCTGCAGAAACCTCACAGCCTCTGCATCGTCACCATTCATTTCACTATGGGTAATGCCTGTACCCGCTGACATTACTTGAATTTCACCAGTTTCTATGACGCCCTCGTTGCCGATACTGTCGCCGTGAGCGAGTTTGCCGGATAGAGGAATACTGATAATTTCCATGTTACGGTGCGAGTGATTGCCAAACCCCTGACCGCCAATGACAAAATCATCATTAATAACGCGTAAAGCACCAAACCCCATACGCTCCCGGTTATGATAGTTAGCAAAGCTAAAGCTATGACGACTTTTGAGCCAGCCATGATTGGCGTCACCACGGGAGGCTGAGGCATGATAGATCGTTTTCATGGTATATCCTTAGCTATCAACAGATTAATCCTCTATACACTTATTATCGATTAATCTATTTAAACAATGGGCTTATTATAATTATTAATTCTACATAGATAAACAACACTAAATGCAATTAACTATTCTGTTTAGTAGAACAATCAGAGCAGTTTTAACGTAATATAGATTTTTTACATATATTAGCACAGCTAACTTTATATAAATTAATTTAAGTTATGCTTATATAAAAAACTGTCTGCTGTTGAAATTTTCTGTGAAAATGTTCATGACGCTCTTTATTTTAAACTCCCCCTTTATGATTGTTCTTCGTAAGCTTGTAAGAGGTAGCTCAACTACTGCCTGCTTATCGCTTATTGTCTATTGAGTAAGCACCCGCACCATGAGCAAAAATCATCAAAAACCCACCTGCGATCGAAATATTTTTCATAAATGAGATCATCTGTGATTCGTCAGTCCAGAACTGATGAAAAATAATAGCTGACACGATGCTAAACCCGGCAAACAAGAAAGCGATTGGACGAGCTTTATAACCTAGCAAGATAGCGATACCACCTAGTACCTCAAACGCGATTACCAATGGTAGTAACATACCAGGCACACCTACTGACTCCATATAGCCTTGAGTAGTCGCATAATCTGTGATTTTACCAATGCCTGCAAAGATGAAAATGATTGATAATAATAGACGACCGAGCGGTGCGCTAAATTGCTGTAATTTGTCCATAATAATGCTCCAAAAGTGTGCTTAATCATGTCTCTAAGTAGAGAATAGCGCGATTATAGGCGTTGACTAGCATAGGATAAACAGCAATAATCACAAATGTAAGTTCTTGGGGTAAGAACAATCATGAGGCATCGATAATGGGACAACTAGAAGATATGGCAATGTTTGTACGCATTGTCGAAGCAGGTAGCATTACCAAAGCGGCTGAGCAGTTGAATATCGCAAAGTCAGCCGTGAGTCGTCGTCTCAAAGAATTAGAAGCACGCCTAGGCAGTCAATTGATCAGCCGTACCACTCGCCACTCTAAATTGACCCAAGCAGGTGAGCAGTATTATCAGCAGGTAAATCATATCTTGCGAGCAGTCGATGCGGTCAATGAAAACACTAGTGAAGCTCCCATGCGTGTCGAGGGAACGCTCAAAATGACGGCACCATTATCGTTTGGGGTCAGGCATCTGAATGATGTGATTGATGAGTATGCCAATCAGCACCCCAATCTGAGATTCGATCTGGATTTTTCTGATCGGCGTATCGACTTGATTGAAGAAGGTTATGAGTTGGCAATTCGCATTGGCGATCTGCGCGACTCTAGCTATCAGGCAAAACAGTTGGCATTGATACGCTGTGTGATTTGTGCCAGTCCTGACTATCTGGCAAGGATGGGTGTACCCGAAACCCTAGATGATTTAGACAATCATGAACTGTTGCAATATAGTCTTGGTCAAACGAGCAGTATAGAGCTGGTGGACGCTGAGGGCAAAAAACATTACCGTACTATCGATGCCACAATAAAAGCCACTAATGGCGAGTTCTTGGTTGATTTGGCGGTAAAGGGACACGGCATTACCTTCGTGCCCACGTTTATTGCCTACAATGAACTGGCACGAGGTGAACTTGTACCTGTCTTCCAGCAGTACCAGTTGCCTGTATTAAAAGCATATGCCGTTTATCCAAAGAATCGTTTTTTATCGCAGCGTTGTCGTTATTTGATTGACCTTATTGCAGAGCGATTTGGCGATCATCCTTATTGGGATAAGTATTGATAGCACTATTAAATAGAACCGTAAGGGTTACGCATCGGCACTCTTCCCCTCTTTCACCCGACTAATCGTCAGCCCCGTGAACCCGAATAGCAGCGTCAATAGCAGTGACAAATAACAGAAGAATGCATAAGGCAAGTAATCTAATACTGGCACCCCTAACGCCTGACTGATAAACACCCCGCACACACTCCAAGGCACTAATGGATTAATCACCGTTCCCGCATCCTCAATCGTCCGCGACAGATTCTTCGGATGTAGATGTAAGCGCTCAAATGTCGAACGAAAGGCCGTACCAGACAATAAGATGCTCAAGTACTGCTCACCGATCAGCACGTTAATGCTTAGTGCCGACATCGCTGCCGCAAAGATAGCTCGTCCTGATGTCGTCAATGTATCCTTAATACCAGATAGCAGTGCTGGCAGAATCCCTAATGCCGTTAATAGACCACCTAAGCTTAATGCCAGTATCACAATCGCCTGAGTGAAAAACATACTCTGTACACCGCCACGCGACAGCATACCACCTACTTCCCCTAGCTCTAATGACTCAGCAGGAGCATAGCCTGCAAACAAGTAACCACCCAATTGACCAAAGCTTGGTGAGCTATGTACATAAGTAATGATTAATGCCACTGCTATAGTACAGATAATCGTATAAATCGCATTAACCCGAAACAGTGCTAGCCCAACCAATACCACAAACGGCAGTACCGAATACCCATGTACCAAACCACTGTCTATCAGCTGACCTTGCAATATCGTCACTTGACTTAGATCAGCGCTAGTCGTCTGTCCTGAGAACATCCAAAACAAGATAACTGTCAGTATCCACGCAGGGACTGTCGTATACATCATATTGCGAATATGCTCAAACAGATCAATACCAACGACAGAGGACGCAATCGTACAGGTATCCGACAAGGGTGACATCTTATCACCAAAGAATGCACCTGATACCACTGCCCCTGCCGCTATCGCCACATTGGCATCAAAGGCATTGCTCATACCAATAAAGGCTACGCCAAGCGTTGCTGCAGTCGTCAAACTACTACCCAAAGCAATACCGATAATAGAGGTGAGGATAAAGGCAGAGATATAATAGTACTCAGGTGAGATCAGCTGAAAGCCTACATACATTAAAGTAGGAATAGCACCTGACATCATCAGAGCGGCAACCATCAGTCCAATAAAGAAGAACAAATAGATGGCACCAATACCACGCATGACGCCTGAGGCCATTTGTGCTTGCATGTCATCAAAGCTAAGTCCTTTGTACATACCGATAGCCAGTAGCACACAGATAGCTAGAATAAGAGACAGGTGCGGCACCCAGCCAAAGCCAATCATGGTGATGCCCATGATACCGATGACGATGGCGGATATGATAAAGGCGAGCTTGGCACTGATTAAGGTGAGGGGTTTTGGTGGCATTGGATACCCTTATGTTGCTATAGGTTTAGTTTGCTCAGGTATTAGGGTACACGTCTATTCTTCAATACTGATAATCTCTATCCTACCTACAGTTAGCTTTAATTTTTGCTTTCTATGTTTTCGCTATTAGTGGACTTAGGACAGATTTTACACATAAAAAAAAGCCTCACTGTGAAGTGAGGCTTTTTGCGCTTTTTCAAGCCATATTTGGAGCGGGAAAAGAGATTCGAACTCTCGACCCCAACCTTGGCAAGGTTATGCTCTACCACTGAGCTATTCCCGCTTAGTATCAATCCGTAGCGTTGTTAACAACTACTCCGTCTCGATAGGCTGGCTATTTTAGCAAATATTCTGTGGGTGTCAACACCTTTTTTAAAATTTATCCCTAATATTTTTAGCTAAATGTCCTTTTTTTAGAGTAAATTAATATAAGCAATTGATTTAAAAACAGGAATTAATTTTGATAATATAAAAAATATCTCACATTAATCATAGAACTTTAAGTCTGGGCTTCATTTCCTTTAGCTTTACAACAGTCATAAGACAATCGATAAAAGAAAAGTGCACTATTTTCACTCTAATAAAAAGATATCGTACTTACAATCATACGCTTTATTGTTACTTTTCCTATCTTGGTTTTAGGTGGTTAACATTATTATACTTATGTCCAATGGCAGTTAAGGTAAACTTTTACTGTTTAAGCGGATGAATGAGCACTACTAAAAGATTAATAAACACGGCTCCCACCTCTGCTGCACTATTCTTTAACTTGTTTGACTTTATGTTTTTCCATCTTATAGAGAGGATATTTTATGAAGAAGTTATTAACCACGACAGTGATGGCCGCTTCGTTGTCAGCACTGACTTTAACTGGTTGTACCAGCACTACCAATTCTGGCGCAGTTGGTGTTGATCGTCAGCAGTTGCTATTAGTGTCTAGTGAGCAAGTATTGGCACTGTCTGCCCAAAGCTATGCCAAAACAATACAAGACGCAAAATCAAAAGGTGTGCTAGATACCAATACCGCTCAGCTAAACCGCTTAAAAAATATTGCGAACCGTTTGGTTGGTCAAGTTGGCGTCTACCGCGCAGATGCAGCCAAATGGCAATGGGAAGTACACACCATCAAGTCTAACGATTTGAATGCCTTTGTGGTGCCGGGTGGTAAGATTATGTTTTATTCAGGCATCATCGATCGTCTGAACCTCACTGATGATGAGATTGCTGCCATTATGGGTCATGAAATATCTCATGCATTACGTGAGCATTCACGTGAGCGTCTATCACGCGAGTATGCAACCCAAACTGGTATCGGTCTGGCTGCTAGTATATTTGGCTTATCACAAGGACAGGCTGAGCTAGCAGGTACTGCGGGTAATTTAGGCTTGAGCCTACCCCACAGTCGCACTCAAGAAAGTGAAGCTGATCAGATTGGTCTTGAGCTGATGGCACGTGCAGGTTATAACCCTCAGGCGGCTGTTACCCTGTGGCAAAAAATGCAAAAAGCAAGCCAGGGTGAGCCACCACAATTCCTCAGCACTCACCCAACGAGCAGCAGCCGTATCGCAGAGTTACAGTCATTGATGCCAAAAGTTACGCCTCTATATCAACAGTCGCGCCGCTAATAAGTAGATAATTAGTTACTCCTACGCTTTAGCAGTGCATGTTTAGATATCATAGAAGCAAAGTACAGCCAAAGCGTTGTGCTTTGCTTTTTTAATTATAGCTATACATGACAGGTTTTATAATTGACAAGTATTGCAGTTGATAAGCATTGTAATGGGCAGGGTTTGCAATTGTTCGATTTGGCAATCGCACTCTATACCACTTACCGTGTCTGTTATAATGCCGATAAATATTATTTGCAGATTGCCCAATCAAATTGCGCAAAATACACTGAAGGATTGTTATGAGTACCACACCTACTGCCGACGCACTTCATACCGAATTACAAGCGCTTGCGCCGCAGCATATCGAACTGATCAATGAGTCGATGTCTCATGCTGGTTACTTTGAAGGTAAAGAAAGCCACTTTAAGCTCACTATCGTTAGCGATGCATTTGAAGGCAAACGACTGGTCGGGCGTCATCAGCTGATATACGGCTTAGTTACGCCTTTACTTACTTCACAAGGCGGCCAAGTACATGCCCTCGCTATCCATGCCTATACTCCGACAGAATGGCAAGGTCAAAGCCCTGCGAGTCCATTATGTGCTGGTCAAAACAAATAGCCGACTATGTTTGAATCGCAACTACATATTTTAGATTAGCCTATATACTGCAGTTTTAGAGGGAGCAATATTCAATGAAACACCTACATATGCTGATGGCAGCGCTGACTGTTGCGCTATTTTTATATCAAAGCTACTTAGTACTCAGCGCAGACCGCCGCGCACCACGTGTGGTCAAAATAGCCACGCATATTATCTATGCCCTGCTTATCCTGTCAGGTGCGATGATGCTAATGCAATTGATGGGTGCCAATGCTCCTGTACAGTGGGTGTTTGCCAAAATCATCTTACTTATCGCGGCTATTAGCTCAAGTATTAAAGCGTTTAAAGTTGATGCGACACCAGTGCAAAGAAAAACAGGTATTCTTATCGCTGCCGTTGCTTATATCGGGATCGTGATACTTGCCTTTGCTAAGCCCGCAAACTTATTTTAATAAGCGATTTGCTTTATTAATAAGCAACCATTTTAGAAAGCTGTCGATATTTTGATGATACGATGCGAAAATTTTTCATCATCGATGGATTTTCAATATCTTAATTGCGCTATTTTTGCTATCTTAAATAGATATAAATACAATCACTTAGCCACTGGAGCCATTATGAAAACGTTTACGACAGCGACACTACTAGCTGGCATTTTTGCGCTCTCAGGCTGTGCCTCTACTGGTAACATCACCCCGCAATATGTACCGCCAAGTACTTATCAAAACTACAATTGCCAAGCCCTTAGCCAAGAGTACACTCGCGTCAACCGCTATGTCGAAGCGGCTCGCAACGAGCAATCTACGCTATCGGCATCAGGCGTCGGTGTAGGCGTCTCTGCAGGACGCTGGGGTATCTCACCAAATATCAGCTTTGGTCTAGGCAAGAGCAACAATACCAAAGCACGCGACGCAAAATTATCACGTCTCTACGGTGAGCGTGATGCAATTGTCCAATCGGCTCGTATTCAACGTTGTAGCTTTGCCAATGGTATCAAGATTTATGGTGAATAAGCTTAAGCAAGTGCAAAGCTATCTAAACGACTAAGATAGTGCATGACACCGTAAAATAGTACATGACACAGCAAAAAAGCCAATATGCAGATCGCATATTGGCTTTTTTATAATAGCTACGGTTTTTTATAAGAAAACATAAGTATTTGGATAAATAGCTTAGATGATAAACAGTCTTATCTGGCTCATATTACGACTGTAAGCTTTGCACCCACTGGATGATTTGATGACTTGGTAGCGCACCTGATTGACGTGCGACTTCTTTACCATTTCTAAAAGCAACCATCGTTGGTAAGCTGCGAATATTATAAGGCGCGGCTGCCTGCTCGTATTTATCCGTTTGTACCTTAGCAAAGACTACTTGCGGTAATTGGTTAGCAGCGCTCTTGAACTCTGGCGCCATCATGACGCAAGGCTGACACCAGCTCGCCCAAAAATCTACGATAGTCAGTACATCGTTCTTTTGGATAACCTTATTGGCTGTTTGCGCATTTAGCTCATGCGGACTGGCAGTCAATAATGGCTGACCACATTTACCGCATTTTGGTGCAGCGCTTAATCGTGCAGCAGGTACACGGTTGGTTGCTTGGCAATGTGGGCATACTAGATGAAAATTTTGCTCACTCATTATTTAATTCCTATGCTAATTATTTTGTTATTTCAAATACTGTCCATGAACTCTTTTATCTAAAAGCTAGTTACGTTGCTTGCTGTAGTTATAGTCGTCGTCGCATTGATTGGTAAATAATTTTAGCATAGTTAATTGGGCTTATCCTTTATGCGATTTGCTGTGCCACACCGCTATACACATAACTCATCGGTCGTGGACCGGGCAAATACGCTTCGCTCAACTCGTCAATGACAAAACCACCTTCTCTAATAAGCGCCGGAATATCGCGATCTAAATGACACCCACCTGCTATAGGTTTCCAAATAGGCGTCAATCGATGCTGCCAACGCTCAACAGAAGAATCTGGTGCCAGTCCATGCTCACAAAATAGTAAGCGACCGCTAGGTTTTAGCACGCGCGCCATTTCTCGGAGTTCCGCTACTGGGTCATCAATACTGCACAAGGTAAAAGTCATTACAATCGTATCAAATTGATCCGTATCAGCATGGATACCTTGTACATCGACGGCTACCATTTCAACCGGAATGCCAATGCCAGCTGCACGCTCAAGAGCCAGCGACTGCATTTGAGCCGCTGGATCCACACCGATAATAGAAGAGACTTTGTCAGGATCATAAAACTGTAAATTCAGACCGCTACCAATGCCAATCTCCAATACGTTACCGCGTGCTTGCGGAACAATTTTGGAACGTGCTTTCATTACATTGCCCGTACTACAGGCAATATCTATCATTTTGGGCAGCACATACTGCTGATAAAGGTTCATATACCACTCACCACTATATTCAACGTTATCTTTAGTCTATTACTGATTGCACAAAAATACAGTAAATGAATACGCTTACGACTGACGCTTGCACGTATTGATACCGAGTATCGAATAAAGCGCGCATGAGCGGAATAAGCCAGTAAACAGAGGAATCAAGCCAACGATACCCCATAGGCTTTGATAATAAAAACCTAAGGCAATGATTATGAGACCAGCCACAACACGTAATGTTCTATCGGTACGACCTACATTAACTTTCATAATAAATTCCTTGAAATGATAAAAGCGATAATATTTGAGATCAAATCCTATCAAGTTAATGACTATTGACTCATAGTTGATTGATCATAATTTTGCCATTTCTGTAGCAGCTTGACTACAAAGCGTTAATAGGTACTTTCAAATAACGCGTACCATTATCTTCTGTTTCTGGAAAGCGTCCTGCATCGATATTGATTTGTACAGCAGGAATGATAAGGCGAGGCATATCTAAAGTCGCATCACGGCGCTCACGCATCTGTACAAACTCTGCTTCGTTTATACTGTCTTTGACATGGATATTTTCTAGTTTTTGTGCGGCTACTGTCGTCGTTGGGCAATGCTGACGACCTTTGCTCGGATAATCATGACACAGATACATGACCGTATCTTCAGGAAGTGCTAGCAGCTTTTGGATAGACTGATAGAGTGTTTTGGCGTCGCCGCCTGGGAAATCACAGCGTGCTGTACCCACATCAGGCGCAAACAACGTATCGCCGACGAATACCACTGTTTTTTCATCATCAGCGGCTAGATAGGCCATATCGGCACGCGTATGACCGGGTACATACATCGCAGTGATAGTAATGTTGCCAAGCTCTAAGGTCTCGCCTTCGTCTGTCAAAATATCAAACTGGCTGGCATCAGTGCGAAAACTGGTGTCAAAGTTAAAAATTTGCTTAAAGATTTTTTGTACTTCGGTGATATGCTGACCAATGACTAACTGTCCACCAAGGCTTTCTTTTACATGAATGGCCGCTGACAAATGATCTGCATGCGCATGGGTTTCAATAATGTACTTAAGCGTCCAATCTTGCTCACGTACAAACTCAATCACTTCATCGACACTGCTAGTATTGGTTCGGCCTGATTTAGCATCGAAGTTCAATACAGGATCGACAATGGCGCATAATTTTTGCTCAGTATCAGCAAGTACGTGGGTATAGGTTTCTGTATCGCTGTCTAAAAAAGAATGAACTTGCATGGCGGCCTCTTTGATTATTTATACATAAGTTATTTATACATATTTTGGACATAGGGATTTTTATCTTTAATTAACCCTTAAATATGATATTCAGTCGTATATAATGCGTTCCTACGACTTATCTGATGCCACCAATATAACAACCACCATACAATTTATCAATTTATATAATGTAATTAATGATAACTTGCTATGTAGCGTGATATCATTGATAATCAACTATATATTGTTCAAAACATCATGACATTTGTTACCATCTAATGTAAGGAATTTGTTCTGACTACTTCTATTTCAGCCGAAGGTACACCTACTCGCAGTACCACTGACGATGTGTCATCTGATACTGCAGATTTAGTACCTGCCGATCTTGCCAAGCAAATGCAGCAAGCATCGCTACAAGCCAGCCAACTATTAAAGTCGCTATCGCACCCCGATCGCCTACTTCTTCTCTGTCAATTGACCCAAGGTGAATATTGTGTCGGTGAGCTGGAGGATTTGGTCGGGGTTGGACAGCCGAGCTTATCGCAGCAATTGGGTATATTGCGTAAAGACGAGCTGGTCGCCACACGCCGCGAAGGTAAGCAAATTTACTATAGTATCGCAAGCGAGGATGCGCTAGCTGTACTCGATCTACTGTATCAACGTTTTTGTGCCAAAACAGAATAACGCCGCCCTCGCCTAATTATTTATACTATCTACTGTGGTGATTGATATGTCCTCTATCGTCGCTCGTCTGATTCCAGCTTGGCTGCGTCAATACCAGCTCTCAGCGTTGCCGACTGATCTCGTCGCAGGCATAGTGGTGGGCGTGTTGGTCATACCGCAGAGCTTAGGTTACGCAGTGCTTGCAGGACTGCCGCCTGTGTATGGCCTATATGCAGCGATCGTACCTGTCCTCGTTTATGCTTGGCTCGGCTCTAGCAACGTGCAAGCCGTAGGTCCCGTTGCCATTACCGCCATTATGACCGCCAGTGGTCTACTGCCTTATGCTGAGCAAGGTACTGAACAGTATGCACTGATGGCCAGCCTATTGGCACTGATGGTAGGTGCACTGCTATGGATAGCAGGACGGTTAAAACTTGGCTGGATCATGCAGTTTATCAGTCGCGGCGTGTCCGCAGGGTTTGTAAGCGGTGCAGCGGTACTTATATTTGTCAGTCAGCTCAAATATCTGACCGACATTCCAGTCACTGGCAATAGTTTGATTGGGTATCTATCTACTATGCAGCGCTATGCCAGCCAGCTGCATCCATTGACCTTAGCTATCGGTATTACCGCATTTACGCTATTGGTTGCTAATCGCTATGCAAGTGAGTGGATATGGCAGACGTGGCTATCATCGTCATATGCCAAATGGGCAGAGCGCTTATTTCCGCTTATTTTACTTGGCCTTGCTATCGTACTTAGTATGGCACTGCATTGGAGCACACATGGCGTGGCGACCATCGGTCGTATTCCACAAGGTCTACCAAGCTTTACGTTACCGCATATCTCAGACTTACAAGAAGCACTGAAACTATTGCCGACAGCAGGATTGATGGCATTAATCGTATTTGTGTCGAGCAGTTCAGTCGCTAGTACCTATGCTCGTTTGCGGGATGAGAGCTTTGATGCCAATCGCGAGCTGACTGGCCTTGGGCTGGCCAATCTGTCTGGTGGACTGTTCCAAAGTTTTGCGGTTGCAGGAGGTTTTTCGCGTACGGCTATCAATGCCGACTCAGGCGCTAAGACACCACTTGCAAGTCTCGTCACCGTATTGGTAATGATTGCCGCGCTCATAGCCTTTAGCAATGCGCTTGCTCCACTGCCCTATGCACTACTGGGCGCAACGATCATGGCCTCCATCATTGGCTTGATAGATATTGCGACGTTGAAATCTGCATGGCAGCGCGATCGCTTAGATGGTGCTAGCTTTTTGGCAGCGTTCGTCGGTGTGCTTATATTTGGACTAAACACAGGGCTGGTCATTGGTCTCATGGTGTCATTCGCCAGTCTTATCTGGCAATCAAGTAAGCCTCACGTGGCTATCGTTGGGCAGCTGGGCGGTACAGGACATTTTCGTAATATCAATCGCCATGACGTCGTAACTTTTAACAATTTATTGATGTTGCGTATCGATGAGAGTTTGTTCTTTGGTAATAGTGAATCTGTACATCGACGCATCCTCAATGCCATGCAGCAATATCCCGCTGCCAATGAAATTATATTGATTATGGCCGCCGTCAATCACATAGATCTGACCGCCCAAGAAATGCTTAGTACTTTAAATAAAGAGCTTGCGCTGCAAAACAAGCGCTTACACTTTAGCTTTATCAAAGGTCCTGTGATGGACATCATCGGTCACACCCCATTGATTAGCGAGCTATCAGGGCAAGTCTATCTGAGTACCTTAGATGCTGTCGATGCGTTAAAGTAATCTATATTTTGCTCATAACAAAGTCGCTGCTACATTAGTTTCACTCAATCTCAATTACTATTGTCGCCTACAACACAATATCGCTACGATAGCGCCTGTGTTATGCTAGACGCACTAAATAGGGAATCAATTAACCTATAAATCAGCCTAAAAAATGCTGTTTTATAGTCCTTTGATATTCTTAGCCCAACCCTCAATAATAAATATACTTTAACAAATATAACTGAACCTATTTTATGACCGATGATTTAACGATTTATAAGCAAATATATCCAAGCCAGTGCGTTAAAATTGCTGAACTTGGCTATCGCTCAGTGCTTAATATTCGCCCAGATGCCGAGATTGAGACACAGCCTAATAGCTGCGATTTGGCAACGGCTACTGAACAGGCAAACCTAGCGTATCAGCATCTGCCGTTTGATGATGAGCGCTTAAGTATGCTGACGGTTGAGCAGTTTGCCGATTTCTATCACTCAATGCCCAAACCTATATTAATGTTTTGCGGTACAGGGGCACGTGCCAAGCTACTGTACCAAAGCGCATTGATGCAAGGCCTGTTATAACAACCATAGCTCGAACTCACACGTTTTATAAACCCAACAACACCAATAAAAAAAAGGAGCTCTTATGAGCCATGAAGTTAGCTTTACCGGACAAATCACGCCTGACCAAGTGCCTATGATTGCCGAAAATGGTTTCAAAACCATTATCAATAACCGTCCTGATGGTGAAGAGCCAAATCAGCCAACCAGTGCCGAAATCGAAGCAGCAGCCAAAGAAGCTGGTCTTGCTTATAAAGAGATTTCTTTTGCAGGTAATGAGCTGAACCAAACTCACGTCGAAACGTTTGCAGATTTCTTTAATCAAGCTGAGCAGCCAATGCTGATTTTCTGCCGCACAGGTAACCGCTCAAACGGTATCTATGAAGCCGCTAAGCAAATGGACTTACTAGACGACTAAAGCAGTACAAACTGATTAAACAACTAAAGTATTTAGCCCACAGAATCTTGTGGGCTTTTTACTGCGCTTATCATTATGCTCAAAGTTGCATTGACTACAAACAGCCCGCTCACTACCTAGTCACTGCCTAATCATTTCCCGATAGCTTCCAACAACCTCGACCAACCTCGATAGTCACGACAAGTGGGTTACTATACGAGCGTAATACCGCTATTATCATTTGATATGCATGAGCTAGATTAATGGTTGAGACACCTAAGTAGCTAGACGATTGAATACCTAAACACATGGATTGTGAGCAGCTGCCTGATGACAAGGTTGCCCCGCTGCTATTTACTTTCAAAAAGCCATCTTGATATGGCATTTTAGTTTTACAAGGAATGTTTGATGAATAATACCGCGCTAGCATTACTGCCACTAGCCCTTGCCTACATTATGTTCACTCTAGGAGCAGGGCTAAAACTGAGTGATTTTAAAGTCATTGCCAAATATCCAAAAGCGTTCTTTGTCGGCTTAATCAATCAAGTTGTGTTGGTACCGTTGGTTGCGCTAGCAGTCGTGCTAGTGACGGCTCCGCCACCAGCGATTGCTTTTGGGATTATGCTGATTAGTTTTTGCCCCGGCGGTGTCACTAGTAACATGCTGACCTACTATGCCAAAGGAAATGTCGCGCTCTCTATCGCGTTGACTGGTGTGGTCAGCATACTATCGGTCATTACATTGCCTATCTTAATTACGTTGGCTTTTGATCATTTTATGAAAGATCAGGCAAACTCTATTAGTGCGATAAAGATTGGCATAGTCATGTTCTTATTGACCACATTGCCCGTATCTCTTGGTATGCTTGCTCGCCACAAATTTACTGACTTTATGGTACGTCGTAGCAGCCTTCTAAACGGCTTGGCCAGCGTGTTTTTTGTACTAATTGTCTTTGCTGCTATTGCCTCTAACTGGCAACTACTACAAACACAGTTCACTCAAATTGGTTTAGAGCTTATCTTTATTATTGCTATCCTATTCGCTATTAGCATCTCAATCTCTAGAGTCCTAAAGCTCAGCTGGTTTGATACTAAAACCATCTCGATAGAAACCAGTATCCAAAATAGTACGACGGCTATTACCTTAGCGCCTATCATCATGGGCGTGAGCACACTGCCTGTTATTGCTCTGCCTGCTGCTTTGTACGGTGTGCTGATGTATGTCGTTGCGCTGCCTGTTATTTTCCTAATTAAAAACAAGAACTGATTGTAGTAAGTACGAGAAACAAAAAGCGCCCTTCTAAATAATTGCCCGTCTAAATAAGCGCCCTTCCAAACATTGGAGGGGCGCTTATTTTGTAATAGGATCTAAATGATAGAAATATAGCTCGGGTTATAGACTGGTCAATACTCAATATTGAGTACATAATAAAATGCTACTGTTATCGCTTAATAGGACTCTATGATGCAAAAACCGCTATTAATTATTGGTAATAAAAACTACTCGTCTTGGTCGCTACGAGCATGGCTGTTGCTCAAAGCATTCAATGTTGATTTTGATGAGCAACTTGTCGAGTTGTTTCATCTATCATCACGTCCAACACTTGAAACACATTCACCCACAGGTAAAGTGCCTATTTTAGTCTATGGTGAAAAAGATAATAAAGTAACCGTTTGGGACACCTTAGCGATTGCGATGCATGTCAATGAGTACTTTACGGATATTGATATTTGGACAGGTATTGATAAAACTAACGCTGAAAAACGAAATAATAACCAAAGTAGAATAAATAGTGCCTATTGCCAAAGCATCGTGGCTGAGATGCATTCGGGATTGACAGGTATTCGTAACGAGATGCCGATGAATATACGAGCAACGGCTAAGATACAACCAAGTAGTGCTTGCCTAGCAGATATCGCTCGTATCGAAGACATCTTTGCCGATTGTTTAAAAAATCGCTCAGCAGACAGTTTCTTATTCGGAGATTTCACAGCAGCTGATGTGTTCTTCGCTCCAGTGGTGCTGCGATTACAGACTTATGCTGATGTGTCCAATATTACTTTGCAGCGACTTACTAAGCAGTATTGCCAAACCATGCTAAATCATCCACATATACAGGCGTGGCAAAAATCAGCACTGACAGAGACTCGAATTATTGAAGAAGATGAAGCAGGCGAGATAATATCGATAGCTGGCGTATTGGCGAATAACCATTCATTTTAGGCATAAATAGTATCTTGCATAAAAAAACCACTTCAACTCAGTTAAAGTGGTTTTTTCTTTCATGAGAAATAAAGCCTACAGGTACTACTGTTTTTGGTCTAACGCTTCTTTTACCGCTTTTTTGCCCCATGCGCTCAGATCAAGGTCCAGCTTCTCATACTCTTGCGCATCGAACAACGGCTCTTTAACCCCTGATTTTAACTGACTTGCAAAGTCGTCAAGTAGACGCTTAGCTCGCGGAAATAACATTATCAAGGCCAATAAGTTTGCGAGCGCTAGCACGCCCATCAACGGATCAGCGAAGAAGAACACTGCGGTTGCGGCAGGAGCCACTGCGCCCAAGAATAATACCGCAATCACAACAATTCGCAAAATCAGTGTCGCCATATTAATATTCTTTTTGATCAAGAAGTTAATGGCATTTTCACCCATATAATAGTTATACATAATAGAGCTTAGGGCAAATAGCAATATCGATATGGTGAGAATATACTGCGCCCAATCCCCAAGCTGGGTCGTTAGCGCCTGCTGTGCCAGTACAATACCATCGACTTCAGCACCTGGTTGATACACGCCGCTCAGTAAAATCATAAATGCGGTGGCACTACATACGATTATCGTATCAATAAATACAGATAATGACTGCGAGATACCTTGACTCACAGGATGAGTGGCGTAAGCGGTGGCGGCAATATTAGGCGCAGAACCTAGACCTGCTTCATTAGAGAATAAACCACGCTTCATACCTTGCTCAATCGCCACACCAATACCACCGCCCACAACAGACTCAATGCCAAAAGCATTTTTGACAATCATTACCATCAGTGCAGGCAGTTCTGTAAAGTTAAACGCAATAATAATAAGTGCCATACTGATATAGATTAATGCCATAACAGGAATGACAACGTCGGCTACTTTTGCAATGCGCTGAATACCGCCAAAGACAATAAATCCGCCCGCAATTACCAGTACCACACCCGTTATCCAGCGGGCAATCCCAAAGCTTTCAAGCGCTGATCCTGCTACCGTGTTGCCCTGGAACGCCACAAATCCGATAGAAAAAGACAGTAGTAGCGAGATCGCATAGATGACGGCGAGCCAGCGATAGTCTTTACCTAACCCATGTAAAATATACGTCGCAGGGCCACCGCGAAAGTTACCATCATTATCTCTACGCTTATAAAGCTGCGCTAAGCTACATTCCACAATGCTGGTCATCATGCCAATTAAGGCCACAACCCACATCCAGAATACCGCTCCCGGTCCTCCTAAAGATATTGCAACCGCAACGCCAGCAATGTTACCGCCGCCTACACGTCCACCGATAGAAACGAGCAACGCCTGACGGGCAGAGATTCCGTCGTCTCCTACCTCATCCGTTTTGAACACACGGAACATACGTTTAAAATATCTAAACTGAGCGAACCTACCTACGATGGTAAATAATAAACCAAAGATAATTAGCATAGGCACAAGCGCCCAGCCCCACGTTAGATCCCCGATTAGGGCGAAAAAAGCTTCAATATATTCCATGCCTACTTTCCTTATAGTTCATGACGCTATGACAGGTTTTATTGCATACATTATTGCATCAACAACACCAGTTTGTAATGCAAATGTCGAATTTGTAACGTAAATACTGATATTTTCTGAGTGAAGTCGCATTATTAGCTCACGCAAGTGGCTATTTCCTAAATATTAGGATTTGTTCTATAGAGAAGTATTTATGCGACAGCATAAAAAAACCACCTCAACCGAGGTGGCCTTTTATACTGAAACTAAACTGAACAGCTTACTGCATGACCAAGTATTCAAACGCTGACAATGCCGCTTTACTACCTTCACCCATCGCAATGTTAATTTGCTTAAATGGCACGGTGGTTACATCACCACAAGCGAAGATACCTTTACGATCTGTACGGCAGCGCTCATCGATTTCGATCTCACCAAAGCGGTTTAGATCAACGAAGCCTTTGATGAATCCAGTGTTTGGTACTAAACCAATCTGTACAAACACCCCTGATAAATCACGCTCATGAGTCTCACCTGTGCTGCGATCTTGGTAGACGATAGACGATACTTTGCCCTCAGTCGCTTTGATCTCTTGTGTCGCTGCACCGGTAATGAACTCAATGTTGGTCTTCTCTTTCGCTTTATTGATCAGTACTTGGTCAGCTTTTAACTCATCAGCGAACTCGAGTACAGTAACGTGATTAACGATACCTGCCAGGTCCAATGCTGCCTCAACGCCTGAGTTACCGCCGCCGATTACTGAGATGTCTTTACCTTTAAAGAATGGGCCATCACAATGCGCACAGAAAGCCACGCCTTTACCGATATTCTCTTCTTCGCCCGGTACACCAAGCTTTCTCCACTGCGCACCTGTCGCTAAGATAATACTACGAGTATTAAACGTCTCACCAGTATTTAGATGGATACTGTAGTTCTCTTCTTCAGTCTCGCCAATTTCTTTAACGCTCACATGCTCTTTTAATGTGATGTTGTATTCAGCCAAGTGCTTAACAAAGTTGGTCGATAAATCTGTACCGTTGGTTAGCGGTACTGAAATCAAGTTTTCGATATCTTGCGTGTCTTTTACTTGTCCACCGATACGGTCAGCGACCATTGTAACTTTCAAGCCTTTACGCGCTGTATAAATGGCAGCGGCCACACCTGCAGGGCCAGCACCGATGATAGTGACATCTTGCTGCTCTAATTGTTCAGCATCGTCTTCTACTTCTGACAATAAGTCAGGGAACTGCTCTTGCAGTTTTCCAATCAATTTAGCAGTGTCGATTAGGCCGTTAGCAAATGGCTTACCATTCAAAAATACAGCTGGTACACCTTGGATTTTATTCGCTTCTACTTGCTCTTGGAACAATGCCCCATCGATCATCTCATTGCTGATACCATCGTTTAATAGCGCGAATTGGTTCAATGCTTGAACGACTTCTGGGCAGCTATGGCATGACAATGACACGTAGGTCTGGAACTGTAGCGGCTTATTAAAGCGCTTAACTAACTTTTGGATGCCTTCATCCAACTTTAGCGTATGACCACCCGCTTGCAGAATCGCCAAAATCAATGACGTAAACTCATGACCACCTGGGATACCGCTGAATACGATACCAGTATCAACTGATGCGCCATCAATGTGACTGACTACTTTGAAACTAATCGCACTAGGCAAACTATCGTCAGTTGCTTCTGCATCGAAGTTGATTTTGTCTGTCGTTCCAGCAATCTTAGTCAAAAAATCTACTAATTCTGCACGTTTTGCATGCGTACCATTACCCAATACAAAGGTAATTGGACGTGTCATATTTTCGCTATAGCTTTTAACGGCATCTAATAAATTCTGATCTATCATGTTTGTTCCTCATTATGACTGAATATGTAACGGCAGCTGTCATGCTACGCGTCTAAATATAAAATAGTTGGTGTTAATAATTTTGTATAAAAGATTATATATAGTGGGCTCTTGCCCTTTGATGTGTCTATTATCAAGCGTTTAGCGAATTTCGGCAAGCTGAGAAACTCAAACTTTATGTTTTATAAAACCAATCGTTTATTGTTTTAAATAATTAAATACAAATACACAAACAAATGATAGTGATGGTACATGGTCTATTTTTTCGCTACAATCGAATGGTATTGATAGCAATATGCATTATCAATATCGTGAAATAACTATCTTTATTACCATTAAACTTTCACCCCTTCCAAACAAAGTCTCACCATCATAAGCGTCTTAACCATAACGTGCTTACGCTTATTCTAAGCTTGCACTAAATAACAAGGATGACAACATGACAATGACAGACACATGGCAAGATCACAGTGATATTATCGATGAGCTTAAGCAAAAGGACACGCATTTTGCGAGTATCTTCGACGAGCATACGACTCTAGATAGGCAAATCAATAAGCTTGAAAACGATGTGGTCAAGCATGCCAGTCGCGACGAAGAAATCGAACAGATGAAACGACGAAAGCTACAGCTTAAAGACGAGATTTATAAAACCATTGATAAAAATAAAGCACAGTCTCGCGCTTAATGTTGCGTCTATACTTAGAGATATGCTGAAAAAATAATACTAACAATACCTATGCTTAAGACGTAAAAAGACCCCATCAACTTATGTCAATGGGGTCTTTATTTGTAACACTGACTTAAATCAGATGTTTAAGATACAGCGCTACTTTTATCTAAGTATGAAATGCCTACTTAGATTTTACCAACTAGGTCAAGACTTGGCTTCAATGTGTCGCCGCCTTGTTCCCAAGCTGCTGGGCAAACTTCGCCGTCGTTTTCACGAACATACTGTGCTGCTTTCACTTTGCGTAGCATGTCTTTTGCACTACGGCCGATACCGCCAGCATGGATTTCAGCGACTTGGATCAAGCCATCAGGATCTACTAAGAACGTACCGCGCTCAGCCAAGCCTGCTTCTTCAATCATGACGTTGAAGCCACGAGTGATTTTACCAGTAGGATCGCCGATCATTGGATACTGTACTTTACCGATAGCTTCTGAAGAATCATGCCATGCTTTGTGCGTGAAATGCGTGTCAGTAGATACTGAGTATACTTCAACACCAAGGCCTTTTAGCTCGTCATAATGAGCGGCCATGTCTTCTAATTCAGTTGGGCAAACAAACGTGAAATCAGCTGGGTAAAATAGGAAAATCGCCCAGTTGCCTTTTACGTCTTCTGAAGTGATGGTTTTGAACTCACCGTTTACGTATGCATCTGCTGAAAATTCTGGGATTTCTTGATTGATAATAGACGCCATGGTTGGCTCCTCTATAGTTAAGTAAATTGGAAATTATTTATATGGTTTTTTCAATTAGCCCTCTAGCTCTCTGGGCTACCTGACAAACTATACGCGAATTCTATGGTTAATCCAGTTAAAAGTTTTTAATGTGATGTTTTGTTTTATTAAACTTGTTAAACTATTATCTCTACATTTTATCATTGGTGCTTAATTGGTAATTTGCTACCTTATAAAGGTTGACTAAACATAATAATTTGCATTAAAAACCCATTAAAAGAGAGGTTTTATGATTACTTTACGACAACTTGAGTTTGCCCTAGCCGTCGCCAAACATCGTCATTTTAAACGTGCTGCTGAGGATTGCAATATCTCGCAGTCTGCACTGAGTTTGGGTATCGCAGAATTAGAAAAACAGCTAGATACTCAGATTTTTGAGCGTAATAATAAACAGGTATTGATTACCCCTATCGGTCAAGACATCCTTACGCGGGCGCAGCGAGTGTTTTCTGAAGTGAGTGATTTGACCACGCGTGCTCATAGCCATCAGACGCCGCTTGCCTATCCCATGACTGTCGGTATCATTCCGACGATTGCGCCTTATTTGCTGCCAAAAGTACTGCCTGCGCTGCGTGCACAATATCCAGAGTTCCGTATGACCATCGTCGAACAACAGACAGAGCGGTTGCTTGAGCAAGTACGCTACGGTCATATCGACACCGCTATTATTGCGCTGCCGTATGCGGTAGATGGGCTACACAGTTTTGAGTTTTGGAGTGAAGACTTCTTTGCTGTATTTCCAAAAGATGACATACATGCCAAGCTTGATACCATCAATGCTGACGAACTGGCAACTGCCAACCTCATGCTACTTGGTGAAGGACATTGCCTAACTGACCAGACCCTGTCTGTTTGTCATTTTGACCGTGCCCAGATGAAGTCAAGCTTCTCAGATGCCAGTTTAAATACTTTGATTCAAATGGCGCTTGCCAATATGGGCACAACGCTCGTGCCTGAAATGGCACTCGATCAGCTGCACCTGCAGAATCAAAATGCCGTCGCCATACCATTGGCTGAAGACGGGCCGCATCGCCATATTGCCTTTGTCACCCGTCTGAACTATGCGCGTGTCGATGATGTTAGCTTGCTAGGTGATGTATTTAACAAAGCATTTAAAGACGCAGTAGCTAATAAAGAATAATCAAACCATTTTTACCACGGTCATAGTGAAAAACGACATATGAAAACTGTCTCAAATAAGCATGATGTGCTTGGCAAGTATTTTGCACAGCATTTGTCAACTATGACCAGTGATATCTCGCCAAAGCAAATAGATAGGCTTTGGCAGGATATCGTGACGCGCTATGGCGAACTACAACGTGCTTATCATACACTCAATCACATTGAGCAGTTATTGGTACAGTTTGAGAATATTAAACACTATCTTGCTGAGCCGCATATCACTGCATTGGCACTGTACTATCATGATGTGATATATGACCCAACACGCTCCGATAACGAGTTAAAAAGTGCAGATTTTGCGACAGATGCCTTAAGTCCTTATCTCAGTCCAGAGCAATGCCGACAGATCCACGCTCTCATTATGATGACGGCTAATCATAAGATAGATACGTTGGTAGACAGTGACAAATATAATGATGCTGCGTATCTGTTAGATATGGATTTGAGTATCTTGGGCGCGCCTTGGCCTACCTACAGGCAGTATGCAAAGGCGATACGTCAAGAATATGCACACGTCGCCGATGACAGCTACCGTGATGGGCGCACTGCAGTGTTACAAGGATTACTAGCACATCCCAAACTCTATCTGACTGACCATTACTGTAATCAATTAGAAACGCAAGCTCGAGATAATATCAAGTACGAGCTTGCTTCGCTCGCAGCTTTATAAATAGCTCACTACCCTGCCGTGCTGGATGTGAATTATAGCTGGGCTGCATAATATCGATATCAAAATGACTTTGAAAACGTTGTTTGTACTCTTCCTTGCTGCCGCCGAATGGTGGCTCTTCCCGTCCAAAATCCGTGTCGAATAACAACCCAACTAATTTGCCTTGTGGTTTTAGCAGCTTTGCCATCTGCTGCACGTATTCATCACGGCGTGATGGATTAATCGCACAAAAAAACGTCTGCTCAAGTATCCAATCAAATTGATACTGCTCAGCTGATAAGCTAAAAAAATCTGCACAGACCAAATGCTCAGAGGGGAAACTAGGATAGCGCTCTGCAAACGTCTCAATCGGTGCAGGGGCAAAATCAACCAGCGTGACATTGGTAAAACCTTGCTCATATAGATAGCCCACTTCATAGGCGTTACCTGCACCTGGCACTAGTATCGCCTGATTTTTTGCACTCTTAGGTAGCTGGTCGATATAAGCTTTTAGCGGTGGTGATACCTGCCCCATATCCCAACCGATGCTGTTCTTCTCATAACGCTGCTGCCAAAACTCCGCTTGGTTGACGTTTTCCATATAACATCCCTGTATATAAACCTGCTGATTAAACGACACGATTTGCACCGTTATTACTTATCATATCAGGCTTATTCAGACGTGTCCCTATTTTAAAAAATGATGATAAAAATAGGACTAGGTGCTCAGCATAATGAAAGTTACGCAGATGATATCGAGGTGCTTACTAGAACTATTTAGCTAATTAGTTAGATAGTTAGATAGTTAGTTAGATGATACGTTTAATCCAGCTGCCCTGTCTTGCCCGCTAGGATATTATGCCATTGCTGGTAATCTGGCATCGCTGTGGCAACGGTTTGCCAAAACGCACGGCTATGGTTGGCATGATGCAAGTGGCACAGCTCATGAACGATTACGTATTCGGTGCATTCGATAGGATAAGTAGGAAGATAAACCGACAGCCAAATTCGTTTTGCACGCGTGTTGCAACTGCCCCAACGTGTGTGCATTTTTTTCAATCGTATTTCATTGGCATAAGCGCCAACGATTGGCTGCCACTTATCAAATAGTGCAGGTGTGACTCCAGAGAGTTGTTGCCGATAATAGGTGATTTTTTGATCGGGACTAAGCGTAAATGACTGCCCTGCACCCCATAATAAAACTGAATTATTAGCAGTTAAAAAGTCTGATGACGTATTGTGTCTACGTCTATATTGTTCTAATACTTGCGGGTGATGTTCAATAGCCCATGGCACCCGTTTAGCCACAGCATGCAATATTTGTGATGCGCTGACATGCATCGGTGCAGAGACCATCAACGTATAAGGCTTTAAGCGAAAATTGATATTTTTAACACGCTTTTTACTGATGTGTAGCTTGATGCCTACCTGTGCAAGCTGCTGTCTGACAGTAACTAAATTGGTGTCTAAGCTAATGCTCTACCTCCTTGGCTGACTATTACTGTCATTCTAGTGATAGTCGTTATTAATAGTCATGCCTGTTCGTCTGTCGCTCTTGCTTAGCGTCACTTATTATAACGCTTGTAAGTGGTTGTCAAACGACATCATATGCAGTTGACTGTCTTTGATAATCCGCTTATGAGGTTCGATGTCGTTTACGTCCAATTTTACTTCTGGTAAAGCATTTACCCTTAGCGCTGTTAACTGACCTTGACCATCACTGACGATAAATCCTGTTGGCTCGGCATGTTTATCAATTTTACTCATTGAAGCACTAGAATTAGCTAACACCGAAGCCCCTGCACAATCTGGCAGACTTACATCATCAATCAGCTCGCGAGTATATAAATCATAAATCGCCGCACAGCCACCAATCGGCGTGGTCACACACAGTAAGTTGCGCTCACTATCTACCGCTACGCTAGCGATATATTGGTGAAAACGTTGCCATTGATTGTTTGGCATAGTGAGTGGTGTAAAACTGGCATCACCACGTTTATGGGTAAATACCAATGGGACATTGATATGTCTTTCACCTTGAAACTGTATACCGATCATCACTGTACCATCGTCGTGCATGGCTAAATGACGCACACTCATCTGATTATGCTCTGGAGTCACTTGCTCGAGCAGTGTGCCATCGTGACGATTCAAATAAACCAGTGAGGGTCGCATGGTATCTAGATTTAGCTCTTCGCGTGAGGCCTGCTCGGTTTTGATACCACCGTTTGCAATGACGAGCGTTTCGCTATCAGGATGCATAATCAGTTCATGTGGGCCGATACCATATGAGTCAAACTCTGCTACCTTTTGATAAGCGTCATTGGCATCATAGATACCAATTTTACCTGCCAAACTCACTGTGTCGTTCTCAGTTACATAGAGCAAGCTGCCATCTAAACTGTAGCAAGCATGACCATAAAAGTGACGGTTTACATCAGCTGTAATCGCATGTTGTACTTGCCCATTTGACGTATTAAGTACCCAGAATTTTTCGCTTGGACGGCGACCCATAACGACGACATCACGTCTTTGATCCACATTGCTATGCTGAGTTTGAGCTTCATATATATTGACAGGCAGAGGCTGAACAACGATGTCGTGGACACGCTCAGGCATAGTCGTCTGCCAAACGATTTGTCTGTCAGCATCAATACCTACCACACCAAAGTCGTGCTCATTCTGGCTTGATGTAGCCTGACCTTTTGGCATAGATGCGACGCCACTGACCCAACTGACTGGTCGTGCCAGCATCGTTGTCGTATGCATGACAGCAAAGTCAGGTGCATCACGCTTATCGTCATCTACAGCGTGATAAGCCTGTTTCCATGTTGCCGCTGCTTGCTCACAAGCATAACGCAAGCGCGAAAGTTTCGGCATTGAATCAGGACCAGCTCGTAATACCTGCAGTTGCGTACAAATACCATCTACATAATCTTGCAGACTGGCATCTGGATACTGCTGCTTACGATAACGATGATGAATACCAACTAATGCTGCCGTGCCAACTACTGTCAGCACTGAAGTCGTCAAAAGCTCATGAGTTGACGAAGTTCTCCTAGACAGATTAGACCTATTTAACTGGTCATGAGTCTGGGCTACTGACACTGCTGTACCCGCTTCGATAGTAGACATTGTCTAATCGCCATCAGTGCTGTTAAAGCCCACGCGGATACCAAGTGCTGGGATTAACTGGCGTTTAATAAGACGAGTGACATCAGTCAGATGATCGTATAACGCTTGTTGATCGTCCTTACTAGCTTCTGATAAATCTTCTGGCATTTGTGCTAATAATGCAGTCGTGTCAGCCAATGCAGTCGATAGATTATCCGAAACTTTGTTTTCGTCATTGCTGCCAAGAATAGCTGTCAGTACTGGGTCAGTCATGGCTTTATTAATCGTATCTAACTTAGCATTGATGATAGCGCGACTTTGACCAGCAGTAGCAGCAGGCAAATGCCCTTTTGCTTTACCTGTCAGACCGAGTGGCTGATCAATAGCGTTAGACTTCATAGTCTCAATTAATGACAGTAGAGAGTTAATCCATTGATTTAGACCTCTATCGCTCTCTGCTGTTTTGTCTATCGCCAATAAATCAGTCGCGTTTTGCTGCCAGTTTTTCTCGATGTCTTTTAAACGTGTGCTTAACGCACTACTGGCACTAATCACATAAGCACACTGACCAGTGTCTAAACTTTCATTGGCAAACAAAGCTTCTTCCAACCCTGGCACACCTTGTACGATCGCGCTCTCGCCAGCAAGCTGCTCTGGCGTTAGTTTTGGATTGGCAGCGATTAAATCAGCCACGCCACTATGTACGAGTCCGCGCTCGTCAGGGTAGTAGTTAATGTATAGATTGCTCATACTAGCGGTCGCAGGACCAAAGTTGACCATCTCAGCACTTGACCATGCTTGTGCCAATACTAGCCACTGCGCACGTAATGCTTGTAGCTCATCGCCACTTACTGGAGCTTGGGTACAATGCTTCTGCGCTAGCTCGTTTAACAGATCGCTTTGCTTTGCTGCATCAGCATACGCAGGAATCACGATATCGTCTGCCACATGCGTCAAATACGTTTTTGCAGTCTCAGGGCTGATATCTACTGCAACGATCTGCTCAGTGCTTTCCTTGCTGCTTTCTGCTGAGCTGTCAGCAGTCGAGTTATTCTGTGCAACTTCTTGACTATCCACTTCTGCAGACTTGTTGTCGTCGGCAGGTTTGACACAGCTGATCAGCAGCCCGGCACTCAATGCAGATAGCGCCATCGCCAAAGCGTGATTTATTTTCATAGATTTCTCGGTAATGTTATAAGTAGTGATTTATAGTGTTTTTATGCTGACCTTCTAATAGTGACTGTATTACAGTGACCTTATTATAGCGACTTTAGGAACGCATTTAGCTCGGCGCGACCTTGCTTGTCTAATTTCAATACTTGTTGCTGTTGCTTTTCGGCTTCTCCGCCGTGCCAAAGAACCGCTTCCATCAGCGTACGAGCGCGTCCATCATGTAAAAACGTCGCTTGTGGATCGACCGTTTGCGCAAGTCCCACGCCCCAAAGTGCGGGCGTGCGCCATTCATAAGAATTGGCTAAAAATTCAACTTGAGCGTCTTTTGGTGGTAGCTTACCTGCGATGGTACGATCAGCGAGAGCATCACCCATATCATGCAATAGCAAATCTGTGTAAGGATAAATCACTTGTCCGTGCTGCTCAAGATGATCATCGTCGGTTTTTGGCAACTGATATCTTGGCGTATGGCAGCTTTGACAGCCCATATCATAAAAACGCTTTTTGCCAGCTAACACAAGCTTATCATCTGCATTACGGCGATGCGGCACTGCTAGATTTCGAGTATAAAACTCTACAAATTTAGCAACCTCATCGTTTACTTCAACGGGTGATTTACCATTACCCTGTTCATCAGCGCCTGTCGCCGCATTTAGGCAAGCGGTCTGCGTTGGCATACAGGATTCGTTAGGACGGATGTTCGACGTCAGACCCATATCTTCGTTAAAGGCACTTTGGTTCTGAGTAATCAGCTTGGTTTGACCCGCTTTCCAGCCAAATCGTCCAAGCGCACGCTTACCGGTTTGCGGATCCATCACCCAGTTAAATTTACCACTGATATCACCATTACTACCGTCGTTGGCTTGCTTTTTAATGTCATCGTCAGGTATTTGCTCTAGCAGCCCAAGCCCAATCATCGGTAGCGCCACACGCGGTGATACCATCATGTCATCATCAAAAGCACCGTAACCAGGTTTGGTCAAATTAAACGTTGGCGCACGTAGCGTCTCGACATATCCGTCAGCAAAGGTAACTGGTTTGTCTGTCCACTGCACCGCAATTCTCGCTTCAGCAGGCACGCCTTGAATACCGCGATCTTGTAGCTGCCCGCCATACATAGGATGAGCTATCTTTTCAATCAGCGAATCCTGTAGCTGCTGGCGCTGCTCATCGGTAGACGCTGGCATAGACAGACGAATTAACAAACTATCAGCATCGTCATCGGCAGTCATCGGCGCATGACCTCGCCCATCTTTGACATGACAAGACTGGCAAGCAGCCACATTAAATAATGCACCCAGTCCATCACGACTATCAGTACTAGCAGGTGCAACGACCCATGGCTGCTTAAAGAAAGCATTACCAATAAAGAACGCCCCTTTACGAGAAGCTGCTAGGTTAGATGAGGGTTTTGAGTAGCTCTCAGCACTGCTAATACTAATACCAGAGTCACCGCCCTGCTTGATCTCTTGAGGGTCAAAGCTCACCAGTTGCTGCATCGGCACGCCTGCCAATGCTTCTATATTTTTGGCATGTTCGGATGACAGCGATTGGCTGTTTTCACTGCTGCTTTCATTACTTGAGGCCTGCTCTGAAGTATTATCAGAAACATTGTTAGAAGTGTCGTCAGAAGCGCTATCAGATGGTTGACACGCACTGATGGCCATTGCACTGGCGATAATTAGCGCAAGCTTAGAAGGTATATGTCGTAGGATTTGAGTAGCAAGAGGAGAGTCAGAGGGCTTAACATAATTGGCGTTCATAGAAATCAATTGCCTTAGCGCTAGAGTAGAACCATTAAAATTTTGTCATACCATCTCATTATATGTCGGCACAATCATTGCCTATCGACATATAATGAAATGATACACCGGCCAATTGGCTTATTTAATGCTCATAAAAATGCGTTGCCAACGGTGGCTGACAACGCACGTATTATATCTAATCTAAGTATCCAATAAACAGCAGTTACTGACCTATAACGACTAATAAAACGTCGCAAAGCCAATGAAAAGCTTTTAAATAAGGGCCGCTAGCTTAAGTTTTTCTTAAAACTGTGACCCTGCATCTGCGTCTAGATTATCGATACCAACGGCTTTTGCAGCGTTTTCGATACTGGCCGTCAGCTCTTGTAAGCTAGTGATACCAGCTTCAACCCATCCACGACGGACGTTTTGCTCTTCAGCAGAGATACCTTCTTGGCTGGCTTGACCGACAGTTGCAATCATCTGGTCAATCTTGATGCCGTCTTTTTCGCCTTTTTCAACGATAACGTTAAACGCGCCTTCTACTTTGTTGAACTCAGCAGCCAATTTATCAGCAGCTTCTGTGTGGCCGTTATCCGTTAGATAATCTTTGATACCGTAGCCGCCCACTGTCTTGCCAGCGACTGTTGTATAGCTACCATTAAAGACGTTTTGGATACCGCGCGCATTATTGGCATAGCTTAAATGGGTCAAATCACTAAAGCATTCGTGCTCATCTTCGGTAGAGCCAGTAACAAAAGCAACCTGCATACGCTCAGAAGCCAACTCACCTAATGCTAAGCTGCCCATTTGATACATAATTTGGCGCAGACCATTGTCATATTTGCGCGCTATCAAATCACTACGCAAAGTATTCTCAGTATCAGGCTGCCACTGAGCTTCCATCGCGGTCAAATCATCAACCAATAGTTGAGTTGCAGCGGTTAAGAATTCCCCGCGGCGCTCACAGATACCGGCATCTTCGTTGACGGTCTCACCACTAGTACACTGTCCGGCTTCAGTCGCATAGTCAGTGACTGGGCGATTGCCTGCGCCTTCTTTTACGCCATTGTTGTCTTGACCCCACAGCATAAACTCAATCGCATGATAGCCAGTCGTTACATTAGCTTCACTACCACCGATTTCATTCATTTCTGCAAGTAGCTCAGGTGTGATCGTACTGGTATCTTGCTTGATACTACCCACAGTAATGCTGTCGCTATTGATGATGTTCTCTTGGCTGTTATATTCGCCTTCATAGTCGTCACCGACATAATCAATCAATGCTTCATCAAGTGGCCAAGCATTGATCTGCCCTTCCCAGCTATCGATGCTGTTGATAGCACGTTTGTCATTGGCAGTCACAAAGCCTTCATCAAAACGGAAAATTTCAGTTTGTGAATATGGCTGACGTGCTGCTTTATAGGCAGCCTTTGCAGCATCAAGGTTTTCTTGTGTTGGAGTGGCCACGTAAGTTTCTACCGCAGTTTGTAGCGCTTTAGCCGTGTCCAACGAATCTTTATAAGCGGCGTGTGCCATATTTGCATAACTGATAATCAATCTATCAATATGTGCTTTTTCGGCAGCAGTCATCTCTGAATTATCAGCTGTCTCTGTGTTTGCTACTTCTGTTTGCGTTTCTGTCGCAGCATTGGTGTCTTCATCGGCTTGCTTTGTACAGCCCGACACCATCAACAATCCTGCAAGTGCAACAGCTAAAGTAGTTGGTAAAAGCTTACGGCTCGTTACTGTGGTAATCGTCATACATATCCTCAAGAAATATAGCAAAAAATTCGTTTTGGTTAAGTAGCCTCAATTATTTTGATAATCAAGCCATGTTACAGCAGGCTATCTTAGCCATGCACATTGACTCTCAGTGCGCACGATAAGACGTTTAATATTGCATCAATAGCAAACACTGACAAATTATAGTGTTATTGATAATCATTATCAATATTTAATTTAATATTAACTATATCTATCAATAATCAATGTTTTATTCAAACTGAAAACATAAAAAAAGAGCCAGCATATCGCTGACTCTTTTTGAAATATATGTGCTCAAATATCTAGCACATACTTAATAGCTATATAGCTATTTATTAGTTATAGCTATTGATTAGTTTACGCTCTGTGGTGCGTTAACTGTTAGCTCAACACGGCGGTTTTGACCACGGCCATATTCAGTGTTGTTGTCTGCGATTGGACGTGACTCACCGTAAGCAACAACGTTTACACGGTTTGAAGCAACACCGCGAGCTGTTAAGTAGTTAGCAACTGAATAAGCACGATCACGTGACAGACCCATGTTGTAAGATGCTGAACCTTTGCTATCAGTGTGACCAGCGATAGTAATTGTGTTTTGGTTATACTGGTTCATCGTTGAAGCAAGCTTATCAAGCGTTGGCTTGAATGATGAGCTAAGGGTTGCATCATCAAATGAGAACGTGATGCTACCTGGCATAACCAGATCAATGTTACCAGTGGTTGGGTTCTGCTCAACAGTTACGCCTGTACCAGCCATTTGCTGCTCAAGTTGACGAGCTTGACGCTCCATGTAGTAACCAACGCCTGCACCTAGTGCTGCGCCGATAGCTGCATCACGACCAGTTTTGTCGCCGCCTGTTGCTTTTGAAATAGTTGCACCACCTGCTGCACCAACTAAACCACCTAGAGCAGCTTTGTTTAGACGCTGTTGTCCAGTGTTTGGATCTGTTGTACAGCCGCTAAGTGCTAGACCTGATGCTACTGCTGCAATCATTAAAGTATTACGCATAATATTTCCTCTTAAGTTTAAAAAATCGTGCTTTTTATAAAGATTGTCCATTAATCTTTTTTAAGTACTTATCTACATTCCCCATTATTATGGCAACTACAACCTATCTCTGTGTAATATTTTGTCATACCTCTGTATGAGAAATGCAGGTTATATTTCAATGATTTTATAGGTCAAATCTTCGCGCCTTGCTACCACTAGTCACGTTTACAACCGTACACTACAACATGTTTCTGCTAAAATTATATTGCTAAATTTGTCGGCTTTAAATAGTCATGATTTAAAGCTTTACGTTCATAATATTCCTGATTTTACTAGGACAGATTCAGCGACATACGGCTTATTATTAATCAGATAGACTGAAAAGGATTGAGCATGCGATTGACATCTACCATTCGAAAAATGCATAAACGTTCGCCTAAATTAGGCAAAGCTGTGTCGCTTGCAACAGCTACTGGTGTCATCGCCGCCAATAGCTTCGGTGGTAGTATTCCTTTGTGGTTAATGGGTGTTGGTAAGGTCATTACTGGCGCCTCTATTGCAGACAAAGCCGTTATCAAAATTGCTACTCACTGGATCAGTAGCAACAGTGCCTTAATCGACAATATGTTGCCTCGCAAAGATTGGCGTATCAGTCTACCCGACGATATTCATACCAATGGTAAATACCTACTGGTGAGCAACCACCAATCATGGGTCGATACTAGCATCGTGCAGTATATTGGCGAAAAACGTTTACCACTCACGCGATTTTTTACTAAGTTTGAGCTGATCTACATCCCTATCGTTGGTCAAGCTTTTTACTTTTTAGATTTTCCAATGATGCGCCGACACTCAAAAGAAGCCATTGCCAAAAACCCTGCGCTAAAAGGCAAAGACATCGAAGAAGCCAAACGTGCCTGCGCCTTATTAAAAGATAAACCTTTTACCTTATTAAATTATTTGGAAGGTACTCGTTTTACCAAAGCCAAACAAGCTCAGCAAAAATCGCCTTATAAGCACTTGTTGAAACCTCGTGCAGGCGGATTATCATTGGCTATCAGCGCACTAGGTGAAGATATCGATGGCATATTAGACATGACAATCGTATATCCTGATGGTGTACCAAGCTACGGGGACCTTTGGAAAGGCAATATTAAACGTTTGGGCGTTGACTTGCGCTACATCGATATACCAGATGCGTTGTTCGAAAGTATCAAGCAAGGTGGCTACGAAAATGATGAAGATACAAAAGCTCAAATGTTCGACTGGGTTGAACAGGTGTGGCGTCAAAAAGATGAACGTATTAGCACTATGTTGGCAGATTTCGAAACCAGTCCTAAAACGTAAAATGCCTAATGAGAATGCTCAGCAATACTAAATTGGCTGACCGTTAGACCTTATCAAATACCAAGCACAGTCTATGCAAGCGTACTAAGTACTAAATATCGATGTAACAAACGTTAATGTAATAAGTATCGAGCACGAGATAAAAAGTTATAGGGCAATAAAGTTGCGGGTACAAATGTCACAATAGTCATATCTTACTTATGATGTTTACTGTTAAAACAGCCATGCATCATAAGTAAATTTTAATCAAGGATGGGTTGTTTTTTAGCCTTATTCATTGATAATGTGACTAATCATGAACTCATAGATTTTCGATGTCTACTTTGATAGTAAATGGTAGTAAATATCGAATTCTGACCCATTTTTTGTGCCATTTATTACTTATAAGGTATGACTGTGCCCACCTCTACTACTAGCTCGCCGTTAGCTACCGAATCTGTTTTGAGTCAGCCTCCTTATCCAATAAGTGATGAGCCACCAAAACCGAACCATCCAAAGCCGAGTCGCTTTAAGCTCACTTACGATATTGTCATGATTATTGCCATCAGTATTGATCTGCTATTGATCAGTATCGACGCTATTTTGATGAGCAATTTTAGTAGTAATGCTGCAGAATGGCTAACCATCAGTGAAGCGCTCAATTGGTATCAAACAACCCTACATGATCCTCTACGTACTGCTGGAGGATTTTTTACTATCTTTTTGGTCGTTGAGTTGCTATTGCGCTGGGCGATTGCCATCAAACAAAAAGTCTATTATCGCTGGTTCTTTTTCCCATTCGTTCATTGGTACGAAGTATTAGGCTGTTTTCCGCAGCTACGTGCTTTGCGACTGCTGCGAGCGGTGGTTATTGGACGACGTCTATATCAGCTTGGCTACCAAGTACTGCCGCAGACGTGGATCAACCGAATCAAATTCTACATTGACCTACTGTTAGAAGAGCTCTCCGATCGCGTTATTTTGACAGCGATACAAAACTTTCGACAAGAGCTAACCAGTTCAGACACGCATAAATCATTCATCGAGTCGACCATTGCAAAAAATCGAAATGAGATTGAAGCAGCTGTATTGTCCGTGCTGCGTACAGAGCTTGCACCGAAGCTGCAAGAACTGACTGCCTCATCAGGTGGCGGCAGTATATTGGCGAGCGAAATGGGCAATGCTATTGAGGAAGGGTTGGCCAACACTCCTGAGTTGCGCCGCTATCTACGCATGATACCTATTGCGGGCAGCCTGATTGAGTCACAGCTACATCACGTCGGGCACAATATCGGTGAGAATGTCGTAAATGCATTAAACAAGCGACTTTTAGACCCTAAGCGCTTGGATATATTAATGATGGAAATTGCTAGCGGTATTGCGCAAATAGATACCAATAATACAGCGCTAGATACTTTAATTTCTAGTATCATTGATGACAGTTTGACTGCGTTTGAAGCGCAAGTAAAAGTGCAGCAATGGAAGCACCAAGATATGCTAAATCTATAGTTTAGCTATCTAATAGCATGATGTAATAAGAGACATAATACCGTGACAGAATTATTTTTAAGGGTTTGTATATGACAGTTTCAGCTAACGATAACCAGACTGCACCAGCGCTAGCTTTCTACGGCAAGATGCTGACGTTTTCACGCGTACAGTTTAGTACAAGCGATCTAGCAGCTATAGAAGCTCAGCTAACTGAAACGCTCAGTAATAAATCGAGCAATATCCCTATCCTTATTGATAGTGACGTTGAGCAGGATTTATCAGCACTAGTAGAGCTGTTATGGGCATGGGGATTGCAGCCTATTGGCGTGGTGACAGGTATGCTTGATGCGCAAGCACGTGAGCAGCGCTTAGCGATATTTCCAGCAGATGGTAAGCGTATTGAGCGTATATTACCAAGTAAAAAAGCCTCCATCCCTACTCAACCATTAGCAGAGAACAACAACGCCGAAACCGTTAGTGCTAATAGCGTCGATGATACTTCTACCACGAGCGAACCTGCTACTGAAACGACACTATCTAATATGCCAACCGAGACATTGGTAAGCACTCAGCATATTACTAGCTTAATCTATGATCAAATGCTGCGTTCAGGGCAGAGCCTCAATCACGTTGGTGGCGACTTAATTTTGACCAGTAGTATCAATAGCGGCGCTGAAGCGATTACTGACAATAGCTTACATGTATATGGCCGTGCACAAGGGCGTTTGGTGGCAGGCGCAACAGGGGATAAAGATGCCCGTATATTCTGCCAAGTCTTTAATCCGTCATTGGTGTCAGTAGCAGGAACCTATTGCTTACGAGACAATTTACCTGAGCATGTCATCGACAAGTCGGTACAAGTAAAATTTGTAGAGGGCGAAGGCTTAGTATTTACCGTGATGGATGAAGCTTAAGACGCCATTAAAAATAATACACCGTGAAGTGACTTTATAGAAAACTAAGGTAGTTAAGCTGCTCTATTCGACAAGCCAAAAAGCATGACTATGGCCCTACTAATACCACGCAGAGAGGCTAATTGAGCGATACATAGGTTGTTTTTCTACTTTAGTATCGAGCTGCTATAAATTTTTGTTTATTTATGCTAGGCTAGCTTCGAAGATAGTGTATATATGTTAGGTGAATAACATGTAATTTTGCTATTTATATAAAATATATCCCATTGATTCATAGGAGTGTGCCATTGTGGCGAAGATAGTTGTAATCACTTCAGGTAAAGGCGGTGTGGGTAAAACCACGACAAGTGCTTCTTTTGCCGCTGGTTTGGCGTTACGTGGCTATAAAACGGTTGTTATCGACTTTGATGTAGGTCTACGTAATCTAGACTTAATCATGGGTTGCGAAAACAGAATTGTTTATGACTTCGTTGATGTCATCACTGGAAACGCGCGTTTGTCGCAAGCACTTGTCAAAGACAAACAGCTTGAAAACTTATATATCCTGCCCGCCAGTCAGACACGCGATAAAGACGCACTGACAGACGAAGGGGTATCAGAGGTAATGGCTGAGCTCTCTAAACAGTTTGACTATATTATTTGTGACTCGCCTGCCGGTATCGAGCGCGGTGCACAGCTAGCGATGTATCATGCAGATGAAGCTATTATTGTCACCAACCCTGAGATCTCTTCAGTGCGTGACTCAGATAGAATCATCGGCATTCTGCAAAGTCAGACGAAAAAAGTAGAAGAGAACCAAGGGACTGTTCGCGAGCATTTGATTATCACTCGTTATAATCCTGAACGTGCGGCTGCCAATGAGATGATGGATATCGATACTATCTCGAACGATATCCTAAAAGTTCCACTACTTGGTGTTGTTCCTGAGAGCCATTCAGTGCTCGAAGCGTCCAACCATGGCGAACCAGTTATTCATTATACCGACTCTGTTGCTGGTCAATGTTATGAAGACATTGTCGCCCGTTTCTTGGGTGAAGAGCGTCCACTACGTCATATTGACGTGAAGAAAAAGAGTCTATTACAGCGCTGGTTTGGGGGATAATGATGACTAAGAAAAAAGGATTTTGGAGTAGCCTATTTGGTACTGACGACAACAGTAACGCAGGTAGCGCAAATTTAGCAACTGAGCGTTTAAAAGTTATCGTTGCTAGCGAAAACAGATTGAACAATCGACTAACGGTTGATCGTATCGAAAAAATGAAACGTGAAATTTTAGAAGTCGTGAACAAATACGTTAACGGTGTGCAGATTGATGATGTCAATATCAACCATCGTTCTGAAGACAGCTTAGATGTGTTAGAGATGAATATCAATTTGCCTGAGCATAAGAAATAGCATTCTAACAGTACGTATTTCTACAATGAATGAAAAAAGCCCCAAGTTTGATACTTGGGGCTTTTAATGTTTATCGATTATTTCATACGGGCAATAAGGTTGTCCTTCTTGATAAACTGATGGTATAGCGCGGCGGCTATATGCAAGACCGTAAAACCAATAATCATTGGCCAAATAATCTCAGTATGCAAGTTATTGTAAAAACGAGCCAAGCTTCTATCTGGGGTTACGAATACAGGGATCTGAAAGATACCGAAAATATCAACCGGTCGACCGCCATATACTGCCATCAATAAGCCAACCAGTGGCATAGCAATCAGTATGGCATAGAGAGCAAAATGTGACAGCTGTGATACGAGCGTTTGCCATTTTGGCATGGCTAGCGGTGGTGGTGCCTTAGTAAAAACGCGGTTGATGACTCGGGCAATCATCCAAAATAATAAGCTCACGCCGAACGCTTTATGGTATCCAATAAACACATTACTATCTAAATTCTCATATAGCAGTATCATTATCCATATGGTTAACAGTAAGGCTGCACTAATCCAATGAAAAATACGGCTACTAACCGACCACTTTGATACATTCGAGTTGGCATTATTCATGAGTGACTCTACTACCTTTATCAGGAATTATCTCTAATCGATTTTATAAGCCAGCTAATGCTCTTCAATAGATGAAGTCATTAATATTACTGGCTTACTATTTATAGAATGGAGAATACCTTAAATAACGATAAGAATCTAGCTATCCGAATCAATCAGGTGATGGGCAATTTTATCCAAATCTGGCACTAAGTATAGCTCGTCATCAATCATCACTGTTTGATATAGGTAGGATGAGACGTCATTTTTATCAAAATACTCTTCCCTACCTTCGATATTAGCACCACTAAATTGTTCCGGTGTCTCTACATCTTTCACTTCAGAAATTCGTGCTTGCAGCTGACGCAAGTCACCTGCCGTTTGTAAGGCAAATCGGTGATCAGTCGTATTACCTTCCAAAACAATCATTTTGTCTGGAGCATGATCTTGCAGTAGCAAATGAAATACAGCCAAATCTTGTTGTTGCCAATCGTATCTAGAAACCTGCTGCTGGGACTCATTCACACTCAAAATTAGGCTGCTTGGAATGATCCAGTCCGGCTGGTTAGCTGCTGGAACAATAGTAACGTCAAGCATACCGTTGTTGGTAGTCAACAGACTCACAGCCTCAAACGAATGTTTTAAAATTTGTGTCATACGTCACTCGCAATAAGTTAATGTGAACGGCTAGCTGCCCTTTCACCAATGTAATCGGTTAGTTTTCTTGCTAAATCGGTAGGGCTACCAACAAAATTGCAATACCCTGAGTCAATGATAGCCTGAGGTTGACTTGGACATGCGCTCAAGCTCGGATCTTGTGCCCATAATTGACTGTTATTGTCTTGGATTAAGTCTAGATACTGAGAGCCATCATTACCCATACCTGAAAATATAATATTAATAAGCTCGCTACCATGAACATCGCTGGTATTTTTGAGCAGCTGCCCAATTGCAGGCTTATATTCACCATGCCAATCTTGATCCAATAGTATCACGCGACCTGTTGAATCACAGACAACCTGCTTATCAATAGGTACTATCAGACACTCTCCTGCTCGTAATCGCTGTGAAGAAGCGATAATCTTACAGCGCCAGTCATTATGACGATTAAGTATGCGGGGCAACGTACCAATCATAGCCTGATTAAAATGATGCGCCAATAAAATACAAATTGGCAGTGTGGCTGGCACATTATCTAAAAACTCTTTTACCGCGCTAGGACCACCCATAGAGGCACCCAAAAATACGACATAATGCCAGTCAGTGTCAGCTCTTTTGTAAGCTGGAGCATCTACCAGTGTTGGCAAGTCAAGCAGTTGAGCAAATTTACGCTTTAACTTACGTTGCCACTTTGCATATTCTTGGGATTCGTTTAGATACGGTGCTTGACTGAAGCCCACCAGTACTGCTGCTGGTTTGGATGCCACCGTCGCTATTGCCACACTGTCATCATAATCACTGTCTATCAGCCAAATATCGATAGCTGAATTAGAAAGCTCACCTGTTTCCTGCCACTGTGCTCGTGACACACAGCCGACCAGCATAAAGCCGAACCCACGTACCGTATCTGAAAAAGCCATGCGCTGACGATGGTCTTCTGCCACCACCATCACTTTAATATCATTTTTATTTTTTTTTCGCAGCGCTAAAACACGTGCATTATCCTTCATTAGTCAGGCTGACCCCTTCACCTAGTAATTTTTGCATTTTATCAAGTAGATCTTTTTCTTGGAATGGTTTACCCATATAGTCATTCACACCAATCTCCAAGGCACGCTCACGATGCTTTTCGCCAGTACGTGACGTTATCATAATAATCGGAATTTGCTTTAGACGACTATTATGTCGGACTTGAGTGGCGACCTCGAAGCCGTCCATACGAGGCATTTCGATATCAAGCAATATCATATCTGGTGTCATATCTTGCAATATCTCAATTGCGTCAATACCATCTTTAGCGACTGCCACATTGAACCCTTGGCGCTCTAAGAAACGTGAGGTTACTTTACGTACCGTCACGGAGTCATCGACGACTAAAATGGTAGATTTAGACTCTATACGTCCTCTCTTCGCATCAGCAGCTTTCGTAATATTCTTGACCAATTGCGCATTACGCATAAGAGCGATCAGATCTAAGATGAGCATGACCGAGCCATCACCCATGATAGTAGCAGCTGAAACTCCTGGAATATTTGATAATTGTTGGCCTAGAGGTTTGACAACAACTTCTATGCGCGAACCTGCAATCTGATCCACTTGCAAAGCAATATTCTGTCCGGTACGATTTTTAATAATGATAAGCGGTAAGCTAGTATTGGTATTTACGACCAACTCATTTAACTTATTACCCGATAAGATTTCATTTAGATAGCGTACTCGATACTCAGTGTCTTCGAAATTTAATGTAGCATCATTTGATTGATAGTAGTCATAGAGCTTCTCTGGATTCACTCGAACCACGCGCTCAATCTGTACCAATGGAATCGCATAGTAGCGATCTGCAGCACGAACAACCAATGCGTCAGACACGGCTACCGTCAATGGTAGGCGCATTGTGAAACTTGAGCCTTTACCCAACTCTGAAACGACGGATACTGAGCCACCTAGTTGACGAATTTCACTAATAACAACGTCCATACCAACGCCGCGTCCAGAGATCTGAGTCACTTGCTGACTAGTACTCAATCCAGCGTTGAAGATGTATTGCATAATATCAAGGTCTGACAGACTATTATCATCTGCATCAATTAGACCCTGAGAGATGGCTTTGCTACGTACCGCTTCAACATCAATGCCTCGCCCATCATCTGTTAATTGGATGACGATCTCACTACCTTCACGATGTACCTCAAGAGTAATACGACCGCTGCGCTCTTTGCCTGACTTTAGACGGGTCGACGTGGTTTCAATACCATGGTCGACAGCATTACGTAACATATGCTCAAGCGGTGAAGTAATGCGCTCTAGGATGGTTCTATCCATCTCGTCGTCAGCATTAATAATAGTCAGTTCAACAGACTTATTAAGCTCATTAGCTGTTTGACGTACGATACGTTCTAGACGTGGCGTCAAGCGCGTAAATGGCACCATACGTGAATTCATCAAGCCGTCTTGCAGTTCAGTCTGGGTACGAGACAACTGTAGCAGCAGGCTTTCGCTATCACGGGTCTTTTCTAATAATGTATGGTTAATATCAACCAAATCCGAGGCCGACTCTGTTAAAGATTTAGATAGCTGATTCAAAGATGAGTATTGATCCATCTCTAGAGGGTCAAAGTCTTCATTATCGATGAGTTCCTCATCTATCTGAGACAGAATCTGTGCTTCTAGCTCGATCTCCATACGACGTAGCTGATCTGCCAAGCGTTGTACTGTCGTACCCATCTCTTCAATACTGTTTGTTAAACTACTGATACCCATATCGATACGAGCACGGTTAATCGCTGACTCACCAGATAAATTAATCATGTGCTCAATCAAACCACCTGAGATACGAATCATCTCATTGCTACTAGCGCTCTGATCTTCCTCATGAGTATCTCTAAGCATAGACGGCATTTCACTGATATCTTTTGCAAGATACTGCGAATCTTGGTTTTCTTTGGCAATCAAGATTGCTTCACGCTGGGCTTGTAGAGACTCTTTAGGTATCGTTTTTAGGCTATCAGGGTTTCTACCAAACTGCTCCAACGCTTCAATCAACAACGTAGGCGTCGGTGGGTTAACATGTTGTTGAAGAATAAATACTGCATCAGCTAGCCAGTCATGACTTGCAACCAGCAACTCTAATACTTTTTTGGTGGCTGGACGCCGATTACTGACAAAATCAGTATAGACTGATTCCATTTCGTGAGCTAAGTCAGCGATACCAGAGGCAGTGACCATGCGTGCGCCACCCTTTATGGTATGCAAGTCACGTTGGAGTGCTTGTAACGCTGTGGTATTACTCGTGTCTTTTAAGAACAAGTGCAGATACTTATTACGATTAGTAAGCTCTTCTGCTTCTTCTAAAAATACTGCTAATATATCAGGATCAGGCAATCCATTGGCCCATGATTGCTTAATCATGCTATCCAGACTTAGGGTACTCAATACCTCATTATTACTGTCAACAACATTGGCAGCAATACTACGCTCTGTAGGGGCAAAATGATTTTTTGGTACTGGTATGACTAGATCGACTACCTCTGGTAACGTTTTTGCTTTTTCAAGCTGGCGCAACTGTTCAATTAGCTCTGGAGTAAAGAAAGATTTCTTATGACTCACAATATGCATCACTTGTAGTGACATCGTGTCTTGCACCATTTGCATGATTTCAAGCCACTGCGCAGTTGGCGCTCTTCGGTTCTCTACAAACGACTCGTAGACACTTTCTGCTTCGTGAGTCAAATCACCAATACTACGGATACCAGCCATCCGTGCACCGCCTTTAATCGTGTGCAAATGACGCTGTAAAACTTTCAGCGCATTGATATTGGTGATATCGGCACGCCACTTATTGAAACTTTCATCTAGTGCAGTATCAAGCTCTTGAGCTTCTTCTAAAAATATTTCTAACAGCTCGGCATCAGTATCAATAGTCTCAAACTGTAGCTCAGCTGCTGGAACAACTTTAACGGTGAAGCCAACGTCCTCGTTCTCATCCCTTTCTTGATAAATACTCTGTAAATCATCAATGACTTGTTTATCTATTTTTAAGGAGGTACTTCCAGCTAAGGCATCAAACAAGCCAATCAGCTGAGCATGACCTGCATGCAATATCGCTTGAATGTCTTGATTTTGAGCTATATCAATATGATTACTCAAATAACGATACGCATGACCCAGCTCATCTAAAATCGTGACGAATTTTGGAAATGCTTGCGCCTTTTCCTTAAGAGAAGCTATTTGTGAAACTTGCTGCTCTATATAGCCTTGAATATGCTCTATTTCAGTATGATTCAACGCATCATCTAACTCCCACTCAGCATCGAGTAACGTATCAATATTACTGTCTAATAACTCTTCTATCGTCGGTTTCTTATTTGTCATGACGGTAGTGTCATTAGCCACGTATTGCTCACCAAGCATGGCTTGCAATGACGCTATATCATGCTGACTCTGCGACCCATCGTCCTCTGCTGATACATCGTGCTGCTCTATATTTTGCTTATAGTTATTTAGATAACCCTCTATTAATGTGGCTGACTGGGCCAATGCTGCTAGGTGCTGAGCATTCATGCCTATATCTTGTTGTTGTAATGACTCCAAGCTATGCTCGATGGTCGCACTGACTTCGCTGATAGCGGCCAAAGCACTAGAACCCGAAGCACCGCGCAAAGTATGAAATGCGCGTACGATTTCATCTGTGATTTCTATAAAATTTTGCTCTCTGTTGTCTTTGACAAACTGTTCGATACAGTCAAGCAACTCTTCTGCTTCATCAATAAAGATCTTACAAAATGCTTTTTCTTCTTCAGTTTGAGGGGTAAGAACAACCGCTGCCTCTGCCATTTTTTCATTGACCGAATGAAAAGTCTGCAAGGTAGAGTCTATAGCTTCATTACTATTGTCATCATAAGCATTGCCAGTCTCAGCCGTATCAGACCATGGCGTCTTTTCTTCCATCTCATCTATAGAACTATCTATTGATTGTGCAAACAAAGCAGAGTAGCTAAATTCATTCCCCTGCTGTTTGCTATACGCATCAGCACACGCAATCCACACTGGAACAACAGCTGGATAGTCTTGAGTACCCTGTTCAAATGCTATGAGCATATCAGGATAAGCTGCCAGCACATCTGCAATCAGTTGACGCATATCAGCTGAGATAGCGATGCTGTTATCTAAGACACGGTTAAGCATGTTTTCTATAGACCATGCTAGTTCAGCTGTATAGTTAGCGCCTACCATACGGCCCGAACCTTTTAAGGTATGGAAACCACGGCGGATATCTTTCAAGCCATCTAGATCGGTCGAATTTTTCTGCCAGCTTTCATATAACGGTACAACTTCTGCCAATACTTCATTGGCCTCTTCTATAAATATCTCTTTGATATCAGGATCTGCATCGTCGGCATCAGCTGGTAGCTGATTAGTCTCTTTAATAAAAGGTGCAAGACTCTCTGGAATATCCAATGTAGATAAATATTCGTTGATATTTGCGTCTTTGTTATTCAAGTCAGTAACCAACTCGGTACTATCGTTATTAGAATCTTTAACAGCCTCATCAATTTCTAGTAAAGATTTTTCTAATTCAACATCATTTGACATAACTTCTTTAGGAGTAAGTTCAGCTAGCGTCAGTCCAGTGTTCACAGGCTGCTGACTCATAAGATTACTACTTTGTAAAATAGTAATAGCAGGATCAAAGCTTGGTGGTCGCTGAGCTAAAAAATCTGCTAACAATGTTGGTAGATTTTTTGTAGTTTCAACCACTAGATTTACAACATCATCTGTTACTGGCAATGTTTTATCTAATAAACGATTGAGCAGGTTTTCAATTGACCATGCTGTCTCACTGATACTGAAGGCACCAACCATACGACCTGAGCCTTTTAGAGTATGAAAACCTCTACGCACTTCAGTCAATGGTGTTAGATCCTGAGAATCTTGCGCCCAGATAGGAAGGAAATCTTCAAGATCAGTAATAATTTCAGTCACTTCTTCAATAAAGATATCATGGACATCTTCATCTGTTTCAAAGTTATCAGGCTTTACGTGTTCACGAGCCTGCTTTAGTGCATCACTTTCATTACTATTAGACAGACTCACACTATCTGGTTCAACTACACTCTCATCGCCCACATTGATAACAGGGCTAATCTCGCCATTATCATCGTAACGTACAACATTCGTCGCGGCTGACTCTTGAGCGAACACAGTTTCGTTAAGCGTTTCTGGTAAATCGATATCAGTATCAAGAAGCTGTGTTGCTCTAGCCGTATGTTCATTTGCTAAAGTAAGCAACTGCTGGTCAAAAACCTGCTGTGCAAGATAATCGAGTAATAGCTCAATAGACGTTAAGCTTTCAGCCAACGCTTGCACCAAACTCCAGCTCGGAGTAGTAATATTACGAGTAGTTAACTGTGCAAATAGACTACCTATATCATCCATTGTATGACGAATTTCTGGCAATTCCATATCGTCAAAGGCTTGACCAATACTGGTAAACACAGTAGACGCTGGCAATAACCCAATATCTTGATGCTGTATATAATCGTTGAAATTTTGCTTTATCTCTTCTACTGCAATTCGAAGCTCACGTAGGCCATCGTCGGTAGGAATACGGCCATGCTTACCTGCTAATTCTGCCTCGTTACTACTTATCACTTCAGGCACAGTAGCAAAAGAGGTCGCATCACCAATCTTAAGAGAAATAGTTTGTTCAGTACTATAAATAGCGTTGTATAACTCTTGCAGCTTGCGTTCAATTTGCCACTGCTCTTGCGCAAAACTTGTTTCTGATACGAGAGACTGTTTCAAATCTGCAAGGATTGATTCCACCTGAGACACATAGTAAGTCCAGCCTCGGTTTTTGAGCTGTTCTTTGATATGTTGTAAAGGAGCTACTAAGCTATCTGGCTCATCCAGCTTAAAAATAAGCGCATCAAGCTGAGTTAATAATTGCGGTAAAAAACGAGACGCTGTCGTAGTACTTTGAGATACTTTATCCAAAATAGACTGCGTACGTTTGCTACTGTGCGCTAGATAACTCAATTCGACATAGATTGCGGTGGTCAATCTTACAACTATAGTTGAAGGTACTTCATTTGATTGGGTACAAGATTCGATAACTTGATCAAGCTGACCTAATAATGGGGCATAACGCTCAGGAAGCGGCGTCTCGTTTTGGGCCAGATCGCTTAGCAATAACTCAGTCATACACCATAATCTTTGTAAATTATTATCTTGTGTTGTCTGCCTGAGATACTGACTGGCTTTTTCTAAGGTATTGAGTGCTGACGACTGATTTGTATTAGTGATCAGTAATGCTTGTACTTGCTGACGCCATACGAGTAGCAACTGCTGACACTGTTCACTTGTCAAGCTAGCGATAACTTGTTCTGTCGGAACGGCCGCTTCAATACTATTGACGATATTCTCGTTATTCGCATGAACATTTGCATATTCATGCTGAATATCACTAACGTTTACAAGAATGTCAGTTTCTATTTCTCGTTGAGACAGGGCTTGGGTCAGCTCATCAACGGCCCTATTTATCAGCTCTATATGATAAATTCCTGTACGCGCATACTGATTAACCTCTCGTTGCAATAATCGATGAGAGAACTGACCTATACGGTGCTCTCTAATAGAAAAATCATCACAATTTCGTAATCCTGCGAGTTGACTCAATTTACTAGCAACATCTGCGAGTAAAGGAAGTTTAAGCATGATGAGCGCACCACTAATCTGATGATAACTTGATATCAGTTGCTCATGGTTGATGCTAGATTCACCTAATTGCCAACCATCAGATATCTGTGTTAACTGCTGATTGAATAATGGTAGCAACCATTGAAACGTCACTATGTCATTGGACTGGTTTTTCATAGGTTTATCCTAACTCGTCTATGCACTAATTTAGGCACTAATTTTTTGCCACACATTAACCTGTGGGTGCGCAATGCGGCGCATATTTGAAGGACGCCAGAACAACGCCTCACCTGGAGCCAATATAATATATCCCTCTAACGCGCACTGCTCTGATAACCGTGCCAAAATATCACGCTGATCAAATTTACGAAAATATAGCAGCATGTTTTGGCAAATAATCACATTCTGAAGATGCGTAGTGGGTGGTTTTTTTTCAATGATATTGTGTACAGAAAAATGGACATGTGGCTGCAATACAGGTGCTACCTGCCAATTCTCCTGCATAATATTAGCCGCTTCTGGTGTGTCAGATTTCAATCTGCTTAATATATCTTTAGATGGCAGCGGCTGAACAAACGGCTGACACGATTGTGGAATTAAAGTTTGCTGCCTGTTATCGTATTGCCCCAATCGTGCACTTTTAATAGCCTCTTCGCTGATATCTGTCCCTAATATGGCATAGTCTTGACATTTCTGTGCGGCTAAGCTCATCGCCATTGACCAAGCTTCTTGTCCACTTGCGCAGCCAACACTCCAAATACGAAACAAACTATCCATGTTGTCCGCTTTGCGATGCTGCAGTGCATACTCTGTAACAAAGTCGATAGAGGGTCTATGTCGAAAAAACCGACTCTCATGAATGAGTACTTTATTTAACAACTGCTGATGCAGCCCATCATTTTTCGATAGTTGATACCATAATTGTTGAACGCTCAATCCGTTCGACATCGCCGTATAGTCGATTGCATTGGCCAGCCACTGTAGTTGTATGTCTGGCAGCACAAATCCAGTTTCCTGCTCTATGTACTTCTGCCATCGCTGCACATCCAAACTATCGACTTTCATCAAAGTATTACCCAATGTCAGCTCAACTGTATTAAGCAAATGATTTGGCTCATCAACATTAGCTAAGCTAAATAAATTACCTACTATAATTAGGCTTCTTTCTATTACTCTTACAGCAGCAAATTTATTCAATACAAAGAGAAATCAAATGCTATTAATCTCACTCTAAAAGAATAACTAATCACTAAACGCTTTCTTTCAATGCGCCTTCCGTATCCAACACTTCATAATCTACTAGCTCGTCGTCGTTCGATACCTTAAAGCCCGTTACCGATTCCTGTAGTGCTGCTGCCATTTCACTTAGCTCACCAATAGAACGGGCTGTTGCCATCGTCCCAGAAGAAGTTTGTGAAGTAATATCTTGAATGATGTTCATGGTGTGAGAAATGTGACCAGCAGACTCAGCCTGTTGTAATGCCGCGTTCGAGATGTTTTGAATCAAGTCAGCCAAAGTATTAGAAACGCTCTGTACTTCTTCTAGTGCTTCACCCGCATCTTTTGCTAAACGTGCGCCGCGTACAACTTCAGAAGTTGTTGACTCCATTGACATAACCGCTTCGTTGGTATCAGCCTGAATGGTTTTTACCAATGTTTCAATCTGCTTAGTAGCGTTTGCTGAACGCTCAGCTAGACGCTGTACCTCATCAGCAACAACCGCGAAGCCTCGGCCTGCTTCCCCTGCCATCGATGCCTGAATAGCGGCGTTCAATGCCAGAACGTTGGTCTGGTCAGCAATATCATTAATTAGTCCAACGATATCACCAATCTCTTGCGAAGACTCACCAAGACGCTTAATACGCTTTGACGTTTCTTGAATCTGATCACGAATAACGTTCATACCCTCAATAGAGCGCTGTACAACTTCTGCTCCATTGTGAGAGATAGCAACTGAACGCTGGGCAACCGTTGCAGATTCCGCAGCATTATTTGAAACCTGATCAATTGAGACAGTCATCTCATTAATAGCGGCTGATACACCAGCAATTTCTTGTGCTTGATGTTCAGAAGCTTCAGCCAGTTCAACAGCATTCATCTGCGTTTGCTCTGAAGACTGTGAGACTCGGTCAGCAGTACTGTTAATAACCAGTACCAACTGTCGTAATTGGTCAATTGCAAAGTTGACTGAATCAGCAATCGCGCCTGTAAAATCTTCTGATACAGTCGCATTAACGGTCAAGTCACCCTCTGCCAAATCACCCAACTCATCAAGCAGACGTAGAATAGCGATCTGGTTACGTTCGTTTTCTTCTTGAATTTGACGCGCTCGCTCAGACTCAGCTTCTGCTTCTTGGCGACGACGCAAGGTTTCTTTTTCAATAAGTGATCGCTCTGATCCACCACGGTTTTTCAGCAGCTGGTACAAAGCAAACAGAATCCCTAATGCGCCGATTGCAAATACAGCCGCTGGCAAGATAACGGATTGATTGAAACTATCGAAATACTGGCTTACCGATGATAGCGAGTTAACCAGCCAAATCAGACAAGCCAAACTTAATAGAACAAAAAATCCTAACAATAGCTTCCAAGTACTATCAGCGTCTTTGCCATCTGCTGATGTTTTGGCCATACCAGCTACAGGTTTTTTTATCACATCACTCATCTTGCGTCTTCCTTTCAAACAGTCATCAAAGTCTAATTGTGGCTGACTTTGACAATCGTATTGTTATCTAAACAATGATTAGCAAAGCCTGTATAAATGCTGACATCGAACCCTATTATGTCAGTCGCTATTTCTCTGTCGTTACTTAACAGACAGGTCTTCTATTATCGACAATTATATTGCAGCATCTGAATACTGAGGATCTTGTGCGAGCAAACTTGGCATAAATACATACCAGTCTTGGTCATTTTTGAAAAACTTGCCATGATTATAAGGCGCGAATGGCGACTCTGGATCTATGGCTTCTGGACGATACTGTTCTTGTGTAAACTGTTCGATACCAAGTACTTGATCCACCAGCAGTCCTGAAAAGTTATTGTCATAATCAATGACGATAACTTTCCGTTGGCTCATTTGTGTCAAGCGACTAGGGACTTGCAAAAAATGCGACAGATCCGTCAAAGGCAATAGTCGCCCACGAATGTTAGCAATACCTAGCATCCATGGCTTTACTAGAGGTAGGCTAGTATATTCTGGCATAGATAATACCTCTGATACCTGACCCATAGGGGCAACTAAGCGCTGCCCACCAATTTCAAATACCACACCTTGCCAATCAAACTCTTGGCCACCGCGGCGACCGCTTTTGCGTGCGCGTGCCAAATCTGCTAAACGCAGAAGCTCGATAAATCCTCTAGAAGCCACAAGTTACTCCATCACTTTGCGAATCATATTGACCAATCCACTTTCATCAACTGGTTTGTTCATATATTCTTTGGCGCCTTGACGCTTGCCCCAAACTCTATCTGTTTCCTGATTTTTGGTACTGATCATGATGACAGGGATATGGGCAGTGGTTTTACCGCGGGTGATCTTACGCGTGGCCTGAAAACCATTCATTTCAGGCATGACCACATCCATCAAAATCACATCTGGTAAATGTTCAGCTGCCATCTGGCAACCCTGCTCACCATTGGTCGCTTCCAACACTTGGAAGTTGTTTTTGGCAAGCATATCGCGAAATTTCGCCATTTCTGATGGCGAGTCGTCAATGACTAAAACGGTAGTCATAGGAGGTTCCTTTAAGTTCTAAAATATCTGTGAAGATATATTGATATATAGTTCAGATAAAATGATTAGAAATAGCACTTATAAATCTACTGGTAGCTATTCTTTAATCATAATTATTCAGTATTGAATAATCTGGAGCGATAATATCAATCACTCCCTGTAAGTCTATATTTATTCGATTAACGGTACTGATTAATGGCATCAAAAAGCTCATCTTTACTAAATGGCTTGGTCAGATACTCATCAGAACCCACAATACGACCACGCGCCTTATCAAATAGACCATCTTTAGATGACAACATGATTACAGGTTTATTGGCATAATCAGGGTTATTTTTTATCAGTGCACAAGTCTGATATCCATCTAGACGTGGCATCATAATGTCGACAAAAATAATATCTGGATTGTTATCTACAATCTTTGCTAACGCATCAAAACCATCGATAGCGGTCACTACTTCACAGCCCGCTTTTTGTAATAAAGTTTCTGCAGTACGGCGAATGGTTTTTGAATCATCAATTACCATTACTTTTAAACCTTCAAAATTATTTTCCATTCTCATTGTCCTGTAAACGACTATTTGTTCGTAACGCTATCTAGCAATACAAAGTTTGCTTGGCTATTTTAAACTTTTATATCATCTATTGTCAGATCGATATAAGTACCTACATTTGCATTGTCTGCGTTGAAATTTGTTATAACAGCGAATCTTCTACAATTAATGCCTACTGACTAATCGCGGTATCAATATAGCGTACTATACGCACTTTATTATTATTAATCTTACAAAATCTAGCGTTATTTGAGTGCCTTGAATAAGTTAACTTACCCTGCGCATATCCAATAAAAAGTCAAATATAACAACGATTCTAATTAACTATAAATCCACTTTTTGATATATAAATAAACTGGAATTTAAATATAAGGCATCGTTATTATATTTTTGTATTGTATATAATTGGCAATGATATTACTGGATAATTTTCATTTGTAATAAAAATGTATCATTATATTTTATAGTGTTTGTTTTAGCACAGTTATTATTGCTTTTCCAGTAATTAGTAAAATTATGTTCGAACTCATTAGTATCACAAATAGCTGTTCTTATTTATTAAAGGCGTAACTTCAACTTTCCTTAATACTTGAATTATCAGCTTTCTTAAGTTTAGTAAATATCTTACAGTCGTTCCACCGCGTTACAATTCACTATATAATAATATGACGATTACAATGGTGACTGCTATGACAGCTTCTAGACGTTTAAGAAAAATCCTCTATTTATTCAGCGTACTATTTATCGCAGCTTGTCAGCCGTCACCTGTAAATGAATCGACTGTTACTGACACTGAAGCAGAGACCGCTGACACGCCACTTATCATCACAAGTGATAGTGTCACAATGACGCCAGAACATATCTTGAGTATCAAACCTTCAAGGTATCAGCCGAGTCTCGGATTACAAGGTAATATCGAACCTATCAAGCAGACCACATTCGTTGCGGTACATCCGATTCGTATAGAAGAGACAATGGTTAGTGAAGGTCAATGGGTAGAAAAAGGCACGCCATTGCTCGTATTTAGACGTACGGGCACGGCTAGCAAAGCTGAAGATTTGAAAAATCCTGAACAAGGTAATTCAGAATCAGGGGATACTAATCAGAACAATCCAGAAGATACGCAAAACTTCGATGCTAAATCTGCACAAGCTGCGCCAGACACGGATATCGCTGTTGTAAGAAAAACTGATAGTGACAAAACATTAGAAGCAAATTCTGCGATAGATACTGATAGTAATATCTCTACTAATCAGGGTGCAGACGTTAATACGGCTAAACAAGGTGCACCGTATAATTCGATTACCATCCATGCCAGCTTTTCGGGTCGAGTAGAAAGCTTATCTGCGGATGCAGGACAACAGCTAGCGGCGCGCGAGCCTCTACTACAGATCAGTGATGAGACTAAACTGCACTTTATGGCTACCCTGCCTATACAAGCAAAACCACAGCTTTCAGTGGGACAAACGGTCAATTTTACTGCCGATAGTATTTCAGATAAGTTTACAGGACAGGTCAGCAAACTGGTATCGACCAGTCAGCCCAAAAAGCTCTTAGTCTATGTTAATGTCATCGATAATGAAGTAAGTCGTGATAAATTATTGCCAAATATGAAAGTCACAGGGCGCGTCAATTATGGTCAAATAGATGTCGGTACTATCGTACCTAGGCGCGCGCTACATGATGTTGATCTGACAGAATTGCAAACTCCTCCTTATATGCCGCTACAACCATTGACTGCAAATGTTTGGATTATAGGCCAAGATCAGCGTCTAACGCGTCAACCTATTGAGGTAGTTGAATACGATCCTACTACGCAGCAGTATTTGATAGCAGGTGTGAGCAATGATAGCTTAATTTGTTTGGCTGACTTACCTGTTGATTCTAAAGGCAAAAAAGTCATTGTGTCATGATAGCTTATGCTGACTGTTACATTTGGTAGAAACATTAACAAAGCTTCTCTTGTTTTGTAACAGCATAATTAGGCAATATGACTCTACCATATATAGCATTATCCGAGTATTAAAATACGACTCATATTTAATTATGCGCTATTCTGTATGTTTGAAAACGTAGAGGCTTAATGGTTTAACTATTAATTATTACCAACAGCTCATCATTACCAGAAACGTTATGCTTTTATAAATCACAATAACAATTAGAGGACATCCCATGAGTAAACAGATTTTATTGATTGAAGACGATCCAGATTTGGCTGAGCTGATCAGCGATTATTTGACCATGAACTATTATGACGTGCATCATGCTGGTCTTGGTCAAGAAGGTCTCGACTTATTAGACACCAAAGAGCGCGATATTGACTTGGTTGTATTGGATCTTATGCTACCTGATATGGACGGTATGCAAGTATGTCAAAAGATTCGTGGCAACAAGAACAACATGACCAATAAAGTGCCTATTATTATGCTAACCGCAAAAGGCGATACAACAGATCGCGTGTTGGGGCTAGAGATGGGTGCTGACGATTATATCGCCAAGCCTTTTGAGCCACGTGAGCTTTTAGCTCGTATCCGTGCGGTTATTCGTCGTCATGAGCAACCAAATCAAGCCGATAGCCAATCAGACAGCTTAACCTTTGGCCGTTTGAGTGTGTTCCCTGATAGTCATGAAGTCACTATCGATGACCAACCGGTACGTCTAACCACGCATCAGTTTCAGTTGTTACATTACTTTGCCACTCATTCTGGCAAGGTGTTGAATCGTGAGCAACTCTGGCAAGCGATGCCAAACGATGACAGCTCAGACAACATTGACCGTGCAATTGACGTACATATTTCGCGTCTACGTGCTTTGATTGAAGACAATCCACGCCAGCCAAAGCGTATTATTACTGTACGCGGCGTCGGCTATCAATTTGCTACTGATCAGGTGTAATCATAAAGGATGCCTAATTAGCTGACTCATGGTGTAAACTCTATACCATGAGTCGGTACAAGCGTTTAATAATAGAGATCGTTTAATGCAGCAATTGGGTTTTCGTTCCGTATTTGCCAAACTATTTGCCAGCGTTATGCTGGCACTTACTTTATTTGCTGTAGCAATGGTGCTGTTGACCCAACTTGTTCATGATAAAGATGCGGGCATACGCTCAGAGATATTAGCCACACAGATTCTGGGCCAGATCGATCCATTCTTGCACGAATTGAATATTTCTATCAGCAAAGACAATCGTTTGCAGTCGCGTTTTATGCTGGCTGTCGTTAAGAAAAGCTTCGATATTTTTGATGAGTCACTGCAAGCAAAAATGGGATTGTATGACAGCGAAGGTCGGCTGCTTATGCAAACTGACAATAGCGACCTACCCCTAGAGCTCCCCCCTACTCCGTCTTTGTTCTCACGCGTTTTTCCATCACTTGCAGATACATCACCTACCAAGCAAGCCCAAGTGTATAGCAGTACGGGTTATACCTTACTGTATGAATCACGTCTAACGCCTAAAAAACCTGTCCTTTCTGCAGCCCTGAACTTGTTCACTGGTACGCTACTACTCTTGCTCATTATGGCAGGTGTACTATGGTTGATTGCACGGACGATGACATGGCGTATTGACCAGTTGAGCCAACAAATGACTCAATTGGGTGATGGTGATTTTACGGTGCGAGTGAATGCACGTGGTAATGACGAAATCGCTGCACTAGCACGTGGATTCAACCAAGCGGCACAAAAAATTGAACACTTAATTGATGCCAATAACTTGCTACTGGCACATGCCTCTCATGAGCTGCGTACACCGATTACACGTATTCGCCTACAGATTGAAATGATGGATATGTTGGCTGGTGCGCTGCCAACTGATACCAAAGCAAAGTTCGATAAACGAGCACAAGCGATCAATAGAGACTTATCAGGTCTTAATGACTTAGTAGAAAGCATATTACTGGTTAGCCGTCTGGATGCGGGTCATGCCTTACAGCAAGTTGAAAACCTCGATTTATACGATTTGGTAAATCAAGAGCGTCAGCACTATCCTGAAGCCACGCTGATTGGTGAGCACATTGTGATAGATGGTCAATCATCAATGTTGACTCATTTGATTCGTAATTTACTTACCAACGCTATGCTACATGGCAAGCCACCTGTTACGGTATTGCTATATGGTGTTCAGAGCATAGAAGAAGCCGGAACTGTGCCCGACTATCTATTACAAACCGTGCTATGCAGCAGCTTTGTCGATTACAACAGTTTAGATTTTGACGATTATGAAGAAAACGCTGATGCCAAAATAATTGAACACCAAACTGCTAAGCAGGAAGCTACTAGTTCGGTTGATAAAAATAAACCAGAAGCGATTGACTCAATAGTAGAACTACCAACGCCGACTATCTATAAAAACGGTGAAGATATAGCTGCCAGCAATGAGAACAACGAGACTGATGATAATGCCAGATTTGATAATGAACTTTCAGATGACAGCTCGATAGATAGTGCTAACAAACCCCAACCTACTACTGGCGAATCATCACTACTTTCTGACTATTACAGCTTTACCAGTGAGTTGACCGACAGAATTAAGAAAGTTATTTGGAAGGCTGTTCCAGATTCTACTGAACCTGCTAACAAAGCCGATAATATCAACAATGCTAACGCGACTGAAGTAGCATCAACAAACTCTATAAGCAACGTAGAAAACGCGAATACTGGCACTCTCGTCGAGAATAGTGCTCAAAAATCAGATAAATCTATTACTGATACCGCTACTAAAAATAACGGCTCAAATAATACGAAAGATGACACCAAATCTAACAGTTCAAACAATGAGAACTCAGGCCCAGTCGTGCGTAAAGAAGGCTTATTTGCTAAGCATATGAAAAAAGCCAAAACTGAACCTGAACGTCCACTGCCAAAATATGCGGTGCTGGCTGTAATCGACGAAGGCACTGGTATCCCTGAAGGTAAGCGAGAAGAAGTCTTTAGTCCATTTGTACGTTTACAGCAAAAAAACAAAGGCTCTGGATTAGGGTTATCGTTAGTCTCACAAATCGTTACCGCCCATCAAGGACGCATTATTACAGATACGCTAAATGGTCATACTAGATTTTTGGTGACCATCCCCATTCATCATGACCCTCATTACAACTATCACGAGTAATCAATCCCCATCGTTATATAGATAGCTATCACGCTGTCATCTTCAAATTTGCCATTTTAATTGCTTATGATTAATAGCTATTAATCATAAGCCGGACACGTATGTGCATATCCAAAGTGCCTGATAATATGCTATATTACCGCCCCTTATTATACGGTTATTGACTGTTGTCGTTTTGACGAGCTTCTTACATATTGAAAGAGGCCTGATGACGCGTTTTTAACCATTAAAAAATTTATTAAATTTTGAGCCCTCCATGAATGACATGATTGTCTTAAACGATGTGACCAAAAGTTTTTTAAGCGACCGATCAATCAAAGACAAAGACGGCAAGCCACATTGGTTTACCGCTGTTGAGCCGACATCTCTGACTATCAAACAAGGCGAAATCTTTGGTCTAATGGGTTATTCAGGTGCAGGTAAATCTACCTTATTGCGCCTAATCAACATGCTTGAACGTCCAGATTCGGGTCAAGTCGTGATAGACGGTACTGACCTAACCACGCTGTCTGCCAGTGAGCTGCGTATTGCCCGTCATAATATCGGTATGATTTTTCAGCAGTTTAATCTGATGTCTAATCAAACGGTTTTTGACAACGTGGCATTTAACTTAAAAATCTCTGGTTATCCAAGTCGCGACATTCATAAGCGCGTCATGGATTGTCTTGCGATTGTCGATCTGACCGATCGAGCTGGTCACTATCCTGCGCAGCTATCAGGTGGACAAAAACAGCGTGTGGGTATTGCCCGCGCGATTGCCCCTAGTCCAAAAGTATTGTTGGCCGATGAGCCAACCAGTGCGCTTGACCCTGCAACGACCCGTAGTTTGCTGACTTGTCTGCGCGATATCAATGAGCAACTTGGCGTGACTATCGTCATCGTGACCCATGAGATGAGTGTTATTCGTAGACTTTGTGATCGCGCAGCGTTATTGCATCAAGGACAACTATTAGAAGTTGCGGCTGTGCAAGATGGTCTGATTCAAGCAACCACCCCGATTGGCAAAGGCCTAGTCGTCGAGGACTAATGAGGCAGGAGAAATAGATATGTTAACTGGTACTGAATTATCCGCCTCTATAGACAAGCTACTTGTGTTACGCAAAGAGATCGTGAGCGCGTTTATTGATACGTTTGTGATGCTCGGTATTTCGACCACAGTCGCAATCGTCATCGGTGGACTGTTTGGCGTATTCTTGTTTTTGTCTAGTGATCGACAGTTTTTGCAAAACAAGACGTTGTACGGTGTGCTTGGCGGTATTACCAACTTTATGCGTGCTTTCCCTTTCGTAATTTTGATGATTGCGATGAGTCCGTTTACCAAGGCCATCGTTGGTACGGGTATTGGACCGATCGCTGCATCATTGGTGCTTGCTATCGCTGGTTCGTTTTATTTTGCGCGCTTGGTCGAGCAAAATTTGCGTGAAGTGCCGCGCGGTATTATCGAAGCAACCGAATCTATGGGTGCCAGGCCTTTTACCATTATTAAAGTATTACTTAATGAAGCGCGCTCAGGTTTAGTATTGTCAGTCACTATTCTTTGTATCAGCTTGCTCTCTTATTCAGCTGCCGCTGGTATGATCGGTGGTGGCGGTTTGGGTGATTTGGCCATTCGTTATGGCTATTATCGCTATCAAACCGAGGTAATGATTTTTATCGTGATTGTATTATCCATCATGGTTATCTCGATTCAAGCCTCTGGTAACTGGCTCGCCAATCGTTTAGACAAACGTTAAACCGCTTTAGAGAATACTTGACATTACGAGCGACTAGGTTTATTTTTGGCAACACTCAACCCTTATCTCAGCTCTTACAACAAAAGCAGCATTACTATTTATAATGTTGCTTTTTTAATGTTCAGACGATAAACGTTTTACTCAATCCCATTCATTATTAAGGACATATTATGAAATTAACAGATATCAGCCGTCAGTTAGCTACCGCATTTGCCGCTGTTGGTGTATCAGGTCTAGTTTTAGTTGGTTGCAGCAACTCATCAGCGCCAGAAGCGAACCAAGAGCCAGTAACTGAAGGTACCACTGCAGAAACGACTGCGAGTACTAGTGACATCGATCCTGAACACACCAAAATTGTTATCGGTACGACTGAAGGTGATTTTGCTGATATGGTTCGTAACCAAGTAAAAGGCACACTTGAAGCTCAGGGTTATGAGGTTGAGTTAGTTGCATTTACTGATTATGTTCGCCCCAACCTTGCCTTGGCAGAAGGCGACTTGGACATCAACATCTTCCAGCACAAGCCATATCTTGATACCTTCAAAAAAGAGAACAACCTTGATCTCGTTGAAGTATTCCAAGTGCCAACTGCCCCGCTTGGCATCTACTCAGGCAAAAAGTCTAGCCTAGATGAAGCATTCAAAGGCATGAGTGTTTCTGCGCCGAATGATCCAAGTAACTTTGCTCGTGCGTTGGTCATGATGGACGATCTTGGCTGGATTAAACTAAAAGACGACATCGACCCACTGACAGCGTCAAAAGCTGACATCGCTGACAACAGCAAATACGATATCGACATCGTTGAGCTAGAAGCAGCCCAATTACCACGCGCGCGTGATGAAGTTGATTTTGCAGTAATCAACGGTAACTATGCAACTGACTCTGGTATCAAGCTGACTGAAGCTTTATTCCAAGAGCCAAGCTTTGCTTATGTGAACTGGTCAGCGATCAAATCTGCTGATACTGGTAAGAAATGGGTTGAAGATGTCACCAACGCCTATAACTCAGAGGCTTTCAAAAAGTACGCGCATGAAACCTTCCCTGGCTACAAGTACCCAAAAATCTGGGGTTCTGACACTAGTGCAAGCACTGATACCGCAGCTAAAACTGACAGCACTGAAACGGTAGAAACAGAAGCCGCGGCTCAATAAGACTTTAAATCAAAAATACCTAGCTTTTTAGGTGTTATGATTGATAGAAACGCCCATTACTTAGAGTGATGGGCGTTTTTTTGTCTTTAATTTTGGGAGTGCTGTCTTCCAATACCGTTATTAAAAGACTAACTGTGCATTGAATAACTATTAAACAACTATCAAAAATCACGTTACAGCCTGTTTGCCCTTTGTAGGAAACCGTCACTTACTCTTCCACTTGTCCTTGGTTTTTCTTATAGTGGACAGGCTTAATAGTAATTTACTCGTTAGACCATACTATTGATGACATTTAAAACTAATGAAAATTATAAGACACACATAACAAGGATAATAATATGAGCGCTAAAAACTATAATATTCGTACCGCTGGACAAGCAAACATCCCCATCCTAGGGCTAGGTACTTGGCAGTCAACTGGGCAAGACTGCGTAGATGTGGTCAAAAAAGCGTTAGAAATGGGGTATGAGCATATCGATACCGCTCAAGCTTATGGCAATGAAAAAGAAGTTGGCGAAGGTATCAGACAGTCAGGCGTGGCTCGTGATAAGTTCTTTTTGACTACCAAGATTTTTCCAGATGATATGAAGTTTGAGCCAGAAAAACTGGTCGCAGCAGCCAAGCGTTCTTTGGAAGATTTGGGTACAGATTATGTAGATCTGTTGCTATTGCACTGGCCTGATGACCGCGTGCCATTATCTGAGACCATTCCTGCGCTGTGTGAACTCCAAAAGCAAGGTTTGACGCGTCATATTGGTGTTTCAAACTTCAATATTGCTAATATCATTGAAGCCAAGAAATATGCTGATGTGCCTATTGTCGTGAACCAAGTAGAGTTTCATCCCTTTATTAAGCAAAACACATTGCAGACCTTCTTAAATAATCATCATATTCTACTAGAAGCCTACTCGCCATTAGCGCGTGGTGATGTATTTGATAACGAAGTAATTAAAGAGATTGCAGATAAGCACAACGTAACGCCAGCACAAATCTCATTAGCATGGATCTTGTCAGATAAGCATCGTGTGGCTATTCCGAAAACGTCTAACCCTGATCACTTGCAAGGCAATCTAGATGCCATTAAAGTTGAGTTAAGTGCAGATGAGTTAGAAAAAATCGGTAACCTAGCCAGCTCTGATGGTCGTAAAATTGAACATCCTGACTATAGCCCAGTATGGGATGACTAATAGGGTTAATAAGTACGATTATTTGATTAGCTAAACACAGCTCAATAAAAGGCCACCGATAATCGGTGGCTTTTTTATACCGTATGAAAACTTATAATCGTTACTGTTGTAGCGTTTCGGTCTCATGAATCTTTTCAGCAGGATTATACTGTTCAGAAGAAGGTATCGCTCCACTGCGATTGTTTTCTTTCATTGATTTAGCGACTTCTGGTGGCATATAGTTTTCGTCATGCTTAGCCAACACTTCCCCAGCGACAAAGGTATCCCCTTGCATTTTACCAGTGGCCACGACGCCTGAGTTTTCGGCAAATAAGTCTGGCAAAATACCTTGATAAGTCACAGGTACGGTTGATTGAAAGTCAGTAATCGCAAACTCAACATTTAATGGATTGTCTGCTGCACGCTGCACACTACCGGCAACCACCATACCACCAGCACGAATACGTTTGTCCTGAGGCGCTTCGCCTTGGGCAATAGCGGTTGCATCAAAGTAGTAGTCAGTTTGCTGCCCGATGGCATAGATAACCAACATAACTGCTACGGCCGCACCTGCCAGTGTAAACATCACCCACGTCAGTTTTTTCCGACGAACTGCATTCATACCACTACCCCATTAATGAGTCACTGTTTTATAAATCATAATCAATCTACAAAACAGAAAAATTTGAAGAAACCACCATTAGAAAAACGTTCTAAAAATGTCTTTCTAATCGTACTCTTCTAATCGCTATATGGTAGCATTTTTCAGATAAATCAATAAGCCCCATCGCTATTCGCAAGGTCATATTTTTGTCAGTAAAAGGATACGGCTTCTTACGCTAAAACCATGATATTAAGATAATTTTTATTCAGCTTGTTTAGTCGCAGGCGTTGAATTTTTGGTCGTTCGTTGTGCTTGACGCGCTTGCTGGATGGTCAGCTGTTTGATAAGTGACTGTCGCTGTCTGCGGCTATAGATAATAAATGCCAACATCACGCCGATCGTTATCGCCCAGCACGACCACACAAAAACCCCATGCTTACCCATGGCAAAAAACTCAGATACGCTATAAAAGTAAGGCTGCATAGTGTTTTCCTAGCCGTTATTTGTATTGACCACGAATGTATTCTTTGACCCACGCTTTGCCTTGATCACGGTATAGAATCAGCGTGTTGGTACGATAAATCGCTAATGTTGCAACCAGTAAATAGCTGCCTATAATCATCAGTAACAAAGGCATCCACATATCTGCCGACATCTTCGGTGCGGCGGTCAAGCTAAAGGTCGCGCCTTGATGCAAGGTATTCCACCACTCTACTGAATACTTGATAATAGGCAGATTCACTGCGCCCACGATAGATAAAATAGCAGCCGCTTTACCGCGATTGGCCGTATGTTCAAAAGCGGCAAACAGTGCCATCACACCCGCGTACAAAAACGCCAATATTAGCATTGACGTAAGGCGTGCATCCCATACCCAGTAAGTACCCCATGTTGGTTTCGCCCAGATAGAGCCTGTAAGCAAACTGATGACACACAGCAGAAACCCCATTGGGGCAAGTGCCTGCGCGACCAAACTGGCTGTCTTAATCTTCCATACCAAATAGATCACTCCCAGAACCGCAAGAGAAAAATAGATAGAAATGGCAAGACTAGCAGCGGGAACATGGATAAATATAATGCGATAGCTATTACCTTGAAGATAATCAGGCGGTGCAAAAGCAAGGCCCCATACGCTACCAATGAGCAAACAGAGACTGGCCAATATCGCTAACCACTTGACCCAAGGGCTAAAGATACGAAAAAACTGCTTGGTACCCACAGTGGTCAAGAAACCCTGCCAAATGCGCTGCCACAAGCTAGGGGATGAGACGTTATTCAGGTTGGGCATGGGAAGAAACCTATTACACAGCTTACTGGCGATAAAGGATGCGGTCTACCAAAGCACCACTATCAACTCACCTGCTGGCGTTAAACACTGGATAGAATCTACAAAGAGCTGTTTACGTATTCAATTGACTATTATAGCAAAATTGCCAGTTTTCACCACGATGTTAATACATGTGATGCAGATAACTAAATTTCGATGACTGGATTTAGATGGCCAGGTTTAGATAACTATATTTAGACAACTGGGTTTAGATAACCAGATTTCGACAACTGGACTTTAGGATTGCAACAAGCAAATCGTTTAATTGAGCCATGACATTTTTAAAGTTGTAGCAATCACCCAAGGCATAACTAGGACAGAAACAATACTTCCTGCTAGTAATAAGGCTAGAATAGGCAAACCGTTCAGCCCAGAGGCAAATAAATCAACCGCACCTGTAGCAAAAATCAATACTGGCAACTGCATCGGTAAAGCAATCAAAGGCACCAATACTGCCCCATTCTTTAACGATAACGTCAAACTACTGGCTACTGCTGATAACATCAAAAGCATTGGGCTACCTGTCACGATAGAAGCCATCAATATCCACGCTTCAAACCAACTAAGCTGAAATAGTGGTACGGCAAGCAAGCTAAGCGCTGCCACAATACCACTACTAAAAATCCAATGAATGACCAGTCTAATCAGCACCCATAGCGGTAGGGACGCTTTGGCCACGACCAATTGCGCAAGCGTACCATTATCAAGCGCAGGCTTGAATAATCCATCAACGCCCATTACCAGTGACAGCAACGCAGCAATCCACACTGCTGATACGCCCAGACGCTGCAATAGCGCAGGCTCACTACCCACTGCCAACGGAAACAAAGTAATAATCACTAAGAAAAGTACCAATGGATACAACCATTGTACCGCTCCTTGCTGCTTGACTTGCCATTCGCGGCGCCACAGCTGCATAAACCCAATACTGCGAGGCACTACAACAATAGCATTTGGACTTTTATTCATGGCTGCTACTGATCCTACTTGTATTGGACTGTCTGTCATTATTTGTCCTTGTACATATACCGATGGTACTGATAGCAATCAAACTTATACCATGTAATTTGACAAATCGAGCACTTGATTGGCGACACCAACTGCTTGATGACTGGTCATTAGTATCGATCCGCCAGCCTGTGCAAACTCGCATAACCGCGCTTCCATACGTGCCACCATATCGACATCTAGCGCCGTGAAAGGCTCATCAAGTAACCAGAGCGGTGTCACATCAGGAGTTAGTAGGTACAATCGCGCCAACGTGATGCGGCGCGTTTGCCCAGCGGACAGATGACTTGAGCTGATCGTTTCAAACCCTTGTAGCCCAACCCATGTGAGTGCATCGTCAATATCAGCAGCGCTTGGCGTGATGCCATATAAGTTCAGTAGAAACGTCAGGTTTTGTGCTACTGTCAAATTCGGATGGATGCCTAACTGGTGCGAGACATATAAAGGCTGGATGGGCAGGCACGATTGTCCTTGATAAGTAACTTCACCTGACAAAACAGGTAACAATCCAGCCAACTGCATGAGTAACGTGGTCTTTCCCGTCCCATTTGCCCCGATTAGATGGCAAATACTACCCGCAGATAGCTGCAACGCAACGCCTTCGCACAGCGATATCTCACCGCGCTGAACCGTCAGCTCCTCAAGTGCAAGTAAAGGCGTATCCAAAACCGTCATCAAAACCTCTGGTTATTTATCAAGCAGCAGTCAATATTCATCACAAACAAAGGCAATGTTCGTGGCATAATACCCTATGCTCGCTACAAACACACAGTATAACAAATTGTCGATTACTCTGACTTCAAAAAGTACAACCTCAAAAAAATACGACTTTAAAATATGACTTCAAAACCTATGCCGACTTCACAAGATAGCCAAACACAAATGCCTGATGCAGACACTAACAATGACAACGCAGACACTAATTTGTCAAAAGAGCCATCAGCCAGCCGTTTGACAGTAGATAGCTTGATTGATGCTCAAGTTAACTTTATGCAGCAGTGGTTGCACAATCAAGCTGAGCCACTAGCGATGGAAGCTTGGCAATGGTTTGGTGCGCAGCCTTTAAGCAAATATATTACCTGTGACCATTTACAACAGCTGATGAAAGACTGGCTGTTAAATCAGCCGATGACTGAGGTGATGCGTACCGATATCCGTGCTATTTTGCACACTGTTATTTATCATCCAGTCAATGACAACGTACCTTTGTCTGAGCTGGTCGATGATGCCCAAGTCGAAACGCTGGCCAACTATATCGGTAGCCATGAGCAGCAGCGTAACATATTGATTCATACGCTGGTCGGTAACGAAACCTTTGCAGATCTATTGACCCAAACACTCTATCACGCTATCAACGACTTTATGGAAAGCACCCTCGATAAAGCAGGTGGCGTTGGTAAATTGATGAAGCTTGGGCGCAGCTCTTTTGAAAAGGCGACCAACAGAAACCTCGATGAAAAACTGCAAACGTACCTGCATCGCAATATCAAAGATTTGACACGCAAAGCCGAAGCCAATGCCCAAGAACACTTATCAAATGAAGAAGTGGCACGCCTGATGGTCATGGGCTGGGAGCGTATCAAAGACCAACCGATTAGCGAGCTACAAACCTACTTAAGCGACGAGCCTGGTAATAGTAGCATTGACCATATCGAAGCCAGTATCCAACAAAGCTACAATCGCCTGCGACTGTCACCATATCTGCACAGCTTAGTCTCGGCAAGCATTGACACTTGGTATGCCAATCATCAGGCTGACACGATGGCGACCATTGCGGCGAGTTTGCATATTGACGAAGCGGCCATGAAGCAATGTAGCACTACACTACTTCCTATCGTTTACAATGCTCTTGAGACGCCTTGGTTAACGGCTCATATTCGTGAAATGCTAGCAGCGTTCTATGCACAGCCTGCTATCAAAGAAGGTTTGGCATTCACTCACGATTAATTTATAACTCTTACTTGTCAGCATACTATTATGAGTCAACGCAATAAACTCAGCTTGTGGCAAAAAATCAAACGGTTACTGACTGCTTCCGCACCGCAGTCAGTCATCGATGGTGCAAGCGAGCAAGGGCGTGCATCACTTGCTGACGGCGAGATTAATAATACAAAAAATATATCAGCTGATATCTCTCATGAGTTAGAGGCGAAACAAGGCAATGAACAGGATAACCCTCAAGCACAAGCACAAGCACAAGCAGATACACCTCAACTCAAAACCGATAACTTAAAAACCGATAGCGCAAATGCAGAACCTCAAAACCAAAGTGACATGCCTATCGTCGACTGCTTAAAGCAATACTTCAATGACAAGCAGTGGCACTACACGCATTATCGACCCAAAACCAACGACAGCCAAAAGTCGCATCATTTATCCTTGAGAATGCGTCATAAGCAAATAAACTGTGGCTATCTGTTTCGGGTGCAAGAAAAAAACAAACTACTGGCCATCTATGGCATCTTGCCATTTTTGATACCAGACACTCATCAAAGTGCCGCAATGCTACTTATCACCCAAATCAACTATGACATGCTAGTCGGTAATCTAGAGATGGATGTCAACGATGGTGAGATACGCTACAAAAATGCTATCGATGTCGAAGCAGTTGGTATAGATAATGAGATTATTGAGCATTTACTACAAAGCGTGGTCGCGATGACCACGGTTGCCAACGAGCTATTTGGCAACTTGGTCAATAATCAAGACCCTGCCGAAGACATGCAAACGCTACTTGTCGAGCTACGTCAACAGTCAGACGCGCGCACGTTCTTTTTACCGACTCAGTTTGTTCAATAGCTCAGTTTGTTCGATAATTAAGTTCATTCGATGAACCGGTTTTTCAATCAAGCCATAATCTACGATAGCTAGGGCGTGTCCTCATTTTAAAAATGGTGATAAAAATGAGATAAATTGCCGTCAAACGAGGAAAATAGTGCAGATAATATCGAGATATTGACCAACTATTTGACGATGTTTGGCAAAATTTAGCTGTTTTTAGCCCATTTAGAGGACACTCGTTTGAATTGAGGACACGCCCTAATACTTGCTTCTTTATCTATCCAAAAAACCATCAATACTAAGCTAGAAATCTTATGCTAAAAATTGCCTACTCTGACGTTTTTCGATATTCCGTGCCAGAAAAGCACCGTTTCCCCATGCAAAAGTACATTATGATTCCTGAGCGTTTGCTGGCAGAAGGAACGATCAGCCAAGATAACTTCTTTGCCCCTGCTCGCTTGAGCGAAGATGAGATTTTGACCACGCATACTGCAGAATACTGGTATCAGCTTAAAACTCAAACACTGCCGCGCAAGGCTGCTCGTGCTATCGGATTTGAGATGACACCGCAGTTGGTAGAGCGTGGTCGTTATATTGCCCATGCAACATATGAGTGCGCGCTATATGCTCAGCAATATGGCGTGGCCATGAACGTCGCAGGCGGCACCCATCACTCCTTTGCTGGTCATGGAGAAGGCTTTTGTGTCTTCAATGATGTTTGTATCGCTAGCAATTTATTGCTAAATCGTGGACAGGCAAAGAAAATTTTAGTGATCGATTTGGATGTTCATCAAGGCAATGGCAACGCCAGCATCATGGCAGATGAGCCACGCGTTTTTGTCTTTAGCATGCATGGTGCAAAGAACTACCCGTTTCGTAAGCAAGTATCAGACTTAGATATTGAGCTAGACAATGATACTGGCGATGCTGAGTATTTACAGATATTAGAAGATACGCTGCCACGCTTAATCGCTGAGGTTGCGCCAGATATGATTTTTTATCAGTCTGCTGTCGACGTGCTCGCTACCGATAAGCTCGGCAAACTTGGTTTGACACAAGCAGGGTGCAAGGCGCGTGATGAATATGTTCTGCAGCAAGCAAAAGCCGCTAATATCCCTGTCGCTATCGTGATGGGTGGCGGCTACTCAGAAGATATCGAAGATGTGGTCGAAGCGCATTGTAATACCTTTCGTTTGGCACAGCAGATATTTTTTAAAGAATTGGCCTAATAAAATATCGCTGAAAAGGCTTATACACTTTAGCTATAACAATGCGGTAATACCTTGCCAGCCAACGCGTATTCCAAGCACGATTAAAATCAATAAAATAAGCTGACGAAAACGCGCTTGCGGTAAATAACGACGCAAACGGATTCCAACCAAAAGAGTCACTATAGACAGCACACTCAAAAAAGTAATCAGCTGCCACTCACCACTGCTCAGTGCCATGATAGGCTCACGCAACACGATAATTTGAGCAATCTTTCCTAAGAAATAGCACATGTTACCGACTTTGGCGATGGTATTTTTATCGTCACTGGCAGACAGTAGATACATCATCAGTATGGTCGACATTGCATTGGTCGAGCCGCCAATCACGCCTGCACCAAAGCCAACGGTAATTAACATAGGCTTGGTGTTTGGTAGACGGATTTGTTTGCCGAGTAAACTACTCACAACGTAGAAAGCAATGACCGCGGCCAACAATAAAAGAATATAAGCGCTATCGACCCATAGCAATAGTTTTGCACCTAAAATGCTACCTAGTAAGCTAGTAAGCGCAAGCAACCAATAGCGTCTGCCGTAGTAGATAAAGTTTTGCCAAATAGTTCGTTCACCGCCTACTAGCCAGGTCATCACATTAACGACTAGCGAAGGAAAAATCACTAACACAATGGCGTGTTGCAATGGGTACATACTAGCAAGCGCAGTGGTCGTCACTAGCGTTGCGCCAAGTCCACTAATACCATGCAGCAGTGAAGCAAGCGCAAAAATGATCGTCAGCACTAGCATCTGAGTGCTATCGTTACCAGCTATATTCATCATATCGGTCACACCATTTGAGGCTCAGCGTCTGTATCTACACACTATCTACATGCTAGCTATCAGATTTAGCGCCTGTAGCTCTAACTATCTTTACGTTGACCGATTGCTTGACCAATAATGCTAGCCAGTTGCTCAGCAATTTTATCTTTACTGGTCTTCTCAAGTGTTACCGCGTCACGCTCATAGCGCTCAGAGAAAAACACCTGCATCGCATTGTCATCGCTAGCAAAACCGATATCTGCACGTGAGACATCATTACAGGCAATCATATCTAAATCTTTTGCGACCAATTTACCACGGGCATAACGCTCAATATCTTGCGTCTCTGCGGCAAAACCAACGACAAACAACGCAGGATGCGCAAGAGAAATCGTCGCTAGAATATCAGGGTTTTTAACCAGACTGAGTGTCATGGCATCTTGTGTCTTTTTAATTTTTTGCGGTGCAGCTTCTTCCGTACGATAATCTGCCACGGCTGCGGTCGCGATAAAGATATCTGCTTTTACAAACTGGTTGTCATCATAAGACTGTAGCGAGTCATTATTGTAATTATGGTTGTAATCATGGTCGCTTACATCATCATCACCGCAACCACAGTCGCCATTGTGATGCTCGTGAGAATGGTTATGAGAGTGCTCATGTTCATGTGGGTGCTCATGAGAATGGTCATGCTCTTCTTCAAGGACAAATTGAAGCTCGCTATGCGTACCTTCCACACATTGCTGCGCCGCTATCAGCATATCTTCGGCAGACAGCACATCGATTCGTGTGACATTGAGCGGTGTAGGCAATGCCACTTTACCACCAGCGATTAAGACAACGTCTGCACCAGCAGCCACACAAGCGCGCGCCAATGCAAAACCCATTTTTCCTGAAGAGTGATTAGACAAATAACGCACAGGGTCAATCGCTTCTACTGTTGGACCTGCGGTAATGACTACTCTTTTTCCTGCCAGTAATTGCGGCGTCGTATTCATCGCTATGAACAGTAACACCTCATCTAATAATTGCTCAGGCTCAGGCAATCGCCCTGCTCCCACATCACCGCACGCTTGCTCACCGCTAGCTGGTTGGATAATCTGATAATTCATATCGCGCAATGTTTGCACGTTTAGGTTGACTGCTGGATGCGCCCACATCTGCTGATTCATGGCAGGCGCAATAATGACGGGCGCTGTAGTGGCAAGACACACTGTGGTCAATAGATCATCAGCCATACCCATGGCCAGACGCGCAAGCGTATTGGCTGAAGCTGGTGCAATCACGATTAAGTCGGCCCACTTAGCCAGCTCAATATGTCCCATGCCTGCCTCGGCTTGCTCATCGAGCAACGAGACATGCACCTCGTTACCCGTCAACGCTTGTAGCGTCAGCGGTGTGATAAATGCTTGTGCACCCGTCGTCATGATAACGCGCACATCAAAGCCTGCCTTAACTAACAAGCGGGCAAATATAGCAGATTTATAAGCGGCGATACCGCCAGTAATAGCAAGCACAATATTGGACATAAGCGTGGCATCAACAAAAAAGTGAAAAGATAAAATTGCGCTTATAGTAACAATTATGAGATAAATTGGGTAAGATTTTCCGTATCTATCTCAGATAACGAGTATCCACCCATTTTCAAGGAGTGACAATGGCGATCAAAGACTGGCATGAGGATGACAGGCCACGCGAAAAACTTTTAAAATTTGGTGCAGCTCATTTGTCTGACGCCGAGATACTGGCCATATTTTTGCGCACCGGTACTCAGTCTCAATCAGCGATTGAATTAGCGCGGCATTTGATTGATCAGTTTGGTAGCTTAGCCGAGCTATTAGCCGCCCCTCAAAAGACGGTTCTTGCTTGTCATGGTATGGGTCCTGCAAAGTACGCCCAAATATTAGCCTCACTTGAGATGGGTACGCGCTATCTGGATAGTCAGCTCAAAACTGGGCAAGCACTAGGACGCTCACAAGCGGTCAAAGACTATATCAGTACTCAGTTGCGCGGTGAGCACCGTGAAGTATTTGCAGTGCTCTGTCTAGACAATGCCCTCAACCTTTTAGACTTTGAGATATTATTCACTGGTGGTATCTCATCATGTTCTGTCTGTATCAAGCACGTACTGCGGCATGCACTAAGCCACGCTGCTAGCCAACTTATTATCGCCCACAATCATCCTCATACCGATGCCAAACCATCAACGGCAGATAATTTATTGACCTACGAGCTAAAAAAAGCCTGTGACCTATTAGATATCTCGCTTGTCGATCACATTATCGTCGGACGTAACGACACTTTATCTTATGCCGAAAGCTGCCTTGCCCCTTTTAACTAGCTATTTGGCTAGTTTTCGATAATAGCTGGCTATGTGCTCCAACTAGTCATATGCCTAACCTGTAAATAATTATGTTTGATACATATCATCGACAGAGCGTAGCATTTTGGCTCTTGATAGTTATCGACAACTGTTTCATATTAGTAGCTATTCTTGTCATTTATTTGTTAATTACTTACTAGACCATTAATACTAGTATTTAAAAGACGTACAACCAAGCATTTATGGATTAACAAATCATTCGATTTACTTGTAAGACAGTAAATGGCAAGACGAAAAACAATTATAGTTAGCTCTTTCATTTACGTACTTTTCGCATTTTTTATTCAGCGCTTTAAAGGAGATAGTCATGGCAATTGGCTTGTTTATTTTGGCAGTCATCATTCAGTTAGCCGTGGTCTTGGCCATCTTTTTGTTGTCCTTATCACGGGTCACCGGTAGCATCGTCGCCCTGATTACGGTTATCGTCACCGCAATTATCAGCCCATGGTCGCTCATTTTGGGTATACCAATGGCCCTACTGTGTTTGGTCTTACTCGTTGCACCGCTTCGCCAATCGTTAATCACTAAGCCTGTATATAAGGCGCTGGGCGGTGCGATGCCGAGTATGAGTGATACAGAGCGTGAAGCGCTTGATGCGGGTACTAGTTGGTGGGAAAAAGAGCTGTTTATGGGTGCGCCAAACTGGGATACCTTTGCCAATTATCCTTATCCGCAGCTTTCAGAAGAAGAGCAAAGTTTCATCGATAATGAAGTAGAAACCTTATGTGCAATGCTTGATGAATGGCAAATCCAGCATAAAGATAAAGACCTATCACCTGAGGCATGGCAATTTATTAAAAGTAATGGCTTCTTAGGTTTAATCATTCCAAAAGAATTTGGCGGCTTAGAATTTAGCTCTTATGCGCAAAGTCGTGTAATGAGTAAAATCGCTTCGCGCTCGCCGACTGCCGCTGTGACCTGTATGGTTCCCAACTCGCTCGGTCCTGGTGAGCTATTGATGCACTATGGTACAGACGAGCAAAAGCAGCGCTGGTTGCCAGGTCTTGCCAAAGGTGATGAAGTGCCTTGCTTTGGTTTGACTGGGCCTGAAGCTGGCTCTGATGCAGGTGCTATTCCTGATACAGGTGTGGTCTGTTACGGTATGCACGAAGGCGAGCAAGTGCTTGGCCTGCGCATGAACTTCTCTAAACGTTGGATTACCCTAGCACCTGTCGCCACTGTCGTTGGTTTAGCATTTAAAATGTACGATCCTGAAGGTCTGCTTGGCAATCCTGAAAAAACCGATTACGGCATTACCTGTGCCCTCGTTCCAGCTAATCACGAAGGTGTGGTAACAGGGCCACGTCATAATCCAATCGGCTCACCATTTATGAATGGTACAGTCGATGGCAAGGACGTCTTTATCCCATTAGATTACATCATCGGCGGTGTCGAGAACGCTGGTCGCGGCTGGCGTATGCTAATGGAATGCTTGGGTGTTGGACGTGGTATTTCTCTGCCAGCTCTATCGACATCAGCCAGTGAAATGACCTATCTATCTGTTGGCGCATTTGCAAAAGTTCGCGAACAGTTCAAGATATCCGTAGGTAAGTTTGAAGGTGTACAAGACGCCACTAGCCGTATGGCGAGTAACACTTATATGTTAGAAGCGTTCCGTCATTTGGTCACTTGCGGATTAAACCAAGGTGGCACGCCATCAGTCATGACTGCCATGGCAAAATACTATGCGACTGAAACCATGCGTAGCGTCGTCAACGACGGTATGGATGTGGTCGGTGGTCGTGCTGTACAAATGGGTCCCCGTAACTTTTTGGCGACACCTTATCAGGCGATTCCTGTCTCTATCACTGTCGAAGGCGCCAACATTTTGACCCGCTCACTCATGATCTTTGGTCAAGGCGCGATGCGTTGTCATCCTTATCTATTCGACGAGCTTCAGTTACTACAAAGCGAAGACAAAGCGGCTGCCACTGAAAAATTCGATACTCTTTTCTTCAAGCATTTAGGCTACACGTTTAACCGTGGTGCAAAAGCCTTTGTCGCAGGCTATATTGGCGGTAGCGATAAGGCCCCGAGTTTCGCAGATGCTTTTACCCGTCCCTATTACAAACATATTAACCGCTTAAGTGCGAGCTTTGCCCTAACTGCTGATATGGCATTAGGACTACTAGCAGGAGATTTAAAGCGTAAAGAGATGCTCTCTGGTCGTTTATCAGATATCCATAGTCATCTATTTATTGCGACTGCTATTTTGCAGTTCTATGAGCATGGTAGCAAGTCAGAATCTGAGCGCTTACATGCCGAAGTTGCGCTACAAAACAGCTTGTATACGATTCAAGAAGCCTTTGTGTCATTCTTTGCTAACTTCCCGAATCGTATGGCAGCCAATGTGGTTAGCTTTGTGACCTTCCCAAGTGGACGTATCTTTATCCCAGCAAGCGATGAGCTAAAACGCCAATTGGGTGATACTTTCATGGATGATTTTGCAGCCAATCCATTCCGCGATTATCTTAAAACCATGGTTTATTACAACACAGATGCAGACGATGTAACTGGTCGTATGGAGCATGCTTATCAGACGTTGGTCGAAATTGAACCGTTGTGGCAGAAGTTCAAAAAGGCAGAACATCAGGACAGCTTTGAAGGTCTAACCTTTGAAGATCATGTGGTACATGCCAGTCAAAATGGCGGCATTACCGAAGAAGAAGCAGAAGTGCTGATTCAATATAACGCCATGCGTTTTGATTCATTGTTGACTGATACGTTTGACGAGCATCTATCGGAAGCGCTAAAACGTGACAATCCGCATGCGCTTGAAAATGCAGTTCACCAACTGACTGATTATGCACAGCTAAAGAGACAAGCTCAGAGTAAAAACGGTATCGCTGTGGATACCGATGCATCTACCGTTAATGAGCTAGCCACTAACGAACCAGCTATTAACGACCTAGACAGCACTGCAAATACAGACGACCATACTGGTGATGCCAATCCTAATCATGGTTATGAAAGTGATGGCGATGTAGAGTTGGTCAGTGAGCAAGATACTGTCAAAGAAGTAAATTCGCAGACAGATTTTGAAGAGTCAGAGCCTGAAGTAGAGGCACTCGATCATCGCCATCGTGATGCTGAATCACATCTTAACGAGCGTATGGGCAATAATCATAATCGTCATATTGCACCACCTGACGAGATACATGCTGAAACAAGTGATAATAATATCAAACCTTTAGAACGCCAACCACCTTTGTCACGCGAAGAAGATGATAAGGTTTAATGGTCTATTCTGTTTTTAATATTGCTATTAGCAACCGAGTATTATTAGATTTTATAGTAAAATTTTCACTTTTTATTAGCCAGATTATCTATAAACGATAGTCTGGCTTTTTTGATCTATCGAAAACTTTAAGCTTAACTAGTCGTATGAGTCTTATTCTTTCCTTTATATTTTGATAATTTAAAATCAATGGTCCGATATCAATAGTTTGACATATTTGCTTACCCTAAAAACTCTTTCATGAATATTTTGTTTCATATAGGAAACAAACGGTTTAGAATAAATATTGACTATATTATGGGCACATAGTTGTAACAAGGAATGTACATTTAGAATAAAATCAGAAAAAAATCTTGCAGTGCCCTTAGCTATTCTTTTATATTGTCCACAAAAATGTGACATCGAGCGACAATCGCGGGAACTTAATAGTCATAACAAGCTTTATAGTAAGGCTGATAAGTACAATCATGTTGTCTAATGAACACTTACTATAAAGCTGTTATGCACACAAAGGATATGAATTATGTGGAAGAATTTGGGACTGACGGGCAAGATCATTGTTGCCATGGTGCTCGGTATTGGACTGGGCCTATTTCTAAACTACTCAGGATTGAACGGCGAAGGTGGCTTTGTTAATACTTACATCACTAATGGCTTCCTTGCTATTATTGGTAAACTATTTGTCAACTCGCTAAAAATGTTGGTCGTACCTTTGGTGCTTATCTCATTGATTTGCGGTGTATGCGGTATTGGTGATATTCGCCTACTTGGACGTATTGGCACCAAAACGTTCATTATTTATATGATAACCACTGCACTCGCTATTGCGACTGCGATTGGTCTTGGCTCGCTATTCGGTATCGGTAAAGGTATGGATATCGCAACCGAAGCCGAGTTTGAAGCTGCGTCAGCGCCGCCTCTACTTGATGTATTCTCTAACATCATCCCATCGAACCCAATCAGTGCGATGGCAAATGGCGATATGTTATCGATCATCTTCTTTGCTATTTTGATCGGTGTCAGTATCTTGATGGTAGGTAAACCTGCCAAAGGCTTAGTGCAGAGCCTAGAGCTGATCAACGAAGTTATCTTAAAGATGGTCACGATCATCATGAACCTTGCACCATATGGTGTATTTGCACTATTGACCAAAGCAATGGCTGAGCTAGGTTTAGACTTGATTTGGTCACTACTTGGTTATGTCGCGGTATTGGTTGGTTCATTGGCCTTCCACTTCTTTGTTACCATGATGATTGTACTTAAAGTCTCTTCAGGCCTGTCTATCAAGACGTTCTTGGCAAAAATGCGTGAAGTACAGATCTTTGCTTTTAGTACCTCAAGCTCGAACGCGACGATTCCTATTACCTTGCGTACGGTTACCAAGCGTATGGGTGTTAATAACTCAGTTGCGTCGTTCACTGTTCCTTTTGGTGCTACCATCAATATGGATGGTACGGCTATCATGCAGGGTACTGCGACCATCTTTATTGCCAACATTTACGGCATTGATTTGGGCGTGACTGAATACTTAACCGTCATCTTGATGTCAGTACTAGCGTCTGTTGGTACGGCTGGCGTACCTGGTGTTGGTCTAATCATGCTGTCTATGGTATTTGCTCAAGTGGGTCTGCCAATCGAAGGTATCGGTCTAATCTTGGGTGTGGATCGTATCCTTGATATGCTACGTACCGCAGTTAACGTCGGTGGTGATGCTGCTGTTACTACTATCGTGGCAAAATCAGAAGGCAAAATGGATCTGGCTATTTACAACGATCCTAACGCTGGTGCAAAAGATGTATTTGATGGTCATATCGATGAAGACAATGAGCGTGAGTTCTCTGAAGTCTTTAGTGATGGCATCATGGGTAGTGAATACGATGATGTTGATCGTCGCCGCTAATCACATCTATTGGATAAATAATGTCATAAAAAAACCTCAGTCACCCATGCACATGGACTGAGGTTTTTTTGTGATAGATAGATTTATTATTTTTATTTAGCCAAAAACATACTTGGTCAGCATGGCCAAACATACCACGACAATCATCGGACGAATGAGCTTGCTGCCGCCCTTTACCACCATATGTGAGCCAAAATAGGCACCGATGGTTTGTCCAACCATCATCGCTAGCCCCACTTTCCACAATACGTTACCACCCAAAATAAAGAATATGAGTGAGCCGATATTGGTAGATAAATTCAATACTTTTGCCGTACCTGTCGCCTCGATAATCTGTCGCCCACGCAGTGCTACATTGCCAAGCGCAAAAAACATACCCGTACCTGGACCGATATAACCATCATAAAAACCAATCAACGGTGCCACGACTTTTTGCCATTTGCCCTCTGAGATACGCGGTGCAGCTTCTACTTCGCCAAGCCTAGGGGCAAATAACGTATAGATACCGATAGCCGCGATTAAAAATGGAATGACCTTTTCAAGCAAGTCAGGTGGTGACATCTGTACAGCGATGGTACCGATAACGGAACCAATAAAAGCGGCAATGATAGCGACTTTGATACGTTGCGGTTTGACGACCCCTTTTCTAATCATAGTAATAGACGCCGCTAGGGCGCCTGATGCCGCTTGCAGTTTATTGGTACCGAGCGTTAATACTGGTGGGATGTTGGCCAGTAGCATGGCTGGAATGGTCAACAACCCGCCGCCGCCAGCGATAGCATCAATAAATCCTGCCAATGCGGCCACCGCAGTAAGCATTAAAATAATCTCTAACGAGAAAGTTAAGTCCATGACCCTGACCTGCAAAATATGATAAGAAGAGAAAAGAAGTTCTGAGATAAGGCTAAAATATCGTTATCGATAAGCTGACAGCTTACCAGTGCTAGCAAAAGAAATAATGACACGTTGCACAGCGCTGCTCATTATAAAGATAAAACCGTAAAAAAAGCCAAAAACGTAACAAAGTCTGCTAAATTTGTCTAATAACGTTCCGAATATGCTCAGCCGAATAGCGACTTATTAAAAAGATGTAACGACTTACAACTATTGTGCTCGTCAAATCCTCTTTATAATATTGCTATTGTGAATATAAAAAAGTAGACCGTTGGCACTGGCTCAACGTATTTTGTTGTCTATATTGATAAGAGTATGAGAAACTGTTTCTGTCTATTTGCTACCTCAAAATTATAGGTAGCGCAGACATTGATGGATATTTGAGGTTATTTAGTAAATTGTATTTAGCGAATGAGGATGATATGGCAATACGAAGGATTAAGGCATTTTTTGAATTTGAGGCAGCAGGCGGTATCGTCTTAGCATTGGCTGCCATTGCTGCAATGATCATTGCCAACTCCCCTCTTAATGTTTGGTATGAAGGTTTTATTCATGCACCAGTCGCCATTCAGATTGGTGAGTTTGCGATTGCCAAAGATGCTCATCACTGGATCAACGATGGTCTGATGGCGGTTTTCTTTTTCTTGGTTGGATTAGAGCTGAAGCGTGAAGTACTCATTGGTGAGCTATCCAATGTCAAACAGATAATACTACCAGCAGGTGCCGCATTGGGCGGTATGATTATGCCGGCGATTGTCTATCTGCTCTTTAACTACAACGAGCCTGAGTTTTGGAAAGGTTGGGCCATTCCTGCGGCTACAGATATTGCCTTTGCACTCGGTATTTTGAGTCTCTTAGGTAATCGTGTACCTAACTCTTTAAAGGTATTTTTGGTCTCTATTGCGATTTTTGATGACATTGGTGCGATTTTGATTATCGCTTTATTTTATACCAGTGAGTTATCGTTAGAATCATTGGCAGTAGCTGGTCTATGTTTGCCGTTCTTATATGTTCTTAATCGTCGTAACGTCACCAATATTACGCCATATCTACTCATTGGTCTGATCATGTGGATTGCCGTACTCAAGTCTGGTATCCATGCAACATTGGCCGGTGTGGTATTAGCACTGTTTATCCCGATGTTCGACCGCACTGATCCTGAACATTCTCCGCTTGAAGAGCTAGAGCACGATCTACACAATACCGTCGCTTTTGGTATTTTGCCAATCTTTGCTTTTGCCAACTCGGGTATCTCTCTCGAAGGCGCAGGTTTTGCTGAGCTATTCCACTCAGTGCCGCTAGGTATCGCCGCTGGTTTATTTATTGGTAAGCAGTTAGGCGTCATGTTCATGTGCTGGCTAATCTTTAAACTTGGTATCTCAACCATGCCAAAAGGTATGGACTATAAGCAGATTTACGGCGCAGCTCTATTGTGCGGTGTTGGTTTTACCATGAGTTTGTTCATCGGTGGCTTGGCGTTCGCTGGCGACACTACTATGTTTGATGAGCGCTTGGGTATTATTATGGGTTCAATCGTCTCTGGTATTGCTGGTTACATCATGCTAAAAATGAGCTTAAAAGACAATGCTAGCGGTACATCGGTCGACTTGACTCGCCCGCATTAATGAATACCTTTGAGATATAGAGTAGCTTATAGTGGTACTGCTTAATATTGATCCCACTTATAAGCTGCTCTATTTTATTTGTATGTACGTTATCGAGATACCTACAAGTGACCTAGCAATCGATGACTAGACTATATAACGTGATTAATTGCATCATTTATTTGTGTTCATAGTTATTATCGTTATCATAATTATTACAGCTATCGGAGCTAACCATGTACCGACCTATACACCGCGTTGTACGTCAACTGGCATTAGGGTTATCTGTGTTCGGTAGTATTTATCTGCTAGCAGGCTGTGCAACACTCTCCAAGCAGGAATGTCTCGTCGGTGACTGGCAGGCTATCGGCTATAACGATGGCGTAGCAGGTTACCATTCAGACCGATTAGCCTCTCATACAAAAGCCTGTGCCAAAGCCAGTGTCGCACCTGACTATCAGGCATGGGAGCGCGGTCGTAAACTTGGTCTGCAACAGTACTGCACCATCAATAATGCCTATAACATTGGTAGACGTGGTCGTCAGTTGAACAACGTTTGCCCTATTACTATAACCAACACATTGCAAGCGGCTAATCAAAAAGGTCTAGATTATTACGCCTTAGACAGTCAGTTAGACAAAGACAATCGCCTCCTAGATACTTATCAATCAGAATTCGATAAGCTAGAAAATGGTGAAATGCTAGACTTTTCTAATGAAAAAGAAGCCCGTGCACGGCTGCTATCTCTATCTGATGAGATTCGTGATACCAAACGCCGTATCCGAACAACACAGCAGCAATTAGATTCATTGAACCAATCCAGTAATTTTTACGAATGATTGTGATGCAAAGCTATCTTAATGCAAGTTTTACGCTCTAAGGCATGTCTTCACTCTAAAAATGGTACTTGATAATTATGGATAAGAAAATCATCAATACGGCAAGTACTCCAACTGACAAACCTGACTTTCCATCATCGAATGCTCAATCATCGAACACTTATCAGCGTCATGGACGTACCACTGCTATCAATGACCATAGTGATTTGCAGGTTTTAAAACGCATTAAACGTTATCTATTACCAAAAGAATTTACGATCTCGCCTGCTCTACTTGATGAAATCGTGGCAGGTTACGATATTGGCGATCCGCTTGCAGACGCGTTAGCCGCTCAGAACATAAAGTTTGCAAGACCTTTACAGCATACTATTCTTGGCGATAGTCTAAACCATAAACTTACGAACAACGACCTTGTAAATAATCCATCATTTAGCGCGCTCACTGAGCAATTTAGCAGCCATCCTGACTGGTTCGACCCAAAGCTTGCCCAGATAGGTGCGGTTGCCTATCGGCGCTATCCACTCATGCTCATTTGGCTACTGCGTAATGTTGCTCTGATGGCTGGCTATAGCATCCCTGCCCTCTCGCTACCGCTCATTCAGACAGGTGCACTGATGCACGATGCGCTACCGCGACTGATGCGTACTTATGCTTATATCCTAGCTGTGTCTGAACACCCTTCATCTAATATGAGTGCAGTTAATCAAAATAAACCTGTCGAGCAAGTGTTAGCCATTGGCTCTGAGGGCTGGCGACAATCGATCCAAGTACGTCAGATACATACTTTGGTACGGCAAAACTTACTCAAAGGGAAAGGCAATGCGGCTACAGGCCTGATACCAAATGCCGAGCAACATCATAACCCTGACGGTAGTTGGAATACTGACTATTGGGGCATCCCTATCAATCAAACCGATATGATTGCCACCCACTTGCAGTTCTCGTTACTGATTATGCGCGGTCTACGATTGTTGGGCGCACGTATTAGCACAGAAGAAGCTGAAGGTATCCTGCATCTATGGAGTCTTGCCAGTTATTGGATGGGTGTTGATCTAGATCGTTTACCAAAAGATGAGGCTGCGTGTTGGGAATGGCTCTATACCTATCTATCGATACAGCAGCTAGACTTTAAGATGGGTCAGCCATTGGCAAAAGCATTGCATGATTTACCGCGTCAGCTGATGGGTGAAGATAATCGCCGTGGACGTTTTGTTGAAATGGTCAACGCGAGTGTCACCCGCACCTTAGTTGGTGATGATATAGGCGATGGTCTGGACTTACCAAAGTCAAAGATACGCTTTGGCGTGTTGTCTTCGGTACCGATTCTTTTTGCGCTCGATACTGCAAGGCAGCATAATGCGTCCGTTGCTCATAAGCTAGAAGCATTCCGTGCCAAGCGCCAAGACAATATGAACTGGTGGCTTAAAAAGAACGATGATTATTATAAGTAGATGACCATAGTCATTCCACTATAAAAGCATTACTGCGTTAACCTCGTTTGAAGTATTACATATACATCTACACTCGGTTGCCTTGTACTACTTTTAAATTGCATCGACTATATTATAAATAGATGACATTTATCAGCGTTTGTTTTCTACGCGGTAATACCATTCTAGCTGTCGATCAAACCCTGTTTCTAATAGGTTAGCAATTACCCGTCCTGTTAGCCCCCATACTGTCTCACCATCGACCTGCCAGCTCGGCGTCAGTATGGTAGCCATTTGCTCTTGCATCTTATACTCAATTTCATACTCTACTGTTGGTTGAGTGACTAACGACTCTAAATCTGCCCAAAAGATACGTGATATCTCTCCCGCTTCAGGTACGAGTACCAGACCTGGAGCGATAAGCGCGACGATTGGACGTACGCTCATACCACTTTTTGAAGTTTGGATAGGTAGCTGACCAAGCAACTGGACTTTATTGGGCGGTAGCGCTGTTTCTTCACAGGCTTCACGCAATGCGGTAACGACATTATTGCCATCGCCTCGATCATGTTTACCACCCACACAAGACACTTCACCCGCATGACTGTTCATATGGGCGGCGCGGCGTGTTAATAATAATTTAGGCCTGCGCTCATGAGTGATCGCAACCAATATTGATGCATCGGCAATCGGTGTCTGATATAAGCTGTCCAAAATACGCGTACTTTGTGAGGTGTTGCCACTCTCGTACATCGCTGGACTCGTCAGCGCGTTCAATGTCTCGTGCTGTACTCGCTCGGCCAGTTTTCTGAGTGTAGGATGACGAATAAAACTTGGGACAGCGACGCTAAACTTGTTAAAGAAATCAATATTTTCGGGTATGGTCATTATCAAATCCTATGAGTGGTCATCTTCATATTATTCATGAAAATACCTGTGCCAGCATAACAGTATAACCTGTTGCTAGTATGGCAGCCTTTCTTATTAGTCCGATTATTGCTTTAGTAGATGTATCTCATATTGATGTCGTTTCAGGCAAGGTGCGACGTATTAACGTATCGGCTGATTGCTATACATATATCCGGCAACTATGGTAAATATAAAATTGCTTGCCGCTTATGTATATGCTTTGTTATGTAGACTGAGTCTCTATCAAGGTAAATCTTTCAACTAAATGATTGTTTTTTGCTGTATCTTCACACCTTCTTAAATTACTCAATACCTTATCCCATCTATTCTAGACAGTAATAGCTTTATCGAATGAGACTTTCCCAATATCCTTTTTGCTTGATATTCGTTCATGGTAATAAGTCTCATAGCCGCATTTTTAAACTACCAAACATTAACCGAGTAATATTTCAAAAAATGTATCTGAGTATTATGATAGTCGTTAGCAAGGCTATGAGGCAGACATTCTAAAATAGCATTATAAAAATATCGATGCCAGCGTCATAGGTTTGCTGTAATAAAAATAGATAACACCTCAAAAGAACGAAGGATACAGATTATGACAGACCAAATTGACAACATGATGCCACCTGCTGAATATATCAATGATAACTATAAAGGCTCAGGAAAGCTGGCTGATAAGCGCGTTTTAATCACTGGCGGAGACAGTGGTATCGGCCGCGCAGTGGCTTTTCATATGGCACGCGAAGGTGCCAAAGTTGCCATCCTTTATCACTCTGACGAAGAGAGCGCAAGTGAGACGCGTGAAGGTATTGAAGCAGAAGGCGCAGACGCGTTGGTATTGCAGGGTGATACCGCAGATAGTAGTAGTTGCAAAGAGGCAGTAGAAGCCGTCGTGACAAAATGGGGCGGCATTGATGTGTTAGTCAATAATGCTGGTATGCAAAAGCCGTATCATGATTTGTCTGAGGTCAGTGATGAAGACTGGCAACAGCATTTTGATGTCAATATGGCAGGAATGTTTTATGCAACCCGCGCCGCCCTCGAGCATATGAAAGAAGGTGATAGCATCATCAATACCACCTCGGTGAATGCGTATGTCGGCAATGATGTATTGGTGCCGTACACCGCAACCAAAGGCGCTATCGTCGGTTACACCCGCGCGTTATCGCAACAACTACTTAGTCGCGGTATTCGTGTTAATCAGGTGGCGCCAGGTCCTGTAGTGAGTGAGATTCAACTGGTATTTAAAGACTTTGATAAAGATATTTTAGAATCTATGTCTTCACCAATGGGGCGTATGGGTCAGCCACGTGAGATGGGTGCTGCCTATGTATTTCTTGCTTGCCAAGACAGTAGCTTTGTGACTGGTCAGACCTTACACATAAACGGAGGCATGATTACCAATGGCTGATATCATGGATTCTCCTGACTCCTCTGACCTGCTATCTGTCTGTTGGGCAGATAGCAGTACTCATCGCCGTTGGTTGCTCGCTGAAGGGCAACGTTTGCTCGAACATTATGCCAAAGCGCGCGTGCCCTCAGGGTTTGCTACTTTGGGTCATGATGGGAGCATGGTAGATGATACTGCAAAGAGCATTATCACTGCGAGGATGGTGCATTGCTATGCGCTAGCGGCACTAATGGGTATACCGGGGGCAGCAACATTTGCTGACCATGGCATAAACGCGTTGCTCGATGGCCCATTACGCGACTCGGTACATGGCGGTTGGTTCAGTGATGCCTCTTTAACTCATGAAAACCCATCACGCAAAAACGCCTATCTGCATGCGTTTGTCGCGCTTGCTGGCGCGTCTGCTAGCATTGCTGGTCGCCCGCGCGGTTCAGAGCTCATGCAAGCTGCAATAACCGTTATCGATGAGCACTTCTGGTTAGAAAATGAACAATCGATGCTGCCCTCTTTTGCGGCTGACTGGTCTGATCCCGAAGATTATCGCGGTGCCAATTGCAACATGCATACGACTGAAGCCTGCTTAGCCCTGGCAGATGCCACGGGTGAAACGCGTTGGCTAGACCGTGCGCTACACTTAGCCAAGCGTTTCGGCCATGATATTCCTAGTAATTACGATGGTCGCCTACCTGAACATTTTGATAGCAAGTGGAATCTGTTACCTGACTACGATGCGAATGAACCTTCTGATGATTTGAGACCTTGGGGGCTCACACCTGGTCATTTTGCAGAATGGGCAGGACTGCTGCTGAAAGTTGAGTCTGCCTGTATTGCGCATGGTTATGACGTACCTGATTGGCTGCTACCTGATGCTACCGCATTATTTGATAGCGCTATCGAGCGCGGCTGGGCACCTGACGGTCAATCTGGCATGGTCTATACCATCGGCTGGGATGATGAGATTTCAATACCAAACCGTCCTTACTGGGTACAGGCTGAGATGGCTAATACCGCGCTGATGCTATCGCGCCGTACGGATGATCCACGCTTTGAACATTACTACCGTTTAGCTTGGGATTATATTGCCAGTACTTTGATTGATCTTGAGCATGGCGGTTGGCGTCATGAGGTAGATGCAGATGGCAACTTAAGTACGGTCGTGTATCCGACGCGCGAAGATCTTTATCATGACTTTCAAGCCACTGTAACGCCATTAATTCCTATCTCTGCGTCAGTCGCAGCTGGACTACTCACACAGATGCTCGAAACAAAAACCTAATTGCTATAACCTACTTTTTACGACCTAATTCCTAAGTAGGATATACTCGATAAGAACGCTCTGATGGCGATTGAAATGCGCTGTCAGAGCGTTTTTGTTGTAATCATAAAAATTAAATAAAATAGCTTTTCTCGTGAAAAATTAAAGGATATGCTTAAAAGCATTTTCCACTATCATTGTTGTATACAAAAGCAAACATCAGAACGGCAAAAAAACTTTTAAGATAAGTGGACACACAATATTTACTAATAAAGGTAGTTGGTATGAGCTATTGTCTCCAATGCGGTCATGAAGCAGAACGAAAAATCCCACCTACGGACAATATGCCGCGTTTGGTATGCCCCAATTGCCATTATATCCACTACGAAAACCCAAAAGTTATCTGTGGCTCGCTGGTGGTACATGAAAATAGAGTACTACTCTGCCGCCGTGCCATTGAGCCCCAGTACGGCCTATGGACGATACCTGCAGGTTTTATGGAAAACGGCGAGACCATGGCTGAGGGTGCCGCACGCGAGAGCTACGAAGAAGCTGATGCCATCGTACTGAATCCGCATCTATACTGCATTTATGACTTACCAGATATTGGGCAGATCTACTCTATCTATCTGGCCGATCTAAAAGATGGCGCATATGGTATTGGCTCAGAAAGCCTCGATTGTGCATTGTTTAGCGAAGAAGATATCCCATGGGATACACTGGCGTTTGAAGCCATTCGCCGTACTTTAAAAAGCTACTTTGCTGATCGTAAGCAGTATAACAATTTGTCAGAATTTCCGATTCATCAAGACAAAATTGGCAAAGATTTGAGTATCAAGCGATATTAGTCAATTACCTAACCGCAAAAAGCCAAGCATGATGCTTGGCTTTTTTGTGCTTAACTTTTAATCAAAAACAAACCTAATTGTCTTAGCTCTTTATTCTACAAACCTCAAAGCCAAGACCTTTTACTGCCTCTTCTTTGTCGTAAGGCGCTAGCACTGCACGTACATGCTTTTGCCCTTGCAGATATTGCTTGGCAACACGCTGCAAATCAGCAACCGTTACGGCCAATATCGACGCACGCATTTTACGCTGCCAGTCAACACCGCGATGATGCAGGTTTGCAAAGCAGGCTTTGATTGCTTCGCCTGCAGGAGAGCCCGGCTTATCCATACCCGAGATAATACCCAAGATAGCTTCTTCCAATTGCTCATCGGTCTGTGGCTCGTTTAATAACCACTCGATACTGGCGTCAAAGTGAGCAAAGGTCTCAGCGCACTGTGGATCACGATAGCTAAAGAACTTAAAGGCACAAGCGTTGGCATCGTAACCTGCACCGCCACCATAGGCACCGCCGCGCTCACGAATTGCACTGTGCAAATAGCCGTTACGTAAGTAAGGCGCCAATACCATGAGTGCAGCGGTATCAGGATGGTCAGCAGCAGGTACAGTATAGGCACTGGCGTTATGATAGACATTGGTTGGTACTAGCCATGCTAGATCTGCAACCTCGAGCACGTCGTTTTTAACATCGTCGCCACTCTCTAATGCCTTACCCGTATCTGTCGCACCATTTAGCGCAGTATCTAATTGCAGGTTTGCAAACTCGCTTGGGATATTTGCTGCTGCGTTCGTTAGATCATTAAAAGCGGTCGTCGCTTGGCTGTCTTTCCAGCTATCAACGATTAAACTGCTTAAACGTTCGGTTTGCTCTGCTTCACAGATAATAACGGCATGCTTAGGCAAACTGATCAGACGTTGATGTAAATCCATCAGGCTGGTAGCCAATTGGTCCCACTGGGCGTCGTCAGTGCTGGCATGTGCCAAGAAATCTTTAAGTGCGTTCAATGCTGGTAGACCACTGCGCACATATTCCAACTGCGCTTGGCGACTCATACCGCGACTGGCCGTTTGCATCGCATAAGAGTGCCCTGAGCCTGCTAGGTTTGACTGCCAACCTGCTTGACGCTGCTGCAAGATTTCTTTGATACGGTCATGCTCAGAGAAAATACTGTGCTCCATGACTTCTTTGAGCAAATCAATCGCTTCAGGCTTGCGATTTAGCGCACGCGTTGCCACCACGAAATAACTGCTAATCGCTTGACTATCATCAACATTGGTACGTTGGCTAATACGAGCGGTCACACCAGAAGAATGTGCTGCTTGCTTAGCTTGCATCTCATGAGCGCTAAGCGAGTCAGTACCTAGCTCAGACAATAGACTTAAATAAATAGGCAACAATGGATGATTAATCACATCATTGACTGGTAGCTCATCTGCGCTCGCATTACCGATTGCCTCAGTGAGCGGGACAATCACTTGATAGTAATAAATACCATTAGTGCCCGCTTCATACTCAAATAGCGTGCTGTCTTGCCCGCTCAAACGCACCTGCTTTTGCGTGCCTTCTTTAAAGCTAATGTCCGTTGGTACATCTTCTAGACCTACTTTTGGTAATAAGCTTAAATCATCTGGCGCAGCTTGACGTGCAGCCAAATCTAAAGCTTGTTGCTTCAAGATAGCTTTGTCATCAGCGGTCAAATCCATCTCGATAGTATCCAAACGAGTCTGTTCAGCTGCTGCCAAACGGGCTGTTTTTTCGCTATCAGGGGTCATCGTTACGCGTACGCGATGCTGATTGTCTAACAGATGCGTTTTAATCAAGTTCGGTAGCCACTGTGGATCGACGACTTGCTCGCGTAGCCACTGTAGATGCTCGTCTACTTCCCAAACATCGATAGGATTGCCATCATGAATGGCGGTACTAAAGCCCTCTAGCATAAGGTTTAGACCATAAGGAATGCTATCGCCGCCGATGTGACGCTGATCAATCTCAATCTGATGCAGAATGGTTTCGATTGTCTCATCATCAACTGGTGAATTGGCTACTTCGGTTAGCAAGTCGATAATACCTTGCTCTACTGCTTCGGCATGTTCAGGGTTAGAGCCGCGCAGACCCGTATAAAAGACCATCTCATAATGACTGTCATCTAGACCCAATAACGGACTTGGCGCTTTACCTAGTGGATGGCTATCAAGATAAGCACGCAATGGCGAGCCTGCATGCTCAATCAGCACGCCTTCTAATAGACGCAATGCTAAGCGCTGCTTAGGATCGGTAATTGATGGTAGTAACCAAGCAACCACGTGATGCGTCTGATCTGGGCCTGCTTCGTCAGCAGTATAAGTATCAACCGCACTGATTGGTGCAGACAAACGTTGCTCTGGACGCGATACATGCTTTTTGCCTGCTTCAAACTGAATCAAGGCATCTTCGTGTATCTTCGCTTGCGTCTCAGCAACAGGAATATTACCGAAGCTCATGATGACACTGTTTGACGGATGATAATGGCTCTGGTGAAACTCGGTCAGCTCAGTGTGCGTCAAGTCAGGGATATCGGCAGGGTCGCCGCCTGAATTGTAATGATAGGTCGTCGTTGGGAACAGATGATGAGCAACCGTATGATATAGCTGATCAATCTCGCCACTCATTGCGCCTTTCATTTCATTAAAAACGATACCTTTAAACTGCGGCTTATCATTTTCGTCAAGCTCTACGCGGATGCCTTCTTGGGCAAAATCGAGCGGATGGATATTTGGGAAAAACGACGCATCCAGATAGACAGCAAGCAAGTTAAAATAGTCGTTTTTGTTTTGCGTCGCATACGGATAGGCGGTCCAATCGGCTGCAGTCATCGCATTCATAAACGTGTTTAGTGAGCGTTTAATCATTGAAAAGAACGGATCACGTACTGGGAACTTATTCGAACCACACAATGCCACGTGCTCTAAGATATGCGCCTCGCCTTTTGAATCCATCGGCTGGGTGCGAAAACCGACCAAAAACGCATTTTCATCACTTGGGTGTGCCAGATGATAATGCATCGCTCCTGTTTTTACATGCTGACTGATCAGCACATCCATCGATAGCGCCTCAATATGGCGATGCTCAATCAGCTCAAATGCTGGATGCAAGGTTAAATCAGCAGTAAATGGCGTGTCCGTCATAGTTATCCTTATCGCTTATTATGCGTATAGTGCCCTGACTGTCAGGGAAAATAGAGTAATAAATTGGCTAAAAAAGAGTTGGCTTAGCGCTATTAGTGGGGCTGCGACATGGATAAGTCAAGGCAACAGCCATGCAATAATCCATCACATAATCTACGCGGCTATCAACTCTAGCTATTAATGCCTTATAGTTACAAATTCATCAATATCCACAATTTTATTATGGATTTATTACTTAACAAAGACGGTCTGCACTGCTACTATAAAGTTAACTATCAACAGGAGTGGAGTACTTTATGAGCTACCGACATGTTTTACTGGTCACTGATTTGCTATCCGATGCAGACAAAGTGGCGCTAAAAGCCAAGCGTATCCTCGCAGGCTCTCCTGAAGCCAGACTGTCCGTCTTGCATATAGTCAAAGATGACATGGTACGCTTCGGTTATGAGCTCGTGCCTGCCTCTAGCCTCTCGGGTGATGTCGATAGTGAAAAGTGGCAAGAAGCACGGGCGAAATTAGCGCAATTTTTGGCACGCAACGAGCTAGAAGCGATTAACTCTGAGGTAACCGCTGCCATCTCTAATAGTAAAGGTATCATTAACTACTGCCGTGAAAAAGAGGTCGACTTACTTATCATTGGACGTCATGAGCGCCATGGTATCGCTGCTTGGTTGGTTGGAGCCACTGCCGATAGTATTTTGCCAAATGTCCCTTGCGATAGCTTAGTGGTGAAACTTGATCAGCCTGTTCCGGAATAATTGGCATTGCTCTCATCCGCTGCTAAAGACGACAAGCTTTACTTAACAGCGCCCTAGAGTAGTGCTATAGTAAATACTATCTGACATGAGGAAGACGCTATGAGTTACGAACATATTTTACTGGTCACCGACTTACTCTCTGATGCAGATATAGTCGCCCAAAAGGCCAAGCGCATCGTTGAAAACCGTCCAGGCTCTAAGCTATCTGTTTTGCATATTGTCAAAGACACCATGGTTGGCTTTGGCTATGAGCTGGTGCCTGCCTCTAGCCTATACGATGAGATTGATGATGAACGCTGCCAAGAAGCGCGCGCAAAACTGGCGCAATTCCTTGAACGCAATCAGCTAAATGCAGCAACGTCAGAAGTCACGACTGCTATCTCTAGCAGTGAAGGTATCGTCAGCTACTGTCATAAACACGATGTCGACCTATTGGTCATCGGTCGTCATAAGCGTACTGGTATCGCTGCATGGATCAGTGGCGCAACTGCGGATAATATCTTGCCCAATGTACCTTGCGATAGCTTTGTAGTAAGACTGGACAAACCTGTTTCAGCATAACAATATGCTTTGATTGTCTTGTATTCTCTAGAGCATGTCTCAAAAAAAGCGCAGCGTAACTTTTGACGCTGCGCTTTTTTATGGCTGATAGTTTTTAGAGTCATCGCTTAATCTTGTTGAATAATATCTATAAAGGTTTGCCAAATCGGGCTTTGGTGACGAGCCTTATGCCAGACCAGCCACCATGTCCTTGATAGATCAATCCCCGCCACGTTCACTTGTACCAACTTGCCTGTCGCCAGTTCCGTCTCAATCACATGCTGCGATAGACAACCCAGGCCAATATCTGCACTTACCATGTGCTTAATGGCCTCAGATTGATGTATCGCCTTTACCACTTCTGCATTAGGTAGATACTTAAGCAATTGCTCGTCGATAATCTGCCGTGTGCCTGACCCTGCCTCACGCACCAGTAACGGCAACTGCGCCAACTGATTAATATTCAGCTGATAGCAGTCCTCATCTTGGCTATAGGTAGCCACATTCTTTAGCCATTTGCCATCACGCTTGGCAAATATCACTAGCGTATCGGTACGCCATTTGTGCTGCTCAATAACTTTCATATCTATGGGACGCGGCATCCCTTCTACTAGCGCAATATCAATATTTAGCTGCTCAACCTCGCTTACTACTTCTTGCGTATTGGCAATATACATATCGACATTGGCATCGGGCAGCGCCTCATATAGCTTACCAAGCAATGACGGCAGCACGTAGTTGCCGATAGTGGTACTAGCACCGATATGAATCTGCCCTGCTTGATACTGATGATAATGCTCAAGCGTGAGCGACTGACCCAAGATAGCCTGTGCCTGTATATAAATAGGATGAGCATTGGGGTGTTGATTAAGCCTGCGACCGACGCGCTCAAATAGCGGCATCTGTAGTCTAGACTCTAACTCTGTCAGTGCACTGCTGACTGCTGATTGTGATAAATGCAGCTCCTCACTGGCGCGACTGGTACTGCCTGTCTGATAAATACTGACAAAAACAGCGAGCTGCTTAAGCGTAATCTTTGGCACTGTCTGCACAGATTTTTTCATGTTATCAATGATGCCTTATGTCAGTTTTTGCGCTGTTTTATCCGTGATTTTTGTCTTTTTTGATGCTCATGCGCGGTATATCGACTCCTATCATAGAATACAACCTAAAAAATCGATAGTTTGTATCTTATTAATCTGTTTTTATTATAAATACAGCGGGCATATACTGTCTATTCATAAGCTTATGCTTATCTTAATATAAGTAATAGGATGCCGCGTCATGCACACATTCGTCCAATCAGTCAGCAACTCCGTTCATAACTACACTCCTAATCACCGTCACTTGGCGGGATTGGTAGTTGTTCTGATTGGTAGTTTGTTTTGCTTATGGTTGGATAGTAGTTTGGATATCTGGTCAAACGGACGTATCGTTGGCTTATCCTCTTTAACGCTAGCGATATTGCTAGGCATGATCTTGGGCAATACCATCTATCCTAAATTCGCTGAACGTTTAAATGGTGGTGTTTGCTTTGCAAAGGGCCAAATCCTACGCCTTGCGATTATGTTTTATGGGTTTAAACTGACCATGACACAAGTTGCGAGCGTCGGTATGCCAGCGATTATGACTGATGCGCTGGTACTGACATCAACCTTTTTACTAACCTATTGGCTAGGTACTAGATGGTTAAAAGTTGATAAAGAAACGGTTATCTTGATTGGCTCAGGCGCGAGTATTTGCGGTGCTGCTGCCGTTATTGCTGCAGAGCCAGTCGTCAACGCACAAGCTCATAAAGTCACTATCGCCGTGGCAACTGTGGTGGTGTTTGGCACTATCGCGATGCTGCTGTATCCTTTTTTATATCATCTCGGTTGGTTACAACCTTGGCTAAGCGCCCAGCAGTACGGCATGTACACTGGCTCAACCGTCCATGAGGTCGCGCAAGTCGTGGTCGCAGGTAATGCAATCAATACTGAGATTGGCGATACCGCTGTCGTGACCAAGATGATACGCGTTATGATGCTCGCGCCTTTCTTACTCGTGTTGTCTTTTGCGCTAACCAAAGAGCGCGCCGTAAATAATACCGCTATAGAAGATAAAAGCAGTAAAAACGAGACAGCGTCATTTATGACTCGCGTCAAACAAGTCAAAGTGCCATGGTTTGCGTTTATTTTTATTGGCATTGTGTTGATACATACATGGATGCCGATGTCTGAGAGTATCGTACGCAGTATGGTTATGTTGGACGATGTGCTACTTACGATGGCCATGTTTGCATTAGGTCTGACCACTCATCTAAGTGCGATCAAGCAAGCTGGCGTTAGACCGCTTATCTTAGGCGCTATTATGTTTGGTTGGTTGATACTGGGCGGCGGTCTGATTAATATCGGCATTAGCTTTATATAATAAGCTAAATGTCCATTCTTAACTGCTGATGTCATTGCACAATATAAAAGGCCTCCAACTATCTATAGTCGGAGGCCCTTTTGCATCTGTTATTTGATTTAATATGATTGGCTAAAACCTTTAATCTTGGACTAGTACTAACTTTAATAACAGTACCTTAAATATCAGCCTCTCAAGTACTAATGCTTTAAGCACTAAGTCTCTAAATACTAAATCGCAGACGAAAAAAAACGAACCCGAAGGTTCGCTTTTCTACATCTATTCATCTATCTGTCTATAAAGACAAATTAGATAGCAACGATGTTATGTGCTTGTGGGCCTTTTTGGCCTTGAGTTACAGTGAACTCAACTTCTTGGCCTTCAGCCAAAGTTTTGAAACCTGAACCAGTGATTTCGCTGTAATGAGCAAAAACGTCTGCGCCAGTTTCTGGAGCGATGAAACCAAAGCCTTTAGCTTCGTTGAACCACTTAACTGTACCTTTTTGAACGTCTGACATAGTATAATCCTACTTTTAAATTTATTAATGGTCTAGTGACCGGTAACGCTTGCAAATAGCTACTGAACGATAAATATTAAAACGAAGGATTATAACTAATACTACGAGGTAATGATTTGGTGCAGAACTGCTCTTAAGCTTGAGCGTATTATAAGGGGTACATCCCAGTATCGCAAGTCTTATCTCATGTTTCGTGTAACCAGAGCCGTTTATTGGCTGATTTTGGCGCAAATTGCAACAGATTTAGGCATTTGGTAAACGGAACAAATATATCGCTACCCCACTACAGACAGCGGCTACCGCCCATGCCATCCACATCATATCGGCAGGCAAACGATAAAATAACATAATTGTTGATGCTGCCATCATAACCGTCGCTAAACACTTGGCATAAAGCGGAACGGCATGATTCTCCTCCCAGTCACGGACGAATTTACCAAAGTATTTATGATTAATCAGCCAAAAATGAAAACGTCGAGAACTGCGTGCCCAGCAGCCTGCTGCTAGCAAGATAAAAGGCGCGGTGGGCATCACTGGCAACAATATACCGATAATCCCTAAGATAAAAAACAACCAACCAAGCGTCACAAAGGTCCAACGCAGCATTGGGCTGTTGGATTGATCAGTCTTAGGTCGGTAATAGAACGCTTTTTTATTGTCGGTCATATAAGTTGTCGGTCGTGTAAGTTGTCAGTTATGCCAAGTGTCGATTGTTTAGAGTAGCACCTATTATATAAGCAGCGGCATAGAAGGCTAATCATGCAATATCGCCCGTCTGCGCACAAGACTATTTATATAAGGTTTTTGCTATTGATAGGTATGTTTGGTTAGTAATTGGGTAAGTACCAATAATAAATGCTGCACTCTTCTATTAACACGTCGCTAAAAATAACTATCAGTAGCTGTGGTAAACAACAGCTATCATAAAGAGCGGTTAACGAACACCAGTCATCACCTGCCATCGTCATTCCCGATACGCTTGCATCCCATCTTGTAAGTCGTCTATGATGACGCAGTAGCTATCGATAATAGCCATTCGCAGTACTGATCAAAAATAATGCAATACCAATCAATCTTGTCGGGGTGCTTTGATTTAACGCTGTACACACAGTCCAAATCATCGCTGAGACACACCCGTGAACCTGAAGCAGTTAGCACTGACGTAGGAAACAAGCGTGACATACCCTCAGAGGTCTATAAATAAGCGCAGTCTATAGATGATGCACTGGTAGTGTTGACCATATCAAATACCGAGCATCTGACAGTTAGCATCGAGACTTCACTTTTCTTATTTGGCCTTTCTTGTTTTACTTAATCGTATCAGTCTGATTGTTTTCTATACTTAAAAGGGAACAACCATGCAGCCGACCACCAAACTTACTCTGACCCTCGAATGGTTTTTAAACCCTGATCATCTGCCCTTTATCGCTGGTGTGACCACGGGCGCATATGAGCAAGCAGGGCTTGATATCACTATTATCGAGCCAGACGACCACTATGATGGCTTTGCCGAACTACAGAACCAAAGTATCGACCTGCATGTCAATGAGCCTATCCATCTGTTTGAACATTACGCGCCTAATCTACGTGCACTGGGCTGCTTTTTTGAGACCGATGGCGGCATATTGATGCAACGCGCTAGCATGGATAAATTAAAAAACAATCAGCCAATCCGCATCTGTACCCCTGCAACTGAGGAAAAAACCAATCGTATTGGCTTTGAGATATTAGCGCGCTATGCCAAAAAAAACGGCTTTAGTATCAGCCGTGATAATGTGAGCTTTGTACAAAAAGACTTCTATCATATAAAAAACCTGCAAGAAGACCCAAGCCTAGATGGTGCATGGTTATGCTTTTATAACTTTGAAGGCGTTGAAGCAACTCATGAAGGGTTGGACTTTGAATTTATCGATCAACACCTGTCACCCTATCCGAACTTCTCAGCGTTAGAGATTCTGACGACAGATGAGATCTATAGTGCGAAAAAGGACGCGATAGATACCTTTATCCAAGTGACCAATCAGATGACTGAACTGTGCAAAAACGAGCCAGCCACAGCCCACCGTATGTATTACGACTATAGCAAGACCGAAGCAGATACGCTGATGGATGCCATCATTAATAATACGCTCGGTAGATTAATCACGCCTATCAAACCAAGTGCAAGTAAGTGGGAAGAACTGCGCGAGATGCTAGCCGAAATCGATATCGTGACGTTGACTGATGAGCAGTATCAATCGTTGTGGGCGCTGTAGAGATTTTAGAAGTTAAGATATTTTGAGTCATAAAAAACCGCCATAGTATTTGCTATGGCGGTTTTTTATTTAGCTGTAATCGAATAGTGAAGTTAGCGCAGTAATACTTTTATAGTGGAGTGACTATACCAAGTTGCTTGGCTTCTTTTAGCCACATTGGGAACTCTTCTAGCATGTTTTCATACAAGGCTTCTTCGCTAATGTCATCCAAGTCATCGAGTTCAAAAAAGTCGCAATTATCAATCACGCGCCCTGCCATATCGTCTAGTTTTTTGAGGATGCCATAACCACGACCACCCAAGCCCACAAACTGCCAAAATATCGGTAGTTTCGCCGCTTCCGTCATGACTCTCGTGATACCGCGATTGTCATTTACCCCGCCATCACTGATAAATAGCACATAGACAGGCACATCTAAGCCGTCCTTTTGATAAAACTCCGTCACGGCTTTCATGACTTCTGCTTCATTGTTGATGCGCGGGCCAAGTGCCCATTTGCGCCAGCCGCCATGAGCGTTGTTAATGAAACCATCGTAGTTGCTCAGCCCAATCTCACCCAAATACTGCGGATCCCGGGCAAACGCCCAGCAGTCTAGTGCTTGGTCGTCATCGAAGCTCACTGCCAATGGCAATATGCGGTTGACTACCTCTTGCACGCGGCCTTTTTTGTACTGTCTGTTCATTGAGCCTGAGGCGTCTAACACTAACGCCACCTTTGCCGTTAATTGCTGCAATTGGCGCTTCTCAAGCGATATCGTGGCTTTTTTGGCCAGATTGACCAGTTTTGGCGCTTTGTCTAGCATGACCTTCTCTAACGAAGGTTTTGCTTGCACTGGTGCTACGGTGGCTTCTACTGTCGAGCTACTCTCTTCTACGTCACCACCGAAATGCTGCACGATGGCGGCAAGTCCACCATTAAAGCCTTGTGCGACGTTGGATACTCGCCAAACGCCACCCTTACGATACAGCTGCATCAGCATACTGGCTTGCTGCTGGGCAAAGTCTGCTGCTTGATATTCTGCCTGCGCTTTTTGCGACTGCTGCCAAATGCCAATCTCTAACGATTGAATTTGATTGAGCGGCGTGTCAGCTGATAACACAAAAAACAAGCTGTCTATATTAGTCGCCAGTTTGGATAAATTCACTTCAAACTCGGCTTGGATGCCTTTATTCGCCGTTGGCTGCGACTCGTAATGGGTGAGCTTGATTTGCCCGCACGGTGAGGTCGGCTGATTATAAAATACCATGTAATCATCATTGATCAATTTGCCCGCTGCGTCTAAGGCAAAGCAGCTGATGTCCATTTCTATTGAACTTTGACGGGTGAACTTAAGCGTGATTGGTGCGCTGTCATCAATAGCAAGATTGCTTAAAGGCGCGCGTTGTCCGACGGTGAGATAGTTCATGGTGTTCCTTACGGTAGCGTATTAGTCCTTTAACAGCGAGAATTGGAGCAATCTTAACATTACTTTCTTTCCATTAATTAGAGCAATTCTTACCTAAATTATGATTTTTCGCTTATGGAATTTCGCTTATGGAATTTCGATACATTAATTCATGATAGAAATCTCTATAAGGTGTTATGAAAGTTCTGCTCTTTAATAGCAAATCAATGAACTGTTCAGAGTTGTCACTTCTATTAATCATAAAAATTATATGGAATACATTTAAGAAATAAGAATTATAGAAACCTAGCACTTCTTCCAATTGGTATTTGGAATGTTCATTATATAGCTCCTTACTAAGTTTATGGTTCGATTCGTTAAAATTTTGTATTGAGGCACATTCCTCTATAGAATGTTCATTAGATACAACTATTTCTTTATTGTAAAGCAGTCTTATGAATTTTTGAAAAACATCTTTTGAATGTAAAGACAGATAATCTAAAGACGAAATCGATATTTTTAATATCTCTCTATCGTTTAAATTAATAGCAATCTCAGGCTTGTTATCATTGTTAACTTTATAAAATTTTATTTCTTTAAATTCTAATATATATCTCATATGCTTGTTAGCTTGATAGCTTGAGTCTAGCAAACTAAAACTTAAATCATTCAGCAAACTAAATATATTGCCTTTCTTTGAAATTTTAGTTAGCTCTTTCTTTTTAAGTTCCATAAAAATAATATAATTATCTGATTGTAATAAAATATCACATTCTAATTCTTGGGACTTTATATTTAACTTGTTCTGTTGTGGCTTATAAACTCTATAGCTTCTACCATATATAGCATTAAACTGTTTCTCTTGCATCTTAAGCTCAAGGTAATCCTCTATATAGTCACCTATTAAAGAGCTTAAGTTACTAGCATCACTCATATTATATTCAATCAGTTTATATAATATTCTATATAAGGAAATTACAGAGAATTGTGGGTGTACAATATGATACACGTCATCAATATTAACTAAAATATGTTCATTAAAGTCAACTACATCAAAATCATCGATATTATTGAATTTTTTATTTATTCCATTAAATGTAAATCTTTGTAGAAAATCTTCACTTATTGAGCTATCTAATATACTTTTTGAGAAGCTAGTTATATTTGAATTACTTTTCAACCTGATTAAATCGACTACACTATAAAAACTCTGAACTACCTCTCGCAAGCTTACTTCATCCTCAAACTTAGAAGCTATATATTTTACAAAGTTAAAAATATCTTCAGGTACATACTGTTCAATTTTATATATACTATCTTGCTGAACTATATCTGTAACTTTATCAAGTAAATTATCCGTATCTTTCATTAACATCATTTCGAAATCATGACTGGCTCCATGAAGCTCAAATAATGATACATATTTTTTAGCACAACTTAAGAACTCTTTATAAGCAATATTTATTTCATCAACTGTTGCATACTCTGGTGCTAAATCGATATATTTAAGAGATAACTGATAAATTAAACCATATGGATAAGGAGTATTTAAACTATTATCCTGATAGTTAATTGTTATCGATGGGCTAAACTCATATAGATTGCTATTTTTATTGTATATTGGTTTAATCAATTCGCTTACAAACGAACTATACGTAACCCCTCCCAACATTTTAGCCTTCACTTCTAAATAGTCAAAAATAGTAGAAATATTATTATTTTTAATAACTCCTTTTTTAACTGAAATATTAAAACCTTTACTTCCAAAAAACTTACAAGCTATCACGCTTTCATAAATTACTGGGTTGATATTTTTTATCAATAATTCATCTGATTCATAGCCATGACCTTTATTAAACAAATAGATGGCCATTGCTATAGCGTTAATCCAATCATGATCATTTCCTGAGTAATGATCTTGAACACCGTGATGTATAAAGATAAAATGAAATATGTCATATTGTTTTTTATGTAAACTCAATCCTGTCCACAAATATTGTCTTAATAGTTGCTTTTCTAATCCTCTAAAACTATAATTCTTAATATCACCTTTGTGAGTAAAAGACAGCATTTTATCTATAAAGTCTTTCTTAATTGAGTTGTAGTAGTTTCTCTCAAAATCTTGTGTAATTCTTCTATATAAATCAGGTTCTAATAAATCCTCAATATTAACATTACTTGCCTCAGAAAATAATTCGATGTATTTATCATATTCCATTGCAACCACTTCCCTAATTCAGAAAATTACAGTAAGCACTCATTGAAGAAGCTAGAAACTCTTAGCTATCAGTTTGCATAGATAGCTAAGAGTTTCGCTTTTACGCGAGGGACGAGCGCCGAGCTGAGTCATTAAAGAACACCGCCTCATGCATCGCATATTTGCCCATTATTAAAGGACTCCGATGCTGAGGCCATGCTTTTTAACATTTTGCTTTTCTTACAACGCCTTTAACTGCTCCATCTGCGCCGTCATCGCCGTCAGCTGCCCTTCTAGCTCAGCCAGTTTTGCCTTCTCAGCATCGACCACTTCCGCAGGTGCTTTACTCACAAAGCCTTCATTACCTAGCTTACGCGCGATACCATCGGCTTGCTTTTGTAGCTTTTCATGCGCTTTGCCCAGACGTGCCAGCTCAGCCGTAGGATCGATCAGACCTTTCATCGGTACGAGCACACGCAGCTGACCGACCATGCTTGATGATGACAATGGCACTTCATCGCCTTCTTTGACAATCTCCAAGCTCTCGACTTTGGCAAGCGCTTTGAACTGGTTTTTGATACGAGATAGACGCTCTTCTTCATCGGCAGAGACGTTTTGTAGTAGCACTGGCAGACGTACCGCGTTACCCAGTTTCATCTCACCACGGATGTTACGGACGCTCGCGATTAGCTCTTGTAGCCACACCATATCCGCTTCGGTCTGCTCACTGATTTGGCTGTCATCGGTCTGTGGATAGTCAGCGATCACGATGCTGTCGGTGTTTTTACGATCCAATAGCGGCGCGATGGTCTGCCAGATTTGCTCAGTCAGATACGGCATGATTGGATGAGTGAAACGTAGCGCAGTCTCTAGCACGTGCAGCAGCACATAGCGGATTTGCGCTTTACGCTCGTCAGACACCGAGTCATCGTTTAGGCTGGCTTTGGCAAGCTCAACGTACCAGTCACAGTACTCGTTCCAAATGAACTCATAGATATCTTGGCTGACCATATCGAGACGATACTGAGCGAAATGTTGATGAATGTCTTTGATGCTAGAGTTCAAACGGCTCATGATCCACTTTTCTGGCAATTCCCAAACGTCAGGATTCGCCGTTTGGTCGATAGGCTTGGCACTGCCTTCACCATCGACACAGTTCATCAGTACAAAACGGCTGGCGTTCCAGATTTTATTACAGAAGTTACGATAGCCCTCGACACGCTTTAGATCAAAGTTGATATCGCGGCCAGTACTGGCCAATGAGGTAAAGGTAAAGCGCAGTGCATCCGTACCATACGCTGGGATGCCTTCTGGGAACTCTTTACGCGTTTGCTTTTCGATTTTGGCCGTGTCTTTTGGGTTCATCATATTGCTGGTGCGTTTTTCTACCAGTGCTTCTAGCTCAATACCGTCGATTAGATCAATCGGATCTAAGACATTACCTTTTGATTTTGACATTTTTTGACCATTGCCATCACGTACCAGACCATGCACATAGACGGTCTTAAACGGTACTTGCGGCGTGCCATCTTCGTTTTTCACGAAGTGCATGGTCATCATGATCATGCGGGCAACCCAAAAGAAGATAATGTCAAAACCTGTCACCAATACGCTGGTCGGGTGGAAGGTGTCCATCACGCGTGGATCGGCGTTGACGTCTGCCCAGTCAAGCGTACTGAATGTCCATAGACCAGAGCTGAACCACGTATCGAGTACGTCGTCGTCTTGGCGCAGTTTTACATCGTCGCTTAGGTTGTACTTAGTGCGTACTTCAGCTTCGTCACGGGCGACATATATTTCACCTGTCGCATCGTCATACCATGCAGGGATACGATGTCCCCACCACAACTGACGGCTGATGCACCAATCTTGTAGATCGGTCATCCACGCCATATACATGTTTTTGTACTGCGCAGGGACGAACTCAATGCTGCCGTCTTCTACTGCGTCAATCGCAGGCTTGGCAAGCTCTTTGACCGCGACATACCACTGATCGGTCAACCATGGCTCAACGATCGTGCCGCCACGCTCAGCACGCGGAGCCTTAAGTGCGTAGTCTTCGATATCTTCTAGCCAGCCTTGCTCGCCTGCTTGCTCTACAAGGAATTTACGCGCAGCAAAACGCTCAAGTCCTGCGTACTCACTAGGCGTAGTCTCTAATTCAGGCTCACGTGTCTGCAAATCAGGATAGACTTCCATCGCTGGCAAGATATTGGCACGCTCATCAAGGATATTAATCAATGGCAAGCTATGACGACGACCCAGCTCGTAATCGTTAAAATCATGCGCTGGGGTGATTTTGACACAACCTGTACCGAAGTCTTTTTCGACATAATCATCAGCAACGATAGGCACGACACGGCCCGTGATTGGCAAGGTAATGGTTTTGCCGACCAAGTGTGCGTAGCGCTCATCGCTAGGATTAACTGCGACAGCCGTATCACCAAGGAGTGTTTCAGGACGTGTGGTGGCAACGACCAGATAGTTTTTACCATCTTGAGTGGTTAGCTCTGCATCCGTGAAATGATAGCGGAAATGCCACAAGCTACCTTTTTCATCATGATTTTCTACTTCTAAATCAGACAGCGCAGTTTGGAACTTAGGATCCCAGTTGACCAAACGCTTACCACGATAGATAAGTCCATCGTCAAACAGGCGTACGAACACTTCTTTTACCGCATTGGACAGACCATCATCCATGGTAAAGCGCTCACGCGACCAGTCAACCGAGCTGCCCAAACGGCGAATTTGGCTGGTGATATTGCCGCCCGACTCTTCTTTCCATTCCCATACTTTATCGATAAAGTCTGCACGCGTCATATCACGGCGCTTGATACCTTGCGCTTCCAGACGACGCTCAACAACCATTTGGGTTGCGATACCGGCATGATCCGTACCTGGTTGCCACAGCGTATTATCACCATCCATGCGGTGATAACGGGTGAGCGCATCCATAATAGCGTTGTTAAAACCGTGTCCCATGTGCAGCGAGCCTGTGACATTTGGCGGTGGCAGCGCGATAGAGAACGACTCGTCTTTGTCAAAAGTCGGCTGAAAATAACCGCTTTCTTCCCAGCCTTGATACATACCTGCTTCGACTTGTGCAGGGTTATAGGCGTTTTCTAATTGATTTAGTGCCGCTTGGATAGAGGCGGTTAGGTTGTGGTTACTCATAATGGCATTATCTTTTATTGATTGAATGTGATCAAAGTTAATTGAATTAAATAGAATATAAAAATTAGGAAAATAATGAATAGAGTGATTTTAACGCAGATAGGCAGATTTTGTTAGATGGTAAGGCAATTTATAAAGACTGAAGGCGATTTATTACTCAAATTGTTAATCAATTAACAACAGCAATCAAAAGAATGGGAAATATAATAGAGATTACTTATGCAACAAAATCATTAGCCTATAACCAGCGAGCCAACCGTGTCCCAAGATACCGAGCATGACCATGATTCTCAGGCTAATCTATCAGACAGCGAGCGTCTGAGCGTGAACACCACCCCTCCTATGCCTAAAAATAATCATACGCTAGAAGCAAACAGCGATTCTTCTAAAAACATTGAGGTAGATAATGACGCAGACGACACTACAGACAGTCATGCAAACGAAACTTCAGATAGTGACGCAGACGAACCTATTAAAGCCACCGAAGACTTAGAAAATGACGACCTGCCAGAAGAAATTAGCGACGAAGACAAAGAAACCATTAAAAAGGTCGCCAGTGATGACAATCTAAGCCAAGCGAAAAGCTACGCCAGCATTTTAGTCGAGCAAGTTATCCACGCAAAAGAAACCTTTGAGCGTTCACTTGGCTCGTTATTTACCAGTGCCTTGACGGCTGGTCTAGAGATTGGCATCAGCTTTTTTATGATTTTATCAGCGTTTGCCCTACTTAATGACGTGATACCAAGTCGCTATGCCATGGTGCTGTCGTCACTGCTGTATCCGATCGGCTTTATTATCGTGGTGATTGGTCAGTCGTTATTATTCACTGAGCAGACTTCCCTCTTGAGCCTGCCTGTCTTAAATAAAATTGAACCGCTGCACAAGCTCCTGCGGCTATGGGGTATCGTCATCGCTGGTAATATCGTTGGCGGCTGTATCTTTGCAGCGTTAATGATTGGTCTGGGGCTACATATGCATCTGTTTACAGACCATGCTATCGATGTCTATGCCGAGCATATCTTAGGTTTTGAGTGGTGGGTTATCTTTGGTAGCGCGGTGCTAGCAGGCTGGATGATGGGCGTGGCTGCATGGCTAGTAACCTCTGCACGAGATACGCTTAGCCGTATCGTACTGGTGACGCTTATCACTGGTAGTATTGGGTTTTTAGGCTTGCATCATAGTATCGTGGGTAATATCGAGGTATTTTCAGCATTACTATATGGCAATACCGTCAGTCTCTGGCGCTACTTGGTATTTTTAGTCGTGGTATTGGTGGGTAATACGGTGGGCGGCGTGGTATTCGTCGCGGTACTCAAAAACCGTACGTTCTTGTTTGAAATTGAAAAAGTGAAAGAACAAGCCGCTGAGGCAAGAGCGAAAATGGACAGACGAAGATTTTAGACTTGAGCTAAACTGATTTGAGTTAAACTGATTTGAGTTAAAACGAGCATTAAACGCAAAAGCCCATAACACGCTTCATTATACAAAGCGGGTTATGGGCTTAATTTATTGCACCATACACTGTTGATTTTTTTGCCAAGTATTGTCTCAACTGGCGCAACAGTGCGTTACTACGATTATCTTAAACCTCTTACATTCTACGTGCTGCCAATACACTGTTTTCTATCTCGGTTCTTTTGGCTTTATTGTGCTGGGCAGTAAATACTCTGACCATGATACCTGCGGTCAAGAACATGATTAGCGTATAAATGGCTGGCGTCATCGACATCTTATAGTTAGCCAATAGCGTCAGTGCCATAAACATTGAAAGCGTACTGTTTTGTAGGCCGACTTCCATAGTAATCGAGCGTCTTTGCGCAGGATTTAGACCGAACCATTTACTGGTGTAATAACCAAGCGCCATCGTCGATACGTTCAATATCAATGCCACAGGGCCAGTAGCGATTAACGCTTCAACGATGATGTCTCGTTGCACATAGCTTAAGAAAAGTACCAAGAAGCTCAAGAATATCACGCCAAAACGAGACACCATCACCTGTCCCTTATCTGCCGCGTTAGGCGCATAGCGTTTGATCAACATACCAATACTGACGGGTAAGATAGTCAGAGCAATTAGGCTGATCATGGTCTTGACCACTGGCAACTGAAACTCACTACCCGCACCCATGAAGTATACGAGCGAAAAACTAAGGACGATAGGAATAGTAAATACGGTAATGACACTGGCAATAGCGGTCATGGTGACCGAAAGTGCGACGTCACCTTTGGCTAAATAGGTAAATAGATTCGATGTCGTGCCACCAGGACACAGTACCAGCAACATAACCCCAACGGCATATTCTGGCGCGAGAGACATGGAGGTTGCCAAAGCAAAACCTACGAGCGGTAAGAATATTAGCTGATTGGTCAAGCCTATGGCGACTGCTTTAGGGTATTTGACGACTCTCTTAAAATCATTGGTAACTAAGGACAATCCCATTCCCATCATAATCAAAAAGATACTAATGGGAATGACTTTTGCATTTATAAACGTGACTAACTCAACACCTTCCATAACTACATCCTTGTAGATAGAGCCCTTACATGGGCAGGTTTATGACAACCTCGTCATGCTCAATCAGCCAATCCTGCTGATATCTTGGGTAAAAGCCACCGACGTTGTCAGCTCTTTATATGATACTTTTCCATACAGTCGTGTTTTTTAAACCGACAATTTTTGATAAAACTGGTTATTACGAACCGAGATAATAACGGAACGGTAAAATTCAGTATATCGTTGTAAAAGTGTATGGTTTTGATTTTTCTGACTACTCGTCAGTCAATTATAGGTTTTTACACTTGAAAATAACGTAGAAATGATTTAAGCGGGGATTTTATGATTTATAGCAGATGTAGGTTTAATATGGTCAATACTAATCACTGCCGTACCGTAGGCGATGGCTTCGACCATACTGCCTAATTGGTTGACATTGGTTACCTCAAGACGTAACCCGTAGATATGCGTGTAGCCTTTGGCTTTTGCCTCAGTCCGCATACGAACGATGGCTTCGCGGCGTGCACGATCTAGCAAAGTCTCATAGGTGGTTAAGTTTTTGCCAAAGACACTTAATACGCGAGCGATAATCATTTTGAAATAATCTTGAGCGATGACGACACTACCAAGTACCAGCTCGCCTTCACTACCCGCTGCTAACTTGGGACGGTATAGACGTTCGCTTGAGACAGTGATATCGCCCAATGCTTGCTCTGCTACTGTTAGCTGTGCCAAATGCTGACGCTCATGGCGTGACCCAAAGAACCAGCCAGCCGCGAATAAGAAGACAAACGGCCCATAGTTGATGAGCACTTGCGTGAGTGAGTCATTCATAGCACGTTTCTCATCATAAAAAGCATCGGTGCTTTTAGCATTATAGGATTTGGTATTGTAGTTTTTAGTATTGTAGCTTTTAGTATTGTAGGATTAACCAAAAGGGTTGAAACGCGGTAAATCATCGGGTGCGACTTGGGTCTGAGTACTCACATTTTGATTAGAATGGTTGTGACCGTCGCTTTGTGGGTTTTGATACTGCTGCTGTGATATCGGCGCAACCTTGACCGCTGTACCATAAACAAAAAGCTCTGACGCACCTTGGGCAATACTAGAAGTCGAAAAACGCAGACCGACCACCGCATCAGCACCGAGCGCCTCTGCTTTGACAATCATACGATCGATTGCTTCTTGACGTGACTCTTCTAATAGCTCGGTATAAGCCGTCAGCTCACCGCCAACGATGTTTTTTAACCCAGCAAACAGATCCTTACCTACGTGCTTTGAGCGTACCGTACTGCCGTACACTACATCTAGGCGTTCAGTGATTTGATAATTAGGTAAGTGCTCAAGATTAGAGAGTTGCACAGTCATAGGATGACCTTATCGGTGACTTATAAAATATATAGTAAATCAAAGCGCTGCGATACAGCATAGACAAAACAAGACAGAAACAGCACCGTTAGCAGCGCTGTTTCTTAGCATTACTAATCGTTGGTATGGAACAATAAGAACAGCTCAGTTAAATTGCCTTCGATGCTATTGGCCATCTGTACCATTTTGTCTTCGTCTTTACGCATCTCAGACAGCTCTGGATCTTCATCGTCGATACCGCTAAGTACGATCATTGGCAAGGTCAATACTGCGACATCTTCTGCCGTTTCTTGATCTTCAAACCAGTCGCTTGCTTCATCACCATACATGGCATCGACAAAACCGATTGACCAAGCAACGATGTCTGACTCGTCAGAGAAATCAACCGCCACTTCTTCGTTACCAGCATCTTCACCAAACGGTAATTCAATAGGCGTCTCGTTTTTTAGCTCAGCCATGATCGAATCGCGCCAGCGTTTGATGCCATCGATGACATTTTCTGGAATCTCACTTACATGACCTTCGAACAGGGCATCCATCCAGTTAGGCAATGGACGACCGATAACCGTCGCTGTCAAAAAACCATGCGCTGCGACACTATCTAGCACGAACTGGCTTTCTTGATTGTCCAAATAGTCCAGTAATTCATCAAAACTTAGTTGGTTACTCATAATTTGGTTTTCCTTAGCAGATAGATGTCATCAATCGCAGTGGGCGATCGGTTAAATGAAAGAGGACGAGTACTTAAGTAGAGACTAAAGGCTGCTTAATTAATCAAACTCAAGCAACCTCTATCAGGTAAGTATTATCGAGATGAACGGATTGCGAGCAACCCTAGAAAATTAGAAAAGTAGCAAATAGCAGGCAACCAATTTGATGGAATGAGTAATTTTAGTCACTAAAATAGTCACTGTCATTAAAGTAGCCACTAAAGCACTTTAGTCCACTGAAACGACTGATGCCGACAAATTAAAAATCGTCATCATCCCAATCATCGCCGTCTTCATCGAAGTTATCTATGTCGTCTAGGTCATCTTTTAACTCTTTAGCCAAACGCTTTTCTTCTAGCAAATTATCGATTAGCCGACGTTTTTCAAGACTACTTAAACGTGTACGTACGCTCGTCTCAGCTTCTTCAACCATCTTTGCATCATCATCGTCGACAAAATCATCATCAAAATCGTCGTCAATATCAGCGTCACTCATGACAAACTCCTATCATTTTTAGGCAAGGGTATTAAGAATACATCAATATATATATGCCTTATAAAGTCTCTATTGAATGTTGTCAATCCTTTTTCGCAATATGGTACATTTCAACTCTACGATTAAGATAGTCCAGTAGGCTATATAACAGACAATTGTAATATAAATGACCAAATACAGTCGGCATTAAATGTGTCGCTCGTCCTCATCTTCAATCATTAGAACTGCGTTGCGCACATCAGCCAAACGCTGAATCAATGAGTCGTTAGCACCATCAAATATCGCACACTCGCGCTCATAGACAGTGGTTGGACGCATGATGTTATGTACTTGTACATGATTGCTGATTTGCTTGAGGCCGGCATTTGGCAATAGTATTAATAGCTGCTCTTTTTTGCCGATACTCTGGAGCAAGTGAGTCATTGGCTCTGACTGCGCATCATCACTCACGCCTGCTTTTGCTGGTAAGGCAAAACGCGACAGCTCAATATGCTTATCGTGGATAATTTTGTTGAGCATTAAATAAAGCTTGGCAAGCATTACGCCTGCGAGTGCTACTTTTGCATGGCTATTATCAGCCTTTAGTACCACACTTGCGCCATTATCTTCGAAGTGCGCTTCATTCATCGCACTCACGCCTAATAACAATGGCTGTCTTAGCAACTCAGTCACGGCTTGATTGAGCAGCTGGGTGCAGAGTGCTAGATACGGAAGACGCTGCGCAGGTGCAAGGCGTTCGAGCATATTGAACTCATCATGGAATACGATTTGAACTTTGACGCTATCAACAGACCGTGTAGCAGATAGCTTAGACGTATGACTGGCAGCTTGAGAAGCAACACCGTCTGTATCTGCTATTTCGCTTTTGCCACCTTCACTCGCTAGATTGTCAGTATCGTTACCTGTCTCTCGGTTTTGCTGGGTTCTAAGATACTCATTCACTTCATTATGCACATTAAACTTACGCGCATTAGTCACTTCATTATCTGCTGCGTGTGCCGTATTATCAGTCGCTACTTGACTGTCTGACGTGTGAGAAGCTGATTTACCCGTTGACTGGCGCTCAAGTTCACGATCGTAGCTGCGTTGATCGACTGGTCTATACTGGTCACGATACAGCTCTTGGATATCTCGACTTAATGCATTGATTTGCTCTTTGGTTGGACGAGCGAGGTAACCATAAATCAACCAAAGCAATAAATGTAGTAGCATGGTGCCGATGACAAACGGCCACTGCATGGCGATAATCTCGCCTTTGCTGACGTCTTTTAGGGTCAATGCCACGCTACCGATGACTGCATCGCCATTGGTGGCGATTTGACGAATGGTGTCACCTTGCTGCATTGGCGCATTGCCTACTGGTACCAAGATATCATCGTTGTTGTCCTTAATCAGTATCCGTGTGACGTCTTGCTCGCTGGTATAGCGGTTGGCAATAACGCTTAAACTCACACGGTCTTTATTTTCTAAAGACAACCTTGCTTCATCAATCAGCTGGGCGACCATCTGCTCGCCTTTTAACGCACGACTATTGCTCAGCTGTTGGTCAGTACTAATGACCAATAACAGCGTCTGCAAACAAAAACTAACCAGAAGAATAATGGCAAACAACCCTTGCCGCGGCGCTAAATACGTCATGATATGTTAAACTTTTTTGGAGAGAAGAAATTAAAAAACGAGGCTACTGCTCATTTTTTGGCTAATTTTTAAACGATTGTGATGCGCACCAACTGTGCTGCGCACATAGTTGTAAAGCGATACTGATTATTAACGACTATCAACACCATCAATATTGTTGCTAGCTTCGCTATCTTTTGCAAAGGCATCGTTAGTAAGAAAGCATCGTCAATCAACAGCCAGCTTATCTCATCTACTATATCACCATAATAAGTCTTATAGCGTGAGCGCTTTATAAATTTATCATAATAACTTTATTGCATTTTCTATGGCTTCTTACGCCATAAAATCTGTTTTTTAGCATCATTGTTACTTTGCGCGTCATCTATAGGCGCTGCCCAGTAAAACTGTTATTATTCCTAATCTTATATGAGCATACAAGGGACAATTGAGCCATGCCAAAAAATACATCTTATTCGTTACCAAAAGACAGCAAAGCATGGCAACAAGCCGTTGATTCTATTGCGGCATTATTACCCGAAGATACCAATTTGCAAGACTTTGATGCGCTACAGTCGCTACCTGTTTTTGCGCTCATTGTAGTACTGCCGACTCAGGTATCTGCATTAGATATTCATCAGTACGTTCAGTCTTGGGTCGATGAACAGCCAAGTTGGCATCTAGTGACCGTTGCCGAAGATACTGACGCTAGCTTCGTCAATATCACGGTGTCTGATACAGAGCCTACAGCAGCAGACGCACAGCGCCTACCCTTTACCCATACTCAGGTCTACCGTTATCTGTTAGTGCCAGTCACTGACACACTAATGCACCCTGGCAAAAAAACCGCAGCTGCTCACATTATTGATGATCAGCTGACCACTCGCTTGCGTCATGACCTAACTGAAGAGTATAACAATACACGCAGTGCAGATAGTACAGGCAACATAAACGTCGTGGATTGTCATATTCTGTCTGTTGGTCATATGCTGCGGACACACAAACTTGCCTGCTTCGATATGGATTCAACCTTGATCGAGCAAGAAGTCATCGTAGAGCTAGCAAAAACGGCTGGGATTGGCGAAGAAGTTGAAGCCATCACTGAAGCCGCAATGCGCGGTGAAATTGATTTTGATGAATCGTTTGCTCAGCGTGTGGCTTTGCTAAAAGGCACTTCTACTGATGTGCTGGATGATATTTGTAGCCGCTTAACATTATCGATGGGTGCGCGCACGACAATTAGTGCGCTAAAAGCACTGGGCTATCATACGGTGCTAGTTTCAGGCGGCTTTACTTATTTTGCCCGTTATATCGCTGAGCAGCTAGGTATCGATGAAGTACATGCCAATGCTTTAGATATTGAAGAAGGTGAAGTCACTGGTCATGTGCAGTGGCCTATTGTCAACGGTGCCAAAAAAGCTGCTATCGTTGAGCATACTGCTGAGCGCTTAGGTATTGAGATGTCACAAGTGGTCTGTGTCGGTGACGGTGCTAATGACTTACCGATGATGGCACTGGCCGATCTTGGTGTGGCCTATCATGCCAAACCAATCGTTCAAGCACGTGCTGATGCCGCTATCAACGTGACAGGGCTTGAAGGTACTCTGTACGCTCTTGGATACCCAGCACTGGCGCCTACTGAGTAATCGCTAAGTATTCTAGATTATCCGCTAAGCTAGGTTAATGTTTTGTCATTAATCTGGCTTTTATGCTTTAGAGCGTGGCTTAAACAAGAGAAATAGCGTAGATAGGTAGATAGTACCGATATATTAACCAGCTATTTGATGATGTCTGACAAGATTTATCCATTTTTAGTTCAGTTAGATGCCTATTAAGTAAATGGAAGACATGCCTTAGTACGTGATGATAATTAATAAAATCTGCTATGCACACTAATGTTTAGCTAACGCCTGTTTTTAGCTAATACTTACTTTTAGATGCTACTTATTTTTAGATAACACTTATTTTTAAACGATAAAGGAATACCCATGACGGCACCACAATCTCCACGGCCAACTCAGCCGTCAGCGCCAACGCCATTAGAGCAAGATACGGTACCTGTACGTACTGATAGTCCAAAGCAGCTGGTAGGTATCTATGTCAGAGGGATGGCCATGGGAGCAGCTGATATCGTACCTGGCGTCTCTGGTGGCACTATTGCGCTGATTGCAGGGATTTATGAGCGCTTGATTAACGCACTTGGTAGTATCGGCCCCAATCTTTGGACGATCTTTCGAAAAGAAGGTGGCGTCAAAGGATTCGCGGCGATTTGGCGCCATGTTGATGCGACATTTCTATTGTGTTTACTACTGGGTATTGCCACTAGCTTTGCGACCTTAGCTGGTATCATTAAGCATTTGTTGGACAATCAACCATTGCTTATTTGGTCATTCTTTTTTGGATTGGTCGTCGCAACGGTATTTATCTTACTTAGTGAAATTAAGCGCTGGAATATAGGACGTGTCGCACTGTTTGCGACTGGGCTTATTGCCGCTGTGGTTATCAGTAGTATGCCGTTACTCACGACCACACCTAGCCTACCGTATCTATTTTTTGCAGGGGCAATTGCGATTTGTGCCATGATTCTACCGGGGATATCAGGGTCGTTTATTTTGCTATTGCTAGGCGCTTACGATGCGGTATTAGAAGCAGTCGATACGATGAATCTGAGTGCCATTTTCACAGTCATTGCGGGTATGGCGACTGGGCTACTGCTATTCACGCGCGCACTTAAGTGGCTACTCTCACACTATTACCAAGCTACTTTGGCATTGCTGACAGGCTTTATCACAGGCTCTCTAATAAAAGTCTGGCCATGGAAAGTAGATGCGCTAGGCTCGTTAAATACTGAAGCCGTCCATAATGTCATGCCGTGGCAATACCCTACTGGCGCACAGTGGTCAACCACAGTAGGACTTATGCTACTCGGTGCTATTTTAGTTTCGCTGTTATCGTGGTGGGGTAATCGTACCAATCGAGTCTAAGTATTGAGCAAACTGTCAAGCCTATTTACTATTTTGCTTTTCTAGCTAATAAACGTCTTCCTAGACTAGCAAAACCATTTCCATATTCCTCAAAATAAGCGCCTACCTTTAAGGCGCTTAGCCTAAAACCTAGCCATCAAATATCGCAAAACAAGCCAAAAAACCAAACGTCAACGGTTGTCGCAAAGTCGCCTGTACCCTCTTCAGCTTTACTCAATAACCTCTCATAATAGTCTCATTGGAATTCACCTTATGAATAGCGAGATGAATGATGTTAATGACTATATTTTCTTTTATCGGTGTAGAGGCATGGAGCGGCGCGGCATGGCTTGCTTATGGACTGCTAGCCAGTTTAGTGGTGGTGCTCGCCTTGTCGTCATATCGTTGGCTACTGCTATATCTGTTTGGCGGTATGGCTTACTGGTTTACCGTTGAGTTGATTCAAAATATATTAGCCAATCGCCCTATGTTGATGGAGCTATCATCCTGGCATCGCTATATCATCGCTATGGGCATCAGTTGGTTACCGTTGGCAGCTTGGGTATTGTATCGGGCATTGCGCTATGATGACGTGAGTCAGACAGTTAGTCAGCAACGTGAGCTAGAAGCCGCACGCTATATCGAACACACTCCTGTCTACGATGATAACTATCAGCCACGTTTCCGTTAAAACCGTCCTATTTATACCTCTGCTTGTCTATATCAATACCTTACTTACGTCAGTGACATTGAATGTTACAAGATACTTAACGCTCTCTACTTAACTCCTAAAGAGTTGACACCCTGTGATAGTTTATAATCCAGTTATATATTTGTCATAAAAACTGGTATAAAGTACGCTTTATTTTTATGCCTCATTTCTTTAGGAGTTCTGCTATGTTTACTGTTCCTGTATTAGATATCAAATCTGATCCATTAGATGCTTTATTGGCTGTCGTTGGCTATCGTTTGTCTATGTTAGCTGATAGCGATAACGAAGATGTAAAAGCGTTATTCGCTGATCGCCAAGTTACAATTGAGTTTGCTAGTACTGAGTCTGATATCGCCCGTTCTTTTAGCTTTGATAATGGACAGTTCAGTCAACAAAGCGGCCATGCAAAAGAAGCCGATTTGACCATCACTTTCAAAGACTCTATGACTGGCGTTAGACTGCTAACCAAAGGTAGCTTGCCTGCTTTTATGACTGCTGTACAAGAAGGTAACTTGAGCATCGAAGGCGACTATAGCTTAATGATGTGGTTCAACAAACTTGCTAAGCATATCGTTCCAGCTATCCCAGAAGAGTGCAAACCATATATCCAAAAAGCCAAACCTTACGCTTATAAAGCACAGAAATTTGCTGAGCATTGGGTTGGTATTGCTAAGCACAAACTTGGTAAATAAAAAGAATGGTGCACTGAGCGGTAGTCATTGGTAGAATGGATGATATAGAACTAAATAGCCAAACGTATAGTTACTATTTATGTGCGCTACTGTGACAATTATACATACTGTCTAGCAGTGTTCTGATTTTCTAAAAAGGTTGCGGTATACTATACGGCAACCTTTTTTGTTACCTTATAAATGACAATAGATAAAAACATTGGTTTTATTTAATATCCTCTAATTCTTATAAAAGGACTTACCTTATGGCAGGATTGCTTAGCATCTCCGAACCTGACGCCACCCAGTCAACTGATCTAGCTATTCAGCCAGATGCGACCAACAGTGATTTTTTGGCCAGTCTAGCTACAGACGCAACTCAAACCGATAGTAAAGTAGCTACCACGTATAGCCGTGAAGAAATTGCGCAACTGTTTGACTTACCTCTAATGGACTTGCTGTTACAAGCACAAACCATCCATAGAAAGCATTTCACTGCCAATGAAGTACAGATCAGCACGCTACTCTCTATCAAAACGGGCAACTGCCCTGAAGATTGCGGCTATTGCTCACAGTCTGGTCATCATCGCGACACTACCAAACTACAAGCAGAAAAGCGCATAGAAGTTGACAAAGTCATCGCTGCGGCCAAACGCGCCAAAAACAGTGGCTCATCACGCTTCTGCATGGGTGCCGCGTGGAAACATCCAAGTGCCAAAGACATGCCTTATGTGGTTGAGCTGATCAAAGAAGTAAAAGCACTGGGACTTGAGACTTGCATGACGCTGGGTATGCTCGATACCAATCAGGCAACACAGTTGGCCGATGCAGGGTTGGATTACTACAACCATAACCTAGATACTTCACGCAGCTACTATGAGCAAGTCGTTAGCACGCGCAGCTATGATGAGCGCTTAGACACGATAGAAAACGTGCGTAACTCTGGCATTAATGTCTGTAGTGGTAATATCGTTGGTATGGGCGAAAGCCGTGATGACCGTATCGATTGGGTACTTGAGCTGCTAAAAATGCCAAAAGCGCCTGAATCAATTCCAGTCAACTTACTGGTGCCTATTGCAGGTACACCGATTGGGGACAAAGTACTGGCCGAAGGTCAACTGTCTGTACTTGAGTGGATTCGTACTATTGCGGTCGCCCGTATTTGCTGCCCGACTAGCTACGTGCGTCTATCTGCTGGCCGCGAAAGCCTGTCAGATTCTGAGCAAGCGTTGGCATTTATGGCAGGCGCTAACTCATTCTTTTATGGTGATAAGCTTCTTACCACTGGTAATGCAAGTCAATCAGGCGACGATAGACTCATGCGTGAGCTTGGCCTAACCAAACAGTTTGCCGCACCAAGAACGCCTAAAGTACTGCCTGTAATGGATGCGATGAATGGTCATCAAACACAAGTTGTATTGGCAGACTAAGCCCACGCTAAAAAATATAAGCTAAGCAAGAGAAACTATGATGGCAGATTATTTTAACTGGATTAAAGCGGCACACATTATCTCGATGGTCTGCTGGTTTGCGGCGATATTCTATTTGCCGCGCCTGTTTGTCTATCATGCGATGAGTGACGATAGCATCAGCCATGAGCGCTTTGCCATTATGGAGCGCAAGCTATATCGCGGTATCATGACCCCATCGATGATAGCGACATGGATCTTTGGTCTATGGATGTTAGGGCTGGGATGGGATGTCTATAAAACCCAAGGCTGGCTACATGTTAAATTGCTATTAGTAGTGCTACTGTCAGGCTATCATGGTGCTTGCGGCTTTTATCGTAAGAAGCTAATTGATAATCCACATTATAAAACGCATAAATTCTGGCGCTGGTTCAATGAAGTGCCTGTCTTTGCCTTAGTGATTATCGTCATTCTAGTCGTGGTAAAACCGTTTTAGCATAAGAAAACCAATTAGACATACAAAATAAAAGCGTCCGTAACTTGAATGAGTTGCGGACGCTTTTTTATGAACTTATAGGCCGTGTTATCAAACTGGAAATATCAAACACTAGGGCGCATAATTTGATAAACATTGCTTAAATCATAAACGCGATAACGAGCTGGCTCGCGGCGATTTTCGCCAGCATAGCTCAGTATCAATGCTTGCTTGGCACGCTCATCGACCCAACCGACAAACAGTCCACTATGCTCGACGCCATTGTAGCCATGATTGATATAATAGAGCCAGTCGCCTGCTTCAATCTCGCTGCTACTAGCATAGGGCCCTTGCGCATAAGTACCTTTGTGTATGGTATTGCGCGATACCCCTGCCCGATTAAATACCGCATTTAAATAGTCCCAGCAGCCACCTTGAATAATCGTGCGCTCGTTAAGTGCCATTTTGCGGGCGGTACTGACCACTTCGCGTGCTGCCATACTACTCTGCGTCTCGGCATTGCTCAATAGCGGTAGATACTCGCTATCGACATTGTCATAGCTGCCTGATAAAAACGCCGGTAAGACTGTAGGCGCTTGACGTGTTACCTCAGGATAACGATAGAATGTATTCGTCGTTGATTGAGCTGATTTCTGAGCGATAAGCATACTCATACTATCTGCATGGGCTTGCCCTACCATGCCGCAGGTAAATAGTAATAAACCGCTTGACGCGGCGACTGACGGTATAGACAAACGCAGCATGACTAACTCCTTGTCAATCAGATCTCAATGACAGTGTCGATAATAGTAAGAATGAACTTTATAATCCTACTTATAAACCATTTGCGCACAAATCTGCAAGCACTATTCGCCTGCGATAGGTGATAGACGGTATAAGTATACTGATGAATGACAATATTGGAGAGGCACGTCGAGTGGAATTTAAAGTGACATTTGAGTTAGAGATTGGATAGCACGAAGATAATAGCTATGCTCTCGTAGAGTATGAAATTAAGAAAAAATACTAATTACTCTTCATTTTAATATTTACATGACGTTTCGTTAGCGCCTGCCCTTCTAAGATGGCTTTAGCAGCTTTTGCTTCTTGAGCACTCTCGAAACCAGTAATATGATATTTGCGAACATCACTGCTATCGACAATCTGTAATTGCTCGCCAATCAGCGTTATCTTATCGCCATCCGTTAAATGAATATGCTCACGCTTACCTAGATTGTCATGGACCAGCTCGCCAGCCCTTACCCACAATGTACCGCTGCTAATCATACCGCTCATGGCTTTCTTATGCTGTTGGCGCTTTTTATTGAAAATAAAACTACCAATGATAAGCAGTGCAAGCGCACCGATGGCTAGACGCTCAGGCAATAGGCTCATCGCCATGGCGACTGCGACAGCCCCTACCAATAATGCCGAACCAAACCAAAACATGCCATTATCAGCAGCATTTGATTGCCCTTGTAAGGTGATTTTGGCACCATCATCAGTCAGCTTTAGCATGTGTTGTTACCTATTACGTAATTTACGAATATTTTCTATTAAAAAACTGCCTATTAGCAGCTAACAGGCAGTTATTGACACTAAAAACAAAGACAGTGTGTTGTATCTAAACGCTAGTCTACCAACCAAGCGCCGTCTGTTGCATTTTAATCAATTCAGCAATGCCTGTTTCAGCTAATGACAGCATAGCATCTGCTTGAGCACGAGTGAACGGCTTTTCTTCAGCAGTACCTTGTAGCTCAATGTACTCGCCTTTTTGGGTCATCACGACGTTCAAGTCGGTATCGCAGCTGGAGTCTTCTTCGTAGTTCAGATCAAGATATGCTTCGCCATCTTTCATACCAACAGAAACCGCAGCAACCAATCCGATTAGCGGATCTGCTTTGAGTTTCTTGGCCTTTTGGATACTCTCTAGCGCATCGATAAGCGCAATCGCAGCACCAGTGATACTCGCCGTACGAGTACCACCATCCGCTTGCAACACATCGCAATCAAGATAGATGGTGTTTTCACCAAGTTTACTCAGATCAATCATGGCACGTAAGCTACGACCGATCAAACGCTGAATCTCTTGCGTACGACCTGACTGCTTACCGCGAGCCGCTTCACGCTGATTGCGCGTGTTGGTCGCACGTGGCAACATACCATACTCAGCTGTGATCCAACCTTTGCCTTTACCTTTGAGCCAGCGCGGCACACCAGATTCTACACTGGCAGTACATAGTACTTTGGTATCGCCAAAACTTACCAATACTGACCCTTCAGCATGCTTCGTATAATGGCGCTCAAAGCTGATCGAGCGAAGTTGGTCAAGCTCACGATTGTCAATACGCATAAAAATTCCTAGTACAATGTTATAAAAGCAGTGCAATAAAAATACCTATCAGTCGTTAGTAAACACATTGATAGATATGTAGTCGACTAAAATCTTAAGATATCCTAACGTGACAACGGCGCAATAGCAAGATTCGCTCCTGCCATTACGCCACCGTTATCAACAGAATGTCAGATATAAACTATTCTAACCCTTCCATCTTACGCAATTCCTTACGTAGGATTTTGCCAACGTTCGACTTTGGTAATTCGTCAACGAACTGTATATGACGTGGGCGCTTATAGCCAGTCAGTTGTTTTTTGCCATATTCTAGTAGCTCTTTTTCAGTCACGTCGCCTTTTTTGACCACAAACAGTTTTGGTTCTTCGCCGCGATCATCGTTCGGTACACCAATAGCACCGCATTCTACGACTGCTGGATGCTCACTCATCGCCTCTTCAATTTCGTTTGGATACACGTTGAAACCAGACACCAAAATCATGTCTTTTTTGCGATCGACAATTTTGATAAAGCCTTTTTCGTCCATGATGCCGATATCGCCCGTTTTTAAATAGCCACTAGCTGTAAAGGATTCAGCAGTTTCGTTCGGACGATTCTGATAACCAATCATGACCTGTGGGCCTTTTACACAGATTTCACCACGATCGCCCATGGCTACTATATTTTCGTCATCATCAATGAGTACGATATCGGTACTAGGCGCAGGAATACCGATTTTTCCAGTAAATTCCGCAATAGTCATCGGATTAAATGCTACGACAGGTGAGGTCTCAGACAAGCCGTAACCTTCAACGATAGGCAGACCAGTGATTTTATGCCACTCTTTCGCTACGCTAGGCAATACTGACATACCACCGCCGATAGACGCTTTGAGATTAGAAAAGTCTAAATCAGCAAAGTTATCTTTGTGCACTAAGCCGTTAAACAAAGTATTCACGGCAGGGATAAACGCTGGCTTGTATTTAGCCATCTCTTTGATGAGCCCATCAAGATCGCGCGGATTCGGAATGAGTAGCGAGGCATAACCTTGATACATACTACACATACCGCAGACCATAAATGAGAATACGTGATATAGCGGCAGTGCGGTCAAAATCACATCTCTACCATCTATATCATCATCAAATGCACTGTTCATCAACGCGCTGACCTGTAACATGTTGGCGACTAAATTGCCGTGAGACAGCATCGCGCCTTTCGCTACTCCTGTCGTACCACCAGTATATTGCAGCAAGGCCACATCGCTTAAGTTTAACTCAGGGCGCTGGTACTTACTGGCTGACTCAGCATTCAGAGCATGCTTGAAGCTCACACTATTCGGTATGCTATAAGCAGGAATCATCTTTTTGACATGACGAGCCACGAGGTTGACCACAGCTCCTTTAATCGTACCTAGCATATCACCAATGGTACACACCACTACATGCTCTACCTGACCTTTGTCTTCGGCCTCTTGATACGTTTTGGCAAAGTTTTCAACGATAAATAGCGCTTTCGCACCACTGTCATGCAACTGATGTGATAGCTCACGGCTGGTGTATAGAGGGTTTACATTGACCAACACCATCCCTGCACGAATGATACCCAAAGCAACTACTGGATACTGCAAGACGTTGGGCATCATTACCCCAACTTTATCGCCTGCGACCAGTCCTATTGACTGCAAATAGCTAGCAATCTGTCGGCTATATAGATCTAATTGCTTAAAAGTAATCGATGAGCCCATGCAGATATAGGCAGGTTTTTGACCATAACGGCTAAAATTACGCTCGAACACATCAAGTAGAGAGGTATTGTCTTCTGGCATCTCGATAGTAGCATCGATGCTATAGCGCTCATAAGCGCTCAGCCACGGACTATCACTATCGATGGTCGGCATAGTAGGAAACGCATTGCTTTGATAAACGTCGTTAGTAGTATTGGCTTTATCGTCAGTTGCAACGCTATTATCTGTCGTTTTTTTATTAATATTATCCGTCATAATTTTCCCTAAATGTTACTGTTAAAAACATTGAATATGTTAATGGAAACACCATTTTTTATGATTATTGCTGACAGCAGAAGCTTATGAATAAGAAATAGATAAGTATGATCGGGTTTGTCATTCATAAGCTTTGCAAATTAAAGTGTGTTACTGGGTCTATGATAAATAATACTACCACTCAGCACGACCAAGTCGAAAACGATATTTACTACCATGATTTCACTAGTTGTCTTAAGCAAAACCAGTACGGTTTTTTGGACAAAAACAAAAATACGTCGATGGGCACTATAGCAGTTTTAATAGATATTCTCTATTAATAGTAGCTGTGATCCGCAAATGTCAAAAGCGATAAAGACAAAAAAATGATAAGACAGCATGGTTGCAGCCTTATCATTTTTGGTTACTACTTTAGTTACTACAGTATCTAATCGTGCATCACTTTCGCAAGTGTCTTTGGTTAATACACACATCTATCAAACAACTATCTAGGTGCGTGTATCAGCAAATTAACCGTGGTTTTTTTCTTCAAGTACGCGTAGATCTTTACGCAAAATCTTACCAACGTTCGATTTTGGTAGCTCATCAATAAACTCAACACGACGAGGACGCTTATAACCTGTTAGGTTCTCTTTACCGTAATCAAGAACTTCTTCGGTGGTCAGACTAGGATCGTTACGGACAACATAGATCTTAGGAATCTCACCGCTTTTCTCATCTTCGATACCGATGACGCCACATTCCAAAATCTTAGGATGGCCAGCCATGACTTCTTCGACTTCGTTCGGATAGACGTTAAAACCAGACACCAAAATCATATCTTTTTTGCGATCAACAATTGTTACATATCCGTTGTCAGCCATGATACCGATATCACCAGTACGGAAGAATCCATCTGCTGTCATGACTTCGGCAGTAGCATCTTCACGGTTCCAGTAACCTTTCATGACCTGTGGACCACGAACACTAATCTCACCGCGCTCACCAAGTGCTACTTCATTACCTGCATCATCTAAGATCGCCACATCGGTTGCTGGCATAGGGACACCAATAGTGCCAGTGAATGTCTTGCTGTTGCTAGGGTTAGCGGTCGCGACTGGTGATGTTTCAGACAAGCCATAACCTTGAATGATAATATTACCAGTTACTTGACGCCATTTTTCTGCTGTTGGGCTCAGTACTGCCATGCCGCCGCCCATCGATTGACGCAGCTTGCTATGATCCATCGCTATAAATTCTTCGTTGTTGGCAAGCGCGTTGAACAACGTGTTTACCGCTGGGAAGAACGCTGGTGGATTGGCTTTATATGCTTTTAACAAGCTATCAAGATCACGTGGGTTTGGTACTAATAATACAACACAACCGCGATACAGACCGAACATGCCACATACGGTAAATGAGAAAATATGATACATCGGCAATGCCGTCATAATCACAGGTTGCTCACCTCTTTGATCTAAATCATCAAAAGCGGTGCCCAAAAAGGTATTAGACTGAATTAAGTTTGCCACCAAGTTTTTGTGCGTTAGCATCGCACCTTTTGCCACACCCGTTGTACCACCGGTATACTGTAGGACAGCGATATCATCAAGCGTGATATTGGTTGGGCGCTTATATTTGCTAGCCGTGACTTGCTTTAGTGCTGTTTTGAAACTAACGCTATTAGAAATACTATAGTCTGGCACCATTTTTTTGACATGGCGGACGACCGTATTGACCATAAAGCCTTTGAGCGTACCCATCAAATCGCCCATACCCGTAATCACGACTTTATCGACCACATTGCGACCGATGTCTTGATAGGTTTTAGCAAAGTTTTCGACCATGATCAGCACTTTGGCTTCTGAATCAGTCAATTGATGCTCGAGCTCTCTGGTAGTGTACAGAGGGTTGACGTTGACTAAGGTAAAGCCTGCACGTAGTACAGCGATGACAGAGATTGGTAACTGCAAAATGTTGGGCATCATGACCGCAACTTTATCGCCTTTGACCAATCCTAATGACTGTAGATAAGCGGCCATTTGACGGCTGTATAAATCTACTTCTTGGAAGCTTAACGATGAACCCATGCAGATATAGGCAGTTTTATCAGCATTTTCAGCGAAGCTTTTTTCGAAAATATCGATAAGTGACGTATTGTCGGCTGGCAACTCAATGTCATACTCCAGACCAAGTTCTTCATACGTTTTTAGCCAAACTTTATCGTCACGACGGGTTAAGTTTCCTTGATTTTCCATAATCTTTTCTCTCCTAGTAATAATACATTACCGTCAACCCACGCCAATCACAGTGTGATAAATATACAAAACGTCAGAGTCTTGCCTATCGTTATGATAAAAAGCAAGGCTGCGACATATTTGTATAGTGCTGAGCGAACAATATAGCGGTAAATAGCCCTTTGTTCATTAACATACACACTTTATACATAGTACTCAATACAAAAGATTGCTACACCAGTTCTCAAATAGGCTTGACGCTAAATTTCCCTATATATATCAATATATTAGATTAAAAATCTCAGTCATACCATTAGAAAATATGACCATTGACTTCTGCCCCTTAATGACCATCCCAACACGATATCTGTTCACTATCGGCTATTTTTTAGCGCACTCGCCAGCTCAGTCAAGGTCACAAAGTTGCGACGAGTACCATCAGTATCGCTACTTGGTCTATCTGCGATACTACTTTTGGCAAGCTTAGTGCTATCACTGTACTGCCAATCATTAATATAATCGCTTTGAGTCAAGCGTTGTCCGAATCCTGCTACTGCCATCGCAAACTGAGTATCGATACTGGCTTTGTTTAAAGCGTGGCTAGCTTTATTGATCGGTTGGCTAATCAGTTTAGAGCTACCACCTGTCGGTGCTTTATAACGAATTTTTAGATAGCCAAGTTCATTAGAGTTCTTTTTATTATTCGAACTAATACTGGCATTGCTATTAGCATAACGGCGATCGCTATATAACCCTTTTCGACCTTTTGGTGTCACTTCAAACAAAGCGATAACTGCCTTACCTGCCCCAAGCTCACCTGCATCAATTTTGTCATTATTGAAGTCTTCTTCAGCCAGTACGCGATTTTCATAACCAATCAAGCGCCACTCGCTCACCACATCAGGATTAAACTCAACTTGGACTTTTACGTCTTTAGCGACGGTGTTAAATGTCGCTGCTAACTCATCACCAAAAACTTTTTTGGCTTCAGTTAGACTGTCAATATAACTGTAATTACCATTGCCGTTGTCCGCCATCTGCTCCATCATGTGATCATTCAGATTACCACGACCGAAGCCAACGGTAGACAAAGAGATACCGCGATCGCGATTGGCTTTGACCAAATCAAGCATCTCATCGACATCACTAATACCAACGTTAAAATCGCCATCCGTTAACATCATGATTCGATTGATACCGTTCTTTTTTAGTCCTTGTTCAGCTTGTCTGTAGGCCAATTTCAGAGCGTCTTCCCCATTGGTTGAGCCTGAGGCGTTTAATCCCTCGATTGCAGCCAATATTTTTGCTTTTTGGTCACCATTGGTCGCAGGCAATGCCACACTAGTACTACCTGAATAGGTCACGATGCTGATACTGTCTTGGGCGCGCATTTGCTCTGTCAACAGCTTAAGCGAAGACTGTGCCAATGGCAGTTTATCGCGCGACGACATAGAGCCTGACACATCTACTAAAAATACGAGATTGGCAGGTGGCATAGATTGCTTATCTGTTTTTTGCGACCAGCTACTATCAACGGCCTTGATACCAACTTTGACGATTTTATTATCCTGATCTGCTCTATCCCAAGGTGAGTCTACTACCTCAGTTGATACAACAAACGGGGCACTACCTAAGCGTTTGCCATCATCAAATTGATAGTTGAAATAATTAATCAATTCCTCTACCCGTACGGCATCAACAGGTGGTAGTTGACCTTCGTTTAGATAGCGGCGCACATTGGCGTAACTGCCCGTATCGGTATCGATAGACAAAGTGGATACCGCCATATCCGTAGTTCGATGTACAGAATTGGCTGCGTTTTTTTGATAGTTGTCTTTTGCCTCTGGCGTGACTATGATGCTCGGTGATGGGCGTACTATACTTGTCTGCACCGCAGAACGTATCATCATCTGTTGGCTGATGACGGATGGCTTAACACTGGGCGATGCCATGATAGACTCTGACACCACTGCTGCATCTTGATTGACTGTGCTGCTTGTCTCGGCTGGTAGCGTTTTGCTCATTTGTGAAGGGCTACAGGCTGTCAATCCTAGACTGGCTATAGCAGTAATCAATAGTACATTTCTAGTAGTGTTTTTCCCTAGGTACTTACTTTCGTTTTTTAGCATTGTAGAGGCAGAAACTTGAGATAAAGGGTCAAATGACATAACAGAAATTCCTTATTGTAAGATAATTCAATAGCGACTTGTCCGTGTCAATATATGGTTAACACTATTTAAATAGGCAAAGCAGCCGCCTTATTTAGTCTATTAACTGTCATACTTTCAGTTATTAATTTTGCATTAGAACTATTCTGTACCTACTGTTTTTGGATTGATGATAGACAAAATATCTTAAATAAAAAGGATTCAACCTTAAGACATCTATTAACCATATAAAAAACAAATATTAGATTTACTATACTTAACTTGATCTATAAAAGCTATGAATCACCACACTATAAAAGACCCTTATAAGCGCTTGTTTTAAGCACGTCACGAGATGTCGTATATTCTGATATACGTCTTTTTAATTAGTGCAATATCCTTTACGATAGCACTATCCTATTTGTATGCTTGAACCAATTATCTATACCTATTAAAACTGATAAGTGAATCCTATTTTATGTCTGATGTTATTGATCATACGATCGCCCCAATCATTCCCAATGAGCCGATGGATACTCGTTCAGTCGCAGAGTTCACTGAGCAGGCCTATCTCAACTATGCCATGTACGTCATCATGGATCGGGCGCTGCCAAATATCGCTGACGGTCTAAAACCTGTCCAGCGTCGCATCGTCTATGCCATGAGCGAGCTTGGGCTAAAGTCATCTGCTAAGGCCAAGAAATCCGCGCGTACGGTCGGTGACGTCTTGGGTAAATACCATCCGCATGGTGACAGCGCTTGTTATGAGGCGATGGTACTGATGGCTCAGCCGTTTAGCTATCGCTATCCGCTTATCACTGGTCAAGGTAACTGGGGTAGCCCAGATGATCCGAAATCCTTTGCCGCGATGCGTTATACCGAAGCTAAAATGTCGGCTTATGCCAATACATTGCTCGCAGAATTGGGTCAAGGTACAGTCGACTGGCAGGATAACTTTGATGGTACGATGCAAGAGCCAACCACCCTACCTGCCCGCCTGCCTAATATCTTATTAAACGGTACAACAGGTATCGCAGTTGGTATGGCAACGGATATTCCACCGCATAATCTCAATGAAGTGGTACGTGCGGCCATTCGTTTGCTCAAAAACCCAGAGCTGTCGGTTAAGCAGCTTACCCAATCGATACCAGCACCTGACCTACCAACACCAGCGGAAATCATCACTAGTAAAAAAGATTTGCAAGCGATGTACGAGACTGGACGTGGCAGTTATAAGATGCGCGCCACCTTTCATGTTGACTCTAAAGAAAAGAATCTCGTCATCATTGATGCGCTTCCTTACCAAGTTTCAGGCAACAAAATTCAAGAGCAAATCGCTAAGCTTATGACCGATAAAAAGCTGCCTTGGGTGACGGATATTCATGATGAATCAGATCACGAAAATGCTTGTCGCATCGTCCTTGAGTTGCGTTCAACGCGAGTCGATGTCGATCGTGTCATGAGTCACCTGTTTGCCAGTACTGACCTAGAAAGCAATTACCGCGTCAATATGAATATGATTGGCTTAAATGGTAAGCCGCAGGTAAAAAACCTAAAAGAAGTCTTGGAAGAATGGCTAATCTGTCGCCGTTCAGTAGTCACACGCCGTTTGCAATATCGCCTCGATAAAATCGATAAACGCTTGCATATTTTGGCGGGCTTGCTGATTGCTTATCTGAATATCGATGAAGTGATTCGCATCATTCGTGAAGAGGACGATCCAAAAGCAACCTTGATGCAGGATTATGACCTGACTGACATTCAAGCCAATGCTATCTTGGATATTCGTTTGCGTCAGTTGGCAAAATTAGAAGAGATTGAGCTGCGCCGCGAGCAAGATGAACTCGCTGCCGAACGTGCCATCATTCAGGAGTACTTAGACAATCCAGACAGTTTAACCAATCTGATGATCGATGAGCTTACCACCGATATGAAAGAACATGGCAATGAACGTGTATCACCATTAGCAGAGCGCGAAGAAGCTCAGGCACTAAAAGAGTCAGACCTCGTACCGAGTGAGCCGGTCACTGCCATCTTATCAAAAGCAGGTTGGATTCGTGCCGCCAAAGGTCATGATGTCGATGCTGCTGGTATGAGTTACCGCTCAGGTGACAGCTATCAAGCGCACGTGCGCGGTAAATCAAACGAAAGGATTTACGTACTCGATAGTACGGGACGCAGCTATAGTATCGATGCGCATAACTTAGCGTCTGCGCGTGGTCAAGGTGATCCATTGACCAGTGTATTAAAGCCGCCAGCAGGCGCTAGCTTTGAGCAGCTACTAACAGGTGATAATGAGCAACGTATTATCCTTGCTAGTTCAGCAGGTTATGGTTTTATCAATACCATTGGTAATCTCGATAGCAATCAGAAAGCTGGTAAAAACGTCATTAACCTAGCAACTGATAGTCGCTTGCTCCCTGTTGCGCGTATCGACGCGCCAGTAGAGATCGCCGCTAATACAGAAGGTGAAAATAGTAATATACGTGTGACACCTGATCATGTTGCCGTTGCAACCAATGCAGGGTATCTACTGATATTTGCCCTTGATGATTTGCCTGAACAAGCTCGCGGTAAAGGGAACAAACTTATTAAGTTGAAAGACGGTGAAGAAGTGCTCGCTATCACACCACTTAGTCAGCAAGACAGTCTTGTCATCACTGCTGGCAAACGCCATGTGACACTCAAGCCAAATGATTTGGCTAACTATACGGGTGTTCGCGGTAATCGTGGTGGACAGTTGCCAAGAGGCTTTCAGAACGTGACGAGTGTTGAGATTGGCTAGTTTGACTAGTTAAACTTTGGAAATCCTAATTCAAAATCTAGCTAATAAAATTAAACAGCTCCTATCAAAAAGCCGCCCATAAACAGTATAGGCGGCTTTCTTATGACAATCAAAATCAAGAATTTACTTAAGACTTATTGGATTCACTAACCGCAAAGATCGTTTTCAGGAAGCTTGTAATCTGAGTGCTTTTCATTAGATACGGATTAAAGTCAGCACCTGCCGAGAAGCTTTTTAGGGTATATGCTTCGTCTTCTACGCTTGATGTTAAATATTTTATTAAAAACCCATCCCACCTACGTTCTTCTATTTCCTCAATCTCACTGAGGTGGGGTACTAGGTAAGAGTACTCACTAATCAATTTTACTAGTATTTCATTGATAAGAGGTCTTGGACCTTCAATATTTTGAATAAAGTAATTATCATTCACGACAAGCGCTGAGGTTACACCACTTTTTTCATTATTCCTTCGCCATTGCTCAAGCAGACGAGCCAACCCTATCCCATTATTACTGTCACTATTTCTGCCAATATACGTTAGACTGAGAGTAATATGCTCACCATGTCTTTTTCTATCTTCTAAAGGTTGGCTGGTAGTGATATGCATAAGAAACCTTATTTATAAAAAATTATCTAAATCAAAAGATACTTTATAGACGGCTTTTTTACGCCAATTAAAATAGATGACTCTTATGATATGTAAAGGCTACTCACTTAAAACCTATCGGATTCAGCACCTTCAAATATCGCTGTCAGAAAATTTTCAATCTGAGTACTTTTCATTAGGTAAGGATTGAAGTCAAACCCTGCTGAGAAACTTTTTAAGGCATACTCCTCATCTTCGGCACTTTCCGTCAGGTGCTTGGTTACAAACCCATCCCATCGAAGCGCTTCTATCTCTTCCACCTTGACAACATTAGGAATAATCTTGAAATGCTCATCAATTATCTTCGCTAGAGCAGCGTTGACCGCTGGTCTTGAGCCTTGAATGTTTTGAACAAAGTAACCGTCATTGATCACAAGCGCTGCAACTAGCCCACTTTCCTCAAAGTATCTTCGCCATTGCTCAAGAGCACGAGTCAACTCTATACCTGTTTTCATTTCAATATTTTTACCGATATACGTTAGGCTAATCAGCAGATGCTCGCCATGTCTTTTCCTATTTTCTGAGGTTTGACTTGTCGTTATTTGCATAAGAAAATCCATTTATATAATAGGTATATAAATTAATATACACTTTATCATAAAGTATAATCAATAAAACTCTTGGGAATTGATCAGCTTCTTATCATCCATAGCTTAAAATAACATGACAAAAACAGATATCATTAGGTTATTTTTACTAGTTAAGTTCTGCAAGAGTCAGGTATGAATAGTCACTTATGAACATCCGCCAATATTCTGTCCAATTGCTAAGAAAACATCCTGTACCGATACTGCTAACTTGCTTTCAAAAAAAAGCCGCCTATACAAACGTATGGACGGCTTTTTGTTGAAAGCTAGGACAAGTGACTACTAACAACTCTAAGAGGCAAATATTCAAGAAATAAATGCTATTCATTTAAAATTAATTAGATTCAGCATTTTCAAAAACCGCCTTCAAGAAGCTTTCAATCTGAGAGCTTTTCATTAGATAAGGATTGTAGTCAGAGCCTGCTGAGAAGTTCTTTAGGGCATGCTCTTCATCTTCAACGCTTGAGGTTAGATGTTTAACTAAAAACCCATTCCATTGGCGCGATTCTATTTCCTCTATATTCACAATATTAGGGACAATGGTAGAATGCTCGT
>NZ_CAJHBO010000008.1 GCF_904846645.1 Psychrobacter sp. Pi2-1
AAGGTCATACCCTCGTCTAAGCTTTTTAGTACTTGTTTACGAAAATCTAATGAGTAAGTCATGGTCTTTATGATAGCAATTAGGTTTGATAATTAGTTTATAACACTTTTAAGTGGGATTGGTTATAGCGTATGGTTAATATATATTGACTATCTATAAATGAAATAAATTTCAATGATAATCATCAAGTTTTTACTTGTTTCCGATTAATAAATTGAAAGCTATTTGGATAATAGATCTTTATATGAAATGGTTAGCTTATTCAGAAAGTACCATAGGAACGACATAGTAAGTTACAGAGGTAATGCAGAACTATCCTCAAGATTAGCAGTATTTGAGAGTATAGTGTACTGACTTACTACTCTATCATTTTAACAGTAGATTTTTGTCGAAATAGTATTGTGAAATCATAGCAGTAGTTACAATACTAGAATTTTGTTTTATTATTAGAAAATGCTTTCAAAGCTATAATAGCAATGTATAAAGAATGATGACTTGTGTGTTTAGATTTATCTAAAACTAATTTTATTTAAAATGGATACAATGAGCATCTATCGCTATATGTTTTCTATTTATAATAGATTGTTCGGGCTGTTATTAAAAATTAAATACTCTTTAGAATTAATTATATTTTATGAATAGTCTTAATTGCTAACGAACGATTTGTTCTCCGCATATTTTCACCAAAAACAATACCTCAATAGAGGCCACACTCTTATTTTATAATTGGATTTATTATGAGCAAAAATAACGCAATTGATTTAGAAAATTTGAACGTAGATGAGTTACGTGCTATCACTGAAAACGCTCAACAACTTATCGCCAAAAAACAACATCAACGTTTGTATGATGCCTATATGCAGTTCGAGCAGATTGCAGAAGATAGCAATGCAACAATCGAAGAGATACTGAAAGCTGGTGAAAAGTTAGAGAAAAAACGCAGTATTAAATATCGTAATACTAATGATCATAGTGAAACTTGGACTGGCCGTGGCCGTAAGCCAACGTGGTTGGTTGAAGCGCTAGCAGCAGGTCGTGATATCGAAGATTTTGCTATTTAATTAGCTGTTTTCTTATAAAATTCCTTTCTGTGAGCCAGTTAGAATGTTCTATTTATAATGGTGTATTTACAACCATTTAGCGATAGATAGAGCTGTTTTTCAGAAAATAAAAGCCAGTATCTTTACTGCCAATATTTTGGCAAAAAGATACTGGCTTTTTTTCTGTCATCTATATGCCATTGTTTGTTATGATAATGACGTTTTTGTCTTATATAAGAGTTGTACGACTGTGGCCCAAGTAACTGAGTTTTCTCATAAACGTCCCCGTAAGCTCTGGTGGCTGGTTGGGTTTGTGTTGTTTGCGCTATTTGCTGTGTTGCAAATGCCAGCAGCATGGTTACTTGAGAAATACGCGCCAGATACGCCTTATGTCCAGCATGTATCTGGCAATGTATGGCAAGGTGCTGCTATTTGGCAGTTGCCTATGTCATCGTCGTCGCTCACAGGTATGGCGGAATGGTCATGGCAGCCTTGGCAGTTACTCATAGGTAAGCTAGGTGCGGACGTCAATATTCACTCATCACAGACACGTCTGAATGGGCAAGTTAAACTTGGGTTAAACTCATGGCAAGTTGACAACATGAGTGGGAAAATTGTACCTGAGACGTTAGCGGGGATGGTCAACTGGCAGCTGCCGAATACCCCTATTCAAGTAAATAATGTATCGCTAACACGCCAGTCTGATAAAAGTGACGCATCTAGTAGTGAGCCTGCTAAAGACGCTGGCGGATTTAGTGCAGCGGATGGTCAATTGACTTGGGTTGGCGGTGAGGTAGGCTATCCTAGTGGTGGCAAAGTTTTTTATATTACGATGCCTGCTCTAAGAGCCGAGCTTAGTACAGAGCAAAAAAACAATAGAGATTTGCTGCATATTAATTTACTGAACAATCAAGATAAGCGTTTGGGAGATCTGTATCTCGACAGCGATAATATGCTTGATGTCAGTTTGACGCAGCGCTTGTTAGAGAATATGCCTGAGTACAAAGGACAAGCCCCTCAAGATACACCAGTTGTCAGTGTGCGCCAGCCACTGCTAACTGGTCTGGGGGCGAACTAAATGCTTAATATCACTACAAGCCTAAAACCTGTTATCAATACTCTCAATCGCTTTTCAGGTTGGCTATTATTGTTAGCCATTGCTTGGCTATGCTGGACAGCCGCCCGCCTTTTATGGTTATTATTAGCAGCGCCTTTAGCACCTGCATTGCCTTTAGCGCCCCTACAGAATAGTGCCAAATCCACCAATGATTATAGTGGCTTATTTGCAATATTTGCTGATCCCGATCCTATTACCGCAGCTGTGCAACCACCTCCCAACATTGAGCTCAAAGGCGTCCTACTAGCTATACCTGAGAGCATGTCTTCCGCCTTATTGAATGTCAATGGCGAAGTCAAAAATTACCGCATCGGTGATGAGCTAAAAGACAGCGATTATACGCTCGTGGCTGTTGACTGGAATTCAGTCATTATCGCTAATGCTAACGATAAAGAAACCGTCATTAAAATGCCAGAGGCGATGCCATTAGACCAGAGTGATATGCTAGCAAGCGGAATAAGTAATCAGCGTTTGCCAAACAACAGCATGTTGCCTACAGCGCCCCAGCCAGTGCAAAACGCTGTTCCTGAGGCAAAAGGAACAACTGACGCAGACACTTCAGGTAATCCACAGTCGGCTATCGAAGAAGCGGTTACGGCTTTGCAAGAAAACCCTGCCAGTTATCTAAGTAGGATGGGGGTGATGGCATCAGGTGAAAGCTATCAAGTCACAGCGGCGATGCCTGCTGGCCTACGTAATCGTTTAGGGCTAGAGCCAGGCGATAAGGTACTGACCGTCAACGGACAGAGCGTAGGTAATAACCCAGCGCAAGATGCTGGTGTACTTCAGCAAGTACAGCAAGCAGGTGAAGCGCAGATAGAGGTTCAACGTGGTGAGCAAGTTATTACGATTCGCCAGCAGTTCTAGCAAGGTAGGTTTTTAGCAAAATTGCTCCTTAAAAATTCAGCACATAGTAAGCAATATCACTGTAGGTAATCATCAATATGGTAAGTTTTCAGAATTTTTCAGCCACGCCTTTGTACCGTAGCCTGCAGCGTTTGATGCGCCTGTGTCGTCCACTTTGTCTAGCAGTACCATTATGGGCTGCTGGTGTTGGTCTTGCCAATGCTGAGAGCTGGAAAGTCAATTTACAAGATGCTGATATCAAAGCCTTTATTAATGAGGTCGCGACCATCACGGATCAAAACTTTGTACTTGATCCACGTATCAATGGTAATGTCACGGTCATCTCTAACAAGGCTTTGTCCCGTGATGAGATTTATCAGCTATTTCTAAGCGTGATGCAAGTGAATGGTATCGCCGCGATTGAATCGGGAACGACGACAAAACTGGTGCCAGATAATATTGCTAAGCAATCTGGTGTGGCGGTTGATTTACGCGGTGATAGTGTTGGCGAATCGCTCGCCACTCGAGTTATTTACTTGACCAACACTCAAGCTGCAGAAGTGTTAGGTGTTATTCGCCCATTGATGCCGCAGTCGGCTCACGCGGCCGCTGTACCTGGTGTCAATGCACTAGTATTGTCCGATCGAGCAGACAGCCTTAATCAACTGACGGCCCTTATTCGTGATTTAGACAGCAATGTGAATGACAGTTTGCAAGTGATACCACTACGCCACGTCGATGCCGAACGTATGATGGAGTTGATTAGCGCCTTAGTCTCAAGTGCCGGTAGTGGGCAAGCACAAGGTGGCAACAATCAGCTAAAGGTGATTGCTGATACGTCGAGCGATAGACTGTTGGTCAAAGGCAGTCCTGAAATGATTGCTAAAGTCCAAGAAATGGTCAATCAATTGGATACCACGCCGACCAGACGTTTAAGTGGTCTCCGTGTTTTTCGATTAAAGTATGCTAGTGCGGGTCATATCGCCGATATGTTACGCGGCTTGCTCGCTAATCAATCCATTAATAGTGCTGGCGCGACCTCGACACTAGAATCAGCTTCGCTAAATGATGTAAGTAGCACAGGCGCCGCAATTAATAATGCAGCCAGCGATAGCCTAGGTAGCAGTGCGGCTGCTGTGTCGACTAGCAGCACAAGTGGAACAAGCACAGGAGTGGGTGGTCGTCCGTTTAGTATTATCGCTGACGAAACTCAAAATGCCGTTATCGTCAATGCCGCACCTGAGCTAATGTTTGAGATTGAAGACGCGGTCAACCAGTTAGACAGTCGCCGTGCACAAGTATTGATTCAAGCCGCTATTGTTGAAGTGTCAGGCGATGATGCCACTCAGCTAGGTGTTCAGTGGGCGCTAGGTAACGCCAATAGTGGCTATGGAGTGGTCAACTTTAACAATGTGGGAGCCAGCGCAACGACGCTTGCAGCTGCCGCTTTAGCGGGGACGAGTACGGCAGGTATTAGCGCTGCAGCCAGCTCTATTGCTGGTGCATTGATAGGCATTGGAGACAGTCGCAAAGACAGTCAAGGTAATACAGAGTTTTATGGTGCTATTTTACAGGCGCTTGACTCATCTACCAGCGCCAATTTGCTGTCCATGCCATCGATTTTGACGCTGGATAATGAAAAAGCTAGTATCTTAGTTGGTCAAAACGTGCCTTTTGTCACAGGTTCTTTTACCACTAGTGGCAATAATTCAAACAACCCATTTCAGACAATTGATCGCCAAGACATTGGTATTAATTTGAACGTCATTCCCCATATTGGTGACAATGGCACCGTACGTTTAGAGGTATCGCAAGAAGTCTCGTCAGTCGTGCCAGGCAGTACGGGTAATGCCAGTGGACTAATTACCAATAAAAGCCTTATTAATACGACCATTCTAGCGGATGATCAGCAGACGATTGCCTTGGGCGGCCTGATGCGTGACAACACCACCACACGTCAACAGAAAGTTCCTGGACTGGGTAATGTCCCAGTCATCGGTAGACTCTTTCGTTCTGACAATGACAGCACCCAAAAGAGCAATTTGATCATCTTTTTACAGCCGACTATTTTACGTGATGGCGGCGCGGTAGCGAGTGTGACTGAACGCAAATTCAATCAAATGCGAGTGTTGCAGCTGGTCATTGATAAAAACGGTACGATTAAGCAATTACCATTGAGCGGCACTGAAGGTTGGAATGGTAATGTCAGTGCAGATTACGAGCTCATGCCACTTAATCCTCTTATCCCTAAACGTGATCAAGCGCCAAAATCTACCTCGCAAGGTTTTACGAGAGTAGATAGTCCTAATAGTGGTATCACGACTTATCCTCTCAATCGTTAAAATATTAGCCGTATATATAATGGTTAATATGATTTAACTGACATAAATTAATGTACGATGTGATAGACGATAGTTACATCGTACATTAGCTTGCGTATTCATAACACAGATAAACATAGCCGCTTTTATATTTAAGTATATTGGTTACTAATAGAATAATGAGTTACGTATCATATTTTTCACTATAGTAAATCAGAAACTAAGATGACAGATTATAAGAATACAAAAAAGTGGTTTTTACTGAGTGTGGCTGCAACTGCGCTATTGCTCATCCCTAGGCGCAGTAGTCGAAAGGACAGTACGAAGATAGTAAGTAACCATGATACCGTATCTGAGAGCAGTATTAATGATGCTCGTGAGAATGCAATTAGTAAATAGAAGCTAGTAATTAAAAAGTAGAAGATTAAAAATGCGTCTATAGCAATCTATCATTTAATTCTATGTGTTTAAAAGTCAGTTGTGGAGTTTATTAATGTGTGGCAACGAATCAGTGACCATTGCTGAGAGAACAGATGCTAGAGAAGTTTTAAAAAATGTCTATCCTCTTATAGATACGCATACACATTTTGATGCTCCAGTGTTCGACAATGATCGCAGACAACAGGTAGAGCAGGCTTATAGTCAAGGTGTCCGTCACTTAGTGCTAGTAGGTTATCTATATCAGTATTTTGATCGAATGTACGATACTCAAGATTTCATCAATGAACTGTCACAGTCGTCTGTGACAAAGGTGAATAGTAAAAATAAGTGCGATGTTGCAGCCCATATCGCGCTAGGTTTACATCCTTTTTATATTGAGCAGCATACCGATGATCATCTAATACAACTTGAGCAAATAGTGATGGAGCAACTTCCATTGGCCATTGGTGAGATTGGGTTAGATACCTTTACCGATGCAATGAAGCAGCCTGATGTATTTGCTAAACAAAAAAGGTTCTTTGCGGCGCAGTTGGATATAGCAGTGGCTCATAGTCTGCCAGTGATGCTGCATATTCGTAAGGCACATGCTGAAGCGCTCGCAATATTAAAAGCGCATAAATACGATGCTCATAAATTAGGCGGTATTGCCCATAGCTTTAGTGGTGGTGAACAAGAAGCCAAGGCTTTTGTAAAATTGGGGTTTAAGCTGGGTGTTACGGGTCAGATTACCAATCCGAATGCCAAAAAACTGCGCCGTGCTATTCAAGTAGCAGTTGAGAGTCATGGCATCGAATGCTTGGTTGTTGAAACGGATTGTCCAGATATGACACCTATTATGTGTCAGATAACGGATGATACTGATTCACATAATAGAAATGTACCAGCCAATCTGCCATGGGTATTGGCAAGCTTGAGTGAGCTATTAGAAATACCGCATGATAAACTTGCTAAGCAATTGTGGCAAAATAGCTGTGATGCTATGAAAGTAGACTGGGCTCATTCAATGTAACTGTGCTACTTATAAGAAAAGCATAGCGGTAATTAGAAGCTAAAAAGTACTAGCCAAATAAATGTCAACCAAAATGTTTGAAAAGAGAATTTGATCTGTTATGAGTGAAACGCGACAATTTGAACAACCAAAATCCGTCGAAGACAGTCTTGCACAAGACGAATCGCGCCAACAAGATGAGCAGTACGATCGTCGTTTTCAAGGTACACGGACACTATATGGTACCTCTGCGGTTGATACTTTTTTGGCAGCTCATGTCTATATTATTGGTGTAGGAGGGGTTGGCTCTTGGGCAGCGGAGGCGTTGGCTCGGACAGCGGTGGGAACGATTACGTTGATTGATTTGGATGTATTGGTTGCGTCTAATGTCAATCGCCAACTGCCTGCACTAGACAGCACGTTTGGACAAAGTAAAATTGAAGCAATGGCAACTCGTATTAGAGAAATTAATCCCACAGTAACGTTGAATTTAGTCGATGACTTTTTGACAGTAGATAACGTCACCACACTCCTACCAAGTCGTGAAGCAGTCAGATCTGCCACTGCTCAGGGTAGACCGATTGTTATTTTAGACTGTGTAGACGATATGAATGCGAAACTAGCAATTGCTTTACACTGTCGTTTTAATAAACTAAAGTTGGTCTGTGCGGGCGGTGCAGGTGGTAAGATAGATCCAAGTCAGATTAGAGTAAGTGATTTGCGTGACTGTTATCAAGACCCGCTACTAGCAAAGTTACGCAACAAGTTACGCCATGAGAAAGGTATCAATACTGCTTTAAAAGAAAAATTTGGTATCAAATGTGTCTATTCGACAGAGCCACCGATTGTAGATAAAAGCTGTCAAACAGGCGGTCTGCAGTGCGGTGGTTATGGCTCAGCAGTGGTCGTTACGTCAGTGGTGGCGATGATTATGGTGAGTGAAGCATTACAATTATTGATAAGACAGACGAGTCGTAACTAATACGTCTGATATTATTTAATGGAGTTTACCTTGTCTATATCTAACTCACCTCAGCAGAGCTACCCTGTCGCGGTAGATGAAATAGAGCGTATCAATAAGCTAAGAAAGTATCAGGTACTTAATGAAGATGAGGAGCCTGCGTTTGAGCGGCTTGTTGCACTCGTAAAGCTGTTTTTTGATGTGCCTGTAGTCACGATCACTTTTATGGATGAGGAAACCCAATATTTAAAGCCAGCCTGTAAATTCGATAGTCAAGATGAGGCTGTCAGCAAAGGACCACGTAACACTGCTTTTTGTAATTATACAATACTGTCTGATGATGTACTAATAGTGTTAGACACCTTTAAGGATAGTCGTTTTAGCCAAAGCCCAATGGTCACAGGTTCTCCGTATTTACGATTTTATGTTGGTGCACCTATTATCTTGACTGAAGACAACAAACGGTACCGTCTAGGCACCTTATGTCTTATGGATACTGAGCCACATCAGAGTTTTAGCAGTCAACAAGAAAAGATATTGGCGCAGTTTGCAATGATGGCCGCAGATGCGCTGAAATTACAAGATAAACAACGTGATGCTAAGCGTGCTAATGAGATGAAATCGAGCTTTTTGGCCAATATGAGTCATGAGATTCGTACACCGATGAATGGTATTATCGGTATGGTAGAAATGTTAGGCGATACCGAACTTACTGATGAACAGCGAGAATATGTTGATAACATCAAAGTATCTAATGAGCATTTAATGGTCATTATTAATGGTATTTTGGACTTATCGAAAGTTGAGTCTGGAAAAATGACGATTGATTCTATTCCATTGAATTTATCTAGTTTATGTAATGAGGTCGTCAGTTTATTTGCTATAAAGGCACGTCAAAGAGGCGTAACCTTAGATTATCATTATACTGAAACGCTATCACCCTACGTAAACGGCGATCCTGTACGTCTAAAGCAGATCATTGCAAACTTGGTCAATAACGCGATTAAGTTCACGCGTGAAGGTGGGCAAGTAAGTATCGATGTTAAACATATGGACAACTGCTATTGCCCAGATAACATCGATGAGAAATTTGTGAGTACGAGTAAACAAAAAGCAGTCAGCAAAACAGAAGGCGATAAAACTGGTCAAAATATGACTTTGTGTATAGAAGTGAAAGATACGGGTGTTGGTATTAAAGAAGAGTCGTTAGAGGCGATATTTGACGCTTATGACCAAGCAAATAAGTTTACTCATCGTATTTACGGTGGTACTGGACTTGGACTGTCTGTTTGTAAGTCCCTAGTCGATTTGATGGGTGGTCACATTCACGTAAACAGTGAAGTAGGGGTTGGTACGACATTTAGTGTTTTATTACCGTTGACTACTATTGATGAAGACAAGTATGAGACATGGCAGGACTCTCACGATACGACCATGATTGAACCTACACATGAGCGATCTGGCCATATCTTGTTGGTCGAAGATGATGCTGTAAATGCGATTATAGCCAAGAAATCACTAACCAGCAGTGGTCATACCGTCACTCATGTTACAGATGGCCAGCAAGCAATTGAGGCTTTTGCTTTATTCCCTGACCGTTATGATGTGATATTGATGGATCATCATATGCCGATTATGGACGGTGTACAGGCAACTATTAAATTGCATGAACTATATGATCCTCAAGTACTACCGCCCATTATTGCCCTGACTGCCAATGCAATGGACGGCGAGCGTGAAAAATATCTGAAAGTTGGTATGCAGGATTATTGCACCAAACCTTTTAAGCAAGAGCAGTTGAATGCCTTAGTACAGTATTGGCTGATACAGAAGCAATCATTGGAAGAAGAGTGATTTGCTAGATATTAGTATTAGCGCCATTGATTAGTATTTTAATGTAACTATGATTAACAAATACAAAAAAAGCTTAACCGTCTATATGGTGGTTAAGCTTTTTTATTGATGATAAAGATATCAGTAAATATCAACTACCAGTCATGTTTAGAGCGATATTAGTTCACGCGAGTTTGGTAGTCGCCAGTACGCGTATCGACACGTACCACTTCACCTTGTTGCACAAATAATGGTACACGTACAACGGCACCTGTCTCTAATTTAGCAGGTTTGCCACCACCGCCTGAAGTATCGCCGCGTACGCCAGGATCTGTTTCTACAATTTCTAACTCAACGAAGTTAGGCGGCGTGACTGACAGAGGAGCACCATTAAATAACGTAATGGTACATAGAGCATTGCTGTTTTCTTTTAACCACTTGATTGAGTCACTCATTGCGTTTTTGTCCGCTTGAATCTGCTCAAAGCTCTCAGGATGCATAAAATGCCAAAACTCGCCATCGTTGTATAGATAGTTCATTTCAGTATCCATCACATCAGCAGCTTCTAAGCTGTCACCTGATTTGAAAGTTTGTTCCAGTACTTTGCCACTACGAAGATTGCGCAACTTAACACGGTTAAAGGCTTGACCTTTACCAGGCTTGACAAACTCGTTTTCAAGAATGGCACAAGGGTTGCCATCAAGCATCACTTTTAGACCAGCTTTAAATTCATTAGTAGAAAAACTTGCCACAAGAAACTCCTAGGGGTTGTAAATATAATAGTAAGACATAGGGCTGACTGTACCAAAATTTTCTGTTATGCCAAGTATTTACGGATTAACGAGGATACTTTGATAGGCTAGACACTAAGGGCGTATAATATCGGATTTTGGGCACAGGTAATAGGCTGTCATGATAAACCATTTAATCACACAAAAAAACTGGCAAACGCAATTATCGGAAGCTATTACATCTGTTGATGAGCTATTGAGTATCCTACAGCTTGAATCAATGCGTGCAGAAGTTTACGTACCTAAGCATTTTGAACTGCGTGTGCCGCGTGGCTTTGTGGCAAAAATGGCTATTGGCGACCGTAATGACCCCTTGCTTAAACAAGTGTTGCCAGATCAGCAAGAGCAAATCAACGTCACAGGCTACGTAGCAGATCCGCTAAGCGAAAACACTCAAAATCCTGTAAAAGGCTTGCTTCATAAATATCAGTCGAGAGTGTTGTTAACGATTACGGGTGCGTGCGCTATTCACTGCCGTTACTGCTTTCGCCAGCATTTTGACTATAGTGCCAACATGCCAACTGCCGATGCAAAAGAAAATATCATCAATTATATTAATGCAAATCCTGAGGTCAATGAGGTAATTCTGAGTGGTGGTGACCCACTAAATGTGACCAATCGACGATTGTTTTCATGGTTAGATACTTTGGAGTCTCTTCCGCAGATTACTACCATTCGATTGCATACGCGTTTGCCATTGGTGATACCTGCACGCTTGGACGCTGCATTGTTAGAGAGGTTATCTCAAAGCCGCTGCCATATTGTCATGGTGATTCATTGTAACCATGCCAATGAGATAGATGGAACAACCGCTGAGTATTTGCAACGTGCGAGAGCAGCTGGAATTACACTATTAAACCAAGCCGTGTTGTTAAAGGGTATTAACGATACTCTTGACGCGCAAGTGCAGCTTAGTCAGCGTTTGTTTGCTTGTGGCGTGCTACCATATTATTTACATGTGTTGGACAAGGTGGCTGGTGCGGCGCATTTTGATAGTAGTGAGCAAGCAGCGATTGAGCTTTATTGGGCGTTATTAGCGTCATTGCCAGGTTATCTTGTTCCTAAGTTGGTCAGAGAGTTACCGAATAGACCTTTTAAAGTGCCGATTGATATTTACAGTAATGGCTAATGTAGGGCACTATATCAACTTATTTAGTAAACAAAGAGCGGCTCTTAAAAAAGATGCGGATAGTATCTTTCAAAACTAAAAACTAAAAACTAAAAACTAAAAACTAAAAACTAAAAACTAAAAACTAAAAACTAAAAACTAAAAACTAAAAACTAAAAACTAAAAACTAAAAACTAAAAACTAAAAACTAAAATCTAGGATTTATGCTTTTTTATAAGTATAAATAGATATATGATTGGAACAGAATATAGGCTGTCAGTATGTAATCTACCTAAAAAGCATATAACGTTAAATATAAAACTCTGCCAGTATATAGGTATTGTCAGAGCGTACTACTAGATTTAGGCTCACAATAAATAGATATCATCACTTTTCTATAGTCGAGCTTCACAAACATTTTTTATGCCATACATGTATTTGTACTGCTGCATATTACTGATTGCTTCAGAGTGACTAATAGAGAGTAAAGATACTGATGATAACGTTATCGATGTTTCAAGAGCATTTAGATTCTACAGAGCCACTACCTGCGCTATCTAATCGCTCAGTAAATGGTCAAGAACGATACTTGTTAAAGATGTTGGCAACGCTACCTACGCTTACCCAAGAGCAGCAAACAGAGCATTTAGAGAGTCTACTGACAGTATTACGTGAATCCAATATGGATGAACAACAGCGTCTTAAATTAATGGCAACAGTCATTGATGCCTCAGACCGACTGATTGCAGATTTTAGGCAGCACTATATCTATGAGACAGGTGCGCTTAGTCAGGATCAGATGTCTTATATCGCTCAAATGCAATCGCTACATTATTTAATTATCATGGTTTACGACAAAATCATACGTCGTGAGACGCAGTTGTCAGAAGCCTCCTTAAACCAATATTCTAGTAAAGGTTGGCAGCGTTTTTTTGGTGCTGAGACTAAATCTGATAGCACGCTTGCTATTGCGATCTATCAATCACTCTTAAGATACCAAAAACTATTAGCAGAAGAAACACTGTGCTATCGAAAGCCATCAGACTACCTGTGGTCTAAAGTCAATCAATTATATTATCTGGCTCATCAGAGAAAAGTGGTTGATACGGATTTAAGTCTACATACTGTCACGAACCAAACAAACAGTATTCATCAGCTATATTGCCAAATTTGTTTGCATCACTTGTTAAATTTGCGTGCTATGAGGCGCCCGAATATCTTACTCGTACAGCGTCTACTACCTGAATGGGCTAAGCACATGGTCGCGACAATGGAGCCTGCTACCGAGACAAAGGTTTTTGTTGATCTTCATAGCAGTAATCCACCAAGCTATCTGACTGTCAACTCTCATATCAACCCCTATGAAGATCATCATGACTGTCTATTTATAGAACTGACACCAATAGTTGAATATTTTGAGTCACGTAAAAAAGCCTTTATCGAAGAAGGTGGCACAGCAGAATATAGTTTGCTTAATGCTATTTCGATGACCATTAGCTATCGCTATTTGCAGCCGCCACCTACCTTACCAACCAAATATACTAGCAAGCAGCAGGCAAAGTTAATCACCAATTTTAATGACATACACTACCAAGTAGGTCATTCAAAAATTTTTGCCAATTTGATCGCTATCAAAAATTTACGAGAAGAGGACAGGCCTTTATACGATACATTTGACAGCGAGCGTAGTCGCAGTAGCGTTATAAATATTGAGATATTTGACGACTATGAAAGTTCTTCAGCATATCGCAAACTGCATTTGTTGCCAAAAAATGGTAAGCCTAATGAGAAGGTTGCAGACAAAAATATTTTCAATAAAGAGAGGCTTATTGTAGAAAAACATGACTCTGACCTTTCTCTAACGGCACCGCAGCCCTTACACATAATGAGTTTAATTTTGGTCTATGGCTCTGAAAATACAGAACAACCTGATTGGTCAATAGGGGTGGTACGCTGGTTCAATGTAGATACTAAAAATCCAGAAGTGGAATGGCAAATACTCGGGCATAAAATTGTGGCATGTGGATTACGTTTGGAAGGCAGTAAAACGCGAAGTCATCATTTTGTACCGGCATTTATTCTCGGTAAAGATGAACAGCTACAGACGACTGGCACGCTAATCGTACCGCCTTTTTACTTTCAAGCTGATGATAGAGTCGTCATGCGTATTGGTAATAAACAAACCACTCTACGATTAGGACGCAGGCTAATGATGACTGATAAGTTTAGTCAATATGAGGTGGCGCAGTTATAGCGCTTAGAGGTACTTAGATGCGACAGGAGTTTCAGGCCATAACGAAGAATTTATACAGGTTTTTGTCAGTAATATAGTAGTCGACAAAGGTCATAAGCTAATCTGCAGTTGGTCTAATTATTGTCTATAATGATAAATATTGTTACTCTGACTTTTACGATATCTCTAACTATAAAATAATTATCATAGTGAAAACTCAGTCTATACTGATAGGATTCACAGAATATTAACGCTAGCGTGTTTTATGTGCTAGGTTAGTTTTAGACAAAGATGTAAAGTAACAAAATAATAGATAACAATACGTACGACTAAAAGGCTCCTTATGCGCTCTCAATCTCTTTTAAATTTATTGGTGATCAATGATGATCAGCTCTATGCTGAACGTCTTGTTCAGTTATTGAGTCCTTATTATGATAGTGTGAATTTGGGGTTTTTGGACGATAAAGAAGAGCTATTAAAATTTCTGCGCCAACCGTGGGATGTACTGGTATTTGGCAAAGCTTATAATATGAGCTTTACAGATGTGGTGAGCATCGTACAAGAGCAAAATATCGATCTGCCAATGATCTGTTTAATGAATGAAGAGATAGCGTCGACGGCCTACAATGAGTATGAGCTACCGACTGTGATTAGTGGCACGATGATCAAAGCGCTTGAAATGGATCAAGAGATGCCAGTCGTAATGGCCATTTGTCTACAGCATAGTAGTTTGCGCAGTCGTCGTGAGCTAAAAACTTTACGTCAAGTGCTTTCTGAAGCAGAACAACGTGCCAATGTATTGATTAAGAACTCTAAGAGCGCGGTCGCTTATATAGACGAGGGTATTCATATACTTGCTAATGAGCCTTATCTTCAGCTATTCGGCTTTAAATCGATGAATGAAGTGGTAGGCGTCCCTATTATTGACCTGATTTCAGGTAAAGACAATGTCCAAGGGTTTAAACAGTTTTTACGTCAGTTTGATAAAGGTAGTCGCCAAGACGTTGAGTTTAATTTTGAAAGTGTACGGACAGATGGTAGTACTTTTGAAGCGAAACTACAATTAGCATCAGCCACGTTAGAGGGCGAGCCAGTCATTCAAATTATCATTCAGCAGAATAGTAATAATAGTGCGGAGGTTGCTAAGCGTTTAGCTGAAGCTGAACGTAAAGATAATTTAACTGGCCTAGATAATCGTCGCGGTTTTGAAGATCAGATGATAGCGATACATCAGCAGGCGTCCCAAGGACTAATAACCGCAGCCCTGCTATATGTGCAGGTTGATAATGTAGGAAAAATAAGAAGTAGTTTGGGTCTACAAGGAATAGATGCAACGGTCAAACAAGTTGCCCACACGTTGACTGAGCTAGTACCTGATGGGCATGTAAGCCGTTTCAGCGATACCGCATTCACGATATTAGTAAAAAACAAGACGACGAATGATCTTGAAGAACTTGCTGCGCATATCGGTTCGTCTATAAAGGGTATGTTTATTGAAGTTGATAAACGTACAACGAATACAACAGTTAGCATTGCTATTGTCAAAATCGAAAAAAATACGGTAGAGCCTGTCATCATATTAGAACGCGCCATGGATGCTATCAGCCAAATCATGGTAGAGACTTCTAATAGTGGTGGGTCTTACCGTATATATGACCCAAGCGAACATGCCAATAGCGATGATCATGCACTTGCTGAGTCATTAGTGGATGCCATTACTAATAACCGCTTTGAGCTATCATTTCAGCCGATATACGACATCAACAACGATCGTAGCGACTTTTTTGAAGTGTATCTACGGTTACCGCTGTCAGATGCTGACAATACGGTATTAACCCCTGATCAATTTATGGCGGTGGCTAAAAAACATCAACTGTTAGAAAAGATTGATCGATGGGTGCTTATCAATGCCTGTAAGAAAATCAATGACGTCCGTAAGGTTCATCCTGAAGCCAGATTGTTAGTACAATTAACTAATGCTTCACTGGTTGATAAAAAACTGCCGATTGTCGCCAGTCAATTGATAAAAGCGGTAGGCGGCGCAGCTGGTGTATTGACACTACAGTTCAATGAAATAGATATCTCTGATCACTTAACCGTCGCCAAATCTCAATTTTCCGCACTCAGCGATGTTAGCTGTCAACTAGGTATTAATAATTTTGGCTCTTCTGTCAAATCTATTGAAATTGCCAATTTTGTCCAGCCTGATATGGTACGCTTGGCGCGCAGTTATATCCAAGATATTGGTTCAGCAGAAAATCTAGAAACGGTTAAATCTCTTATTGCGCGTACTAATGATATCAAGGTTGATGTGCTCATGCCTTATATCGAAGATGCAGCAACGATGTCGGTCGCTTGGAGTGTGGGCGCGCGCTATTTGCAAGGGTATTATTTAGAAGAGCCTAGTAGCACAATAAAGGTAGCGAGTTAAAAGGCCAATACATCATATCGTTTATGTTATGGCGATGATATTCCTCAACCAAAGATTGCTAAAAATGTCCCTTATCAATAGATATCAAATGAGCAGCCTTTTGGCTGCTGTTCTGTTGCTCACAGCTTGTGAGAAAACACCACCTGACCACCGTGCTCCTGTGACTCTACCCTTATATACTGACGGCGATGCAGACAACGGCTCGATAATTTATAAAGATGCCTGTGGTCAATGTCACCAACGTAATGCGGGCCTGAATAAGAAAGGCCCACAATTAATGAATATATATGGTGCGCCGGCTGCCGAGTTAAAAGATTATACCTACAGCAAAGGACTAGAAGATTCAGGTTGGGTGTGGGACGCAGAGACACTCGATCCATATATTGCAGATGCCCAAAAAGCCATGCCAGACTCCAAAATGCTGTCTGACCCGATGCCAGATGCGAAAGAGCGTGCCGATATCATTGCTTATTTATCTACGCTCCGTGCCGCTGCACCAACCGTTACAGATGATGTGAACTGACTTATCATCGCTATGACCTAAAAAATGAGCCAACAACCTACTATGACCCATGCAGCTAACGATAGATCATTATCCATCTCTCAGAGAACAGCGAATCCGCTTAGCCAGTCCATCCCTAGTACGGCTGATTTTCAACGCAATCAGCAGCAAATTGCACAGCTGTTAGCGCAATTAAATCAGATTGTATTGGACAAACCGCAAGCAGTTAGGCTAGCACTCAGTTGTATCTTAGCAGGCGGTCATTTGTTGTTACAGGACTTGCCTGGTATGGGTAAGACGACTTTGGCACAGGGCTTGGCACAGTTGTTAGGTTTGAGCTTCAGTCGAGTGCAATTTACCAATGATATGTTGCCTGCTGATATTTTAGGTATGAGCATCTACGACCAAAGTAAACAGCAATTTGAGTTTCGTCCGGGCCCTATCTTTACACAGTTATTACTTGCTGATGAAATCAACCGTTCTAGTCCCAAAACGCAGAGTGCGCTACTTGAAGCGATGGAGGAGCGACAAGTCACGCAAGATGGCCAGACGTATCCTTTGCCGCAGCCATTCTTTGTCATTGCCACTCAAAATCCATTGCAACAAGCAGGTGTCTATCCGCTCCCAGAGTCGCAGTTAGACAGATTCCTGTTATGCTTATCATTGGGTTATCCATCGCCTGCCGCAGAGCGTGAGCTGCTAAAAGGTAAAGATCGTCGCGAGCTACTCAAAGATTTGGATACGGTACTTGATACTGAGGCTGTACTATTGGCTCAGCATGCTGTCAGGCAGGTTTATGTAGCAGATACTGTATTGGATTATTTGCAAAGACTGGTTGCAAAAACTCGTGCAAGCCAAGAGTATCATGGCTTATCGCCTCGCGGCGTGTTGTCGCTACAACGTGCTGCCCAAGCGCATGCCTATGTATCGGGATATATGGAAGTGACCCCTGAAGATATCCAAGCGGTGTTTGCTGCGGTTACTGATCATCGCCTCGGTCAGCGTTTCGTACCCGCGCATGTGACTGGTGGACAAGCGACAAAAACCATCGCCCAACGTATCCTAGCAGAAGTGTCAGTCGTCGCTTAGCAGCTGATATGCTGTTTGACCGTATTGATTAACTGCATCGGTGAAATGTAGTTCTACACATAGTCAAATCTATATAACTTAGAAAAAATATCAAAGTCACTCAGTTCACTATTTACGGTATTTTCACCCGCTTTTCTTGTATTCAAATTGTGCTGAATCAACTATATCGTTCTATTCGTGAGTTTGTTTGTCAGTCAGATACAAATACTGATAGCATTATTATTTAGATGGTAATAATAGGGTAGTCATGAGCTTGTTACCAAAGACATTAACCGCACCAATAAAATCAGCTCTGAGCCGCTGGTTTGCCGCGCGCGCACCTAAGAGTGACAGTGCTACGCTTAATTTGCGCAATGTCTATATTTTCTTTAGTCGTGAAGGAATGCTATTCGCCGTATTGTTAGTAATTACCTTTATCGCGGGTATCAACTATGGCAACAACTTAGTGCTTGGTTTGTGCTTTTATCTGGTCAGTATTTGGCTAATTAGTTTTCATGTTACTTTTGCTCATATATCTGGTCTGCAAGTGCGTCTGCTAGAAGTCACTATGACAGAGGCAGGTGCGCCTGTTTGGATGACGCTACAACTAAATAGTGATAGTCGTCAACCACGGCGTCAGTTGCTATTTGAATTTGAGCAGATAGCCAATAAGAAAACCAAAAACGGCACAAACACGCAAAGCTCAGTGCTTATCACACGATTACAAGGCGAGCAAGTCATTCGACTTCCTGTCCAGACTTACAACCGTGGCCAACTTGAACTACCACGGTTAAAAATAAAAACAGTTTATCCTCTAGGTATCATGCGTGCATGGTCTTACGTCTACTTTGCGCGTACAGCTTGGGTATATCCAAAGCCTGAAATATTTGATTGGCAAGCAAAATATGCAATCGCAAGCTTAGAGGATTTACCAACAGGTGGGCAATATAGGCAGGGTCAGGACGACTTTGAGCGACTAGAAAACTATGTCGAGGGTGAGTCATTGGCCCGAGTCTCTTGGGGGCATGTGGCGCGGGGACAAGGTATGCTGACCAAGCACTTCGCTGATCCGGTCGGTCATGAGCAAACGCTTGATTATGCAGATATGCCAGCTGCACATCACGAGCAAAAACTTGCACAATTGGCTTATGGGGCATTGACGCTGGGTCAGCTAGGCGTGCCGTTTCAAATGCGTTTACCTAGTGATACTCCTGCTACTGCGGAGATGGGTAACGGGGAATCCTTTGCGCAAGCATGCTTGCTAAGGCTTGCGAAAGCACCATGACCAATTCTACACGCTTATCTTCTGCTGATGTTGATACACTGTCCACAGAGTATTCTATGGTCGATGCTACAAAAACGGCAAGCTTTGAGCAGTTGGCTTTAGGTCAAAAAGTCTCAATTCGACCTGAGCGAAATGACGCTAAATGGTATCGTAAATTATTTGCACTGCCAGCTTATTATTGGGTGTTAATTGCTCAAGTCGTTGTTGTGTTACCGCATGCCGCACATTTACCATTATGGTTGATAGGATTTGCCGCCGTCAGTATCGCCACTCAATTGCCTCATATCAAAGCTAAATTCAAAAAACTATCGCACCTAAAGCGTATTTATCAAAGTGTACAAATGCTAGGCTTTCTGCTGGGGCTATTAGGTCTGTGGCTGACCTACAATACAGCATTTGGGCTTGATATGGGTGTGGCATTTTTAGTGTTATGCCTAGTTAGCAAACTGTGGGAGCTGTATAAGCGCCGTGATGCTTATGTAGTGTTGAATCTATCATTGTTCGTGCTTGCGGCATTGTTTTTGATGAACCAAGGTTTACTGACTACTTTAGAAGTGATCGTTGGCGCAGTCATTGTATTGCTAGCATTTATTGCGCTTAATGATGATAGCAATACTAGCGGTGATGGACGCTTGCGGACATTGGGTGTGTTAGGGGTTGGCGCCTTGCCATTATTGGTGGTGCTATTTTTGTTTTTTCCGAGACTGCCCCCACTGTGGTCTGTACAGCTCTCCGGTCAGCAAGCTACTACAGGTGTGTCTGATAGCATGTCTCCTGGTGATTTTGCTAATTTAGGACAGTCAACTGAGCTGGCCTTTCGGGTAGAGTTTGCTGATGAGCGTCCACCGCAACAGCAGCTGTATTGGCGCGGTTTGGTATTTAGTGATTTCGATGGTGTCACATGGCGACCGGCTTCCCAAAAGGATCAATGGTCATCGAGATTGCAAGCACCTGCATGGATTCAGAACGCCTTTGCTACTGTACCTGATGAATCAAGGGCGGCACCTGTCAATTACAAGGTTATCTTGGAACCCACTCAGCAAAACTGGCTATTTGGTCTTGATTATCCGTTCTCTGAGCAGCCAGATATCAATACTACCTCTGGATTTACCTTATCAAAGGACCAACCTGTTACGCAGCAGCTTCGCTATGATGTGTTGCAGTTTGCACAGATGCGTATTGATCCAGTTTTAACAGAGGCATCAAGACGTGAAAATCTTGCCTTGCCTAATGAAGGTAACTCTCAATCGCGCGCGCTTGCTAAGCAATTATTTGAACAGTCAGGTTCAGACCCTGTGCGCTACATAGCTGCTATTGAGCAATGGATTAATCGAACAGAGTTTCGCTATACATTGTCGCCACCACGGCTCAATACCAATCGCATTGACGAATTTTTATTTGAAACCAAAGCAGGGTTTTGTGAGCATTATTCGTCAAGCTTTACCTTTATGCTACGCGCCGCTGGTATTCCTGCACGAGTAGTAGCCGGCTATCAAGGCGGTGAGCCGAGTCGCAATGGCAACGTGTGGGAAGTGCGGCAAATGGATGCACATGCATGGACTGAGGTTTGGCTTGAAGGTCAAGGCTGGGTACGTGTGGATCCGACAGCCTTTGTGGCGCCTGAGCGAGTAGAGCAAGGCATGAATACGATCACCCAGCAGCAAGGGGCAGCTATGTTTGGCAATGGTGCCAGTGCACAAATCAGCTATCAGCAGTATCAAGTGCTACAAATGCTACGCCGACTATCAGACCAAGCGAGCTACTACTGGCAAAAAGACGTAGTTGGCTATGACCAAGACAAACAGGCCGACTCGCTACTCAAATGGTTCAATATCAGCTCAATCATGCAGCAAATCATTTGGTTAGCCACCAGTGCGGTTTCCGTTATGGCTATCTTAGTATTTGTCATTTGGTATCGCCGCCGCAAGCGTTGGTATCCAGCAGACCTACCTCTTGCTCAGCTCTCAAAACGTGTTGCCAAACACGACAAATTATTAGCCCGCAATGATAATGAAGGGCAGCTAGCGTGGCTGGAACGTTTGGCATCAGCTATTGATAGCCGTCAGGGTGACAATACCCAATCTGCTACGAGTCAGCTAACAGATAGTAGCGACCCAATCGTTATTCAAACAAAGCTTATTGAAATTAGACAAAACTACCGTCAGTTACGCTATGGACGACTGAGTACATTTGATAGTAGTCATAGCAAGTATCAAGAACGACTCAAACAACTTAAAAAAGATGTGCGCACATTGTTATAAAGGTTTTTGATCATAGTGCTATTAAGTTGCTAAGGTGTTTTGAGCTAATTAAAAAACAGATAAGCGAACCAGTGAATAAGTAGAGAGGCGGTTATATGGCGATATATGTAGATTTTGTACAGATAAAATTCAAAGGCCATAAGTGGTGTCATATGTTGGCGGATAGCTTGCAAGAGCTGCATGATTTTGCGGCATTTATTGATGTGGATGCACGCCTATTTCATCGTAACGCTAGCTATCCTCATTATGATATCACGGTTCAAATGCGTGAAATCGCTATTGCACAAGGTGCTATTCCTGCCGATAGAAAAAAGATTATCGAGTGCGCAAAGAAATTAAAGGTAGAGTTGAGTGACCAGATAGAGCAATCTAGTCATTCTTGATATGAGGGCTTTTCAAGTAAATAAGTAACACTTCCGCTCCATATTTCACTTATTTACTCGAATATATATTTATTCAACTATATCGAGCACATTATTTTGCCGTTGATGCAGTACTGATAGCGTTAAGTGCTTTTGAGATGTTGGCAATCTCAGTATCGCAACCTTTGATATTGTGGCGTGTCTTGAGGTAGTCAGGGTTGTTGTATGACAGCCATACTTTTTTATCAGCATCTTCGCTAATTAAGATTTTCTGCGGCAAATCAATGGCAACGGTTTGCTGACAGTTCATTAATGGCGTACCTGCTTTAGGGTTACCAAACATAACGACTTGCGTTGGTCTCAATGATAAGTCAGCACTCTGTGCATTTTTTTGATGATCGACTCGCGCAAATACTTTCATACCCTTGCTTTCAATAACTGAGACCAGCTTGTCTGCGGTATCTTTGACGGAGTGATTGCTCTGTAAAGTTACCAAGCCTTTTTCAGCATTGATAGAGGTTGTTGTGTCTGTCATAGCACCAGTACTCTTGGTTTTATCCAATAGCGTATCGATACTGGCACAAGAGCAAACGGCTACTGCTAGCGCAGCGATAGAGACGATTTTAATCATAATGACACCTTTAAGTTGTCTGTAGTATGGTCAGTCCTAACTATAATGAGCAACATCAAATATTCATTGTGCGTAATCAGGTTTGCGATTGCAATACGTCTTAACAGAACGTTAAACCAAATGTTCTGCCAAATAATCTACGAGCAGCCTAATTTTTGGTGATAAATGACGGTTATGTGGATAAATGGCCCAAATGCTTTCTTCGGGCTCTCTATAGTCATCAAGTAAACTGACCAACTCGCCGGACGCTAAATACTTTTGCACATAATAATCAGGCAGCTGTACGATACCCAGCCCTTTTAGTGCAGCATCGACCAGACTATAGCCGCTGTTATATTGCACCGTACCAGAGACACGCAGGTTCCTTTCTACGCTCGTTTGTTGGTTGTCCGTCTTACCATGAGTATTACTGTTCTCTTTTACTTTAGCAGTATCTATAAAGTGCCAGTAGTCACGAGTACCCAACAGGCAGTTATGTTGACTTAAATCACTTAAATGATGTGGTATGCCGTGTTTTTTTAGATAAGAGGGCGCAGCGCAGACAAAATTAGTGCGCAAGCTAAGTTTCTTTGCCATCATCGTCGAGTCATGCAATTTGCCAATACGAATGGCTAAATCATAACCCCCTTCAATCAAGTCAATTTTCTGATTACTCAAAAAAGCAGTCACCTCGATATCGTGATACTGCATCATAAAATCATTGATCAGTGGTAATAACTGCTGCTCACCATAAGTAACGGGCGCTGTTAGTTTTATCCTGCCTTGAGGTTTTGATTGTAAGTTGCTTACGGCTTGCTCAGCGGAATCCAAGCCATCGAGCACACTGCGGCAATGCTGATAGAATACACGGCCTTCTTCGGTTAGTGAGACCTTGCGCGTGGTTCGATATAGCAGCTTTATATTCAGTCGCTGCTCTAATGCACTGATCTGGCGGCTGACTTGCGCGGTCGAGATACCCAGCTCTTTTGCACCACGCGTAAAGCTCTCGTATTCTGCGACATAGACAAACTCACTAATCCCTTCCCAGCGCATGATTATTACCAATATGTAAAAGATATTTGCAAATATAGCATATTGTTATCCGCTCAGAAATAAATATAATGGTTGGTATCAATGTAAATAGATGGTGGTTTACTGTCATCGATGCTTGCCTATAGAGGGCAGGCAAGATAAGCTCAATCTATCTCTATTTGTTTTAACTGTAGATATAGTGAACGCTAAAATCCATAATATGCACTAGCAAACTTTCAAAACTGCTTGCACTTATAACGCAACTGTCATGTCGTCACCCATAAATAACAATCAATTAAAAAGAGAGATTCTTATGTCAGATAAATTTATTAAATCAAAAGCCGCCATCGCGTGGGGACCAAAGCAGCCACTATCTATCGAAGAAGTGGACGTCATGCTACCGCGCAAAGGCGAAGTATTGGTAAAAATCGTTGCCAGTGGTGTCTGTCATACAGATGCTTTTACCTTATCTGGTGAAGACCCAGAAGGCGTGTTCCCTGCGATTTTGGGTCATGAAGGCGGCGGTATCGTTGAACAAGTTGGCGAAGGCGTGACCAGCGTTCAGGTCGGTGACCATGTCATTCCGTTATACACGGCAGAATGCGGCGTCTGTAAAATGTGCCGCTCAGGAAAAACCAATCTTTGCTCGGCAGTACGCGAGACTCAAGGTAAGGGCTTGATGCCAGATGGCACCACACGTTTTTATAAAGACGGCGAGCCTATCTACCATTATATGGGTTGCTCAACTTTCTCTGAGTACACGGTTTTACCAGAGATTTCTTTGGCTAAAGTTAATAAAGAAGCGCCATTAGAAGAAGTTTGCTTGCTTGGTTGCGGCGTGACTACTGGCATGGGTGCGGTCATGAATACTGCAAAAGTTGAAGAGGGCGCTACAGTAGCTATCTTTGGACTGGGCGGTATTGGACTGTCAGCAGTGATTGGTGCTGCCATGGCAAAAGCCAGCCGTATTATCGCGATTGATATCAATGAAAGCAAGTTTGAGTTAGCCAAAAAGCTAGGGGCAACTGACTGTATTAACCCAAAAGATTATGACAAGCCGATTCAAGAAGTTATCGTTGAGCTAACTGATGGCGGTGTTGATTATTCGTTTGAATGTATCGGTAATGTCGATGTTATGCGTTCAGCGCTAGAGTGCTGCCATAAAGGTTGGGGCGAGTCGGTCATCATCGGTGTGGCTGGCGCTGGACAAGAAATCTCAACCCGTCCATTCCAGTTAGTGACTGGTCGAGTCTGGAAGGGCTCAGCATTTGGCGGGGTAAAAGGTCGCACAGAACTACCAGGTTATGTCGAGCGCTATCTAGCGGGTGAGATTCCTTTACAGGACTTCATCACTCATACTATGCCGATAGAAGACGTCAACGAAGCGTTTGACTTGATGCACAAAGGCGAAAGTATCCGTACGGTTGTACATTTTTCAGAGTAATTAGCAACAATATTACTGTTTTAGAAATGCTTTATTAAAAATAAAAAGGCTGCTTCAATATTGAGGCAGCCTTTTTTAATGTTATTTGCACACATAGCTTAAAGGTTAAATGTATCAAGCACTTTTTTTGCTAATGATTAGATCCGCTAGTGTCGATAAATCTGATGCGGTCAAATTAGGAACTGGTACATTGGGCGCGTTCAGCATAGCATTATAGGGACGGGTCAAAAATGCACCGCGACAACCTGCTGCCTGCGCGCCTATGGTATCCCAGAGATGACAGGCGACAAGGCATAAATCTGACGTATCAACGGCTAGCGTATCAGCCACCAGTTGATAAGCATCAGGTGCTGGCTTGAACTTGCCAACAGTCTCAATACTAAAGTGCTGCTCAAAGAATTGGCTGAGACCTGCTTTTTCTAATGGCGTTGGGGACGCACTGCTTGCTGAATTGGTCAGCGTGACCAGTCGAAACCCTGCATCGCGCAAACGAGTCAGTGCTGGTGCAGCATCAGGATGCGCCGGCAACGCGCTCATTCTTTCTTTGAGCTCATTGATATCGTCGTCTGTCAAAGTCACTTGTCTGATATCAGCAACCATTCGCAACGCCCCAACGCCAAGCTCACCAAAAGGTGTATAGAGGCCAGACAATGTCATAGTCTGCGAGTACAGTACCAGTTGAGCGAACCATTCTCTTAGTACTCTTTGCTTACCAAAGACGCGCGTGAATAAAGGCGTTAGCGTGTCGATATCGAGCAATGTTTCATTGACGTCAAACACAATAATCAAGGGAAAGCGTTCAGAAGACATAAAGCATCCTTTTATAGAATGACATTTTTATAACGTCAGGTGGTTTACTCAGTCATGTTGGCCAATTGCTCTAAAATACTGATGTAGTTCTCGACCCCTTGAGCACCGCTGACCAGATGACGCTCATTAAAGATAATCGCTGGTACACTTTGGATGCCTTGCTGTTGCCAATGCTGCTCTTCTGCTCGTACTTCTTTTGCAAAGAATTGACCTTCTAACACTGCTAATGATTCACTACGATCAAGCCCAGTCTCTGCTGCAATATCGGCAAGCACGTTGATATCGGAGATATCTCTGTTATTGGTGAAGTGCGCGGCAAACAAGGCTTGCTTTAGCTCATGCATACGGCCTTGTTGATCAGCGAAATGTAGCAGCTGATGCAAATTAAATGTGTTATGCATACGTGTGTCATCATTGAAATTAAATTCAAAGCCAACTTCCTGTCCAGCTTCAGTCATTCTGACTCGGCTAGCATCTGATTCTTGCTTAGTAGAGCCATACTTCTCGATGATGTGCTCACGTAGATTTTGACCTTCGCTTGGCATATTTGGGTTTAGCTCAAACGGATGCCAGTGGATAGTGTGAGCGGTATTGGTTTGCTCAAGTGCTGCTGCCAATTGGCGATAACCGATAACGCACCAAGGGCAGACGACGTCTGAGACGATATCTATTCGGAGTGGTTTTTCTGATGTGCTCATATTTCCTCACGGGTATTATTATGTATGTTTTGTTTGGGATATATAGATAGTGGCATATCAGTTGGAATCAAGCAGATATACCTAGTTATCAGACAACTATAACTAGTTACCATATATCAAGTCAGTTCATACTAAGAGAATGACTAAGTGATTACAATGTAGTCTGCGCAGTCGGCGTCGCCAATTCGGTAGCGTAATTGTAACCATTACTAATAAGAAAGTAGGCGTTTTTGCAATACGCTGACTCAGTCATAACAAAACCTACGAATACTTAACCAAGCAGGCATGGTCATAAAATAGCTTTTTATTTAAAGTGGCTTCGTTGAAATGATAATTGAAAAAGAAAAATTCTAAGCAAGAATAAAAATTAATATCAATAATGGAGTCACAGATGAAAAATATCACTGAAGCAATGAACTGGCGCTACAGCACAAAAGAGTTTGATACCAATAAGAAAATCTCAGCAGAAGATTTCCAAAGTCTAAAGGATATTTTGCGCCTCAGTCCTTCGAGTACCAACATTCAGCCTTGGCATTTTGTCATTGCTGATGATGAAGCTGGTAAAGCCCGAATCGCAAAAGGCACGGAGGGCATGTACGAGTTCAACGATGCCAAAGTAAAAGGTGCCTCGCACGTCATTGTATTCTGTAGCCGTGTCTATGCAGATGATGAGTTTTTGGATGACATATTAGAAAAAGAAGATGCAGATGGTCGTTTTGCAGAGCCAAAATTTAAAGAGCAAATGCATCAGACGCGTAAAATGTTTTTGGACATTCGTCGTTATGAGCAAAAAGACGAGCCACATTGGTTGATAGAGCAATTGTATCTCAATATGGGCGCTTTGCTACTAGGGGCTGCGACTTTGGATATTGATGCGGTGCCAATGGAAGGGGCTGATTTAAAGGCACTTGATGAAGAGTTTGATTTACATAGCAAGGGCTATACTGCTGTGGCGGTCGTTTCGCTTGGTTATCGTAGTAAAGAGGACTTTAACGCTGAACTACCAAAATCACGCTTTGATGAAGAAACAATTATCACGAAGGCATAGCCAGTTGTCAGCTAAGTAAATGACATTTTTGATAGACATATCTACTGAATACCATATGTAAAAAGTCTATTTAAGAGCCTCATAAACTGACTGTTTATGGGGCTTTTTTTCGAGACTTCCTTTGAAATAACGTTAAAAACTGAGGATAAAAAATATACCACCTATTAGCAGCGCTAACATTTCGATACTCTCGCAGATTAGAAACTACACTGGAATCCCTACAAAGTAAAAACAAAACAACTTTTTTCATACGTCATAATAAATTTATTGACGCTGTCATTTTGACGCGTATTTCACCATTCCATTATATTCATCTGCCAGCGAGAAGCCAGCATGTCTACTTTGACCTTAACAATCAACAAGCAAGATTATCAGCTTGAAAATCTTGACGCTCGTACGACACTGCTCGACGTCTGTCGTCAGCACCTACAAATTACTGGACCCAAAAAAGGCTGCGACCATGGTCAATGCGGGGCTTGTACCATGCTCATCAATGGACGACGGGTTAATTCCTGTCTGACACTCGCTGTTATGCATGATGGTGATGACATCACAACAATTGAAGGCATCGGAATGCCAGAGTCGTTATCGGCATTGCAGCAAGCGTTTAAGGACAATGATGCTTTTCAGTGCGGGTATTGCACGCCTGGTCAGATTTGCTCAGCGACCGCATTGATAGAGGAAGTAAAGCAAAACTGGCCAAGCCATGTCAGCACAGACTTAAAAAATCCTGATGGTCGCCTTGTACAAGAAATCGCTGAGCGCATGAGCGGTAACATCTGTCGCTGCTCTGCTTATCCCAATATTATTAAAGCCATTTCACAAGTGCTTGAAAGTCAAATTTCAGAGAGTCAAGTATCAGAATCTAGTACTCAAACAACAGACAACGCAGTGCAAAACTCAAGCGTGACAGGTATCTGGTCACCACCACCGAGCGAGGCGCAACTTGGTAAGACCTCAGCGAATACCAAGACAGCAACTGCTACAACAGGAGGCCGCTCATGAAACGCTTTGAATACAGTCGTGCTGATGCACCAGAGCAAGCGGCAATATCTGCCAGTACTGAGGATGCGTCTTTTATCGCAGGCGGTACCAACTTGTTAGACTTGATGAAATTAGAGATTGAAACGCCAATTAAATTGGTCGATATTACCCGTTTAGAATTAGAGCAAGTCGAAACCACTGCTGACGGTGGTTTGCGTATCGGTACGCTTGTGACCAATAGTGATTTGGCAGCGCATCCTGAGGTTATTGCCAATTATCCAGTATTATCCCGAGCGATTTTGGCAGGAGCGACTGGTCAGTTGCGTAATAAAGCAACGACTGGCGGTAATTTCTTGCAGCGCACACGTTGTTATTATTTTTACCAGACAGACAGCGCTTGCAACAAGCGTGAACCGGGAACAGGTTGTCCAGCTATCAATGGCGAGAACCGTACGCTGGCTATCCTAGGTACGAGCGACGCTTGTATTGCTCAGCATCCATCTGACATGGCAGTGGCGATGCGCTTGCTGGATGCCACTATCGAGACAGTTAAAGCTGACGGATCGACTCGTTCTATCAATGTAAAAGACTTTTATTGCTTACCAAAAGATACGCCGCATATCGAAAACGTATTAGAGGCAGGCGAGTTAATCACTCATGTTGTATTACCTGCGCCTATCAAAGGTATGCACACCTATGACAAAGTTCGCGATCGCGCCTCTTATGCATTTGCGCTTGTGTCCTGTGCTGCAGTGATAGACGCTAATGATAGCGGCAATCTGAAAACGGTACGATTGGCATTTGGTGGTATCGGTACTGAACCATGGCGTAACGAAGCGGTTGAGGCACTGTTAACGGGTACCGATGGCAATAATGACGTTATCGCGCAGGCCGCTGATCTATTATTGCATGATGCCAAAGGTAATGGTCAGAACGACTTTAAAATACCGTTGACGCGTCGCCTACTAAAACAAGTTATTCAGCGCGCATTAGCGAGCGAGGGAGCATAATCATGTCATTATTTGAATCAATCACTCAGTCAGAACCGACCAAAAAAATGACCATGGATGAACCTGTTGAGTCTTTGTTTAGCACAACAGCGAGTAAACTGGTTGGTAAGCCAATTAACCGTGTTGACGGCTCGCTAAAGGTTAGTGGTCAAGCGCATTATAGTGCCGAAATCCATTTAGACAATAAAGCGTATGGTGTCTTGGTCGGTGCGACTATTGCTAAAGGACAAGTCCAGAATATCGATAGCAGTTCTTTGGACGGCATTCCTAATATTATCAAGGTCGTGACAGATCCCAAGCACTTTTTGCGTAACTCTCAGCAAGGCGGATTAAAAAAAGCACCAAAGCAGGGAGCGACTGAGATTTTTTATCATGGTCAGCCTATTGCGGTGGTCATCGCTGAAACCTTTGAAGCAGCAACAGAAGGGGCGAACGCGCTTAAAGTCACTTATAAAAACGAGACTGACCAAGCGGCATTAAATTTTACCAAAGAGTTGTCTAACGCCCATGAAGTTGATGAGAAAAAAGGCTCTGACAAAAATTATGTCCAAGGCGATCCTGAGCAAGGATTGGCTGATGCTGAGGTGACGCTTGATCGTTTCTATCATACGCCAAGCCAAAACAGCTCTGCGATGGAGCCACATGCGACATTGGCACATTGGGAAGGGGATAAGCTCGTTCTTTATACGGCAAATCAAATGCTAGCGTCTTGTAAGCAGCAAGTCATGGATGCGCTAAACTTAAACAAAGATCAAGTTCAGTTGATCGCGCACTATGTCGGTGGTGGGTTTGGTAGCAAGCTTGGTATTGCCCCCGAATCTATTGCCGCTGCTATCGCTTCAAAAGAGCTTGGACGTCCGGTATTGATTACCATGACGCGTCCACAAGTGATGGAAGCGACAGTCAGACGCTCAAACACTCGTCAGCGCATTGCAATTGGCTGCGATAAAAATGGTGTTATCGATACGTTGATTCACGATACCATTTCTAGCAATTTGCCAGACGAGGCGTTCTTTGAGCCAACTGCCTTGTCTACGCACTATCTATACAGTGGTAAAAACCGCCGTGTAAATTATGAAATGGTTGATATGAACCAAGTGCTATCAGGCTCTATGCGTGCACCTGGCGAAGCGGTCGGTATGATTGCTGTTGAGTGTGCGATGGATGAATTGGCTGCGCAATTGGACCTTGATCCTATAGAGCTGCGCCGCCGTAATGAACCAGAAAAAGACCCTAGTAAAGACATTCCGTTTTCGACGCGCCAGCTAATTGCCTGTATGGAGCAAGGTGCTGAGCAGTTTGGTTGGAGTCAGCGTAACACAAAGCCTGCCAGTCAATTAGAAGGCGACTGGTGGATAGGAACGGGCATGGCTGCTGCCGCACGTGGTAATCAGTTACAGTCTTCTGAAGCGCGCGCAACTTTGCAAATCGATAAGTCAAAAGCGCTCGGTGTTAAAGCAGTTATTGAGACAGATATGACAGATATCGGTACAGGGTCTTATACGGTGTTTTCTCAGGTAGCTGCAGATTTACTAGGACTACCCATTGATCATATCGAGATGAAACTAGGTGATAGTGCCTTACCACCTGCATCAGGTTCCGGTGGTAGTTGGGGCGCTGCGAGTGCAGGTAGCAGTGTCTACCTCGCTTGTGAGCAGCTGCGTGAGATGCTAGCAGAAAAAGTTGGCCTGTACCCTGATACGATTCAGCTAGATAACGGTCAAATTAAGCAAGTAGGTAAGCATGATCTGACTGCGGTAGAGGCAGCCAAAGAGAACGGTCAAGCGTTTGCCGATAGCACTATTGATAAAATATCAAAAACTACAGGAGTCACATTTTCAGAAAATGTATTAGAAGAACAGTCAGAATCAGAGAAATATGATTTTAAAAATTCAGAATCATATGCGCTTGCTGACGTGATCGCAGGCTATGAGGATCAAAAAGTTAGTGCCAAAGGACAGATAAAACCAGGAAAAAATGGTAAAAAGTATCGTCAGTCTTCGTTTGGTGCGAACTTTGCTGAAGTAGCCGTGCATAAATTCACTGGTGAAATTCGAGTAAAACGTATGACAGGCGCATTCGCCGCAGGTCGTATTCTTAACCATAAAACAGCGACTTCGCAATGCTATGGCGGCATGGTGTTTGGTATTGGTTCAGCGTTGATGGAAGAGGTCATCCACGACAAACGTGACGGTCGTCTATGTAACCATGACCTCGCTGAGTACCATGTGCCAGTCAATGCCGACGTACCACAGCTAGATGTGATATTGGTTGAAGAGGATGATCCTTATACCAACCCGATGCATATCAAAGGTATTGGTGAGACGGCTATTGCTGGTGCTGCCGCCGCGATTGCTAATGCTATCTATAATGCCGTCGGCGTACGTGTTTATGATTTTCCGATTACGCTTGATAAATTGCTTTATGAGATGCCAGAGTAATTTTTTAAGCCATATGTATGACAGGAACCCGCTTAATGAGCGGGTTTTTATAACTTAATCAGCAGTATATTTCGTCATTATTAAGAAAATAACTACCAAATAAGGGGTGTTATGAATCAGGTCGCTGACATTCTTAAGCTGGCAATCAAAGCTAAGCAACAAGGTATTGATGCTGTATTGGCAACGGTCGTACGTACTGAAGGCTCAGCATATCGCCGTGCTGGCGCGATGATGCTTATCTGTGAGGATGGTCGCTCAGTTGGGATGATTAGTGGTGGTTGCTTGGAGCCGCATATTATCAAACGTGCCTTTTGGCTTACTCGTAACGGTGCCAATGTGCAAGTCTATCAGACGGGTGATGACATTCAATATGCTGACGATGGCCAAGCGCAAGCAGGTGTGAAGCGAACTAACTCTGATATATATGATGGATCGGATAACGGTTTAGATGGCGGTTTAGATGAAGCGGACTTTGATGAGCTAAATTTTGGATTGGGCTGTAATGGACGAGTGTATGTATTGTTTGAGCGACTAACGACAGCAACGCCATTGTTAGAGACAATCCGTAATGTTCGACGCACTCAGCAGCCGATTACTGTAGCGACTTTAATTCGTGCTAACGACTATCAGCATCAAGATTCTATAACGCAAAACAGTGATAAATTTCATATTGGGATGAGAGTTAATTTAGATGAGTACCGCAGTTTGGGAAGTGTTTCTGCACTAGGGAAAACAGCTCTTTCAAGCATACTTGCCAGTACTGTAGAAGAGTTAGCACAATATAAGCTGTCTGATAAAAATGCCGAATATGTGATAGTGGAAAACGGTGAGGTAAATACAGAGTGGCTTGTACAACGCCTGCAACCACAATTGCGTCTATTGATTTGCGGCGCAGGTAACGACGTGATGCCGCTTGTAACCATGGCCAAGCTACAAGATTGGCATGTGACAGTTATAGATAGCCGCGCGCAATATGCGACACGTATGCGGTTTCCTCAAGCGGACGTTGTGATGTCGCTATCTTTAGATGAACGTGAGAGTTTGCTTGAGCTCAGTAATAACGCAGCCGTCGCTCTGATGTCACACAGCTTGAGTCAAGATCGTGCTCGTCTAGCAATACTGCTCGAGCATGCAAACAATTATAAATACTTAGGGCAATTGGGGCCGCGCTATCGTACTGAACGCTTGATTGATGAAATCAGCATGAATATTAGCAATCCTACTATTTTAAAAGCTGGTATCCGTAAATTGCATTATCCGATTGGTTATAAGCTTGGTGGAGACGGTCCTGAAGCATTGGCACTTGGTATCATGGCACAGATAAATGCGGTCATGCACAGTCAAACTGCATTATTAGGTGGCTCACAAAATAACTTTCCAAGTATCCTAGCGGTGAGTAGTGATACGGATGCCAATACTGTCCAGAGTGGCGTATGAGTAAGGGTGCATTTACAGAAGGTACTGAACATACAGAAAGTACTGAGAAGCAGAGTCAAAATCATACGGTCATCATCTTGGCAAGTGGCCTCAGTCAGCGTCTCGGTCAACCAAAACAACTACTCGTTAAGAATGGCGAGCCACTAGTTACTTATATGATCCGACTGACATTGACTACCAATCCGCAAGCCATCGTCGTTGTCATTCCTGATAACCATCGTTTGATTGCTAGTGCGATTACAGCGTTGGCCAATCAATATCCAACGGTTCAGATAGTGGTGAACTCACAAGCTGATACTGGTATGGCGGATAGTTTAAGTCTGGGTATTGAGACAATTTCTGCTATTGAATCAACTTCAATCGAACGAGTGCTCATCATGGGAGTCGATCAAGTATTATTAGATGAACCACATTTAACCGCTTTGCTAGCGGGCAAACAGACGGTAGTAGCCAGTCGCTATCACAGTTGGCAACGTTTAGAAAAACATCAGTATCTGGATGAAACGGTAACTGATATTATAGGTCTACCTTTAACAATTAACTATAAATTGCTTAGACAGTGGCAGCCAGAGTTAATAGGAGATAAAGGGCTTCGTCATCTCATTAGAGGGTTGCCTGCTGATCAAGTAGGTGAGGTCGATAATGACCAACTCAGCTACGATATTGATACGCCTGAGCAGCTAGCATTTGCCAAACAACAAGGCTGGCTTGATAGCTAGCCTTATTAATTTAATTTATTTGAACAGTATTCATTTTGAACAACGAAATGCGAGAGAATAAAATTATAAATACGATAGAAACCGAACGACTGTACCTACGACAGTGGCAAGCGAGCGACTTTGCGCCATTCGCTGAAATGAATGCTGATCCTAAGGTAATGGAATACTTTCCTAAGTTATTAACTACTTCCATGAGTAATACTATCGCCAAAAAATGCCAGTCGCTGATTGATGATAATGGGTGGGGTTTTTGGGCGGTGAGTCTAAAAGAAACAGATACTTTTATCGGTATGGTTGGGTTAAATAACGCGAATGCCGAGATGCCGTTTTCTCCTGCTGTCGAGATTGCTTGGCGGCTACATAATGATTATTGGGGATTAGGGTATGCGACAGAGGCGGCAGGGGCTTCATTGAATTTTGCGTTTGATACATTAGGACTAGATGAAGTCGTTGCCTTTACGGCTGTTATCAATAAACGCTCACAATTGATTATGGAGCGCCTTGGTATGACCAATACACAAGAAAACTTCTATCACCCGATGCTTGACCGCGATCATCGACTTGCTGAGCATGTGCTATACAAAATTACTCGGCAGCAGTGGCAAGGTATTCAGTAGTGATATAGTTAACGATGACGAGGTATAAGAAACTTACTATAAAACTGCTGAGTATCTTTATTTACCTTGAGCAGTCTCATCACGTGAAAACGTCAGAATATGCCCTTTAAATGGCAAGTCTAGGTAAGTCGTATTTTCAGGTTTTACATGCTTACTACTAAAGCCAAACTCAGTCATCTTATTGGTTAGCTTGTTTTTGCGACCGCGACCAGGATCGACCACGATGACCTCGCAAGTCGGCATAGCATGACGGTCAATGAACTCAGCTAATATATCAATGTGTTGGTCTTCATAGAGTAAGTCACTACCGATAATCATATCAAACTTACCAAGATGGCTATTGTCCTCTGCCCAGTCTAAACGCTCAAAATTAATCTCTTTGTTATTATTCAGCGTGGTATTCCTATCAAGGAAATACTCAACCGTTGGATGATAGTCAGTCGCTGTGATGTCCGCATGCCTATGATTCAATAGCAGACTAGAGAGCGCCATACCGCAGCCAACTTCCAAGATACGTTTGCCTGCAATATCGTAATCAAGCATATGATTGGCCAGCACCAAGCTTGAAGGCCATATCACCCCAAACATCGGCCAAGAAGCAGAGCAGATGCCCAAATTTAACGCTTCGTCATCAGGGTCGCTAAATTGTTGATTATCACGCAAAGTACAAATATGAATGTCGGTGTTGCCAATTTCAATCGTTTGATAACGCACGCGCACAGTGGTCAGCGAAGTCATAAACTGTCCTAAAAAATAAGCAAGAATGCAAGGTTTGGCAGGAGTTGCCGATTTCGGTAGGGTACGACGTTGGAAAAGATAATTAAAATGTTGGAAGCTGTATAGATGTTTGAATAATTAGAGATTTGTGGCAACTTAAGTTGTGGCAAGAAAATACCTAAGTGTATGAGAAGAGTATGACCTAAATTCTAACAAGTTATTGTTAATTCTGAGAGTATTGTTATTGCTGCGTAGAGTTGGCTGATATCAAAGAGTGATATAGATAAAAATGGTACGAAAAAGATTTATCTGAGAATAAGCGGTACGCTTGATTTTAGCTAAGCACACTGCTTATGCTCGCGTAAAAGATTGAGATTAGGCATCAAATCAGACGATACAGTGGAATGAATTAAGTCAGTTAAGAAACCTCCTTAGTTAAGAAATCTCAATCCAGACGTTTTAAGGGCCCATACTAGCTCGACAAAAGCACGACTGTTGGTCAAAGGTTCGCCATCGATGATGAGAACGTATCCTGCATTATCTATCCATAAAAATACAAAGCTGGTCTCAGGAATGAGCAGATCAACCTGTTGAAAAAACGAGATTGCCTGACTCTCTACCGCCCAGCCGCGCTGTTTTTGGCGAAGCATAAAGCCTGAAAAATCAGCGGCGGCAACACTGAGCATGTCCGCCTCTTCTTGACTATAGCCCACTCGCGCTAAACAAAATCCTTCATCAGAGCCGATCGCGGCTCGGCGTTTACCAGACAAGCTCGCCACGACATAAGGCAAAAACTGGTCCAATGGTAAGTTAGGCGCTGGTAAAAACAGCGACAGCTTTTCAATCCAGCCTTGTTCGATAAAACTCTGTAGCCAGTCATCAGAATAACGCTGAAGCCAGTCAGCAGCAAGCAGCGTCTGATCATAAGACAGCAAATCCTGTAATGCCAGCTGCTCATCAGTTGGTTCGTTCTGTGAAAACGCCTCAAAAATACCAGCTGGCGTCAGGGTGAGATAGGTTTTATCAGCATTTAAGTAAGAAGACATAGTAACTACCATTATGATAAAAGTGATTAATAAGTAACAAATTAGGCTTTTATATCGTTGAGTTCAAATAATTTCGATACAAGGAAACCGAGCGTAAGTTATACATTAGTATGCTTAGTGAAGATGACGACGTAGTGGATTTATATGGATTTGACTATAGTTTGATCGAGATGTTGTTGGCAGTTGTCCCAACGCGCATCGAACTGCCAATCACTTCTACCCAAGCGGAACCATACCAGCGAAAACGCAAGGCGATCATTGCGCGCCGTACAATGGGCAAAAAACTCATTTTCGATTTGCTCGATCGTACCCCAGTCTTCGTCCTCACGCGCTTGCATCAGCTCAGTGGTGATGTCTTTAGCGATTTCTCGGGCATCGTCGCTGCTGATACGCAGCCGTTGCTTTTGCTCATTGAGAGAAGGAGATATCAGCACACTCCAACGAGTGGCCAACATACTATTGCGCTGGATGTATCTTTTTTTATCAATGCACTCGCGAAAGCCTTGCTGGACATGAGGATACAAACGATCTTTAATACGAGTAAATAGGTTGTTTACATCGTATGGTATATCAAACCAGCAACCATAAAAAAAGTCAGCCACTGCACCTTGTAGCGGCTCTTTCTCCGTCAACAGTAACGCTGCGTTGATGCGCTGCTCATGGAAGTGACGGTTATTGGGTGCCAAAAATACTTTACGAGAGTAAAACCGAAATACTCGGTGCGCGACTCTTTCGTTTTCTTTGATCAGGTCTGAATCAGACATAATAATACCCTCCTGTCATCGCTATTATTACGACGGTGCTGGCTTCAGTGATAATAATGTCATACGACAAGCGATGATGTAATCCAGAGAAATAGCGCTTGCTATCAATACAATGATTGAGCGACTAATCCAATAATGTCTGCATCAAATCAATCATAAATTCGGCATCTTCTTCGCTCATTGGCTCAAATCCTTGAGGCATGCCAAGCTCAGCCAAGGCTTCTTTACCATCTGCATCGTTATGCAAATTGAGGATGGCCTCTAGGAAGATTTGCGAATCGGGAAAGTCTTCTTTAACAAGGAGTACATGACTGATATCAGCCAAGTCACTTTCGATAAGTACCGATAGCTGAGTCTTGGTCAAACGTGAGAAGCTATGAAATATTTCTGCCAAGAAAAATGCGACTTGGGCTTCACCTTCAATGACTTTGCGGGCAGCCGCTTGATAGGTCTCGGTCACATCCCAGTTGAGATCAGAGGCTTCTATATCGACGGCTTCTAGCAATCGCAAACCAATCAGTTTGACATCTCGGTTATCGGCCATCGCGACAGTAGCCCCTGCTTGAATGTCTTCCAAACGGCTAATAGCGCTGTTGGCTGCGGCTGCAATGACCATCTCGTCAGATTTACCGATAGGTCGGGCAATGGCTCGATAGCCTTGCTCTCGGATGAGAGTGGCTGCATCAAAAGGGTTAGCGTAAATAATTTGAATGTCACCAGCATCAATGACCTGCTCTTGCTCAGCGTGAGAGGCAGGAATATTGAGATGCATGTTTAAGTTGGCACGTTTTTGAATCAAGGTGTTGAACATGTGCCAGCCTGCAAAGCGATCAGGCGAGAAATCAGGGGCGATTAACATATTGTGTGTCGTCATGACTTAGCCTTCCTCATCTTGTTTCATTTGGGCATATTGAGTCATCGCCGCTTCAATTTTGCTGCGTGATGGCTTGCGGCGTACTGAGGTGTAGCCAACGGTTTCGCCGCGGCGAACATTGGGCACGACCGTGGCATAGACCCAATAATGACTTCCGTCTTTGCATAAATTTTTGACATAGCCATGCCATTTTTGTCCAGACTCAGCCGTACTCCATAAGTCTTTATAGGCAGCTTTTGGCATATCAGGATGACGCAAAATATAGTGCTGTTGGCCAATCAATTCATCTACATGATAGCCACTGATTTCGATAAAGGCATCGTTGACGTGAGTGATGATACCGTCGAGATTGGTACGCGAGACAATCAGCTTACCGTCTGGGTAGGGGCGCTCTATACCAGTATCATAGACAGTCCGTGACGTGCCATCATGATAAGTCATCGTGATTTGCTCAGCAGGCATATCGGGTTTGTGTGCATCAGGGATTGGAGAACCCATGGTCATCTCCTTCGTTGATCGTTATATCGTCAATCCTCTATAAATTGGATACGGTGTCAGCCTTGCTTAGCCTACTACTAGTGGTGCTTTCACCCAGTTTTCTTATATTCAAATTATATTGAACCGACTATGTTTTTAGTGATTAAAAAGCTGATAAGTTCGATAAGCAGTCGCCAATCAAATGAGCTTTGCCAACGCTTCTGAGGCGCGCTTAATATCTAGGAATATCAAGCCAAGCTTGGCGTTGGGTTTTGCCATGATGGTAAGTACGGCTTCATCGCCTGATGAGGTCATGATGACGTAGCCTTTCTCGCCTTGAATCATAATGCGATCAATACTACCGCGCGCCAACTCGCGACCTGCACGGTCACCTAATGATAATAATGCTGCTGACATAGCACCCACGCGATCTTCATCCACGCCGGTTGGTAGAGCTGAAGCAATCATAAGACCATCGTTAGAGATTAGCGCAGATGCCTCAACATCTGCTGATGAACTGTTTAAGTCTTCCAGTATCTGCTGAAATGAATCTGTACGCATATCGCTTTCTCTATACTGTTTGTTAATTTTTATTTATGAACTATAGTTAGCCAAAAATAACCCTGTTTAAAAAAGGGTATTGTAAATCCTTACTAATAATATTGATATAGTAAATCCCTATTTAAAGTGAGGTTATGAAGTTTTTTTTCTTCAATTTCATAAAATTTGCAGCCTTTCTACCAAAAGAAGCCCCAATCATTTAATGACTGGGGCTTCTTTTAATGATGATAAATGAAGGTAGGTTGATTATATTGTGTCGCGCCATTGTCCTTGAACCATAATGCCTTGGATAGGGTTTAGCCCCATCTGATAGGCCAAGTCAGCAGGACGAGCAATATCCCATAGCGCTAAATCAGCATCGTAGCCCACTTCTATTCTGCCTTTGTTAGGTAGCCCTAACGCTTGTGCTGCATAAACGGTTGAGCCTGCCAATACTTCTTCAGGCGTGAGGTAAAATAGCGTACAGCCCATATTCATCGTCAATAACAGCGACGTTAACGGTGAGGTGCCAGGATTACAATCGGTTGAAATAGCCATAGGAACTTGATGTTTACGTAATGCCTCAATCGGTGGCAACTTGGTGTCACGTAGCGTATAAAATGCCCCTGGCAATATCACGGCAACGGTATTGCTAGCGGCCATTTTTTTGATATCTTCTTCTGACAAATGCTCTAGATGATCGCTCGATAGTCCTTTATATTCAGCAACTAAGGCACTACCACCTATATCAGACAGCTGCTCAGAGTGCAGTTTGACTGGTACATCTAATGAGCGCGCGACCTCAAAGACTCGTCTGATTTGATCGCTACTAAACGCAATGTTTTCACAGAAACCATCGACTGCATCGACCAAACCTTCTGAATGCAGAATTGGCAGCCACTCGCAAACTTGCTCAATATAATCGTCCGCACGATTTTTATACTCAGGTGGCAAGGCATGCGCTGCTAGATAAGTGGTACTGACATGAATGTCGTATTTTTCACCCAGTTGGCGAGCGACCGTGAGCATTTTGCGCTCCGTGTCTAAGTCCAAGCCATAGCCAGACTTGATTTCGATACTGGTAACGCCTTCTTTCATAAGTGCGATTAAGCGTTTTTCACTTTGTGCAAATAGCGATTCAATACTGGCAGCGCGGGTAGCACTGACCGTCGCGACAATACCGCCGCCCTGTGCTGCAATGTCTTGATAGCTAGCGCCTTGCAATCGCGCTTCGAACTCATTGCTACGGTTGCCACCATAAACGATATGCGTATGACAGTCGATAAGCCCTGGAGTTATCCACTTACCATCTACATCTGTGATTTGGCTATCTTGATATTTAGGCAAATAAGCAGTGACTTGCCCCTGTGTACCAATCCAAGCGATGTTGCCGTTTTTAATACCGATAGCCGCGTTCTCTAGCTGACCATATGGGATGCTATTAGCTTGATTGTCGGCATAAATACCAAAACTATGCTGCTCTGAAAAAGTCGCAATATTGGCGTTGATGATGATGTGGTCAAATGATGTCATAGTAGACTCGTCGAGCGTCTGCTCGTTAAAATTTTCTGGTGCATTCATAATATGCTCCTAATTATTGTGGAGTCAGAGACCTTTGTTGGCAAGATCTAAGCGCTAAGTAAGTGCTGCTCTACAATAGTCGCTAGTAAGCGAGCAGCAACTTTGCAGCTACGACTGTCAATATCAAAGGTAGGATTAATCTCAGCAATGTCTGCCATTTTTACTTTGCCTGATGTCATGATGGTTTTTACCATGCGCTCAACAAAACCCAGCTCAATACCAAAGGCGGCAGGTGCGCTTACACCCGGCACGACACTAGATGGCAAGCAGTCCATATCGATGGTTAAATATATAATATCGACCTGATCTACAAAGCTTTTGACCCGCTCGGCAAGTATTTGCCAAGGCTGATAATGACAGTCTTCATCACTAATGACCTGTACGCCCAACTGCTCAGCGCGATCGAAAAGCGCCGCCGTATTAGAAAAGCGACTGACGCCAATACAGCAATAGTGAAAAGGCTGATCGTGTGCATCAAGGTGCTCAGCAATTTGACGAAAAGGTGTCCCAGAAGTCGCCACATCCGACTGACGAATATCCAAATGCGCGTCAAAATTAATAATTCCGATTGTCGGTGCTGCGGATGTGCTGACAGTCGTATCATTTGTTTCTTTCAACGCCTGCCATAATCCCAGAAAACTACCATAAGCGATGGCATGACCACCGCCAAGTCCGATGGGTAGACCACCTTGATTAACGATTGTACTCGCTGCATTGGCATATTTGAGTTGAGCTTGCTCAAGAGAGCTGTCGGCAAAGCCATCATTATCATCACAATGAATGTCACCAGCATCACCCAATAAGGTTGATAACTGTCCATCAAAACGTTGTTGTAAATCAGCGATGACTGGCAGCGTAGCAAAGGCTCGACGAATCAATGGCGGGGCAGCTCTAGCACCTACGCGGCCTTGATTGCGTCTGACGCCTTGATCACAGGCAAAACCAATTAGCCCAATATTTTGATCTTCGTAAGGCAGAGAAAGCTGGTACCAATAGCGGGCACGCGTAGTCTCAAATGGCTCTGCACGCCCTGTCCACTGGGTCATATCAGCAGGTGTATGGCTAATGCGTGTGGTAGTCGTTTCTGCTGTTCTCGCTATGGTCATCGCTGCTCTCCGCTTATTGATCTTTATTTAGACTCGTACCAATCGCTGCGTAGTGACTGCCAATGTTCGGCAAGCGTACCGTCTAATACCAACTGTTTGGCCGCTTCGATATCAGGGGCGAGGTATCGATCTTTATCATAGAAAGTCACTTTCTCACGTAATTTCTGATGCGCGACTGTCAACGGCTCTGAGGTATCTAGGCCACGATGGAAGTCGATACCTTGACCAGCGGCGAGCAGCTCAATACCGATAATAGTGGCGGTGTTTTGCACCATCTCGTATAGGCGGCGTGCGCAATAGGTGGCCATAGACACATGGTCTTCTTGGTTGGCAGAAGTCGGGATACTATCGACGCTACCAGGATGGGCGATAGATTTGTTTTCTGAGGCCAGTGCTGCGGCGGTCACATGAGCAATCATAAAGCCTGAGTTGACTCCAGCATTATCAACCAAGAATGGCGGTAAGCCACCAGACAGAGTCGCATCGATCAGCAAGGCCACACGGCGCTCAGACATAGAACCAATCTCGGCGATTGCTAAGGCTAGAATATCCGCGGCAAAAGCCACTGGCTCAGCATGGAAGTTACCACCTGATATAGCAACTGGCCCATCTTCGTTATTAAAGATTAGTGGGTTGTCTGTTACCGCATTTGATTCGATGAGTAGCGTTTTTCCTGCTTGGTTGATGATATCGAGACAGGCGCCCATGACCTGCGGCTGACAGCGTAGGCAGTAAGGGTCTTGCACTCTATCGTCTTGCTCGCCGTCATGTGAGGCACGGATAGCACTGCCTTTGATGAGTTGACGATGTGCTTTGGCGATTTCGATTTGACCATGATGGCCACGTACTTCGTGAATACGTGCATCAAATGGTGAGTCCGAGCCTTTTGCAGCATCAATCGACAGTGAGCCGACAATGGTCGCAGTCTCAAGCAAGTCACGCGCTAAGAAATAACCCCGTAACGCTAGAGCAGTTGAGACTTGCGTACCGTTGATAAGCGCAAGGCCTTCTTTGGCTGCAAGAGTAATAGGTTCAAGTCCATGCTGGGCTAGGGCGTCAGCCGCAGGTACTTTTTTACCTTCAACAAACACATCGCCTTCACCCATCATCGCCAGCGTCATATGTGATAATGGCGCTAAGTCACCAGATGCTCCAACTGAACCTTTGGCTGGGATATTGGGTGTGATTTGGTTGTTGATTAAGCCAAGTAAACTATCTACCACCTCGCGGCGTACGCCGGAAACGCCTTGCGCCAGACTGGCAACTTTCATCACCATAATTAGTCGTACCACGCCTGCAGGGAGAGCTTCACCCGTGCCCACTGAGTGAGAAACGATTAGGTTGCGCTGAAGTAGCTCAAGTTGGTCGTCACTGATACGCGTCTTTGCTAAGAGGCCAAAGCCAGTATTGATACCATAAGCGCTTTTGTCTCGTGCAATGATGGTACGTACATCTTCGTGCGAGGCATCTATCGCCTCATAAGCACTCTCAGGTAGTGTCAATATGACAGGCTGATCGTAGATATCACGTAGCATCTTAAAGCTAAGCTGGCGAGGATGTAGGGTTAGTTGTTTGATATTGTTCATAGGGGTAATCCTAGTTGCATAGTTATCTGGCTATTTATTTTTATAAAGTAAAATGATTCGAATTATTTGATCATTGGCAGATTTAGACCATAGTCTTTCGCTGTTTTAATCGCCAACTCATAACCTGCATCTGCATGGCGCATCACACCTGAGCCGCAGTCATTGACCAGTACTCGCGATAAGCGTTTGGCTGCAGCGTCCGTACCGTCTGCGACGATGACCATACCTGAGTGCTGCGAGTAGCCCATGCCAACGCCGCCGCCATGATGTAGTGATACCCACGTCGCGCCGCCTGCCACGTTCAGCATACCGTTCAATAGCGCCCAATCAGATACCGCATCCGAACCATCTTTCATGCTCTCTGTTTCGCGGTTTGGACTAGCGACAGAACCCGTGTCTAAGTGATCACGACCAATGACGATTGGGCCCTTTAGCTCGCCGTTTTTGACCATTTCATTAAATGCTAAGCCTGCTTTGTCACGCTCACCAAGCCCTAACCAGCAGATACGAGCAGGCAAGCCTTGGAATTGAATACGCTCTTTTGCCATATCTAACCAGCGATGAATATGTTTATTTTCAGGGAATAGCTCTTTGATTTTTTGATCAGTCTTATAGATATCTTCTGGATCACCCGATAGCGCTACCCAGCGGAAAGGACCTTTACCTTGGCAAAATAGCGGACGAATATATGCAGGGACAAAACCTGGGAAGTTGAAGGCATCTTTGACCCCTTCATCAAAAGCGACCTGACGGATGTTGTTACCGTAATCAGTCGCTGGAATGTCCATCGCTTGCAAGTCTAAAATCGCTTGTACGTGTACGGCACAAGACTGAGCAGCGGCTTTGGTCAGTGCTGCATGTTGCTCTGGATCTTCCTGAGCAGCTTTCCATTCTTCGACCGTCCAACCGCTTGGTAGATAGCCATTGATCAAGTCATGCGCTGAGGTCTGGTCGGTGACCAAATCGGGTTTCATGCCACCAGCGTTAGCACGCTTGACCATCTCAGGTAAGATATCTGCGGCATTACCAAGTAGGGCGATAGAGACAGCTTCGCCAGCGTCCGTATGTTGTTTGATTAGCTCATAAGCGTGGTCAAGATCGTCTGCTTGCTTGTCGATATAACCAGTACGCAAACGGAAATCGATGCTAGATTGCTGACACTCGATGTTTAGTGAAGTCGCACCTGCAAAGGTAGCAGCTAGTGGCTGCGCGCCGCCCATACCGCCCAGACCGGCGGTCAAAATCCAACGACCCGCCCAGCTACCATCATAATGCTGACGACCTGCTTCCACAAAAGTCTCATACGTACCTTGGACGATGCCTTGCGTACCGATATAAATCCAGCTACCAGCAGTCATTTGACCGTACATAAATAGGTCTTTGCGATCTAACTCGTTGAAGTGCTCCCACGTCGCCCAGCGCGGTACAAGGTTGGAGTTGGCAATCAAAACACGCGGGGCATTTTCATGTGTTTGAAACACGCCTACTGGTTTGCCAGATTGCACTAGTAATGTCTCGTCATCTTCTAACTCTTTTAGCGACTCTAAGATTTGGTCATAGCTTTCCCAGTTACGGGCTGCGCGTCCGATACCACCGTACACGACTAGGCTTTTTGGGTTTTCTGCCACATCAGGATGCAGGTTGTTTTGCAACATGCGATAAGGGGCTTCGGTCAGCCAACTTTTGCAATGTAGCGTGCTACCGGTAGGCGCAGCAATATTACGGCTCTCATCGCGGCGAGTCAGCTTAGTTTCTTTGTTGGTTCCGTTGTCAGTAGTCATGATCATATCCTTGTGATAGCGAATAGGGCGATAAAGTCATTAAAGTAAGTGTCTTACAGTCAGTCTAGATATTCATTTACTAAGTATTTATCTACTATTAAGTATTCATCTAAATTCATAAAAATATCGAATCGATAAAACAAATTTTCTAGCACCGCTGTAAAGTTGTATATACAAATTATCAAAGATACTTTTTTCATGCAAGGTTTTTTTTCGTGAGCTGATTATTTTTGTGATTAACTCAGCCGGTTTAGATAACATCGAGTGAGTTGAAAAGCGCCCTAGTTAATACTGAACGCTCAGACATTTTGACTAAGGCTTGCACGGTGGTCTCGTGATATTATGTGGTCATTCCTATTAGCAAAACTGACGGTCAAAGGCGGATATGACAAAGACGATTCCGGCGTATCAACGCATAAAAAACGCCATACTAGACAATATTCATTCTGGTAAGTGGCAAGCGGGCAACGCGATTTCGACAGAAATGGCATTGGCTGAAGAGTTTGGTGTGTCAAGGATGACAGTCAACCGTGCGCTAAAAGAGCTGAGCGAGGAGCGGGTGTTAGAGCGTCGACAAGGGTCGGGCACGTTTGTCGCGCAGCAGCAGTTCAATCATACCTTTGTTGAGGTACGCAACATCGCTGAGGATTTAAAGTCTGCCAATCGTGATTATGAAGCACAGGTCGTGAGTAAGCGTGCTATTACGGCTGATATGCTCGATAATGAGCTGCGTCGTAAGTTTGGTATTGATGAAGGGGCTACAATTGATGAAGGGGCTACGTCTGTAAACGCGATTGCTCAGACAGATGCTAGTGATGAAGCTGTCTTGTATGAAGTAAAAATCATTCACTTTGCCGATGGTCAGCCCATACAGTTTGAAGAACGCTGGGTCGATGCCAAAAAAGTACCGAAGTTTATCGATCAGGATTTTAGTGTAGTCAATACCAGTGATTACTTGATTGCCAAAAGTCCTCTAGAGAGTGGAAGCTATACCATCCGAGCATTGGCAGCCCCTGATGAGATTGCTGAGTTTTTGCAAATTGCGCCGCAGTCACCAACGCTTGTGTTGCGTCGGCAGACCTATTCGGCTGGCCAAGTCGTTACCTTTGTAAAGATGTGGCATGCGGGTGATCGCTATCAGTTCTCAGGCGAGTTATAGCAGATATAGTCAAGCCTATATAAATCCGCTACATCTTCATCCTCGCTAAGCATACTAATGTATAACTTGCACTCGGTTTCTTTGTATCGAGATGATATTGAACTGACTATAGCTTACGTATGCTCACTGATTGTGTACGTTTTTTCTGTCTAAAGTGAGATACTATATCCATAAACTGTTATTTAATAAGATAGCAATTGGCGTTAATTAAACTCGCCAGAATATTTGAACAATCGTTAAAAATTAAAATATAATATAGAAACAGTATTGAAAAATAGCCCAAATAGCCTCAAATCGGGCAACCAAAGCCGAATATCATAGAGGAGCTTATATTGTTCTTCTGTGTCGGCTTGTCCTATTTATTAGCACCGTATATTTTATTAGTGCTGTGTGTCTTATTAGCATTATGTGTTTTTACTTTATTCATTCACTCTTATAAGGACGTCTTATGAAACGTCGTACTCTTTTAGCCCTTGCCGCCAGCACTATGTTCCTTGCCGCTTGTGGTCAATCTACTACCAACGAAGCCGATACCAGTGCAACTGACAGCGCTGCAACAGGCGGTTCTGATTTGCTACAACGTATCAACAACGGCGGCACCATCAACGTCGGTACAGAGGGTACTTATCCTCCGTTCACGTATCATGATGAGAGCGGCAAACTAACGGGTTATGATGTTGAAGTAACGCGTGCAGTCGCGGATAAACTAGGCGTAGACGTTGAGTTTAAAGAAACTCAATGGGATGCGATGTTGGCTGGTTTGGATTCAAAACGTTTTGATATGGTGGCTAACCAAGTTAGTTTGACCACGCCTGAGCGTAAAGCAAAGTATGACAAAGCAATGGCTTATAGCTGGTCAGGTGCGGTTGTATTGGCACCTACTGATGACAACCGTTATAGCTCGTGGGAAGGTTTAAAAGGCCTACGTACGGCGCAATCACTTAGCAGTAACTATGGTGAGCTTGCAGAGCGTTATGGTGCAGAGATCGTTCCTGTCGATGGTATGGCGCAAGCGATTCAATTAGTGAAGCAGGATCGCGCTGACTTTACGATGAATGACAATCTAGCGGTATTGGATTATCTAAAAAAGTTCCCAGATTCTGATCTTGAGATTAAACTGACTGCACCTGCTAGTGAGTTACGTGGTTCAGGCCTAGTGCTTATCAAAGGTGATGATGAAGTCGTAGCGAAACTGGATGAAGCGATGGCTGAATTGGCGGCTGAAGGCACGCTAACTAAGCTTAGCGAACAGTTCTTTGGTGCTGATATAAGTCAACAAAAATAATGTCAGTTTCTATCATGTCAGCTTCTGTAATGTCTACATCATGGTTCGCGGACTTATTGGCAGTATTGCCATTTATGAGTCCTGATCGAGCGCAGATTGTCATCTCGTCGTTTTGGCCAATGCTCAAAGGCGGTATCTATTATTCGATACCGCTGGCATTGATCTCATTTGCGATTGGTATGGCCATTGCACTGACAGTGGCATTGATTCGTATCATTCCGCGTGCCACTTGGTTCCATGAAATCATTTATCGGCTCGCTCGTGTCTATGTGTCCGCCATTCGCGGTACACCGATGCTGGTTCAGCTGTTTATTATTTTCTATGGTCTGCCAAGTGTCGGGGTGAAGCTTGATCCCTTTCCCTCAGCGATTATCGCATTCTCATTGAACATCGGTGCTTATGCATCGGAGACAGTGCGTGCTTCGATTTTGTCAATACCAAAAGGGCAGTGGGAAGCAGGCTCGACGGTTGGTTTGACGTATCTACAGACTTTTCGTCATGTGATTTTACCGCAGGCGCTTAGAGTATCGGTGCCGCCGTTGTCCAATACCTTTATCAGTCTGGTAAAAGATACCTCACTTGCTTCATTGGTATTGGTCACTGAGCTATTCAAACAAGCGCAGATTATCACAGCTCGTAACTATGAGTTTATGCTGGTCTATACAGAGGCGGCAATTATCTACTGGGGTATCTGTCTGTTCTTGACCTTTATCCAAGGCAAGCTTGAAACTCGACTAGACCGTTATGTAGCAAAATAAGCTACGTAGTAAAATAAATTATGGCTCAATAGACATGCCCTAGCACAACAGGAATTTTTATGATTAAAGTCACTAATATTCATAAAGCCTTTGGTGGCAATCAGGTGCTAAAAGGCATCGACTTGACCATTAACAAAGGTAAAGTAGTCGTAATATTAGGACCTTCAGGATCGGGTAAAACCACCTTTTTGCGTTGTTTAAATGCGCTAGAGATTCCTGATCAAGGTGTGATTGCTTTTGATGACGATAGCTTGAGCGTCGACTTTGCGACTAAGCCAAGTAAAAAAACGCTACTAGCCTTACAGCGTAAATCAGGTATGGTATTTCAGTCTTATAACTTGTTTCCACATAAGACAGCCATTGAAAACTTGATGCTTGGGCCTACGGTAGTACAGGGGCAAAGCAAAGCGCAAGCCCGTGAGCAGGCATTGGTACTACTTGAGAAAGTTGGACTGTCGGACAAAGCGGATCTCTATCCGTTCCAGTTATCTGGTGGTCAGCAGCAGCGTATTGGTATTGCCCGTGCGCTTGCTATTGAGCCGTCATTATTACTGTTTGATGAGCCAACCTCTGCACTTGATCCAGAGTTGGTACAGGATGTGCTAGAGACAATGAAGCAGCTCGCCTCTGAAGGTTGGACGATGGTCGTAGTGACTCACGAAATCAACTTTGCTCGTGACGTTGCCGATCATGTTGTACTGATTGAGGATGGTCATGTGGTCGAAGAAGGCAGTGCCAAACAGCTCTTTGAGGACTCAAAACATCCTCGTACACAGGCATTTCTGCAACGTATTGAGCAGTAACAACGTTTGTTTTTGCGTAAGTAATCAAACAAAAAAGCCCCAATCATGATGCTATGGTTGGGGCTTTTTTTATCGAAATAAATGGGACGTATCTCAAATGGACAGACAGTAAACTATGCCCTTTGTCGTTGTTTTAACCAGCGAGGTACACGAGTAGCAGTACCATTTAACACAGCATTTAATAAAGCTGCTAGCAGGATAAGCGCCACGCCCAAATACTGAATCCAAGACAAAGATTGATGCAGTAATAGCATCGCGAGTGCAATCGCAGTCAATGGCTCAAAAATCGTAAATACCGATGCACGAGTGGCGGGCAGCTTTTCCAATGCCTTCATATATAGCCCAAATGGCACGACGGTTCCCAGCAGTGACAATCCTAAAACATAGCCCCAAGTCATTAAGGGCAGACTCAATAGCTGCTCATAAGTGTTATAGGTCTCAGGTAAGAGCAGTAGTACGCCAGCACTAATGATAATGGAAGTGAAAAATACCAGAGGGGCAGGGTGAGCGTAATGCATCGCGCGCTTGCCCAGTACACCATATAACGAATAGCACATCCCTGCTGATAGACCGAGTAAAATCCCCCAGTTAACTTTTGCTTGCTCACCTAGCATCGTTAAGCCTACGCCAAACACCGCCATCAATGCTAGTAAAACTGATTTCCGAGTAATGGACTCACTCAGTAAGAATTTTGAGAACAATAAGCTAAATACGGGTGCGGTATAGAGTAAGGCAACGGCAGGGCCGGCACCAACGTAGCTTACCGCAAAAAAATAGCAGACCGACATGCCAAGGACACCTATCAACGACTGCATCGCCAAACCAAGCCACTGTTTTGGCTGTAATTTGATAAGGTGTGGCCATAGTTTTGGTAGCATGGCTAAGATGATAAAGGCTGCCGTGACGATGCGTAATATGGTTACCTGCCAACCACTAAATCCAATTTGGTTTAGGTAAGTCGAGAATATACCCAACGTGCCCCAGCAAATAGCAGCCGTAATGATTTGAATGGTGCCTAGCCATGATTGATGCGAATGGTTCGTCATTCCGTTGTCGATGTTTGCCATACTGTTTTCTTCTTACGATCTAAGTGACACAAGATGTTGTAAGATTGCTATTGATACAATCTCTCTAAGCAATACTGAAATAAGAAAAGACAACCTGATTAAAGGCTGTCTTTTGTTTGTTCTTTTGAGTCTATCACTAAAAGATAATAAGTGGCTACTAGGGTGTGTGATAAATTCAATCGACTGTCATTTAAAATAGAAGGCGTGGCTGGATAGTAGTGCTCACACCTGCAATAAAAAGTTACTCAGCAATCGCTTAGCGCCTTCAGTAGCAAATGACTCAGGGTGAAACTGTACGCCTTGGATTGGGTACTCTTTGTGCGCCAGTCCCATAACCTCGTCACCAGTCAATGCTGACTCAGCAAAGCTCAATTCAGCACGGCTGTCATTAGCGACTACCGAGGTAATCGTCAGACAGCTTGGGATGGTGTCGGCTTTTACCACCAGTGAGTGATAGCGCATGATCTCAAGCTCTTGTGGTAAGCCTTGATAGATACCTGAGTTATCATGACGAATCGATGAGACTTTGCCATGCATCGGCACACTGGCACGTACCACATCACCACCGAACACATGCGCAATGCCTTGCATACCCAAGCAGACGCCTAATAGCGGCACAGTTTTACCTAGTTTCTCGATCACCTCTGCACAGATGCCAAAGTACGCCGGATCGTCAGGAGAGCCAGGGCCAGGTGAGATAATGATTCTATCAAGATTCATCGATTCTACGTCTGCTAAGGTAATTTCGTTATTGCGTTTGACGATGACGCTGGCTTCTTTATCACTGTCTAAGGTTTGTAAAATCTCACCCACGTATTGGTAGAGATTAAAGGTAAACGAGTCGTAGTTATCGATAATTAAAACATTCATGGGTCATAAACTCTTTTGTAAAAATAGTGCTAGGTAAAATATGGTCAATTTACACAGTACTTTTGGTATGAATTACAGCTGGTACAAACTACAGCGACATAAAGCTATCTAACACGACTTTCATCGCCGACAGTTTACGCTGAATCTCTAAGTATTCATCGGCTGGGTTTGAGTCGTAAACGTTACCACCGCAAGTTTGGGCGTAGGCAGATTCGCCATTGATAAACAGACTGCGAATAGGAATGGCAAAGATACAATCCCCATTAAAATTGAACGAGCCTAATGCACCGCCGTAAGCACCGCGACCATCTGGCTCTAGCTCATTAATTACCTTAATGGCTTCTACTTTAGGTGCGCCTGATAGTGTCCCAGCAGGGAAGTTACTGGCAAGGGCACTAAACATATCTTCGTTAGGGTGCAGGATACCAACGATTTCAGAAGAAATATGCTGTACGTGCGAGAAGCGTTTGATATCCATCAAGCTACGTACTTTTACCGTACCAAATCGTGCCACACGGCCAATATCATTACGATGTAAATCGACCAACATATTGTGCTCGGCAATTTCTTTGTCATCGTTGAGCAAGGCGCGGGCAAGCTTACGATCCTCTATCACATCGGCGCCGCGCTTGGCAGTCCCTGCGAGCGGATAGGTTTCCATCTCGCCTTGGCGCAAGCGGAATAGCAGCTCAGGAGAAGCGCCAATGATGCATTGCTGGGCAAATTTCATAAAATACATGTGCGGCGATGGATTGACGGCACGCAGCTTTTCATAAATCGGCATTTTGTCACCGGCAATACGGTATTTAGATTTAAAGCCTACCTCGCACTGAAAGATACGCCCAGCGATGATGTCTTCTTTAACTTGCATGACGACATTGGCATGCTCTTCTTGGCTCATACCATTACCTAGAAATTCAACTTTAGGCGCTTCATAGCTAGGCGTTGGCTCATCGAATAGGGCTTTGATTTGCTCGATGCGGTTTTCTTGCTGAGCAGTTGGGTAATAAAAATAAAAGATTTCCCCAGTCATTTTATCTAGGGTCAATCCATCTAGATACACGCCAAACTTAAATGGTTCAAAGTCTTCACTGGCCTTTGCATTGAGGCTAGGTTCAAAGAAGTTCACGCAGTCATAACCCAAATATCCGACCAGACCACCGCTTTGATCACGAGCGATGACATGCTGCGGCGTTATGTCGCGCAGTAGCTGATAAGGGTTGTCAGTTTGATAGCAACTTGTCTCAGCGGTTTTATTGTCGGTAATCGCAAGTGTGTTGCGGTCTAAGGCAGCGATAGTTGTCACAGGGTCAAAGCCAATCGCATGGTGGCGCGATATATGGCTGTCTTCACCTAATGATTCGAGCAAATAGCAGGTATCAAACGCGCTTTCGATACGTTTGAATAATGCAAAAAAATCGATATCTTGCGTCAGTTTGATACGTTGTGGTTTGCTCGGGATATCGATAGGAGCAGGTTTGGTCTGTGTGCGAGTACTAGAGGTCATAACAAAGTCCGAAATGGTTCAAATATGTGTTGATTGATAAGTGTCGATTAATAAGTATAAGAGTTGTCAGTAAAAAGCTAGATAGTATCGTCGTTAGAGGTTAAGAGCAGTCTCTATGAGTGGCCAGTAACGCGCTGACATCATGGCTTTGCTTGGCCTTGGCACCGCGAGAGACCGTGGCGATACCAACCCCTAGCTGCTCAGAGATATCACGTTGGGTGATGCCACGATCTAGCAAGTCAAAAATGCGAATACGATTGGCGATGTCATGCTGTTCTTTATCGGTCAGCAAGGCACTGAGCAGCTTTTCGATATCTGCGCTATCAGTACAGTTGGTCAAATGTTTCACTAAGCTCTGATAAGGATCGGTAGTCATAATAGGTCATCTTAGCCAAAGAAAATAGATAGGTCGCTTGTTGAGCGATTTTTCGCTGAGAACCATCTTGTTTCAGTATTCTAGTACAGTAGTACAAGAAATACAAGTGATGAGCTAAGTTAATAGCAGGCTGCTATAGAAGTGATGATTTTAAGCCTTGCTGATACAGATTCAACTCGTGGCCAGCGGCATATTCGATAGCATATTTATAGTTAGTACTAAGCGTTGCTGCGTTCACTTGGCGTACTAAGCACTAGAATTGAGAATGTATGATATTAATTATTGCCAAATTGTTAATACTTAGTTATTATGCCTCTCATTATTTAAACGCTAATTATTATCATTAACATTAATCATGTTATTCGCACGATGAGTTAAGTGTTTTAAGGTATTTAATCTTCTGGTGGGCACTATTTTAAAGGTTGTTTGACGATAGCCCTTAAAAATAATTCTAAAAATTCTAATTTCTGACAGTAAACAAAGTGAGTAAATGTGTTATGCGCGAAGTAAAGTTATCTAGTCAATTGACAGTATTGTCTATCGGTGTCGCCGCTGTATTGTGGACGCAAGCTGCCAGCGCTGCAACGGCAGCAGATATGCCAAACACGACATTACAGACTATCACTGTAACAGCAAATAGCTCAGTACGTGACGCTGTACAAGAAGACTCTGTCTATATAGATGACTACACCCCAGCTGCACAAGCCAGCCATTTGAGCGATTTTCTGGACGTTGTACCAGGGGTGAGCGTGGGCGGTACCTCATCGGTCAACCAACGTATTCGTGTACGTGGTCTTGATGATACCAACCTAAAAGTCACGATAGATGGCGCACGTCAAGAAGGCGCGTTGTTCTACCATATGGGTGACGTCACTATTGATCCAGATCTGCTAAAACAAGCAGAAGTATCAGTGGGCAATAACTCAGTGACGCTAGGCAATGATGCCATCGGCGGTGCGGTTGCTTTTGAGACAGTCGACGCGGCAGATTTACTCAAGCCAGGTCAAAAGGTAGGTGCTAAGCTGCATACAGGTTATGCTAGCAACAATGATGAACTGCTAACTTCTGCCACTGTATATGGTGCGCCAACAGAAAATGTTGATTTACTGGCTTATTATGGCAAACGCAATGCGGATGCTGGTGAAGACGGTAAAGGCCGTAAAATCCAAACGGAAGACAGCGAAGGCGAAAACATCCTATTAAAAGCTGGTGCTTATGTCGGTAGTGATCATCATGTAGGCGCTAGCTTTAGCCGTACCGAAAACAAAGGCAAGTTCCCATTACGTCCAGATTTTCCTGCTGGTGGCTGGAACCCGATCATCCCGCAGGAAGTCAAACGCGATACCTATGCGCTTGACTATGCTTACAACCCTGCCAACCAATTGGTCAATGTAGACGCCAATGTATATCAGACCAGCACGCAGATTTTGCGTAACTCTGATGGTGCACCTGGGTTTGAGTTTGATGCAGAAGTCCAAACCACAGGCGCAAAAGTACAAAACACCAGTATCGTTGATAGCAGTATCATCAACGGTGTGCCAGGGGTTCATAAGTTCATCGCTGGAGTTGAGCATTACAAAAAAGAATCTGAGATGACACGTGACTTTGGTAATGCGAGCACCGATGAAGCAACTAATACCTCAGTGTATCTAGAAGACCAATGGCAAATGGGTAAGCTTAGCTTAACGCCAGGCGTCCGTTATGACCGTTATGAGTCTCCAGAGTATGTATCTGCTGGCAAGACTTATGACAATGTCGTTGGCGCACTAGCTGCTAGCTATGAGATTGCACCGCGTACCCAGCTATTTGCAAGCTATACGCAGTTATTTAATGGTCCAGATCTTAGCCAAACTATCTTTAACACCGATGGCGCTGATACGTATGTGAACAACGATCTAAAAGCAGAAGAAGGTGACAATGCAGAAGTCGGTATTGCTACAACGCTGCGTGGTCTGACAGTGGCTGATGACTCTTTAAAATTAAGTGCTAAATACTTTGAAACCAATATCGAAAACTATATTGAGTTTGTACGTGCAGGTAATGGTAGAGTTGGTTTAGATTGTGCGACTGGACAGTTAAACGGTAGCTGCCAAGGTGTCATTAATAATGACGAAGATTTCAAAATCAAAGGTGTAGAGCTATCAGCTGATTATCGCGCAGATAACTTCAACATGGGTCTAAGCTATGCTCGTGCGCGTAGCAAAGGCGAAGATACGGGTTACAATATCTCTTCTGTCAGTGGTAGTGGCTCTGAGTCTGGCGATAAGTACATGGTCAACTTGGGTTACGCTCCAACCAACACTACCGAGCTTGGCTGGCGCAGTACTTATGTCGCCGATGTGACACCGAATACCGCTGATGATGACAACGAAAAACCAGGCTATGACGTACACGATATCTTTATGACTTACACGCCAACTCAAATCGAAGGTTTAAAAGCTACACTAGGTGTATACAACATCTTTGATGAGACTTATGCAAGCCATGCGTCACGTAACTCTATTGATGATGACTATACTGATTTTGAAATGGGACGTAATATCAAAACGTCTTTGACTTATCAGTTCTAATCTAGCTTATCGAATTTAAGTCTAATCGTACTTATAAAGTCAGCTGTCTTACATGGTAGCTGGCTTTTTTTACGAGATTTTTGAGAGTGCGATTTATCTAAGAGTAGATGTTAAGTTGCTCGTTTGGTAGAAGGTGAGGCTACCGTATAAATAGCATGTGAGTTAAATCGTATGCGAGTCGTATGCGAGCACTATGCCAATACTCTAAACAACAGCGAGCTATCATCGAAGCTCATTTATATCTTTCAAATTATCAGGAAATAATTGTGAGTGAATACGGGCATAGAGTAAGTAAACGTCGAAATTCTGAATCTGACGCATAATGTTTCTAACTGGCCGAATTATCATATTGGATATATCGACAAGTTTTGACAGTGTAGTGCTTATACAATTGAAACTATTAGGCATTTCTATAGATATATTGAGCATTAATTAAACCGTTAACTAAACCGAATATAATAATGCAAACATTAATGATAATTATTATCATTAATGTTTGCATTATTATATGTATCTTGCTAAAGTGTGTTTCGTTCATTACAGAACAGTTAATGGCTCTTTGCTTTATTCTATTTATAGAGACTTTTTTACGTTAAATATTTAATTCGTTGGCTAATGATAGTTACAGCGTCATCAAACTTTTAACCCTACTTAGTAGATACCCTTATTCGTTTACTCTCAATAGCTAAGCCTCTTGGCGATATTTTAGTCATGTTTTTATAACACATATATTTACGGACACGTCTATCCGACAATCGTATGTCAATTTTAGACGTTTATTTATGTGTACTTGCACCGAGAATGCATCCGAAGCATCGCATAAAAAATGGCTAAAACCATTCACTGACGATGAGATAAACAGGTATTAACGAAATTGTGCGCTTCAAGGAATATTACTTATGTCAAACCAATCAGGTTGCTCTGATTTCTCAGTCATCACTTCTCCAAAAAAACTTCAACGCGTCGTGACTGGTAAGCTTTTACTAAGTATCGCTGTGACTTCTATTCTTAGTAGTACAGCCGTTGCTGCAGACAGTGATGACAATATGATACAGGGAGCAAGTGGGCAGGAAGCTGTGCCTACAGCTACATTGGATACAATTGTGGTGCGGGCAGCAAGGGACGAGCTAGAACAAGCAGCTGGGCTGTCTATTATTAGTGAAGAAGCCATCGAAAAAGCATCAGTTTCTAATGATATCTCGGAAATTGTACGTAAGATGCCAGGTGTGAATTTGTCGGGTTCATCAACGTCAGGTCAGCGTGGTAACCAACGTCAAATTGATTTGCGTGGTATGGGGCCAAACAATACACTTATCTTAATTGACGGTCGTCCTGTCACTTCTCGCAATTCCTCACGACCTAGTCGTGGGAGTGAGCAAGACACGCGTGGTGACTCGCAGTGGGTACCACCAGGTGCTATCGAAAGCATCGAAGTATTGCGTGGTCCAGCAGCTGCCCGTTATGGCTCTGGTAGTATGGGCGGCGTGGTAAATATCATTACTAAGAGCCCGACTGAGCCAGAATTTTCTATCAGTGGTCACTATGAGGCACCAGAGAGCGATCTAGAAGGCAGTAGCTGGCGTACCAATATCAATATGGCAGGTGCATTGACGGATAAACTGTCCTCTCGTACCACTCTTGGATATCATAATAGTGAAGCAGATGACCCGTACATAAATGCAGCAGAAGCGCTAGATGACTCAGTAGCAGCAGGTACTGAAGGTGTCGAAAATATCGATGTGCGCCAAGTATTTGAGTACGCGATGGATGCGATAAATACTGTCGGTTTTGAAGTGAACTATAGCCGTCAAGAAAACCGCTGGGCGGGTGACTCGCTGTTCCAATCAGTGAATGAAACGTTGATAGACGAATTAGACGGCGAAACAACGAGCAAAATGCAACGCTATGGCGCGGCGATCACGCACCGAGGTGAGTATGATGACGCTAGTAGTAACAGTTTTGTAGAGTATACTCGGACAGTTAATGAGCGCTTGGGTGAAGGTAGTGCGGGTGGTGGCGAAGGACAGATTGTCCTACCTGACGACGGCGAGGAGTTTGAGTGGACAGAGGCGACTTACGATACGCTGAATGCTAAATCAGAATGGGATATTTACTTTGATCGTCATACCTTGACTGCTGGTGCAGAGTTCCGCGGCGAAAAGCTAGATAACCCTGTGGTATCTGATTTGGCATTTGCAGAGGGTTTTGATTTTGGTGATGTAGAAACCGATCCTGAACAGCGTGATCCAACCTCTGATGCCTACCTGATCGGTGCTTATTTAGAAGATAACTACGAGATCACACCTGACTGGTATGTGACTCCAGGTCTACGCTTCGACTATCATAGCGAGGCTGGTAGTAATTGGTCGCCTAGTATCAATACTACTTGGCACTTTAGTCCTGATTGGTCAGTGAAAGGCGGCGTCAGTCGTGCGTTTAAAGCCCCTTCATTATATCAGCTTGATCCAAACTATATTTACTATACTGGTGGCAATGGTTGTCCATCTTGGGTACCTGCTGATGAAAGAGGTTGCCATGTATTAGGGAACCCTGACCTAGAAAATGAGACATCTTGGAATAAAGAGATCACCTTTACTTATGATGATGGCACTGGACTGAATGCAGGCTTGACTTATTACCATAATGCCTATGATAACCGTATTGGTGCTGGTACGGATCGAGTGGCGGTAGATACAGCGACAAATCGTTCTATCTTTCAATGGGACAATCAAGGTGAAGCAATTGTCGAAGGTTTAGAAGGTTTTGTACAAGTACCAGTCACTGACAATGTTTCGTGGTCTACCAATATCACCAGTAACATCCGCTCAGAGCGAAAAGACAATGGCGAGCCATTATCACTCATTCCTAAGTTCACTGTGAACACGGGTGTGGATTGGGATATTACGCCTCGCTGGAATGCCGACTTTGATGTGAGCTACTACGGCACGATTGAAGCCCCTACGATTTCAGTTACGACTGGAGAAGATAGTGGTGACCCGTTGCTTGATCGCGAACCGTATGCCATTGCCAATGTGAGCACTCGTTATGATCTGACAAAAGCGATTACTGTTGGTGCTGGTATCAAAAACTTATTTGATGAGGGTGTTTATCGTGAGGGTACCGCTACGAACGCAGGTGCACGTACGTTCAATGAACCTGGTCGTACTTATGTGTTCGACGTTAGCGTTGATTTTTAGGAGGTAGACACAGGGTTTGTTAAATTAGAAAAGGGTCTGAGCTATTTGCTTAGACCTTTTGTGTTGTTAGGACAGGTTCTTATTTTCAAAATAAGCCCATGCCCCCGTAAATATTTTTAATGATTCAATAACTTACTATCACAATATAACAGCAGATTTATTTATGTCATTTAATTTTCGCTATAGCTGTCTTTGGATTCACCGTTATACTGGGCTTGCCATGGCAGCTTTTTTAATTATCACTGGTATTACTGGCACATTATTGGCATTTCATGACGAGCTAGACGATGTCTTCAACCATAAACTGGCTCAGGTTGAGAAGCAAAACGCATCACATCTGCCTATTGCAGAGCTTCATGATAAGGTCATCAGTGCGTACCCTCAATATGCTTTTTCTAGCATGCCAACCTCGATAGCAGCAGAGAGGTCGGCTGTATTTTCGGTGGATAGAGCACGAGGAAAATCCGCCCAAAACCAACCAAAAGCACCGTTTCAACAAGTTTATGTCCACCCTTATACTGGCGATATCATTGGTACTCGTGATAGAGATGAGTGGGCATGGCACAACACCATGTGGAAAGTGTTTTGGCTACATCGCGATTTATTACTGGGTGATATTGGGAAATTGCTATTAGGGATTGTCGCGCTCGTGTGGACGATTAATTGCTTTATTGGCTTTTACTTAACGTTTCCTAGAGCGATTAAGAAAAAAGCACAGAACCAAACCTCGCCTAAAAAACGTGCCTCCTTTTTTAAACGTTGGTTACCAGCGTGGAAAATTCGTACCAAAAGTAATATGTTTAAGTTGAATTATGATCTACACCATGCCTTTGGGTTATGGCTTTGGGGGATCTTGTTTGTCATCGCGTGGTCGAGTGTTGGTTTTAACCTAAGAGAGGTCTATCAACCTGTGATGCACGCTGTCGTAGGACTTGAGGGAAGAGGTGAAAGACAGGAGAACTCAAGAAAACCACCTGGAAAAGCGGAGCAGATGTCTGGTGCAGAAACAGCGGCTAGAGTTGAAGCTGTAAGCAATGAAGTTATCGATGTCGAAGCTGTTGATGTGGTCAACAAAGCCAATAGCATTGCTTATTTAAGTAAGCAGGCAAACACCGCTGCCCAAAGCAAGGGTATGCTAGTACGAGAGTTTTTAGGCATACGTTGGATTGAGGACGAGGGCCAATGGCAGCTGCGCTTTAAGACAGATAAGGATATTGGTAAAAAAGGCGGTGCATCATCCATCACGGTTAATGCAAAAACAGGTAGCGTTGAACAGGTGAACTTTGGCTATCAAAACTCATCATTTGGCAGTAAGACTAACAATTGGTTGTTGACCCTACATATGGGTCATATTGGCCATGGCATCGGCCACTTACTGTATCAAATGTTTTTAGCATTGGTAGGTTTGGCTGTGACAGTGTTGTCCATTACGGGCGTCTATCTATGGTGGAAAGGTCGACAGCAGCGACTTAAAGCAGCGCAAAAACTTAAATAGATATTAAGACATAAAACTAATGTGCTCAATATAGTGCTAGTACCAATGTACTGGCATTATATTAAGTTTTTTATTGCGTACTTGAATACGGTTTAGTCACTAAACCGTATCAACAATCACTGGACGGCCCTGATGACTTAGGACAGTGACATCGACGTTGTATAAATCTTTCATCGTCTCTTTGGTAATAACATCAGCAGGACGACCAACAGCCGTCACTTCTCCTGCTTTCATCGTAACCACTGTATCTGCAAACTGTGCCGCTTGGTTGATGTCATGCAGGACTATTACCACGGTTTTTTGCTGATTATGGCTAAGCTGACGTAGCTCACGCATGAGGCGACCAGCATGATACATATCTAAGTTGTTCAGTGGCTCATCGAGCAATAGATAGGGCGTATCCTGGCAGACAATCATAGCAATCAGCACGCGTTGACGCTGTCCGCCTGATAGCGTTGACAAGAAGCGCTCGGCAAGTGGCTCAAGCTCAAAGCGTTCGAGGATTTCCTGTACTTTTTGCTGATCGTCAGCGGTCGGTTGTCCTTGATGATAGGGATAACGACCAAACATCAGTAGCTCATGTACGCGCAGTCGTCCTTGTACATGATTGTCTTGTCCGAGCATAGCGACAGTTTTGGCCAGTGTGCGCGCCTGACAGCTGACAATATCACGCTCTTCATTATCTACAGAGAAGCTCACCTGCCCAGATTGTAGCGGCTGCAAGCGAGCCATGACAGAAAACAACGTAGACTTCCCAGCGCCATTAGGCCCAATCAAAGCAATCACCTGCGCCGTTGGTAGGGACAACGTAATGTCATGCAAGATTTTTTGTTTGCCAATATGGTGAGAGATATTATTCAGTTTAATCATAGTCAGTCTTATTTAAAAAGTCTTAGGGTTTTCTCTATCAACAGAATCAGCTAAATAAACAATGTCGGCTAAGTAATCATAAAGAACGACGTTGAGACATAAATATCAATGCTAAGAACATCAATCCGCCCGCTAGCTCTATCACCACTGACAATACGCCTGCCATATCTAGCACTTGCTCAAAGATAGTCTGACCCAGTACTAAGCAAATCATAGCGACCAAGCTGACCAATATCAGCCGCTCAGTGTGATACATATGTCGCGCGATACGATTGGTCAATGCGCAAACCAATAGACCAAAGAAAGTCACTGGACCGACCAGGGCGGTGGCCGTGGCAACCAGTACAGCGATGACAGTTAATAGACCAAATGCTAGACGCTGATAGTTGATACCAAGGTTGACGGCCTGTGCTTGTCCGAGCATCAACACATCGCATTGGTAACGCCAGCGCCACACAAATATCGCAGTGATGGCACAGATAAATAAGCTGATACCTAGTAGCTGAGGGTTGACTGTATTAAACTGCGCGTAGCTAGCGGACTGTACGACCACAAAATCATCAGGGTTTATCAGCCGTGCAATGAGTGCTGATAAACTGCGAAACAACACGCCAAAAATAACACCCACCAATATTAGCCGCGTCAGATCCTGACTGCTTTTAGAAAATAATAACTTAAATAATAATAAAGATGCCCCAAACATCAGGACAATCTCTAGCGTGAACTTGGCAATAGGATCGAGACTGGTAAAGCTAATCGCACCTAAAAAGAAAACCAGTAAGCTCTGCAACAGAACATAGAGTGAATCAAACCCGAGTAGGGAGGGCGTTAGAATTGGATTGTGAGTCAACGTCTGAAACAGCAACGTCGACACGCCAATCGCATAGCCAACCACCATCAGTGCTAGCAGTTTTTTGCCGCGTAATGGTAGCGCAAAGTCCCAATAGCCATTGACATTGAGTGTCATAAACAAGGTCATCGAGATAAGTAGAATAATAGCTGCTATGGATTTTGGATGGGCAGCTATCCATGTCCAAAGCTTTGCCAACTGACTTTGGGCAGCGGCTGAATACTGACCATCTGCTGAAGATGAGTTATCTATCGCTGTGCTGGTTTTGGTAGCATCAGTCTTGGTAGAAGTAAGCTTAGTTGATGAGAACATACAAAAATCCTATGGTGCCAAGCTTATCTAGTAATAAAAAATGAGCGATGGTCATCCATCTTTTAAGGCGTTGAACACTGAGTATTAAATCCGCTATCTCTCAGATGGCGCACGTAATAACAACCACAAAAACAGCACTGTACCGACCACGCCAAAGACAGTGGCAACAGGCACTTCGAATGGATAGCGAATTGAGCGACCGATAATATCGCATAGCAATACTGCCGAAGCGCCGAGTAGCGCGACTGCGGGCAAGCTACGCCGCAACTTATCTCCCATTAGACGGCTCACAATATTTGGCACGACCAGCCCGATAAAAGGAATCATACCGACCGTCACGACCACGACGGCACTCATCATGGCCACCATACCGACGCCAATCCACGTGACTTGGCGCTTACTAATACCCAAGTTCAAGGCGATATTGTCACCCAGACCGACGATGGTCAACTTGTCAGCAATAATATAAGCTAGCACACACAGCGCGCCCGTGAGCCACAACAGCTCATAGCGCCCGGCTAGTACGCCTGAGAAATCCCCAAACTGCCACACGCTCAGCATCTGTAGCGACTCAGTTTGATAGGCGATAAAGGTAGTAACTGCTTCGATAATGCCGCCGAAGACAATACCAATCAGTGGAACCATCAAAAAATCAGTTGGCGGAATACGATGAATCAATAGCATAAAGAGCATCATGCCGAATACGGCGGCGATGGTCGCTACGCTCATCTTCACAATGAGCGCACTGGCAGGGAACAGCAGACTGACCACTAGCAAACCGAGCGCGGCACTCTGAGTTGCGCCGACCATTGACGGCTCTACAAAGCGATTTTTGAGCACCACTTGGATGATCATTCCCGCCACCGCCATTGCAATGCCAGTCAGAATAATCGCAACGGTACGCGGGATACGGCTAACCAATAACAATGAGCTGTCGGAGTTGGCACTCTGGGTCAGCAGGCTCTGCAAGATACCTGACCACGAAAAGTCAGCCACACCAATAGATAAGCTCAATAACACCAAAAGCCCCATGATAATGAGGCTTGCGGTGTTGATTAACCACGGTGGTATGGCGGCACGTCGATATTTCGAGCCTAAAGTATGGCTAGCGCTTCCTTGCCAATTTGATACTGGCAAAGAAGCGTTAGGTTTGAGCCTAGCACGAGCACGGTGTGAAAATAACGACATAATCTTTATTGGCTTAAAAATGAGCAGTGATAACGGTAGTAATAGCTGCCTACGTTGTGTGAAATTATTTACGCAACGACCTAGTAGGGCGCTTATTCAACAATAAGCATAGTTACTTAGCGTTAGCAAAGGCATCTTTAATCGTTGTGAGATCCTGCATCCATTGGTAATAGCCACCAAACGCTAGGTAAGAGTCTGGGCTCAGATAAACCACTTGCTGCTTGCTCCACGCATTGGTCTGCGCGACCAGCGGATTTTCCAATACGGCTTTGGCACCAATACCATCTTCACCAATTGCGGCGCTGCGATCGATAACAAACAACCAGTCTGGGTTGGCTTTTTGGATATATTCAAAAGAGACCGGCTGTCCATGAGGGGCATCGGCAATTTGCTTATCTGCCATTGGTACATCTAGCACCGTATGGATAAACCCGTAACGAGATTTGTCGCCATATGCTGACATTTTATTGCCATTGACCATAACGACCAGACCAGTACCTTTGTTTTCTTCGGTGAGGCTATTGGTCTCGTCGATGAGGTCATCGATATTCTGTTGTAGCTTAGCTGCTTGATCGCTTTTACCAAACAATGCACCTAGATCATGCAGGCGCTGCTTGCTTGACTCATAGATATTGGCTGTATCAATACTCATGTCCAATGTCGGCGCGATACTTGATAGCTCGTCGTATTTTTCTGCCATGCGTGAACCGACCAAAATAGCTTGCGGCTGCATTGCATTTAACGCTTCAAGATCCGGCTCAAACACAGTACCTACCGATTTTGGATCAGGTTGCGTCTCTGAGTGTAGATTCTTTAGTAATAAACCACCAGGCATACCATCGACTGCCACATCTAGCGCGGCCAAGTCTTGCATCAACGTCATATCATAAACGACAAGTGGCGATGGGTTCATAGCGAGCTCAACATCACCTTTTACAGTATTGACCATGATTTTCTCAGCAGATACAGCGTCGTTATTAGCAACGTTCTGTGATTCATCAGCCGTTGGGTTTTCGGTTTTGGCGTCTGCTGGCTCAGAATCATTAGATTCAGGCGAGCTACATCCTGCCACTACCGTAGCTAACAACGCTGTCATGGCAGCAGTCAATAATGGACGTTTGAAAAAAGAGGCGGTAGGTCTGCTAGATAATAAAGATGTCGGCATAATGAACTCGGTCTATCAAAAAATGTTTAAGCAATTGTCTAAAATAATTGCAAATGAATGACGCTAAAAATATTAAGTCTGAACGATGCTTGAAATAAAAAGCATAAAATAAATAGTCTACTTAGTACCAATTACTAACTTTTTATACGAATAGTTTTTATAAAAATAGTATGGGTAGACAATACAGCGGTTATAATAAAGTAGTTGAGACTCATTATCAATATAAATGATAATGGTTTTTATTAACAGTGCTTGTTATATTAAACGCAACGTATCATTTGATGAAAAGATAAGGTTCATAGTAGTGAGGTATAAAAGTAGGTAACGTTCATAGAAATAAGCGTTCTGATAAGTAAGGCTACTAAGCAATGTCACGTGTCAGAGATGTATTAAATAGCGAAAATATTGTAAATTATTATTGATAATAATTATCGTTTGCATTATTATCTACGCCATTCTACTCTGAGTAATAAACATTAGGCTTTTATGAGTTCAACGGATTTAGACGCGCCACCACTTAAGTCGTTATTGCTAGCTATTGTTGCAGTACTAGGACTCCATGTGCTTGCCGCAATTGCACTAGTGGCAATAAAAACGCCTGAACTCAAACCTGAGCCAAAAAAAGAGATGTCACCACTTGAGATAAAGTTTGTGTCATTACCGGCAAAAACGGTCTCAACTGAAGTAGAAAAGCAAACAGTCACAGCCAAAAAAGAAGTACAGCCTGAGGTGCAAGTTCAGCCAGCGCCGCAACCTGAACCAAAGCCTAAAGAGCCGGTTAAACAACCAACAGAGACACCCGTAAAACCAAAAGAGCCTGTTGTAAAAAATACAGAGCCGAAAGTGACGCCTGTGATAGCGTCAGAAAAGCCTCGTCCTGATACCAGTCAAAAAGTAGCCCCAAAAGAGCCGCTACCGAAACCAAAGGTTGATAACTCAGCAGCTGAAGCACAACGTCAAGCAGCTGCCCAAGCTGAATCAGAGCGACAAGCCAAAAAGTCTGAGCAAGAGGCACAAGCTAGGGCAGAGCAAGAAGCCAAAAGGGTTGCTGATGCCAAAGCTGCCGCTCAAGCGAAGGCTGCCGCAGAGGCCGCCGCTGCACAAGCAAGAGCTGAGGCAGAAGCAGCAGCTGCTTTAGCACAGAGTAATGAGCCTGTGAGCTTTACTGCTAGCTCAGCCAACTGGGCATCTGCGCCAAACTTTAGTTTCCCTGAGCGCGCCGCACGTAGAGCTCGTTCTGGTGATACGCTCAACGTTGTCTTAGTATTACGAGTCAACAAACAAGGCGGCATCGATAACGTGCGAGTTGCTCAATCATCAGGTAATCCGCTACTAGACAAAGAAGCCCGACGTCAAGTGCGATCTGGCAAGTTCAAACCCTTTACTAAGAATGGCGTACCCGTGGTAGGTGATGTAACTCTACCGATCAGTTACGCGGTTCCTTGATAGTTCATACTTTATAACAACGTATTTATTGATAATCTTTCATTATAAAACTAAACATGATATTTACCTCAGTATCATGTAATGGCATTACACATTAAGGAGTCTGACATGGACTTTATGCAATACTGGCAGATCAGCGACATGGTGACAAAAACGTTGTTCTTTTTGTTGCTTGCGTTATCTATTCTCTCTTGGGTGACAGGTATCGTCCGCGTATTGCAAAGCCGCAAACTGGCGACCAATGTAGCAGATGATTTAAGTCAGCAATTACAAGCCAGACAGTCTGATTTGGCTGGTACTGATGCTGCCACACGCCGTTTGGTGACTGAGCAGACTTTGCTCAAGCATATCGGTCGCTATCGCTTTGCTAGTGAGCGCGGTCTGCCGATTCTTGGTACGACGGCAGCGATTGCACCGTTCATCGGCTTGTTTGGTACGGTATGGGGTATTTTCCATGCCTTGCACAACATCGGTATGAGTGGTCAGGCAGGATTGGGGCAGGTTGCAGGGCCAGTCGGTGAAGCACTGATTATGACAGGTCTTGGTATTGCAGTAGCGATTCCAGCCGTGGTGTTTTACAACCTTGCAGTACGTATCAATCGCCGCATAATGTATCAAGCCAATGACAGAGCGCATGATCTATTGGCGCAATCAACGGGTCTTGTGGATACGACCAAGGTAACTGCGAGCCATGCTACTAGTGCTTCGCAAGTGCACGCTGCAACAAGCAGTCGTTCAACGACGAGCGAGACGCAGCATACTAGCAACTACAGTAATTCTGTGCCAAAGCAACTATAGATATTGTTTATTTTGCAAGCATTAATTCTGAAAGCGCTAAGTCTATAAAGGCTAAAACGACAAGTCAAAAAACGGCTTGGCTGTGTGAAAATAACCAAAAGCATTGAGAGTAACTATGGCATTTCAATTGGGTGATGATGACGTACGAAGCATGGATGAGATGAACCTCATTCCGCTTATCGATATCATGCTGGTATTGATGATTATATTTTTATTGACAGCGACCGTGCTGAATCCGACGGTGCCTTTAGATTTGCCAGAGACTAGTGCCGCGCTCAATGAAACGCCGCCAGAAGCGATTCAAGTTAGCATTGATAAAGACGCGGGTATATTCTGGGATAGCGATCCAATCAGTATGGAAGAGTTAGAGAATCGCTTGCAGCAACAAGGCGCGACTGGTAAGAATCCAGCGGTACAGTTACGTGCGGATAAAGAAGGCAGGTACGATACGGTCGCTCAAGTCTTAGCAGCGGCAAGTAACGCTGGACTGACCAAAATCGCATTTGTGAATGAGTAGTTTAGTAGCTAAATCTTTAAGAACTTAGGCACTGAATAGTTTAAGCACTGTGAGTCAGTGCTAGTAGCTTTGACTTTATATTAGAAAACTGGCTAGATAAATCAATAGCCCAACCAGCAAGACAATTAGCACCATTATAATAAAAACAATTAAAATAATAAAATTTTCTCCAACCTCATTAACTACTTAAACCTCAAATTAAGTCGTTAGTGAGGTTTTCTTTTTTTACCAGCCATAGCCAAATGGGCGATAGCCGTAACCGAAGCCTGCATGTCTGTAGCCAAATGGGTAAGGTGAGCGTAAGTAGTCGAGATCGCGCTGACGGATATAGTAGTAGCGCCCTTGGGAGTAGGCTTCTTCTAACTTATCAATACCCTCTAACGAACAGACAGGTTGCCAGTCATAGCCTTCGCGGCCGAGCTTATAAGCATTCAGCTCGGTACAGTAGTTTTTGAGACCCTGTTGACGGCCTTGCTCCCATTGGATACGGTTAGGGCTAGCACCGCCGACACTGGCGCAGCTATTGGTATAGTGACCGAAGTAGGCACCTGAACGTCCTTGCGAGCCATCAGCATAGCCGACTTCTTGCCAGTTACTGCTTTGACACTGCTGCGGCGTTAGGCTCTGAGTCGTGGCACAGCCCGATAATGTCAGTACGACCGCGCCAAGTAGCGATAAGCTCATGCCTGCTTTGCTCATGACTTTACTTGTCAGCTTGCGAGCGTGATAAGCGCCCGATGAGTTTGACTCAATAAGATAATTCATAATAAACCTGCGCGCGTTTAAAATTATGGTTTATCATAGCACTTTTTTGCGCTGACCACTTTTCGTATCTGGTTTTTATAGCGTACTGTACTCGGTAAGTTTATATACGCTAAATAATTGATTTAATAGCGTAACTTGCTAAATTGTCATATGCTTTAAAAGCACCTGTTGCACCGCGATTGGACGACAACGCTTGATTTTTAATGGTTCGTGCTCATTATAAGCCCTTATATATCGTTGTTTATTATCCTGCTAATCGCAAATCTATATGTACTATTTATAAATAACGGTTCATTAGCGATATTTATCTATCTCTCTCTTAGTATCTTTTTCATTTAGTCAAAAGGCCAGACCATCATGGGAACATTGATTGGCGTTATCATTGTACTATTCGTATTAGGGAGTATGATGGCGCTCAAACCGAACGGTATCGATCAGCGTTTGGATAAGCTGCGTATGACCGCGCGTCGTCTACAGCTCAATCCAAAGCTCGTTTCGTGCCCTGATTGGATCAAAGGCCGTGACAATGAGTATGGCCGCGGTATGCTTGGACAATACTGCCTAATATTTGAAGACACTAAACTGCCGCATACCCGTTATCAAGTGATTGATGGACAGTGGCGACCAGACAGTAGTTTTGTTGATACCAGTACAGATGATAAGACGCTTACTATTCCCAGTGCGATTCGTTCTAGTCAAATCAGCAATAATCCGACGGTCAAAAAAACTGATTTTAGCTTGGATCAAGTGCCGTTAGATTTGCCGGTAAGTATTGAACCGTTTGTTAAAGGTCTATTGACCAAGGCAAATAGCATTATTATTTATTGGGAAGATATTGCTTATGTACGTCCAGCATCTAACCCAACGTATCATCAAAAACGGATCGAAGCGGACTTATTAGTGCTCAAAGAAAACCTTGAGAAGTGGGCGCTACAGATGCAAAAACAAGCATAAACCTAGTAAAGCGTTTTTTCGTCTCCATTAAAGGGCAATATGCAAGCGGTTTGTCATATTCAAATTATTTAAAGTTGACAGTTTAACGCTTAGCAGTGTAACGTCTTTATAACTATATCTTTATTTTATGGTTATTATTTGTTTTATAACCTTTTTTATCAGCAGCGATTATTACTATAAATAGCTGAACCATGGTCAAACCATGAGTATCCGCTTCCATAAATTGCCGTGCTGCTGAATTTAACCTTACTTTTAATTTACTTATATTATGGTGTCGTCAAACATGGCAAAAACCACAACCAAAAAAAGTCCAGCACCAGCTGCGGACAGCCCAAAGGGTAAGTCTTTGGTGATCGTAGAATCACCAGCCAAGGCAAAAACGATTAATAAATACCTTGGTGATGACTTTATCGTACGCTCAAGTATCGGTCACGTCCGTGATTTGCCAGTCAGTGCGAGTAAAAGCGCAAAGAAAGCAACGACCGCTAAAAAAGATGACAGTCTGACCAAAGAAGAAAAAGCACAGCAAGCACTGGTGCGCCGTATGGGCGTAGATCCAGAGCATGACTGGGCGGCCGTCTATGAAGTACTACCAAACAAAACCAAAGTCATCAAAGAGCTTAAAGCACTCGCCAAAGACGCTGACAAAATCTATCTAGCAACGGATATGGATAGAGAAGGGGAAGCGATTGCTTGGCATCTCAAAGAAGTCATCGGTGGCCCTGATAGTAAGTATCAACGTGTGGTCTTTAACGAGATTACCAAGTCAGCTATTCAAAGTGCGTTTAAACAACCTTCGAAATTAGACATTGACCGCGTGAACGCGCAGCAAGCCCGTCGATTCTTGGACCGTGTAGTCGGCTTTATGGTATCGCCATTATTATGGCAAAAGATTGCCCGTGGACTGTCGGCAGGCCGTGTACAGTCAGTTGCCATGCGCTTGGTCGTTGAGCGTGAGCATGAAATTCGCGCGTTCATTCCAGAAGAGTACTGGCAGATTCATGCTGATACGCACATTGCTAATGGAAAAAAAGACGCTGAGCAAATCGGTATACGCTTAGAGGCGACCAAACAAGGCGGCAAAACCCTAAAGCTTGGTAATAAAGAGCAGACCGATAAAGTTCTAGAAGTGCTCAAGGCAAGCGATTTTATCGTTAAAGAGCGTGAAGAAAAACCAACGCAATCACGTCCAAGCGCACCATTTATTACTTCGACCTTGCAACAGGCTGCTAGTACGCGCTTAGGTTTCTCTGTTAAGAAAACCATGATTTTGGCGCAGCGTCTATACGAAGCGGGTCATATTACTTATATGCGTACCGATTCGACATTCTTATCAGGCGATGCGCTTGCTGCTGTCCGTGGTCATATCGAAGACAACTATGGCGCAAAATACGTACCAGAAAAACCAAATTTCTATGGTAACAAGCAAGGCGCACAAGAAGCGCATGAAGCGATTCGTCCTTCTAATGTCAATATGAAGTCAACGCAGCTCAAAGGTGTTGAGCGTGATGCAATACGTCTATACGAGCTAATCTGGCGTCAATTTGTGGCGTGTCAGATGTTACCTGCCAAATACCTATCAGTGAACCTATTTGTAGGCGCAGACGATATCGAGTTAAAAGCGCGCGGTCGTACCATGGTGTTTGATGGCTACACAAGAGTGATGCCACCAGCTAAGACTGACGATACCTTACTGCCTGATGTCAAAAAAGGCGATAAGTTAAACCTAGATAAGCTAGATCCAAGTCAGCACTTCACTAAGCCTGCGCCTCGCTATACTGAAGCAAGCCTAGTCAAAGAGCTTGAGAAAAAAGGCATCGGTCGTCCATCGACGTATGCCTCAATTATCTCAACCATTCAAGATCGTGGTTATGTGAAGCTTGAAAATAAGCGTCTATTTGCCGAAAAAATGGGCGATATCGTTACTGATAGATTGACGGCTAGTTTCCCAGACTTAATGGATTATACCTTTACCGCTGCGCTTGAAGATAAGCTCGATCATGTGGCAGAAGGTGATCAAGATTGGAAAGATGTGCTTGATAACTTCTATGGCGAGTTCAAAACTACTCTAGAGCGTGCCAAAGAAAAAGACGGTATGCGTCCAAATGATCCGACCGACGTGCCAGATGTCCATTGCGATATCTGTGATCGTCCTATGCAGCTGCGCACAGGGTCAACAGGTGTATTCTTGGGCTGTACTGGCTACAATCTACCGCCGAAAGAGCGCTGTAAAGGTACCAAAAATCTAATGCCAGTCGAAGCATTTGCCAATCTAGATGATGCGGAAGGTGATGACGAAGCGGCAGAAGTCAAAGATTTGATGGAGAAAAAACGCTGTCCGAAATGTGGTACGGCGATGAATGGTTACATCGTAGATGGTGGACTCAAACTACATATTTGCGGTAACAACCCTGATTGCGATGGTTATATCCTAGAAGAAGGCAAATTTGAAGTACCGGGCTCAGATGCACCAACCATTGACTGTGATAAGTGTGATGGGCAGATGGAGCTTAAGACAGGACGCTTTGGTCCGTACTTTGCTTGCCAGAACTGTGATAACACGCGCAAGGTACTAAAAACTGGCGAAGCAGCGCCGCCACGTATGGATCCAATCCATCTGCCAGAGCTCAAGTCGACCAAGCATGATGATTACTTCATCTTGCGTGAAGGCGCAGCTGGTATGTTCCTCGCGGCATCTAAGTTTCCAAAGGTTAGAGAAACGCGTCCACCAAAGCTCGCTGAGCTACGAGAAATCAAAGATAAAATGGAAGACAAGTTCCAGTACTTATTTGCAGGGCCAGATGAAGATCCTGAAGGCAACCCAACTATCTTGCGCTGGTCGCGTAAGAAAAAAGAGCAGTACATCGGCTCTGAAAAAAATGGCAAGGCCACACGTTGGGGTGTTTACTGGCGTAAAGGTGAATGGGTAGAGGAGTAACTATTAGTTAAGTCCAATACAGTGCTTTTATAGCGTCAGACTTATTCAATGTACTACAGGTACAATTTGCATTGGTCTTTCTTTTATTGGCTTAAACAAACCTAATAATTACTTCCAACAAAAAACCCTCTTATAGTTTAAGAGGGTTTTTTTGTGCTCATAATATTTCTTTTAAGCCATTTCGACGTTTGCAGACTTAGCCTAAGTCCATAGGTTTGGACAGTATTAGTTTTTTACGATGATACCACAACCAATACGATCGCCTGCATTACCTGAAGGCTGACTGGTATAGTCGTCAATGCCAGCATGTACAATAAAGGCCAAACGATTTACGCTGTATTTGCCTGCTTCAGTCGCTGCGATTTTCTTATTCACATAGTTAATAGTAGCAACACCATCTTCATTAGCAGTTAAGTTTGGCAAGTCACCAGCATGACCATTCATATCATCTGGATTAGAGTGTGGCTTGTTGTCAGGGTTGAAGTGACCGCCTGCTGCTTTACCCATGACGTCACAGCTGCCTGTTTCGTGGATATGCAATGAGACAGTTCTGCCTGGCTGTAGATTAGTAAGTTTACCGTAAACTTGGACGCCACCATCAACTGGACGTAAGAAAACTTGACCAACTTCTTTCTTCTTGCCATCTACTGTTTGTATGGTTGATTTTAGCGTTGGCTGTGCTAAAGGATTGCCTGTTTGCATTTGACTTTCTACCGTTTGGCAACCAGTCATTGCTAACGCTGAACCGCATAATAGGGTACTTGCAAGTAATGTCTTATTCATTATTATCTCCAATTGTTTGAGTTGTTATCTTTAATCTTCATCAAAGCCACGAATATCTATCGTTATTGTTCTATAAAAATCGGTGTCAATATTCGTTAACATCGGAGTCAGTATAGCCAAGCTAACTCTATAGTTATTCATCAAATGCGCAACAATCAGTTAATAAATGTAAGTATCGTATGGGTTTGAAAAACGAAGTAGGATAAATAATTTTGAAATTAAATGGCTTTAAATGTGTGAGAACCCTATTAAGAAGGCTACGAACTGCAAGCAAATGAACAATAAACAGGCATAAAAAAAGCCGCCCATCATTGTGATGAGCGGCTTCTTAATCTATAGGACGAGTTTAATAAAGGTTTAATTAATTGTGCAGTGCTTTACCAGAGGTTTTATCAACAGTCACTTTGGCAGGTTTGATTGGTGTTGGCATACTCACCAAAGCAACCTTTAAGATTTCCTCAATTGTGGCAACTGGCTGAATGGTTAGGCCTTCTTTCACGTTATCAGGGATATCAGCCAAATCTCGCTCATTGGTCGCTGGGATCAAGACGTGCTTGATACCGCCGCGATGTGCCGCCAGCAACTTCTCTTTAAGGCCGCCGATACGTAGGATTTTACCGCGTAAGGTAATCTCACCTGTCATCGCAATATCTGGACGAATAGCAATACCTGTCAACGCAGAGACGAGCGCTGTCGTCAGTGCACCACCAGCCGATGGGCCGTCTTTTGGCGTGGCACCTTCTGGCATATGGACATGGACGTCTGTAGTTTTAAACGTTTCGTAGTCGATACCTAAACTATCACCGCGAGCACGAACCACGCTCATGGCTGCGCGAATTGACTCTTTCATCACATCGCCTAGTGAACCGGTAAAGCTAAGCTCGCCTTTACCTTTCATACCGACCGCTTCGATGGTCAGTAGCTCGCCACCGACTTGTGTCCAAGCAAGGCCAGTAATACGACCAATCTCAGGCTCTTCTTCAGCCAGACCGTAGTCATACTGATGCACACCTAGATAGTCATCGATGTTTTTGTCATCGACTGTCACTAGCTGACGCTCTGCTTTTTTCGGAGCACGCGCGCCATGAGTTTCAACCGAACCGCGAACCACTTTACGGCAAATTTTATTCACTTCACGCTCAAGGTTACGCACACCTGCTTCACGCGTATAGCTACGCACGATGCTATGCAATGCTGCTTCAACAATCTCAATTTCACCTTCTTTAAGACCGTTTTGCTTAATCGCTTTTGGCACTAGGTATTTCTGTGCGATATTGACCTTTTCTTCTTCGGTATAACCCGGCAGACGAATAACTTCCATGCGGTCAAGCAGTGCAGGTGGAATATCCATACTGTTGGCAGTACAGATGAACATCACTTGCGACAAATCTAAGTCCATATCCAAATAATGGTCGTTAAATGTATCGTTCTGTGATGGATCCAATACTTCAAGCAACGCTGATGCTGGATCACCGCGGAAGTCTTGCGCCATCTTATCGATTTCATCCAATAAAAACAGCGGGTTTTTGACTTCTACTTTTGCCAATGACTGAACGATTTTACCTGGCATCGCACCGATATAGGTACGGCGATGACCACGAATCTCTGCTTCATCACGTACGCCACCAAGCGCCATACGCACAAACTTACGACCAGTGGCACGGGCAATTGATTCACCCAATGAGGTTTTACCGACACCCGGAGGACCGACAAGACATAGAATCGGGCCACGAAGCTTTTTCACGCGTGATTGCACGGCGAGATATTCTAAGATGCGGTCTTTTACATCTTGTAGACCGTAATGGTCTTCGTCTAATACCGTCTTAGCTTTGTCTAGATTGATAGATACTTTGGTCGTCGCATTCCACGGTGTGTCCAAAATCCATTCAATATAGTTGCGTACCACTGACGATTCACTTGATGCAGGTGGCATCATTTTGAGTTTTTTGAACTCTTGCTCAGCTTTTTTGCGCACGTCTTCTGGCAAGTCAGCATCTTCTAAACGCTGCTCTAGCTCAGCCACATCATCTTCACCATCGAACGCGCCGTCATTCATATCTGACAGCTCATTTTTAATGGCTTTCATCTTCTCATTCAAGAAGTATTCGCGCTGATTGTCTTCCATCTGCTGACGGACAGCATCTTGGATATCTTGTTCGATGTTTTGCTCAGCACTTTGCTTGACTAGATATTCAGTCAAGGTATTGATATGCGTTTTGATATCGTCTTCTTCTAAGAAAGACTGTTTGATATCAAGGTCCATCGATACACGAGTTGAGATGAAATAAACCAACTCAAGCAAGTCGTCGATACGCTTAGCCACACGAGTCAGCTCACGTGCATTGCGAAGTCGCGCATCTGCATAGCTTTCGAACAATGTAGTTAACGCTTGAATGGTGTTTTTCTGTTGGCTCTCATCCATGCTGACATCGAGGTCGGCACGTTCAAATCTCGCCATCAATAAATCATCATGGCCTTCTATGTTATCGACACGAGCGCGGTATTGACCTTCGATCAATACTTTAATGCAGTTCTCATCGCTGTCGTGTGGCATAGTGCTGACGATGCGACACACCGTACCGTACTGATACAAGTTATCTTGATCAATATCTTCGGTCAGTGAGTCTTTTTGCGCGACTACCAGTACTTTGTTGCCATACTCAGCTTGTGCCAACTCAACCGCTTTCACCGATGGCGCGCGTCCCACAAACAATGCAATCTGCATATGTGGATAGACGACGACGTCGCGTAATGCCAGCAGTGGCAGATAGCTTTCATCTTCATTGTCTTTGACAACGTTGGATGAGGCATTTAACGCATCCGTAGATGAGCTTTCTGTCTCATTATTCGCGTCAGCACTGATGTTAGCGTCAGTGTCAGTATTTGCGTCAGACGTCGTGTCAGTGTTCAGGGCAGATGATACATCGATGTCGATGTTGTCTTTATCAATATTATGTTCACTCATATGTTTTTCCTCGTTCCCCAGACTTGTAAAGTCAAGTTCGTGGTTCATGTTTAGATAAATGGTGCTCACGAAAAAAATTGCAAGGCTGAATGGTGAAGTCGTCTGCTTATCTTTGTTAAATAGTTGTCTGAGCGTCCAGTTATTAATGCAATTAATATGGGTAACGATGTGTTGTCCTTAGTGTGACTGGTCTGTGAAGGATAAAGACAGTCAGAAATTATAGAAGAGGGTTTAGATGTATAGGTGATATTTGGCTAGCTATGATGATGTCTAATCGGTTCTATGCGTAGGCTTTATACCCAAAATAAGGTAAACTGGCGCGCGTCTAAAACAGGCTCTCATATTGAGACGTTTTAGACAACAGGGCGATATTCATTAGTTTCAATATTCATAGGTCTCACTAAGACCAAAGTATAAAGAACAAGGGGCAACACATGGCCATCAATGCAGTATTGCTAGCAGTTATTATTATGCTAGGACTGTCACTTTCGCGAGTGCACGTGGTGCTCAGTTTATTAATCGGGGCGCTGGCAGGTGGACTGCTAGCAGGGCTTGGTATTACTGATACGCTTAATGCTTTTCAAGAAGGCATCCGTAATGGCGCAGAAATTGCGCTGTCGTATGCACTGCTTGGGGCGTTTGCGGTAGCGATTGCTCATTCGGGCTTGCCGCAATCGTTGGCAGGCGCGGTCATCAAGCGTATTGATGCTGCTGGCACGAGTGGCATGATTAAGTACATGCTGTTTGCAGGCCTCATTACCATGAGCTGCTTTAGCCAAAACTTAATCCCTATTCATATTGCCTTTATTCCGCTACTGGTACCGCCACTATTGTTAGCATTCAATCGCATGCAGATTGATAGACGCCTGATTGCTTGTCTGATTACGTTTGGACTGGTCACCACCTATATGTTTATTCCTTATGGCTTTGGTGATATCTATCTCAATCAGATTATGCTAAAAAACGTGGGTGAAGCGGGCATTGATGTTGCCAATATTTCTGTGGTGCAAGCCATGGCGATTCCTGCATTGGGTATGCTAATTGGTTTGCTGGTTGCTGTATTTATCAGCTACCGTAAGCCACGCGCATATCAGCAGATTGCGATAGATCAGCAAGCGCATGATGCCGTAGTAGAAGGCGATGCATTAAGCAAAACTGCTGCTGGCGCACAGTCGCAAAGCAAGCTAAAGACACTGGTTGCACTGGCTGCTATCGTGACTGCTTTTGTGGTGCAGTTATATACTGACTCGCTACTTCTCGGCTCGATGTTTGGCTTCGGTGTATTTATGGCGACTGGCGTAGTGAAGTGGCGTGATGCTGATGGCGTCTTTAATGATGGTATCAAACTGATGGCGATGATTGGCTTTATTATGATTACCGCGCAGGGCTTTGCTGAAGTAATGAAAGCGACTGAGCAGATTCAGCCATTGGTCGATGGGGCAGCATCACTGTTCGCTGGTAACAAAGCGATGGCGGCATTTATTATGCTACTCATCGGTTTGATTGTGACCATGGGTATCGGCTCGTCATTTTCGACCATTCCTATTTTGGCTGCGATTTATGTGCCGCTGTGTATCTCTTTAGGGTTTTCGCCGTTGGCTACTGTGGCGATTATCGGTACGGCTGGCGCGCTGGGTGATGCGGGTTCGCCTGCGTCAGATTCGACATTAGGGCCAACCTCTGGTCTAAACATTGATGGACAGCATGACCATATCAAAGATAGTGTGATACCGACTTTCTTACACTACAACATTCCGCTACTCGCATTTGGTTGGATTGCAGCGATGGTGTTATAAGTGATTTGGTCAGCCCTTTAACTCAATCCAAGTATCTAACAAAAAAGACGCTTATCGGTAAGCGTCTTTTTTTTGCATTAGTTATAGGACTGTTAGAGTAATTAAATTAAACGGTTCTCTTAAGTACCGATATCTTGCTTTATACTTTCTATATTTTTGCGCAACAGATATACGAAAAACAGCGTAATGAAGGGGTCATAAACATGATCTAGTCTCAAATCGCCATTGATGTATTCAACAATAGCCAACGCAAACAAAGACAGCAGAATAAAAGAAAAGCATTGAGATATAGGAACCAAAAAACGTAGAAAAGATGTGCTGCTAGAGGGCTTTATATGACGTATTTCAATATGGGTGCTAAGTGCGAAGGTATAAAATGCTGCAAGCGCTAGCAAAAAGGTTCTTAGTTCAGCAAAATCAAAGCCGTCGTAATCATAAATATAAGCCGCAGGCGTGGCCAAGAGTAATAGCATGAACAGATAAAAACAAACTTGTAGCGAAGCGGGCGACATAAACTCTTTTTTTACTTTGTCCACGATCAACGACCTATACTGTAATGATAATTATTTTCGATAAGTATAGTTTATAGGCCATATAGAAACAATAGTTTGGCAATAAAAAGAAAACGTCAATCAAATCAAAACACCCTATAACCGCGTCTCTTCAAATTGTGCTCTATCAGTTATATATGTGTTATTCATCAAAATCTTTTATCTCACCATTCAAACTACTCAAAAACGCATCACTTTGCGCCAGTAGTTCGTTTAAGCGTTCTTCATTGACGAGCCGTGTCATCTCATCAGCGCTAAACGGTTGCTCTTGACTGTAGTAGCGTTGCTCTCTAGCGTCCTCATTGCCTAATGTTTGCAAATATTCATCCACACTGTCTGCACTGGAATCAGCAGCGCTAGAGTCTTTTTCAAATTTTTTATTGTTATTTTTCATCAAAACCACCTTATGCCGCTTGGGGTAATTAAGCTGTCTAAAGGCACATCCCACGGTTGACGCGCTAATTGTTCAACCACTTGAAAATCATAGCACCAGCCAATTTTTAACGGCCTTGAAGCCCCTGAACGATAGCTGTTACCAAGCGTTGTATCATAGAACCCGCCACCCATGCCCATACGGTTGCCGTTTAGGTCTACTGCCACCAGTGGACAAATAATCACGTCTAGTTCTGAGGCCCATAATAGAGCGCGGCTGTGGTTTTGCTTCATACCTAATTGATGAATGCGAGTGGGGACATTGACCAGTTTTGAATGATAAACAGGTACAAAGCGCAATCGTTTATCATCGCTGCCATTGCTAGCACGACCAAGTGATCCGACGACTGGTAAATAAGGTAAATAGCCTAAGCGTTGACACCAGTCTAATATTAGCTGAGTAGGTAGCTCACCAAATCCATCATAATAAAGCCCAATACGTGCATGTGTAGGCAATCGCTGCTGTAGTTTGGTCAAATGTAAGCTCGCAGACTGAGCAAGTTGTCTACGTTCGCCATCAGTTAACTGGCGACGTTGGCGAGTAAAGTGCCGTCTAGGCGGATTACTGATGACAGCTTCGGATGGTTCAGCATTTTTTGAATCCGAATTATTTGGATCAAGGTTGTTTGAATCAAAGTTATTTGGCTCAGGTCGTATTGGTTTAGGGTTCATGGTTTCAGAGTGCATAATTTTAGAGTGCATAGGTATCCCATCCAATGAAGTATTAGATTGATGATGACAGGCGTTTTTAGACATTCGTTTTTAGGCATCGCTCAAGGCTATTTGTGAATATTCAACACGCCCTAGTCATGCTATCATAACGCCACTTTACATCGTATTCTCCTTTATGTGCAGCAGCTGTTGCACTTTTTACGAAGCAGTCATAAAACAACAAACCATCAAAGAGGGTAGTTATGTCGACACAGAATCAGGCAACTCGTACCGAAAAAGACACCATGGGCAACGTGGAAGTCCCAGCTGACGCTTATTGGGGTGCGCAAACTCAGCGTAGCCGCGAAAACTTCAAAATCGGTGGCGAAACTTTGCCACGTCCGATGATTGAAGCAATGGCATTGGTCAAAAAAGCCGCTGCGATTACTAATGCAAGCCTAGAGCGTATCGAAGGCGACAAGCGTGATCTCATCGTACAAGCCGCTGACGAAATCATCAATGGTGGTCTGGTCGATCAGTTTCCGTTGGTTGTATGGCAGACAGGTTCTGGCACCCAGTCAAACATGAACATGAACGAAGTATTGGCCAACCGTGCTAACGAAATCGCTGGTTCTGAGCGTGGCAGCTATACGCCAATTCACCCAAATGACCATGTAAACCATGCACAGTCTACCAACGATAGCTTCCCAACGGCGATTCGTGTGGCTGCTGCGCGTCAAATCAACAGCTTGTTGATTCCAGCGGTAAAAGCACTACGCGATACGCTAGCGGCAAAAGCCAAAGAATTTGATAGCATTGTAAAAATCGGTCGTACGCATTTACAAGACGCGACGCCTTTGACCTTAGGCCAAGAGTTCAGCGGCTATGTCAGCCAACTTGACCATTCATTGACTCGTATCGACAACGCGCTACAAGGTCTATATGAATTGCCACTAGGCGGTACTGCGGTTGGTACTGGTCTAAATGCCCACCCTGATTATGCGGTAAAATCAGCTGAGCAACTAGCGACTTTGACTGGCTTGCCATTCGTTACGTCACCAAACAAATTTGAAGCATTAGCAGCTCGTGATGCAGAAGTATTTGCGTCAGGCGCACTAAAAACATTAGCGGGCAGCTTAAACAAAATCGCTAACGACGTACGTTGGTTGGCTTCAGGTCCTCGTTGTGGTCTTGGTGAGTTGACGATTCCTGAAAATGAGCCAGGTTCTTCTATCATGCCAGGCAAAGTAAACCCAACTCAGTCAGAAGCAATGACTATGGTTGTCGCTCAGGTCATGGGTAACGACACGACTATCAGCATGGCTGGCGCATCAGGTAACTTTGAGCTAAACGTGTATAAGCCAGTTATCGCGTTTAACTTGTTACAGTCTATCAAACTGCTTGGCGATGCTTGCAACAGCTTCAACGAAAACTGTGCCGTTGGTATCGAGCCAGTAAAAGACAAAATCGATGATTTCTTGCATAATTCATTGATGCTAGTCACGTCATTGAACCGTCATGTTGGTTATGAAAATGCCGCAAAAATCGCTAAGACGGCTTATAAAGAAAACAAAACTTTGAAGCAAGTGGCGGTTGAGCTAGAGCTATTAACTGAAGCTCAGTTTGATGAGTGGGTCATTCCTGCTGATATGGTACATCCTAAGTAAGCTATCTAATAGTTTTTTAAAATAGTAAAAAGACCTTGTCATGGAATGTGGCAAGGTCTTTTCGCGTCAGAATATATATATTTTTGATTTTGTAGATATTGAAAAAATTACTATGGTACTGGAATTGAAATATTTATCTGCCAGACAAAACCAACCCAAATAGAAATAAAGATCAAAAAGCAAGTTAAACTGAGTGGTTTACAAAGGCCCGAAAACCATAACTTATCAGAGATTATGACGTTCTCGTATCTTTTTTTATTCTCTAGTAGCAAAGAATAGCGCTGAATTTGCAGCTTGCGAACCAAATCTTTTTCGTGCTTTACATCCGTGTATAGGTAAATAGCGCCAAGTACAATCCCAAGTGCGTTTGCTGATATAGCAATTTTAAGTAAAACCAATTGTTCTATTGATAGTAATGACATTTTAGATATTTGCGTGACGATCACCGAAAATACACCAGCTGCTATAGCGACAATCCACTTCATCCATTCGTAGTCTTTTTCTTTTACTAGACTATTCCGTCTAGCCATATCTCTTTCAAGCTCGTCAAGATGAGGTTTCAACTGTTGATAATGACTATAAAACTCAGTACTCGGATCATTTTCCATCATATGGTTGAACCGATTTTCTAAACTCTTTAGTTCTTTCTGACTCACGATAATTTACTACCTTGAATATGATGTATTTAATAGTATACATTTAAAGAGATCGAGTTCTCATTTTTCTTGCCACGCATCCATTTCAATAATTATGCAATTTATCGGCATGTTGTGTTTGCACTACATCTAAAATCATTCAATAAAAAGACCTTACCACATTACGCGGCAAGGTCTTTTCCATATCAAAAATCTAAGCTCAATTAAAACTTATAAAGTAAACCAAGTGTCGTCGCTGCTTCAGTACGTGAGTCGACCATTGGGCTATCGTATTGCTCATTTGGTACATAGCTCACGCTTTGATTGGCAAACCCTGCCCAGCGCTCATTGAAATCATAGTTGGCACTGATATTGATATACGGGTTCAGGCTTGAGTTAGATTTATACGCATCAACGCCTGTCTCTGCTGACTCTTTTTCACTGACACCATAGTAGTATTCGTTATAGTCAGCATCATGATATTCAAAGCCAATGCTTGGATAGACCGTTAGCTTGCCTTTAGTAATTCTAGAAAGGTAAGTCAAGCGAGCCGTGTTACCGCCACTACGATCTAATACATCAGCACCTATCTGCGCGCGGATGCCACCGATAGCGGTACGACGCTGGTAGCTTAGACCTGCTTCTGCTGATGATTTACGCTCATCCAAGCCTTGCAGTGCGCCATTGGCATCATCAGGTTCAAACTCAGAACCCGCAAGCTTGGCATAGGCAGACAGCTGATTGACACCATCGTTGATCAGATACGCACCAGCTTGCGCACCGCGTACATAGACTTTGTTGTTGTCATAAAATGCACCTGGTAGCACGCGCACTTCAGTGCTGTCTTCGAGATCGTAGGCTGATTTGACCGCCATGACATTGACCCCAACGCTAAGCTCAGCATCTTTGTCAGTCGGCAAGTTGTCATTAAAAAGTGCGGCGTTAGACAGGCTAGCCACGCTAAATAGTGCAGTAGCGGTGAACGCGCTAAACATAGTACGTGTAGAGATATTAGGTAGCGCTGCAAGTTTTAACATAATTGGATCTCGTAAGTGAGTATAAATAACTGAGTGGTGCGATTAAGCAAAACGTGTTCAAAAGGGCAAGCTATAAAACGAATCAGTAATGTTGGTCAGTATGCTGTTTTTGGGAGCTATATAGCAATGATAGATAAGTATGAGCATTTACTCAATGGCTTTTAGTACTTGTAGTAATTGCTGGTGAATATCTTGCCACCACCAGACAAAACCAATGCTAATAAGTAACATCGCCAACCATGGTAATAGTTGCCAAATAATGGAAGGTTTTTTAAGTGCTTCGGGTTCAATACTATTATGATGAACAGCTTCGTGACTTAACGATGAATTGATAGCAGTAACGCTTTCAGCACTATTGTTAGCATTTATATCAGACACATTCGTTTCATTGTTAGCAAAAGTGGTATCTTGCTCCTTCGAATTCATCTCAAAATGAGGTGACTGTTCGATAGGAGTGGCGTCATACGAGCTGTGATTATCGTGTTGGTCATGAGATTGGCCACTATACTGACTGTTATATGATGGGGTGTCGTGAGTACTGTATGAGTAGTTGGTTTGATAAGCGTTTAATGTGCGCTGCTGCTGAATCGCTGCGTTTTGTATAGCGACTGCCAGACGCTGACGGTAGCCAATCGCAAAAGCCAATGCAATTATTAGTCCTGTGATTGCGCCACCGATATGACCAGCATTATCAATACCCGGTACAGCAAACCCATAGACGAGGTTGATGCCCATAATAAATATCAGGCTTTTAAGATTGAGTACCATGCCATTGACCGATATTTTAAATAGTGCCGCGATTAATAGTGCCGCGCCAATACCCATGATACCGCCTGATGCGCCAGCTGATAGTCCAGGCTGTCCCGTACCATCCAAGATACTTTGCCATGTCACATAGCTGTTGAGCAAGTTACCACCGATGGCCGCCAGCAAAAACAACGCCAAAAATTTGGCTGAGCCAAACATAGGCTCGGCAATCTGCCCAAAGAAATATATAGCAAACCCATTAAACAATAAATGCATCAAACCAATGTGCAAAAACGCACTGCTGATCAAGCGCCAAGGATCGTCACCCATGGTAAATGGCAACGCATTAGCACCCCATTTGAGCAGTGCCTCAGTTGAAGGGTTGTTGGCATCGACACCTGTCAATATCTGCATAATGAATAGCCCGATAAAGCTGGCTAGGAGCAGGGTAGTGACGGGCGCTGTTTTTAATAGCTGTTGAATGGTCATAAAAGCGAGATATCATCAAAATGTTGTATATATAGTATAAAGGGTATGGTCAGATAATGTTATGTATCCGCAGGTCATCATGGTACAAGTTTTCATAGTCTTGATGGCTGATAGCTTTTAAAACTAGACAGTTCTTAGAAGTCGAAAATTCTTAAAAACGGATAGCTCTAAAAGTGACCAACTTTAAGATTTTCATAAGTACCTTTTACCAAGATATCATCCGTAACTTTATTGATATCGGTATGACCGCAGAATGCCATTGAGATATCACACTCTTTATAGATAATTTCGAGCGCGCGGCGTACCCCATCTTCACCATAAGCGCCCAATCCATAGAGGAAAGCGCGCCCAATCATCGTGCCTTTCGCACCTAGCGCAATCGCTTTTAGCACATCTTGACCAGAGCGAATGCCACTGTCTAACCATACCTCGATATCACTATCTTCAGCATGGACAGCTTGTACGATGTCAGACAGCGCAGAAATAGAAGACAGTGCGCCATCTAACTGACGGCCTCCATGGTTTGAGACGACCAGTGCATCGGCACCGCTACGGGCCGCCATGATGGCATCTTCAGGCTCCATGATACCTTTGATGATGAGCTTGCCGCCCCACATATCTTTGATACGCGCCACATCATCCCAGCTCAAACGTGGATCAAATTGCTCTTCTGTCCATGAGCTCAATGATGACAAGTCTTCAACGCCTTTGGCATGACCGACGATATTGCCAAAGCTACGACGTTTGGTGCCTAGCATATTCATACACCATTGCGGCTTAGTCATTAGGTTGATGATGTTGGTAAGGGTCGGTTTAGGCGGTGCAGACAAGCCGTTTTTGATGTCTTTATGGCGTTGACCCATGACCTGCAAGTCGGCAGTTAATATTAGGGCTGAACAATTGGCATTTTTGGCCCGTTGAATCAGATTGGCCATATAATCTTGATCGCGCATGACATATAACTGAAACCAAAACGGTTTGCTGGTATGAGTAGCGATATCTTCGATAGAGCAGATGCTCATGGTCGAGAGCGAGAAGGGCACGCCAAATTTTTCGGCGGCACGCGCGGCATGAATCTCGCCATCTGCCCACATCATGCCAGTGAACCCAGTCGGAGCGATGGCAACAGGCATATTGACGGACTCACCAATCATTTGTGTCGCTAGACTGCGATTGTCCATATCGACCAATACTCGCTGGCGCAGTTTAATACGGTCAAAGTCAGTTTCATTACTACGATACGTGGTCTCAGTCCATGAGCCTGAATCAACATAGTCATAAAACATGCGCGGCACTTTACGCTCGGCGACACGGCGCAGGTCTTCAATTTCTGTTATTTTCTTTAGTACTGGTTTTAAATCTTTCATGATTTCTCACCACTTTATCGTCGTAATAGGGCGTCTTTGTTATAGGTCTAATACTATTAAGCAAGCAGCTGCTGCAAATCCATCACCGAAAACGGATAGTTTAATCGTTTGGATGGCGTCAAAATCACAGGAATAGTGGTGGCAAATTCCATCATCAGCGCCTCATCAAAGTCTGCAATATCGACATGTTGGTAACTAATCGGTTGTACCGCCTGAAACTGAGTGATTATTTGCTCAGCAATATCACATAAATGGCAGCCCGAGGTGCCCAGTAGCCACCATTGATTGTTATTTTCAGCGCTGTTGAGGCTTGGATTTGCTGCAATAACACGCGCTCGTAATACTTCTATATTATCATCGTGCATGGTTAGTCTCTTATCTTCATACTGATTGCAAAGCGCTGATGCTCAGCACGCGCTTATTTAAAACATAAAATACTTTAACGGTCATTACATCATAAAGAAGTGGGGTAAATAATGACAGCGATTGTGAGATTAGGTAAGATGACCTGCTATTGATCGTTATTAATGACTAATGCTCAACAGTTAATGATTGGCTATATATAGCCCGTTTACAATCATTGATGCTTAGTTGATGTCTCATAGTCATTGATAGAGTATCAACCTTATCTTATTACTTTTTTAACCACTCGGATATCGCGCATGGCAAGTTTTGGCACATTTATTAAACGTCTGTTATTGGCAATTATGCTATTGGTTGTCGCATTCCATATATTGGTCGTCGGGCTATTATTAATTTGGAAAACGCAGCCAATCAATAACAGCATGTTTATGTTGACGCATCGCCTAACGGGCGGCACGGTCACTCAGACATGGGCTGAATATGATGCGATTGCCAAATCTGCCAAGCAAGCAGCGATTGTGAGTGAAGACTCAACGTTTAGTCAGCACAGTGGTTTTGATTTTAAAGGAATTAAGGCCGCACAAAAGAAGAATGAAGAGACAGGCAAAATGTCTGCTGGTGGCTCAACGATTACTCAGCAATTGGCAAAGAACTTGTTCCTCACCTCGCATCGCTCTTATGTGCGTAAAGCGGAAGAGGCTGTCATCACTGTGATGATTGAGACGCTATGGGACAAGCAGCGCATTATGACCGCTTACCTAAATGTGGCGGAGTTTGGTAATGGTATCTATGGTATTGATGCAGCAGCGCATCATTATTTCGATAAGTCTGCGGCCAATCTAAACCGAGATGAGTCAGCACTTCTGATTGCGATGCTTACCAATCCAAAGTACTACGAAGACAATCAAGGCGATAAGCGTTTACGTAACAAGCAACGTATTATCAAAAAACGCATGAAAAATGCTGTATTACCGCAAGCTTCTTCATAAATGTAGAGCATGAGGGCTAAGTTATAGGCTCGGATTGTTGTAGGCTCGGCTATTTCGAATAAGACTAGGACATGCCCTAGAAAAGACAGAACGATAAAAGATGATGGCGTATCGATAACGCAAAAGGAGTAGTGACGTGGTAGAGATGACTAGTAATCAGGGCGGCGGTGATGTTAACAATATGATTGACGTTAATAAGGTCAACGAGGGCGCTAATGACAATATTGATAAAGACATTAGTGTAGATAATAGCCCAAATAACTTGGCCGAAATTGAATGGCAACGCTCAGAAGATGGCAGCTATTCACCGAGCAGTTATATCAATCGTGATTTGTCTTTACTACAGTTTCATCTGCGGGTATTGGCGCAGGCATCTAGTTCGCGTCACCCACTGCTTGAACGCTTATTTTTCTTGATTATTTTTTCATCCAATCTCGATGAGTTTTTTGAGATTCGTGTCGCTGGCATCATGCAAAAGCTTAACATCGGTGATGTATCGACCAGTGCTCATGGCATGCGTCCGAGCGAAGTGTTAAACGAGATATCTATTATCACTCATGCCGCAATCAGTGAGCAGTATCGTATTCTCAATGAGGATATCTTGCCAGCGCTTGCGCTCGAAGATATCCGCTACCTAAAGCGTGATGAGCTAAACGCTGATCAGTCTGCATGGATGAAGCGCTATTTTACGGAGCAAGTCGTACCCGTACTGACACCGATTAGCATTGATCCGGCGCATCCATTCCCGCGTCTTGTAAATAAAAGCTTAAACTTTATCGCCACATTGGAAGGCAAAGATGCGTTTGGACGTGATATTAACTTGGCGATTGTGCCTGCGCCGCGTAGTCTACCGCGTGTGATTCGTCTGCCAGATGAGCTAACTGGTGGTAAAGAGCATCATGTGATGCTATCCGCTATCATTCATGAGCATATCGGTGAGCTGTTCCCTGGGATGAGTGTGACAGGCTGTCATCAATTTAGGCTGACACGTAATGCCGATTTAGACTTGGCTGATGATGTCGAAGATATTGCCAAAGCACTAGAAGGCGAGCTTGAAAACCGCCGCTTCGGCGATAAAGTACGTCTTGAAGTAACAACCGATTGCCCAACGCATATCAGTGAGTATCTGCTCAATGAGTTTGAGTTGCATGACAATCAGCTATACCGTGTCAATGGCCCAGTCAACCTAACGCGTTTGCTGTTTGACTTTAATATTCCTGCACTACGCTATCAGCCATTTACTCATGTTGTGCCAAAGGCATTTCGCCGAGAAATGGATAAGTCAGATAAATCGACCAGTATGTTCGCCGCCATGCGTAAGAGCGATGTGTTGGTTCATCATCCTTTTCATGCGTTCTCACCGATTATCAATTTACTTTGGCAAGCAGCAAGCGATCCCAAAGTATTGGCGATTAAACAAACGCTATATCGCTCAGGCACCAATTCAGAAATCGTCAAAGCACTTGCCGCCGCCGCTCGCAATGGCAAAGAAGTCACGGCTGTTATCGAGCTGCGTGCGCGTTTTGATGAAGCATCTAATATCGCAGTTGCCAACTATCTACAAGAAGCAGGCGCGGTCGTGGTCTACGGTATCGTCGGTTACAAGACCCATGCCAAGCTCATGCTAATCGTACGCCGCGAGGAAGACCGAATCCGCCGTTATGTGCATCTGGGCACCGGTAACTATCACGCGGCCAATGCTAAGGTTTATACGGATTATGGTCTGTTTAGTGCAGATCCTGATATCTCAGAAGACGTTCACAAAATATTCCAAGAGCTAACCGGCATGGGCAAACCTGCCAACCTCAAAAAACTATTACATGCACCGTTTACTTTGCATGAGAAATTGATGAGCTTTATCGATGATGAAATCGCTCATGCCAAAGCGGGTAAACGTTCTCATATCATTATTAAAGCCAATGCGTTAACTGAGCGCCGCCTCATTGATAAATTATATGATGCCTCGCAGGCAGGCGTTAAGATTGAGCTTATTTTGCGGTCTATGTGTTGTCTACGTCCACAAGTAAAAGGGCTGTCTGAAAACATCACTGTGCGCTCTGTTATCGGACGGTTTTTGGAGCATACGCGCGTTTATTATTTCTATAACAATGGTGATGAGCGTCTATACTGCGGTAGTGCAGACTGGATGGATCGTAACCTATTCCATCGTGTAGAAGTGGCGTTCCCGATTGAGAATAAAAAGCTATTTAAGCAGATTTATCAGGATGGCTTAATTAACTACTTACAGGATAATACGCAAGCGTGGACACTTGATGGCACTGGCGTTTGGCAGCAATTACAGCCAGCAGCAGGTGAAGAGCCACACGTCGCACAAGAGCATTTATTAAAAACGATTAATCGTGTCGAGGAATCTAGCTAATTTGCAAAGATACCTTTAGGCAATAATCAGCTATTCGACTATTCAGTTATCTATCTGACCAAGCACTGGTAAATACTGGTGCTTGGTTTTTTTATGCTCATCAATTGCAAAAGTTACAAACTGACTTGCAACCTCACAATTATTCACATATTGATACGGCAGTACACTGGTGCATTACCCAAGGTCATACCTATAATTAATATCAATTCTGACGCTACTTGATAAGTATTGGCTACTTATTTGAGCGTTGGTACAAGTTCAAAACCATGTAATCAAATCATAAGAATAGGAAGTAAATCATGAGTACTACTAACGATGACAATTCAGATATCAAGCAAGCTGCAGAACAGGTAAATGGTCAGGAAGTTGAGAAGAACTTAGCAGAGAATAAAAAGGTTGATGCTCCTGAATCATTAAGCGAAGAAGAGCAAACGCCTTTTATCGATGATGATCTACGTACTGATAAGTAATCTACGACATCAAACATCAAACATCGAATTAATAATAACAAATAATAAAGCGAGGGATACGCCATGACTATGCAAGAACCAGTAGTAACAGACACAGAAGAAAAGGTAATCGTGGATGACCCTGCTGCTAATGAGTTAGAAAACCCTAAAGATAGCTATGCAGGGCGCAAGCACAAGCCTGAAATCGATGGCCCTGAGCAAGACTCACAAGAGACCGACGAAGTTTATGCTGATCCACGTAAAGAAGAGAATCTTCCAGCTGGTGGCAAGAACGCAGCAGAACTAAGTGCCTACGACTTGAGCCAAAAAGGTAACGAGTAAAGGACTATAGATAACAGCGGGCTAACCAAATTGATAAAATTATAAATATAAAAGAGGATATGATAATGCAAGCCAAAGACTCAGCAATAGACAAGGCAAAGATACTAGGATCTGACGATCATAATGCAATTGAGAAAAATACCACTGAGAACAAAGGAACTGATACTTTTGATGAATCTGTGGTCGACTCAGAACACGTAAATGATAATGACAACCCAGCACGCCAACCAGATCGCCGTGATCAAGAGGGCAGTACCGCATTTGATGACAATATCAATGAAGATACTGTTGGTAGTGCAGCACCAAAGAGTGAGGGTATTAATGATTTAAATCGTTATGCCAATATTGATAATGCACAAACTCGTATTTTAAATCCTGATGAAAAAGATTAGATAGGTTTAAATCTTGAAAGATATATAGCGTTTCTTGGATTAGACCAGTAATTATTATAGTAGGGAGTACCAATGAATAACTCACATAATGAAAGCGTCAATAGCGATCATAACTTAAAAGATGCAGATGATAATAATGGTATTGTCCCTGATGATGCATTACAAAAAGCAAATCCAGCCGCAGCAGAAAAAGCTACGGAAGATCATGATCCGCATAATGTCGCTAAGAGCAACAAACAGTATGATAGTCCACTGATGGAAGATAAAAAGTAAGATTAACTATATCGGTAGCTATTAGTATTTGTACATAAATAGGCATTTGTACATAAACAGAAAGGCACTGTGTTTGGTAAGAGTATATAACTCGTATCAAACACAGTGCCTTTTTTGCTTACTATATTTTTACTTTCTACATTATTTAGGTAACAGGTTTAGGTAAGGCGTGGGTTTTAAGCAGGTGTACCACTGTGAAAACGTAGCTCAGCATCTGGGCTACTTATTAATTCAGCCTCTACTTCCTTAAAGAAAGCGACACGCTCATCAATATTCTCGTCTGATAACGATTGAGCGAGTGCAAGATAATCTTCGAAATGACGACTCTCTGACTTGAGTAGATAACGATAATACTTCGCTAAGCGTTCATCGTCGATGACCTCGGCCAACGCTGCAAAACGCTCACAAGAGCGCGCTTCAATAAATGCCCCAATTATCAATACATCAACCATTGCTGCTGGCTCGTAAGTGCGTTTGTGCTTCAACATACCCTTAGCATAGCGTCCAGCACTTAGATATTTCCATTCCTGCCCACGCTCATTCATGATGCCCAGTACTTGCTCGTAGTGCAGCATCTCTTCACGTATCAGCTGTGCGAGTTTACGTTGCAAGTCATAAGAGAACTCATAACGAAATATTAAATTCATCGCAGTACCAGCGGCCTTTTTTTCGCAGTTGGCATGGTCTTGAATGATCATAGGTAGGTTTTCAATCGCAGCATTTACCCAAGCTTGCGTAGTTCGAGCACCCAAAAAGTTATAGACAGGAGATAGGTCTACCTTTATAGGAGTGCGCAGATGCGTAATATCGACACTGTCTTCTTCAGACAGCTCTTCTTCGATTAGATCTGTGTCGGCACTATTATTTACAGTTTGAGAAACATTTTCTTCGATAGATTTTTTCTCGATACTATCGCTATCTATCGTATTTGTTGTTGATTGTAATGTTGCGAGGTCTTGTTGAATGATAGTCATAGTTTAAGGAAGCTTTATTTATGAATGGTAATACGAGTAATTATATCGTTAGTCTGACCTAGATACGATGTTAAATAACTGACAGTCATCAATAGGTATTTATTAATAGATAACGTTTAAGCATAATTAAAGGTGTTAATGATTACTTACTGTTTATATTAATTTTGCTGTATATAATTTCTAGATGGTGACTATAGCTTCTAGAGTAGGCCACTTATACGTTATCATTATTAAACAGCCTAAGTATTTATTTAGTGAATGGTGTTTCCTTGTTAATTTTATTATTTGATAGTAGGATGAGATTTTGCTATTTAAGCATTTCGTCTTACTTTTATGATTCGCTCTTAGTAAAGAGTAAGTCTAATATTAATAGGTTACCTTTTACTAGAACATAAACTTTGTAGATATATCTTCTCAGAAAAATTAGAGAATCAAAGATTCCACAATGAATGAGATATGAACGTTTAAAACCTCACAAGCTTAAAAACTCTTAAATAGTTACTGTCACAACTCAGTATTAGTACCCCTCACGAACAGATAAGGATAACAATATGAGCCAGTCTTCTAACACCAATCGTATTCAAAAAGGCAGTCTTGCCATCGATCAGCAGTTATATGACTTTATTGAAAACGAAGTACTACCGAAAGTCGGTGTGGATTCAGACGATTATTGGTCAGGTTTCGAAAAGGTTATTAAAGAATTTACCCCGCGTAATAAAGCGTTGCTTGCGACTCGTGACAAGATTCAAGCGCAGATTGACCAGTGGCACTTAGATAATCCTGCAAAAGATGGCGAAATCGATTATCCAGCTTATAAGACATTTCTACAAGAAATTGGTTATTTGCTACCTGAAGGCGAAGCATTTACGGTTGATACCAAAAACGTCGATGATGAAATCGCGCACATCGCAGGGCCACAGCTAGTCGTACCAGTTCGTAATGCTCGTTATGCGCTCAACGCGACCAACGCACGTTGGGGTAGCTTATACGATGCGTTGTATGGCACCGATGTTATCAGTAGTGACAATGGCCAAGAAGCGGGTGGTAGTTATAATCCTACTCGCGGCGCTGCTGTTGTCGCGTATGCCAAAGCGTTCTTAGATGAGCACTTTACACTAGCATCAGGCTCTTACAATGATGTAACTGGTTTTAAAGTAGTCGATGGCAAGCTAGAAGTTGTACAAGGTAATAGCAGTACTGAGCTAAAAGATACGGCTAAGTTTGTCGGTTTTGTCGGTGAGGCTGAAGCTCCTACAGGTGTACTGTTGAAGAACAACGGCTTGCATGCTGAGATTCAAATCGATAGCAACCATCCAGTAGGTAAAGACGATCCAGCAAACATAAAGGATGTACTGCTTGAGTCGGCTATGACAGCCATTCAGGATTGTGAAGACTCTGTTGCTGCTGTAGATGCAGAAGAAAAAGTTGAAGTCTATCGTAACTGGCTTGGCTTAATGAATAGCGACCTACAGGAAACCTTTGAAAAGGGTGGCAAAACGCGTACACGTAAGCAAAATCCAGATCGTGAATATAATACGCCAGATGGTGGCAAGCTGATCTTGCCAGGCCGTTCGCTATTATTAATCCGTAACGTTGGTCACTTAATGCAGAACCCTGCCATCTTAGTCGATTTGGGCGAGGGTCAAGAGCAAATATTTGAAGGCTTAATGGATGGTTTAATCACGCCGCTATTGTCACTTAATGATATTAAAGGTAAAAACGAGCTATCAAACTCGCGTCAAGGCTCAATGTATATCGTGAAGCCAAAAATGCATGGCCCTGAAGAAGTGAAAATGGCCAATGACTTATTTAATGCATCAGAGGATCTGTTAGGTCTAGAACGCAATACGCTCAAAATCGGCATCATGGATGAAGAGCGCCGTATGACGGTCAACTTAAAAGAAGCAATCCGCCAAGCCAAAGAGCGCGTTATCTTTATTAACACAGGTTTCTTAGACCGTACTGGTGACGAGATGCATACCAGCATGAATGCAGGTCCATTTGTACCAAAAGGCGAGATGAAGTCGCAAGCATGGCAGCCTGCTTACGAGCAGTGGAACGTCGATATCGGTCTAGAGACAGGCCTACAAGGTCGTGCGCAAATCGGTAAGGGTATGTGGGCTAAGCCTGATGAAATGAAAGAGATGATGGATACTAAGGCTGCTCATCCTAAGTCTGGTGCTAGCACTGCGTGGGTACCTTCACCAACGGGTGCTACCTTGCATAGCATACACTATCATCAAGTGAGCGTGGCTGATGTACAAGACACGCTAAAATCACGCGAGCGTGCTAGCTTGGATGATATCTTGACCATTCCATTGGCGAAAAATACTGACTGGACTGACGAAGAAAAGCAGCAAGAGCTTGAAAACAATGCTCAAGGTATCTTGGGTTATGTCGTACGCTGGGTAAATCAAGGCGTTGGTTGCTCCAAGGTACCTGATATCAACGATGTCGGTCTCATGGAAGATCGTGCTACTTTGCGTATCTCAAGCCAACATATTGCTAACTGGTTACATCATGGCGTGGTTAGTGAGCAGCAAGTGATGGATACGATGAAACGCATGGCCAAGGTCGTTGATGAGCAAAATGCAGGCGATGATGACTATCAATCAATGGCAGATAACTTTGATAGCTCTTATGCATTCAAAGCAGCCTGTGATCTAGTATTCAAAGGACGCGCACAGCCTAGCGGTTATACTGAGCCATTGTTGCATCAAGCACGTTTAGATCTTAAAGCCAACGCTTAGAACAATAGACTAAATATGACAGGTATTTGAGCATACTTGATGAGCAAGTATGCTAGACAGTCTTGCTCATTTGTAACTGATGAATTTGCTCAAATAGATTATTAATTTCTTAATTAGCGCTATTTATTTTTTAGTAAATAGCGCTTTATTTTGGACTATTATTCGATGTTTATTATAAAAATTTAAGAATATTAGTAATCATATTAACCAATATTATTCGTATCTAATTGAGTAAGCGAAAGTTTTTTAACAATCGTTCAAATAAAATAAAGTATTTGTTATTTGATAATGGATGTATCGAAAAGGCAAAAAAATATGTTGCAAATTATGTCAAAGTTGTTATGCTTGTACTCGAAGTATGAGTTTGGTAACCGATGTTACGCAATGGAAGGATAAAAACTAAAGATTACATGGCAGTTACTTTTTTAATCCCAGTTATGTAAATCATGGTTTTTTTCATCTTACTGTAATAGAACTTCGCCACACTTGTTTCTGACTAATCTCGGTAGCCAGTTACACATTATATCTTTGAGGATTTGTGACGATACCATTATGGGCGCCAGCTAATAATAGCTTGCTCATTACTACAATTGTAAAGTGGAGATACCCCATGAAAAAACTACTTTTAGCTACAGCCGTTGCTGCTCTATCTGTTTCTGCAGCCAATGCCGCTCCTACCTTATATGGTAAAGCGTTTGTTACTGCTGATTATGTAAATGCCGAAGTTGATTACCCAAATGGTGATGCTCGTGCAGACAGAGAGTCTGACTCAGTACAGATCAACTCCAACTCTTCACGTATCGGTATCAAAGGTTCTGAAGCGATGACGGCAAATACTGACGTCATCTATCGCTTAGAGTATGGTACTCGTGTTGACGGTGATAGCGATGGTTTCTCTAACCGTGATACGTATCTTGGTGTTGTAAACAAGCAGTTCGGTGAATTCCGTGCTGGTAAAAACCAATCTACTTTAGATAAAATCAACAACGTAGTCGTTAACGATGGTTATTGGGATAACCTAGGTGGCAATAAACTTGAAGATAACGAAAACTATGGTGGTTTGAATATGGCTGATAGTAGCCGTATCAACAGCTCAGTTATTTGGATGTCTCCAAAATACAACAACCTACCATTACAACTTTCTGTTATGTATAGTGCTGACGAAAGCTTTGTAGAGGATAGTGATGATCGTAATAGTGGCTTTGGTGCTGCGCTAATGTTTGACCAAGGTACTGGCTTCACTGCTGGTGTTGCGTACGATAAAGACCAAAACATCAATGGTGATATCATCCGTGGTACAGCAACTGTTGATCTAGGTAAATACATGGCAGCTCCTGTAACATTAGGTGCTCTATATCAAGTAGCTGATTTTGACTATGAGGGTGATACCGAAAAAGAGAAAGGTCTAGTAGTTAGTGGTGCATTAGGCTTATCTAACTTTGCTCGTCCAGCAACTGTTTATGTTCAGTACAACAAAACTGACAACCTAGATGGTGTTGACAACTTTGACTCAGATCAAATCGTTGTTGGTGGTAAATACTACTATCAAGATAATATGATTGTACATGCTTATGCTGGTAATAACTCAGCTGACCTTGGCAATACTGATGCTGACGTACTAGCTATCGGTGGTGGTCTAGAGTACTTATTCTAATCTAACCATTAGAATCTAAATAAAAAACTCATCCTTCGGGGTGGGTTTTTTTGTTGTATGTATTATTTGTGACAAAAGTCTACCGCTGAGGTAGAAAACAAGAGTTTCAGACAGTTTGCATTTTTGCCCTATATTTTATGGCGTATTTTTAGTAAAATCCTTCTTTACCAATTGTTGATGAGTACTATGACCAAGTTTATATTTGTGACCGGTGGGGTAGTGTCCTCACTAGGAAAAGGTATCACCGCCGCTTCTCTTGCTGCGGTCTTAGAAGCGCGTGGCGTGACTGTCACGATGACCAAGATGGATCCGTATATCAACGTCGATCCAGGTACGATGAGCCCATTTCAGCATGGTGAGGTGTTTGTCACCGAAGATGGCGCAGAGACAGACTTAGATTTGGGTTATTACGAGCGCTTTTTGCGTCACTCAAAAATGAGTAAAAGTAATAACTTTACCAGTGGCCGTATTTATCAGAACGTTTTGAATAAAGAACGCCGTGGTGAATATCTAGGCGGTACTGTACAGGTTATTCCGCATATTACTGATGAAATCAAAAACAAAATCCTTGCCAGTGGCGAAGGGTATGATATCGCTATTATCGAAATTGGCGGTACCGTTGGTGATATCGAATCGCTTCCGTTTATGGAAGCCGTACGTCAGATGCAAGTAGAGCTTGGCCGTAATAGAGCCATGCTAATGCATCTTACTTTAGTACCGTATATTGCTAGTGCTGGTGAGACCAAAACTAAGCCAACGCAGCATTCAGTAAAAGAGCTGCGCTCTATTGGCCTACAGCCTGATATCCTAATTTGTCGCTCTGACCATCATATCTCACAAGACAACCGTCGCAAGATTGCGCTATTTACCAACGTTGAAGAGCGTGCGGTCATTATGTGTGAAGATGCTCAAAGTATCTATCAAATACCGCGCACGCTACACGAGCAAGATCTTGATGATCTCATCTGTGAGCGTTTCGGTCTTGATGTGCCTGAAGCTGATTTGAGCGATTGGGACAAAGTAGTTGAAGCTCAGTTGAATCCAGAAGGAACAGTGACTGTTGCGATGGTCGGCAAATATGTCGAGCTTCCAGATGCTTACAAGTCTATTAATGAAGCATTGCTACACGCAGGTATCACTCATAAAGTAGACGTGAAAATTGACTACATCGACGCTGAACGTCTAGAAGATGATGATACTTTGCTTGCGCAGCTAAACGATGCTGATGCTATCTTAGTACCAGGCGGTTTCGGTGAGCGCGGTACGATGGGTAAAATAAAAGCCATCACTTATGCTCGTGAAAACAACGTTCCGTATTTAGGCATTTGTCTTGGTATGCAGTTGGCTGTGATTGAGTATGCACGTAACGTACTTAATATTAATGCCAACTCTTCTGAGTTTGATCGTAAGACAGCTGAGCCTATCATTGGTCTGATCACTGAGTGGTTAGATGAGCGCGGCGAGCTACAGATTCGTAGTGATGATTCAGATTTGGGTGGCACGATGCGTCTAGGCGCACAGCAAGCAGAGCTGGTTTCTGGTAGTAAGCTAAGCCAAATTTACGGTGCAAGCAATATCACTGAGCGTCATCGCCATCGCTATGAGATGAATAACCGTTATATCGAGCCACTAGAGCAAGCAGGTATGACCATCTCTGGTTATTCTGCCAAGCAGCATTTGGTAGAGTCGGTAGAGATCTCTGAGCATCCGTGGTTTGTTGCTGTACAGTTCCATCCAGAGTTCACTAGCTCACCACGCGGTGGTCATCCATTGTTTAATAGCTTTGTAAAAGCGGCTAAGAACCACAACGAATCAAAATAGCTCTCAGAATGTAATGTATATTGAAAGCGTTTATTATAAAAAAGACTAATCTCCGGATTGGTCTTTTTTTGTTTAATTCAGGCTGCTAGTAGTTATTAGCCAAAATCATTTTTACTAATGACGTCTAATTACGCTTGCATACTTTTTTTAATCAGCCTATCGGTTACAATATGGAACAGAGATATTTATAACAAAATAAGAGGTAATGGCTTCATGGAAAACTTATTGACCGCACAATCACATATCACGCTCAACACTCCTAACAACGATACGATTAACATTGGTAACGACCAGCCTTTTGTATTGTTCGGCGGTATGAATGTTTTAGAGTCTAAAGAATTGGCATTTGAGATTGCTGAGCAGTATGTTGATATTTGCCAGCGCTTGGGTATCGGCTATGTTTTTAAAGCAAGCTTTGATAAAGCCAACCGCTCAAGTTTGCATTCGTATCGTGGGCCCGGTTTAGAGGAGGGTATCGATTGGCTAGGTCAGATCAAAGAAAAATTCCAAGTACCGATTATCACTGATGTGCATGAGCCACATCAAGCAGCACCAGTCGCTGAAGTGGCTGATATTATTCAGCTACCTGCATTTTTGTCGCGTCAGACAGATCTAGTGCATGCGATGGCAAAAACAGATGCCATTATTAATATCAAGAAGGCGCAGTTTTTGGCCCCTCACGAGATGCGTCATATCGTCAATAAGTGCCTAGAAGGTGGTAATGATAAGCTCATACTTTGTGAGCGTGGTAGTGCCTTTGGCTATAATAACTTGGTCGTTGATATGCTTGGTTTTGATACCATGAAGCAGATGGATATACCGGTATTCTTTGACGTGACGCATAGCTTACAACAGCCAGGTGCACGTAGTGATAGTGCTGGTGGACGTCGTGAGCAGATTACAACGCTTGCCCGTGCAGGTATGGCTACAGGGTTGGCAGGGTTATTTTTAGAAGCGCATCCAAACCCAGAAACTGCAAAATGTGATGGTCCATGTGCGCTGCGTATGAGTCAACTAGAGCCGTTCTTACGTCAGCTTAAGCAAATTGATGATTTGGTCAAAGGTTTTGAAGTATTGGATACTCATTGATACGGTACGTAATAAGAGGGCTATACAATGGCAATTCAGATGGCGCAAGTAAGCATCGAAAATATCGATGATGCAGAGGGCTTAGATAGCGTAATGACTGTGCTTAAGAATATCTCAGGCGTGACGGCTATTAGTTTGGATCCTAAGCATAATGTCGCAACGGTAAGCTATGATGATACAGATACTAGTATCCATGCCTTAACAGCAGCGATTAGTATGGTTGACTATGTGACTCAGCCATTTCCGATTGATTCACCGCAGAACCCGCACCATAACGATTTATAATTACAAATAGCTATTGCTATAAATTTGTTGATGCGCTCTTTTACGTTTTTATTAATAAGTTACTGTCTCGTTAATAGCATCTCGTTAATAAAGCAACAACCAAACGGCCTTGTTGTCGAGGATAATAGGGCTTATGCTTATTTAATGTAGCTTTGATAGTTGCTCTTACTTTGATAATTTAAAAAATATTAAAGTAAGCATTAACAGAATCACTATTAGAGCTGCCTGTTACTAATAAAAATAAGGAGCCTAATATGGCAGATCAAACACGTATTATTAAAATTAACGGTATGACTTGTGGCGGATGCGTAGCAAGCGTACATACAGCAACAGCCGATATTGATGGATTAGAGACTATTACCGTTGACCTTGCTGATAACTTAGCGACGATAACCTTTGATGATAGCAAAACCAGTGCAGAGGCTATTGCTTCAGCTATTGACGATGCGGGATTTGAGGCGACAGTTGCTAACTCATAAATCTCATCACTTACTTACAGAACCAGCTAACGTGTTATTACAAGCATGATAGCTGGTTTTTTAATGATTAACGATTATGAGCATTCAGTCTCAATATTTTGATACATTGCTACTTTGTCTAAAACACTAATACTGAATACGATATTACTCAATTCCTTTATTTGAATTTTTTGCCCACCCACTGATATTTTATCGTGGTTCCTACAAATTTATAGGCACCATGACGAGTTTTATTTATGAACGATACCACCCGTACTACCAAAGATGAGTCTTATGATGTCGAAACTGATGTTGAGTCCAACACGCCACTGACACCGCAACGCGCGCATTTGCAATTGGCAATTGATGGCATGACTTGTCAGGCCTGCGCCTCAAGAATCGAGAAGGTGCTTAAAAAAAAGCCTTCGGTGTACGAGGTAAGTGTGAGTTTTGCTGGTGAGACGGCAAATGTAGATTATGATCCAACGCAAGCGACGCCAGAACAAGTGACAGAATGGGTAAACAAGACGGGTTTTGTTGCCAATCTACAGGCCAGCGACAGTTTATTTGCAAAAACAGATGAAGACACAGCCACCCAATACCCATGGCGATTGATTGGTTTATGGTTGTGCTTGGTGCCGTTTTTGGTAGGTATGGCAGGCATGTTGGTGGGTGCTGGGATGGCGTGGATGCCGCCCATTTGGATTCAGTTTATTTTAGCGACGGTTGTACAGTTCGGTTTTGCGTTACCATTCTATAAGAGCGCATGGGCATCTATAAAAGGCGGTCTTGCCAATATGGATGTACTGGTAGTGATTGGTACCGTGACGATATGGGCATATTCGACTTATCTGTGGCTCACGCATGGCGATGGCACTTTGGGGAGCCTCTTGCAAAACGGACACATGGTCGGACACGTTGCTAGCAATAGCCCAGCCGTATATTTTGAAGCAGGGGTGATGGTTATTGCTTTTGTGCGAACTGGTAAATACTTGGAGGAACGTACCAAGAAGCATAGCCTCAACAGCATTGATTTATTATTGTCATTGACGCCCGATGAAGTCGAGCAGCAGCAACTAAATGGTGATTTTCATAACATTGCACTGTCTGATGTGCAAATAGGCGATATCTTGCGTGCAAAACAAGGTAGCCGTGTCGCAACCGATGGCACCGTCACAGATGGTAGCGGCTGGTGTGTGGAGAGTCACTTAACAGGTGAGTCAATAGCGCTCAAAAAAGAAGCGGGCGATGGACTACTTGCAGGTGCTTTGGTGGAGAATGGCAGTTTGCTCTATCGCGTTAGTGCCAAGGGTCATGACACCAAGCTTGGTGATATGGTGCAAGCCCTGAGTGATGCGCAAGGCTCAAAAGCTAATTTGGCGCGGCTGGCTGATAGAGTGACCGCCGTGTTTGTGCCAATTGTAGTGACCATTGCTTTGGTTACTTTTGGGCTAACATGGTGGCTGACAGGCATGATCGATACTGCCTTGATGCACGCCGTCTCAGTATTGGTCATTGCTTGTCCTTGTGCGCTTGGTCTAGCCACGCCAGCAGCCATTATGGCAGGTATGGGGGTTGCTGCGCGTCACGGTGTGTGGTTCAAGGATGCACAAAGTCTTGAGGCAGCAGGCAATATCGATACGGTAGTGCTCGATAAAACGGGTACATTGACGATTGGTAAACCTACTATCGTCGATCATGTCATGGTGGATAAGTCGCTTGCTGTGGACGATGTGCTGCGGATTGCAGCCAGTGTCGAAGCGCACGCCAGTCATCCATTAGCAACGGCTCTCGTCAATACAGCTAAAGACCGCCAACTGTCTCTATTTAATGTGACTGACATCAGTGTGATAAAAGGTGCTGGTATACAAGCAAATATCGAAGGTCTTGGGCTGATAAAAGTGGGTACGGCAGAGTTTGCGAACTTGACGTTGCCAAGATTTATGCCAAAAGTATGGCAAATTGCCAGTACCGTTGCGATTAGTATCAATGATGAGCCACTAGGTGCATTTGCACTAGCCGATGACTTAAAAGCAGATACGCCGCAAGCAATCGCTGCACTACAAGATGCGGGTATCAATGTCATTTTGATGAGTGGTGATAAGCAGTCCGTCGTCGATCATGTAGCAGGGCAGTTGGGTATTGATAAGGCTTATGGCAAAATGAGCCCACGTGACAAGGCCAGTCAAATTGCACTATTGCAAACTGCTGGTCATAAGGTAGCGATGGCAGGAGACGGCGTCAACGATGCACCAGCGATGGCCACTGCCGACGCCAGTTTTGCGATGTTTGAGGGGACTGATGTCGCGCAGCATAGTGCCTCTGCACGTCTCATGGGTGAGTCGCTCATGCATATCGATGCGGCACAAAAAATCGCTCAAGCAACGCTACGCAATATTAAGCAAAATCTGTTTTTTGCCTTTATTTATAACTGTCTTGGTATTCCGCTTGCTGCGTTTGGGTTTTTAAATCCGATGATTGCTGCCGCTGCTATGGCGCTTAGCTCCATCTCAGTACTCATGAATGCACTACGATTGACACGGTTTAAGACAGAGATTGAGTTAGATAATACGGTATCCACCTCTCATACGGATAATAAGCGCATAGCGAAATAGTAGCTATCATATTTGCTTAGGTATTCTACAAATATAAAAGAGGCAATCATCGCATATATGTATCTCTAAGATTGTTTTTATGACGGCAAGTCGGTGTAAGATAAGGGAAGTTTGGTAAAATATATGCTATGATGCCAAGCACTATAGCCGACTATTAATATGCTTTATATCCCTCTAATTGCTAGGTAACGATAGCCACAAGATAGAAAGGTATAAAGGGTTTTTAGGACTACGCGCTATATGATATTTTGCTTTATCTTTTTTGTATGCTAGCTGCCGTTATTTATCTCACAAACTTGGCATGACCAAAGGAATTAACAGACATTATGTACGCTGAAGAAACCAACAACGTCACCGCAATTAAAGACATTCGCGCTCGTGAAATTTTAGACTCGCGCGGCAACCCAACTATCGAAGCTGATGTTATTTTAGCTGACGGTACCGTCGGCCGTGCTGCTGCTCCAAGTGGCGCATCAACAGGCTCACGTGAAGCGCTTGAGCTACGTGATGGCGACAAGACCCGCTTTATGGGTAAAGGCGTCAAAAAAGCCGTTTCTAATGTCAACAGTCAAATCCGCAGTGCCTTGATTGACAAAGATGTGACTGAGCAACAGGCTATTGATGATGCCATGATTGCACTAGATGGTACAGAAAATAAAGAAAGCTTGGGTGCTAATGCCATGCTAGCGGTGTCACTTGCTACAGCAAAAGCGGCAGCCAAGTCACAGAATTTGCCATTACATCAATACATTGCCAATCTACGTAATCAAACGTCGTTGACCATGCCTGTGCCGATGATGAACATCTTGAACGGTGGCGAGCACGCGGACAACACCGTTGATATCCAAGAGTTTATGATTGAGCCTGTAGGCTTCACAAGCTTCTCAGAAGCGCTACGTGCTGGTACAGAGATTTTCCATAGCTTAAAGTCAGTATTGAAGTCTCAAGGTCTCAACACTGCCGTTGGTGATGAAGGTGGTTTTGCACCGAACCTACGTAGTAATGAAGAAGCCATCACGGTCATTATGCAAGCGATTGAACAAGTTGGCTACAAAGCTGGCGAAGATATCCATCTTGCGCTAGATTGTGCGGCTAGTGAGTTTTACAAAAACGGTCAATACGTTTTGGCAGGCGAAGGCAACAAAGCCTTTGATAGCCAAGGGTTCTCAGACTACCTAGTTGGGCTGGCACGTCAGTATCCTATTATCTCTATCGAAGATGGTCTTGACGAGTCGGATTGGGATGGCTGGAAATATCTGACCGAGCAGATTGGCGATAAAGTTCAATTGGTTGGTGATGATTTGTTTGTAACCAATCCTACAATCTTGCAAGAAGGTATTGATAAGCATATTGCCAATGCTATTTTGATTAAATTTAACCAAATTGGTACTTTGTCAGAAACGCTAGATGCGATTTATATGGCTAAGAAAAATGGCTATGCAACTATCATTTCACATCGTTCAGGTGAAACTGAAGACAGCACCATTGCAGATTTGGCAGTTGGTACAGCGGCAGGTCAGATCAAAACTGGCTCACTATGCCGTTCAGACCGCGTAGCGAAGTACAACCAATTGCTACGTATCGAGCAGCAAGTACGCGCAAGCTATCGTGGCCGTGAAGAGTTTATCGGTCTACGTGGCTAAGAGTTTGACTGGCTCTTTGGCGCGTACTATACGCTAAAAAGCCTAGGCTCATCAGCTGAAGTCAATATTTGGGCGATATATAATCATTTGTATATCGCCTAATCAGCTTAAATTTTACTATCTTTTTTTATACCGTTTGGCGTTATCATCTTATGAAATATTTTAGCCAATTTATACTACTTGCTTTAGCCGTTGCAGTGCTTTTAGGATTACAATATCAGTATTGGTTGGGTGAAAATGGCCGTTTTGAACACAATAAGTTGACGGCTCAAATCGAAGAGCAACAACGCTTGAATGACAATCAAGTTGGGGCAAATAATCTATTACGCACCGATGTTCAAGATTTAAAAACGGGGCTTGAGGCCGTAGAAGAGCATGCTCGCTTAGATTTGGGTTTAATCAAACCCAATGAGACTTTTGTCCAAGTATCTACCGCACCAACCACGCACAGCAACTATTAGCTTTATAAATACACTAGCTTTCACGAATACACTAATTTTTACGACATGAATTAATTTTCATGATGCAGCATCATAATGTTGTTATTTGACACCATTCATCACACTTAACACCTGCTTTATTCCTCTTTACATATACTGTCATGGGCTCAAACCATGAGTACACTACTATGAATACAACCCCTAATATACATGCCATGATCGTCGCAGCTGGTCGCGGCAGCCGTTTTGGTGCGTCTATCGCCAAGCAATATACAATGCTAGAAGGTCAGACGCTATTGCAGCATAGCGTGGCACGACTTGCTTGTAGCGATTACATCGATAGGTGTCTATTGGTCATATCAGCCGATGACAGCACGGCTCAACAATTAGAGTTTGCCCTTCGTGTACACTATGCAGTCGGCGGAGCAGAGCGTTGGCAGTCAGTACAAGCAGGCGTTGAAGCAATTAGTAAGACAGGTGCTGATGATTCAGATTTGGTGCTTATTCACGATGCAGCACGTCCCGCTGTACCAAGTTCAGATATCGATCAAGTGATTGAAGCCGCGATGCTGGAGCCTTACGGCGCTATTCTAGCGACACCAGTAGCCGATACGTTAAAAGCTTCTTATCAGCAAGCTACAACTACAGAAGAGAGTCGTGCACACTCTTATGCCAAATCTACCATTGATCGTAGCAACATGTGGCAAGCACAAACCCCGCAAGTATTCCGCTTAGGTCAATTAAAAAAAGTCCTAAATCATGTGTTTGAACATCAGCTAAGCATCACAGATGAAGCCAGTGCTTTTGAACAACTAGGTTTACCAATACGCTTAGTCTCTGGTAGTCGCCAGAATATAAAACTTACCTATCCTGATGATGCGGTACTGTTAACAGCGATTATGGCGCTTCAGTCTTAGCCTTAACTCTGCTTCTGCTAACGAGCATCAGTTTTACTCCTTTTATATTTAATGGTGGCCATGATAAGAATTATGGCTTCAGTAATCACTATATCCTCGTTAAAATTTTCTGTACTATTCTTAAAAATTAATGAATTCAAAAATAATCTATTACTAAAACCTATACCGAGGATATATATAATCTACTTTGGAATATAATATGGTTATTACATATGTTTTTTGTGTCTGAGCGGGCCTATGTCCAGTAATAGGTTGCTTTAATGACCAAACTAACCTATGATGTAACTAACTTAATACAATTAATATAAAAACTTATAAAATCAATAATATATCAGACCGATTCATTACGCTTAGTTATGTTGTCTCTATATTTTTTCTGAAGTTAGTATGATTGTTTTAGCGACATTTACCTGATAATAGGGAGAAGCTGATTGTCAACAATCAACGATTCAACAAATCCAGTAACGCCAGATCTCTGCCAGCTTGTATATATAAGCCGGATTACCTCTACTGGTCTTTCAAGTCCTAGTACGCTTAATGATATCTCAGAGACCGCGGTTGAACGCAATCAAATAGATAATGTCACGGGTATTCTTTGCTATGGCAATGGCTACTTTTTACAGTGTGTCGAAGGCTCAGAGCAGGCACTAACTAATCTAAAAAATCGTTTGTTGGTAGATGATCGACATAAAGAATTAAAGATTTTAGATTTTTCTGAAATTACCAAACGTCGTTTTGCCAGTTGGTCATTACGTTCGATTACCCTTGAGCGTTGGATGATTAAAGAGCCTGAGCTTAAAAAGTTAATGCCATTTAAGCCGTATGAGTGGGATTCTAATGAGTGGCAGAAGTTCTTGGACGTGTTGCAGGGCTACTATGAAGAGCAAACGAGAACAGGTAACGTCGATACGCCTCCTGTCAAATACAGTACGCTAGGGGTGACTTTAAGTAAAGTTGTAGGGCAGCATCAGGCGTTCTTTTTAATCCAGACGATATTGGGATTGATGATAGTGGCTACGTTGCTATGGTTACTGCTGTAATCGATAGATATGAATAAAGTTCCCATTGAGCCAAGTTATATTTATACTTAATAAGACAGCCAAATAGAAAAAGCCAGCATTCAATTGAATGCTGGCTTTTTTATTTGAAAGAATAAGTTGGCTCTTAATGAGAGACATAAAAAAACCCAGTTCATAATAAATTATGAACTGGGTTTTGGTGGTACGCTTGTTAGTCTAATCTAATGCTAAGCAAAAGTGCTAATAAGTGACGCCAAATAGTGGCGTCCCCAGGGGGATTCGAACCCCCGTTACCGCCGTGAAAGGGCGGTGTCCTAGGCCTCTAGACGATGGGGACTAGTAACAACACTTCAACTGCTTTCACCATTTATGCTGAAGTGGTGCGTATTTTAATAGCGTCGGCGCTTCCTGTCAAGCCTTTTTCTACGTCTTTTTAAAATTAAATATCTTTTTTTAATTGCGCGACGTGGATGCAGGTCATTTCGCTTTAAATGATAGCGAATCCATAAAGAAGTACAGGCACTAATCGTCAATGCGAGTAGCATATAGCCGAGAATGGTGCCCCATAACTTGAGCTGTGGATCCATAATAAAGTCCCTCCTATTAATCTTGATAATGCTTACTATCAAGACAGTGTGAGCAACTTAAACCATCTATAGGATATAATTACATCGCTTAAGAGTGATATTTTATCATCAGACAGTTATTCATATCCAATAGAATAACTATGTCTGTAATCATGAAAATAGTTCCGTCTATATATTGTGATATCAATCATATCCCTATTGATTGCCAAATCAAGATGTTAAAGTCATCAAGTATTACAAATAGCACTATTATGTATGATTGGCAATATAGGATATGTGATTTATTGACTGTCGCTATCAGCTGACTCTTCTTTCGCCTCTTCATCATGCAGCGCATTGGCCAACATAGGGTAGTTATTTAGTATATGACAGAATAGTTCAGCAGTCTTTTGAGTGTCATACAAAGCTGAGTGAGCATTCTTGCCATCAAACTCCAATCCTGCTGCTTTACAAGCGCGTGCTAGGACGGTTTGACCAAATGCCAATGCTGATAAGGTTACGGTATCGAATACTGAAAAGTTATGAAATGGATTGTGGTTTTTGCTATTGGTTCGTAGCACAGCTGCATTCAAAAAAGCCAAGTCAAAATGGGCATTGTGCCCAATTAAGACACATTGACGACATTCTTCGTCACGGCGTACGTCTTTTAACCCTTTAAAGATGCGGCGCAATGCTGTTTTTTCATCTTCAGCAATGGCTTTACGCATTGGATTTTTAGGGTCAATGCCGGTAAATGCAAGCGCACTTGGCTCTAAGTTTGCGCCTTCAAAAGGCTCGATATGAGCATTAAAAGCTTCACCTGGATAAAATACACCTTGCTCATTCAGTAAGACGGGAATACAGGCAATTTCTAACAGGGCATCGGTCTGGGCATTGAAGCCTGCTGTTTCCACGTCGACAACGACAGGCAAGAACTTGCGAAAGCGGTCTTTTAAGGCCATAGGTGCTTGCTCATCTGTCACTGAAGCTGCATCTTTCGGGGAAGTGCTTAGAGTAGCATCAAGACTAGCAGATTTAGGGTTTGATAAGTCTTCGTCAGGCAAGGTCGCTATGTTTTGATTGGTCATATAAAGTTAAATCACTTTTATCAGTCGTACTAATATATTGAATAAGAAATAAGCATCCTATGATACTAACTGCACCTTTAGTACAAAGAAATCTACTACAAAGGTATCATTAATATCATAGGATAAAATAATAGGTCGTTTATTGAATGTTAAGCTTTGCGGGCGTTAAGCCTTAATTGACCAAGGTAGCGTCTCACCTGCCATTAAGGGGGTCAATGAAGCACCATCAAAATAAGGATAGTCAGTCGGTACTTGCATAGGCGTGTTGACAAGCGTGATAGTGCTTTCATTGAGAGGTAAGCCATAGAACTGAGCGCCAAAACGACTGGCAAAACCCTCTAACTTATCTATCTTTCCAACACTGTCAAAGGCGGTCGCATACAAAGGCAACGCCGTGGCTGCACTATAGCAACCTGCACAGCCACAAGCGGCTTCTTTTTTGTCTGTCGCATGTGGCGCAGAGTCAGTACCTAAGAAGAACTTTGGATTACCACTAGTGGCCACATCTAATAGCACTTTTTGGTGGCTTTCACGCTTTAAGATAGGTAGGCAATAAAAATGCGGTTTGATACCACCAACCAATAGATGATTGCGGTTAAACATCAAATGCTGCGGCGTAATAGTCGCAGCAACATGGTTACCTTGTGACAATACAAAATCTGCCGCATCGCTGGTAGTGATGTGCTCTACCACTATTTTTAATGTAGGGAATTTCACGATAATTTGTGCCAACACTTCATCTAAGAAACGCTTTTCGCGATCAAAAATATCTATATGGTCTTGGGTCACTTCACCATGAATTAGCAATGGCAAATTGTACTTCTCTAATGCTTCAAAGACATCGACGCAGGCATTAATATTGGTGACACCATCTGCAGAATTGGTAGTTGCTCCTGCAGGGTAGAGTTTGACAGCTTGTACGATACCTGACTGCGCTGCCAACTCGATATCTTGGGCAGTGGTATTATCTGTTAAATATAGAGTCATACGCGGATCAAAAGCTGACTTGCGCTCAAGACTTAAGTTACTTGCTGCTAATTGCTCCATGATACGTGCGCGGTAGGCAATAGCATCCTGCGCATTTTTGACTGGAGGCACAAGGTTTGGCATACAGATGACACGGTTGAAGCTGCTTGCTGCATGAGGGACGGTCGTGCTCAAGGCTAGATCGTCACGCAAATGAATATGCCAGTCATCTGGCTGAAGGATGGTCAATTCTCTAATCGAATCAGTCATAGTGTCAAAGCGCTCTATATCGTCAAATAAAGGAAACAAAAGGGAGTGATATTGTGGGACTATCATAACAGATTTGCCCACTTGACTAAATATAAGGCTAGATATCTGTACATAATTCATCGAGCTAAGATTAATATCTTGTCGTTAAATGACGTTTAAATTCTGGTGGCAAAAATGAGGTTGATTACAATTTAAGTCAAAAGCGCACGCCTTATGGCAGTTAGACTTTTGCCCATAGTAAATATGATGTACACTGAGCAGGTAATTATCGTTCGACTTGCTTTCGATTTGATCGTCGCCTTTTCTAAAACTATATTTCATAATGGGAGTTCTTCATGGCTCAACTTGATCCAAAAAATATCAATAAAATCGTCTTGGCTTATTCAGGTGGTCTTGATACCTCAATCATCGCTAAATGGCTACAAGAAACTTATGATGCGGAAGTAATCACCTTTACCGCTGATATCGGTCAAGGCGAAGAAGTTGAGCCAGCACGAGCCAAAGCTCAAGCAATGGGTATCAAGCATATTCATATCGAAGATTTGCGCGAAGAGTTCGCTCGTGATTATGTATTCCCTATGTTCCGTGCTAACGCCATTTACGAAGGTGAGTACTTGCTAGGTACGTCTATTGCTCGTCCATTGATTGCCAAGCGCTTGGTTGAGATTGCTAAAGAGCATAACGCCGATGCTATCAGCCATGGTGCGACTGGTAAAGGCAATGACCAAGTTCGTTTTGAGCTAGGTGCAGTCGCTTTGTCACCAGACGTAGTCACCATTGCTCCTTGGCGCGAGTGGGATCTATCAAGCCGTGAAAGCCTGATGAAGTATGCTGAAGAGCATGATATCGCCATTGATTATGCGGGCAACAAGAAAAAATCTCCTTACTCAATGGATGCAAACTTACTGCATATCTCTTATGAAGGCGGTGTCCTAGAAGAACCGTATACTGAAGCAGAAGATGACATGTGGCGCTGGTCTGTCAGCCCAGAAGAAGCACCTGATGAAGCGCAATATCTAGAACTAGAATACGAAAAAGGCGACATCGTTGCTATCGATGGCGAAGCGCTGAAGCCTTATGAAGTCATGATTAAGCTGAACGAAATCGGCGGCAAACATGGTATCGGCCGTTTAGATATCGTTGAAAACCGTTACGTCGGTATGAAATCACGTGGTTGCTACGAGACGCCAGCGGGCACGATTATGCTAAAAGCGCATCGCGGTATCGAGTCGCTAACGCTTGATCGTGAAGCTGCCCATTTAAAAGATGAGCTAATGCCACGCTACGCAAAAATCATCTACAATGGCTATTGGTTCAGCCCTGAGCGTATGATGCTACAAGCATTGATTGACAAATCACAAGAGTATGTCAACGGTACCGTACGTGTAAAACTGTATAAAGGTAGCGTGAGCGTTGTTGGTCGTAAGTCTGACGATTCATTGTTTGATGAAAAAATCGCCACTTTCGAAGATGATGCGGGCGCTTATGATCAAAAAGACGCAGAAGGCTTTATCCGTCTAAATGGCTTACGTCTAGCTATCGAAGCTAGCCGTGGTCGTGATTTATCTAAGTAAGTTTTTGAGCTGCTTATAGCCAATTCGTAACCTAGATCGCACAACAAAAAAGAGACTCTATGTTGATAGGGTCTCTTTTTTTATGGTTAATAAATGATTGCCAAACGGTTGCTTCGAAAATATTTGTTTCAAAAGTAAAACGCTTTACTCAGCTTTTTCTGTCTCTGCAACGTTAGATTCATCTTCGTCTACCATTACAATGGCCACATCTTGCTGTTGACGCTCATCAATGGCATCTTGTTCTAATACTTCTTCAGTTGCCAGGATCGCACCGTCAGATTTTTGCGATTGGTATTTTAAGGTAGCGAGTGCACCAAGGACACCAACGACAAGTATAATGATAAGAATGACAGGGTTTTTCCATAGCGGTGTGGAAGCCTCATATTCGATGGGCTTTTCACTAGTGGTGGTCGGTGTATTATCATTGTTGCCGCCGATTAACCCCAAACTTACTAAAGGCGGTTTAGGCGGATTGGCTGGTTCAGAGTTAACGCGCAGTCGATTTCGGCTAAGATAGATATCTGAGATTTTGGCTAATTGTAGCAGCCAGCGTTGATGTGGTAAGGCAACGGCATGCATCTCGGTAAATACCAACATATCGTTGTGACGACCCTGCTGTAGATTGTCAGGTGAACGCCCAATGGCCTTTAGATAATTGCCTGTTGCCATTTGCATATCTTGCACAGGTTCATAGTTTTCAGGTTTGAATCCGGTCAGCTCATACCAGTAAGAATCAAAAGGAGGTGGAGTGCTTGATAACTGAGCAGCATTTAATAACGTACGCTCCGCATTATTCTCTGAGCTGTTCTCTATCGCTTCAACAGCTTCAGTAGTTGATTCGGGCAGGTCACTATTGCTTTCTGTCTCAGCAGATAAGGTATGCGTGTGCTCTGGGCTAAATCGGGCCGCTGATAAAAACTGTGGTTGTAGTGCAAACCATTTATTGATCTCATCACTGTCTAGTTGACTGTATTCTGTCAAAATAGCCAATTCACGCAGCACAATCACGCACAAAGAGGTGAGTAGAGTTTGAGCCTGCTGCGTCGTTGCATCAATCTTCTCAGCGATATGTTCGCTTGCCTTTATAACACGGGCATTATCGCTAAATACAGCATCTGCTGCATCGTGACGATGGTAGAGTGTGGCGCTAATGGTGGCAAAGTTCATTGAATTATACTGTCGTAACTCTTTGACAGCACTACGACTAAACAGCTTTTTGCTGACTGCCTGTCCCTGATGACGCTGCTGATAGGCGAGCAGCGCACTTACGATGGCTTGTAGACTGGCATCCATTCCTAAGCGAGCTTGCGGTAGAGAGAGCTGTGCCGCATCGGCCAAAAGTGACAGCATAGGCTGGGTATCATGATATAAAAAATCATACATCGACACACGTGTCGGTGAAATAGTCGTCATAATCTGCTAGCATCAAAAAGTGTGCCCCTATATTACGGTGCCAAATGTCTTGATACAATCCCTTGATAATAGAAATTTTCAATCATTTTACTAATAACCTTAATAGTAATCTGATGAATGACTAATAGTCGGAAGCATTTATGACCAATAATAAGACGCTTGATAAACAACTCGTGATTAATATCGCTGAGCAAACATTAACGATGTACCAGCAGCAAACTGAGGTTAGATACGTAGTCTCCACTGCAAAGAATGGTATTGGTAGTCAGCAGGATAGTGGTTGCACACCGCTCGGTAGGCATGTCATTGAACAAAAAATAGGTGGTAGTGAGCCTATGAATGCGGTATTTGTTGGGCGTGTACCGACAGGTGAGATATATGATGCAAATCTTGGTGAACTACATCCCAAGCGTGACTGGATATTGAGCCGTATTCTTTGGTTAAGCGGTCTTGAAGAAGGGTTAAACAAAGGTAGCAATTGCCAAGGTGGTTGCGATACTTATGAGCGCTATATCTATATTCACGGTACACCAGATACTGAACCAATGAGTATCCCGTTATCACATGGCTGTATCCGTATGCGTAATGAAGATATTGTAGAATTATTTGAGCAAGTAGAAGAGGGTATGCCTGTTACGATTGTGGCTAATTAGGACATGTTGCACATTTAGCCATGGCGCTGACGGAAACTATTTGAACACAATAAAAAAGACAGCTGGTTATATAACAAGCTGTCTTTTTTATGGAGTGGCTTTACTTTATGAAAGCAGTATCCGTCATAAACATAATATTCCTACTTCTACCAAAACGTTGAGCTGTCCGCAAATTTTGCTAAACGTGCATCAATATGACTCTGGTCATCAGTCAGTATGGCCGTAAACCAACCTGCACCATATAAAGCATTAGCATTTGTCTTTGACTTCAATTCATAAAACTGCTGATATTGATTATCATCGTTCAGTTGTTCTAACGCTTTTTGCGCTTTTGTCAGCTTTTTTAGCCAACGTTTGGTTTTCTTTTTAGCTTTTTTCTTACTTAGTAAAGGCGTAGAAAATTCACTGATGTAACGCAAATCTCTTAACTGATTGAGCAGCTCGCTTTCAGATTGGTCATTATCAGCAATGTCTGTGCTTACATTTATGTCATCGTTCACAAGCTCGTTATCATTTATTTCGTCATTTACTTCGTCAGCTTTTTTATTTGTTTTAATACATTTCTTATATTGTTTAGAAAGGACTTTCGTTAGCTTATCGCGGGCAAGCTGATCAGTCTGAGGTTCAATGCTTGGGTCGCTCATAGTAAAGGCAATCAGCTCCAGCAAGGTTATCTGAAAGTCATTGGCTTGCAGCGTATTGATAGGTGTGATTTTTATATTTTCGATATCTGTCGTCCAGTCAACGGCAGGCGCGCCACATGCTTGTAGCTCAGGTTCGATTTGTGCATTGATATAAGCAAGTTGATAGTAGTCGCTAAGCAAAGTTGCAGTTTGCTTTAGTATCGGCAGCCATTCAGGGTTGATCTCATCAGAGAAGTCAGCAAATGCTTTCAACGCAGTACGCAAGCGATCAATACCAATTCGTAACTGTAGAATATGATCGTCATCTATACTGCCAGCGACGATAGCACTGCTATTTGGTAGTATCTGTAATAAGCAATTGTGTACGACCGCACGTATAAAGGCAGGCGCACTACTGTCTTTATCTATTTGCAATTGACTTAGGTTTGCGTTGACTGCTGGACTGTGACTTTGTCCGTTAATAAGTAGGCCACCGTTTTCAGCTTTGGTAACGGTAGATAGACACAGCTTATAGCGCTTGCACCATGTTTTGGCAGTCGTAAATAGAAAATCTAAATCTCCTGACACCAGTTCAAACTCTATCTCTTGAATGGCCTTGCGTAGTGAGTCATCAGTACCATGAATAATCTCTCCCTGATCATAAGCCATTTCGATACAGTTATCGGTTTCATCCTCATTACTTTCTGTTAGCAACCGCGTAGTGCGCTCGACGTCAGTCACATAAAGTCGTGTTAGCGTCTTTGCTAGCTTTTTGAGTTTAAAGTCAACCAATGCTGCAGCGACTGAAGTGTCTTCATATATCGTTAAATCAGGTATCAGCTCATTATTATCGAGCATCGCTTGTACTTGCTCATTATCGAGTACAGCATTGTGCTCTAAGCGTGCCGCGATACCATCACCACCAGCTTTAATAGTTTGTACCCATGTATCACCTTCTTTGCGAATACGCAGACCGATACCTGCCTGTGCAAGCTGTTGGTCAGGCGTATCATAGTAGTGTGCAGCCAGTTGCGTCACTTGTGAGGATTTAACTTTTGCTTGACGCATTAATCCCTTTAGTCGCGACTCTGGTACCAAAAACTTCAGCTCTATCTCTTGCATATTAGCTCCTAATAATTCTGACTGACGGCTCTGATTGATGGTTTTATTACTATAAGTCTACCATTCTCTGATTATTTAAACTGCAATAAAAAAACCGCCCTACATGATGTAGGGCGGTTTTTTGATAAATACTGCTAATCTGTCGGTTATTAGAACTGGTTCATCGTGTTCTTGCCGCCGCCAGCTTTCAGAGCGTTATCGCCTGAGAAGATTTCTTTGTGGTCATCGCCAAGGTCAGAACCAGCCATTGCTTGGTGTTTAACACAAGAGATGCCTTCGCGGATTTCTTTACGCTGTACGCCAGCTGCATAAGCAAGCATGCCTTCTTCACCGAAGTAGCCTTTAGCAAGTTCATGAACGCTAAGAGCAGTCGTGTGGTAAGTCGGTAGCGTGATTAAGTGATGGAATACACCAGCTTCACGTGACGCATCACGTTGGAAGTTCTTAGCAGCTACGTCAGCGGCAGCATCAAGCTCAGTACCGTCGTAATCAGCACTCATCAAGTCATCTTTATTGTATGCAGAGATGTCTTTACCCTCGGTTTCCCACTGAGCGATAACTTGCTTACGGAAGTTAAGCGTCCAGTTGAATGATGGGCTGTTGTTGTATACAAGCTTGGCTTTAGGCTGTTGCTCTTTAATACGGTCAACCATCATTTTGATGTGTTCTACGTCTGGAGTTGGTGTTTCGATCCATAGTAGGTCAGCGCCGTTTTCTAGAGCAGTTACACAGTCAAGTACAACACGGTCGATGTTAGTCTCTTCACGGAACTGATATAGACCGTTAGGTAGACGAACTGGGCGTACTAGTTTGCCGTTGTGCTTAAGTAGGCTGTCATTTTCTTGAGCATTTTCTAGCGTTACTTCTTCCATTTCGATGAAATCGATGTATTTAGAAGCAAGATCGCCTGGCTCATTTGATACTGGAATTTTTTGCGTTAATGATGCGCCTTCAGAGTCAGTACGAGCAACGATAACGCCGTCTTCAACACCAAGCTCTAGGAATGCATAACGGATAGCGTTTAGCTTAGAGATGAAGTCTTCATGCGGTACAGTTACTTTACCAGCCTGGTGACCACATTGCTTAGCATCAGATACTTGGTTTTCAACCTGAATGGCACAAGCACCAGCTTCGATCATTTGCTTAGTCAATAGGTAAGTAGCTTCTTCGTTACCGAAACCTGCATCGATATCAGCGATGATTGGCACAACATGTGAATCAAAGTTTTCGATTTTTTCTAAGATAGCTGAAGTGTCTTGGCCAGCTTCTTCAGCAGCGTTTAGCTCACGGAAGTAGTCGTTCAATACTTTAGCATCTGCTTGACGCAAGAAGGTGTAGATTTCTTCGATTAGCTTAGGTACAGATGTTTTTTCGTGCATAGATTGGTCAGGTAGTGGACCAAACTCAGAGCGTAGGGCAGCTACCATCCAACCTGAAAGGTAGATGTAAGTTTTAGAAGTCGTACCGAAATATTTTTTCTTAGCGTACATAGTTTGCTGTGCAACAAAACCATGCCATGCACCTAAAGATTGCGTGTACTGAGACGTATCATTGTCATAATCTTCCATGTCTTGACGCATGATTTTTGCAGTATATTTTGCGATATCCAAACCCGTTTTGAAACGGTTTTGTGACATCATACGTGCAGCATCAACTTCGCTAATGTTCTGCCAGTTGCCGTGCTTTTGCTTTAATTCACGTACTAAGTCGATCGCTGATTTATATGCAGTTGACATCTATAGTCTCCTTGGTGGGGTGTAAAAACAAATAAGTTAATTGTTAAAATAATGGGTTTGTCGTTTTACTAAAATCCGCTTTACTAAAACCTTTGTACTAAAAAGTAATATTCAAAATTTGGTCTATCATTTATCTATTGAAGCTCTATTTACCCTAAACAAACCGCTAGGCTATTACAAGAAATTTGCTGAACTCAACAGTTGAAAATAATTGCTGGTTTATAAATATTTATCGTTTCTCACTATATACCTAAAAGGTATCTGAATACTTAATAGCCAGTGATGTCATAATTGGTAGCAAGAGATGTTACAATAATGAGGTCAATTAACCGTATTTAACGACTGATAAAAACCATTAATATATTACTTAGCGACAATATTTAATCGGATAAAAACAGCTTATGAACCTAAAGTTCATCATCTATGCTGCAAATCCTTTATAGAACTCACTATAACCACCTTACCAAGATTTATCTAATTTATGATAGTTATCTTTGGTATTTCTGTATGATATAATGTTTATATAACAGGGCCTTACGATAGGTTGAATGACTTATCATACCTATCTATCAGGAAAAACTAGAACAAAATTAGTAAAAAATAATGAAATTATGCTGTTACAGCGCACAAATCACCGTAGCAGCACTACAAATGCCAGCCTTAATATGGCGTTTATTCAAAAGCCAAGAGAACCAAATATGAATTTGCAGCGGGTTGATTTAAATTTATTAGTCCATCTAGATGTGTTGCTACGAGAAAAAAACGTCACTCGCGCAGCCGAGCAGCTGGGGATTACTCAGCCTGCTATGAGTAATATCTTGCGCCGTTTGCGTAAGCTGTTTAATGATCCATTATTAGTACGCTCATCTGAGGGTATGACGCCGACTGAACGCGCCCTTGAGCTACAGCCACGTATTCGTGAGATACTCGCTGACTTGACTCAAGTGTTGGAGCCACGTACCGAATTCCGCCCTTATAGTACCTCTCGTGTGTTCCGTATCATGACATCGGATTATGCCGAAGCGACCCTAGTACCTAAGCTAGTAAAAGCACTACGTTCTGAAGCACCCAATGTGATTTTAGACTTTTTGACTCCATCAGACGTCTCTTACCGAGATATGGAGCAGGGACGAGTTGATTTAGCGATTAACCGTTTTAATGAGATACCTCAAAGTTTCCATCAGGTTCTAGTGTGGCGTGATACTTTTAGTTGCTTATTATCTTCTGACAGTCCTTATGCCAATCGTTTTAATCTGAAAAACTATCTAAAAGCACAGCACGTTTGGGTATCCAAAACAGGGATGGGTGTGGGTTTTGGGGTCAATCCAGAGAAATCTGGTGGGCTAGGATCTATCGATCAGGCCTTGCAGCGCCTTGGTCAAAAACGCCAAATCAGTGTCTTTACTCGACATTATCAAATGCCTGCCATGCTTGCAGCAAATAAAGATTTGATAGCGACCTTGCCAACACGTGTGGCAAGAATGCAGGCAAATAATGACAGCATTATGATGGAAGATCCGCCGTTTTTTATTCCTGAATTTGAGCTTACGATGGCATGGTCACCTCTGTTGCAGCATCATCCAGCCCATCGCTGGTTACGTCAGTTAATTATGCATGTAGCGCGCCAAGTCGTCGCTGAAGAAGAAAATCCGCCGCAAGAGATACCGGTTATTAATCATTTGTTTTGATTGGTTTGTGTGAGTTGAATCTATCTTTTATTAAAGCAGAATATTTTTGATTATCTTAATTTTTAATAAAAATATTTTTCCTTAGCTCCCACTCTATATAGTTATTAGACCAGCCACTAGGCTGGTTTTTTGTGTTCTAGTGTTTAATAGTTAGTATATGATATTTAGTTATACTTAATAAGTCAGTCACACTATTAACATCTTCAACACACTTCACAATATATTGTAAAACTCTTCATCAAATAGCTTGTTAAGATAACGGCAGATAGAAAACGAGCTACCAATAGATTGTGCTATCGACGTAAATCTAATAATTAAAACTGTCACAGCAAAACAACTACAAGTGACAATAAACCCGATTATAAATCCCAAATGTAAATTCGAATAATAAGGACAGTAACTATGTCAGACATTACTACTATTAACCCAACCACGGGCGAAGAAATCAGTAACTACAATTATATGAGCAACGACGAAGTCAACAAGATTGTCGATGCTTCACATAACGCATTTTTAGAATGGCGTACAGTGAGTCACGAAGAGCGCGGTCGTGTCATCAAATCTATCGGTGATAAGCTGATGGAATACAAAGAAGAGCTGGCTAAGCTGATGACTGAAGAGCGCGGTAAGTTGTATAGCCAGAGCATGCAAGAGATTGATCTTTGCAAAGCTATCTGTGATTACACTGCTGAAAACGGCGTTGCTTCTTTAGCTGATGATGTACGTGATATCGAAAGCATGAAAAAAGGACTAGTGACGTATCAACCTATCGGTATCATCTACGGCATGCAGCCTTGGAACTTCCCAGCGTATCAAGTATTCCGTTACACCATTGCAAATCTAATGGCGGGTAATAGTATCCTGTTAAAACACGCATCTAACGTAACAGGCTCTGGTTTATTAATTGAAGAAATTCTTCACGAGTCTGAATTACCAAGTGATTTGTTCCGTACGATTATCATTGATCATGATCAATCAGAAGCATTGATTGGTAATGACAAAGTACGCGGCGTGACATTGACAGGTAGTGACAAAGCAGGCGTGATCGTTGGACAACAAGCAGCTAAGGCGATTAAGAAAGCTGTATTAGAGCTAGGTTCAAACGACGCATTTATTGTATTAGAAGATGCTGATATCGAAACTGCTGTAGAAACCTGTACTCAAGCACGTCTAATCAATAACGGTGAAACTTGTGTAGCAGCCAAACGCTTTATCGTAGTTGATAGCGTATATGACGAATTCCGTAAGCGTATCGTTGAGAAGTTTGAAGGTACCAAAGCGGGTGATCCAATGGACGACAGCTCAGATATCGGTCCATTAGCACGTGCAGATTTGCGTGAGCAGCTACACGAGCAAGTAGAACAGAGTGTGGCTAAAGGTGCAACGATTGCTGTTGGCGGTAAGGTACCTGAAGGTAAAGGTAGCTTCTATCCAGCAACTATTCTAGAGAATGTTGAAAAAGGTCAGCCTGCATACGATGACGAACTATTTGGCCCCGTCGCTTCACTAATTCGTGCAAAAGATGAAGACGACGCAATGCGCATCGCTAATGACAGTCGTTATGGTTTAGGTGGCGCGATTTTCTCAAAAGACGAAGAGAAAGCTGTTCGTCTAGCACGTGAGCAATTTGATACTGGTATGGTCTATATTAATGGTTATGGTCTTGCCAATCCTGCACTGCCATTTGGTGGCGTGAAAAACTCAGGCTATGGCCGTGAGCATGGCGGCTTCGGTATCAAAGAGTTTGTCAACATTAAAGCAGTTCATGTATTCTAAGAATGAACTAACTAGACGAATTAGCTGAATAGATAACTATTTACGATTTTACATGATAGTAAATAGTAAATAGTAAATAGTAAATAGTTATCAAATAAAAAAGCCCAGTTACTCATTACGAGTAGCTGGGCTTTTTATTGCGCTATATAAAGTGGTATTAAAATCAGCTTAATAAGCTGAGATTTTTATCCGTCTATAAGCAATTGCAAAGGCAACGTCGGCAAGTAAGTTTGTGTTTGCGATAATGTATTATTTACTCCAAGGGATAATACATTTTTTGCTAGTAGTAAAATCGTCCAAGGTAGTAGCTGATGTTCAAGCTTCTGTACCCGTGACTGTAAACTCTCTGCGGTGTCGTTGATATCGACATTTAATACGGCTTGAGTCAACACCTGACCTGCATCAAGCTCCGCTGTCACTTTATGAATACTACAACCGTGACGACGTTCACCCGCTTGTATAACTCGTTTGTGAGTATCTAAACCCTTATAAACCGGAAGTAGAGAAGGGTGAAGATTAATCATGGGCGCTGGTACATTATCAATGAATGAGCCACTTAGTACACGCATAAACCCAGCTAAGACGATCAAATCAGGTTGCCATGCTATTAGCTGCTCGTTGGCATGGGTTTCAAACGTCTTGATGCCCATACGTTTGCCATTAGCAACGTGTGATAATACCGCAACTAGAATATTGGCATCTTTAGCACGTGTCAATGCATAAGCATCTTCACGATTACTAATGACACCAACGATTTCAATCGGTAGCGCACCTGCTTGCATTGCATTGATTAACACTTGCAGGTTGCTACCACTTCCTGAGACTAGAACAGCAATACGCAATGGTTTGATAGGCTGGCTTGCAGTATCAATTGACATTAACGGTACACCACTGCATCCGCCTGATCATCAGTGCTGCGTTTGACCATTTCACCTATTTGCCAAGCTGTTTCGCCTGCATCAGTCAAGATCTGGATAGCGGCATCTGCTTTGTCTTTTGGCATAACGATGACAAAACCAACGCCGCAATTAAAGGTACGGTACATCTCGCTCTGCGCGATATTACCTTGGGTCTGTAGCCAAGTGAATAGCTCTGAGAACTGCCAGCTATTGGTATCGATGCTAGCCGCTAAGTTATCAGGTAGTACACGTGGCAAGTTATCCGTTAGACCACCACCTGTGATGTGTGACATCGCATGTAAGGCTGAGCTACCAAGCGTGTCTTGTAATGCCTTGATGGCTTTTACATAGATACGGGTAGGAGCCATTAGAGCATCTTGAATAGGCTGACCGTCTAGTTGCTCGTCGCTACTAGTAACATCCACACCGCTAACTTCGATGACTTTACGAACCAATGAGTAGCCATTTGAGTGCGCGCCACTTGAGGCAAGTGCAATCAGTACATCGCCTTCTGCGACATTTTCACCAGTGACGACTTCTGCTTCTTCAACCACACCTACACAAAATCCAGCTAGATCGTAATCGTCATCTTGATACATGCCTGGCATTTCAGCAGTTTCACCACCGATAAGTGCACAGTTAGCTAATTTACAACCATCACCAATACCAGTTACGACAGTCGCCGCTACATCAACATCCAGCTTGCCAGTTGCATAGTAGTCTAAGAAGAATAATGGCTCTGCGCCGCAAACCAATAGGTCATTGACGCACATCGCGACCAAATCAATACCAATCGTGTCATGACGGTTCAGCTGTAGGGCTAATTTTAGTTTGGTGCCGACACCATCAGTGCCAGAAACCAATAATGGTGAGGTATAACCTGTTGGGATGCGGCATAACGCACCAAAACCGCCAAGTCCACCCACGACTTCAGGACGAGTAGTGGCTTTTGCAACGGACTTGATTCGCTGAACCAAAGCATCGCCTGCATCGATATCAACACCGGCATCTTTGTAGCTTAAAGAAGGCTTGTCACTCATAGTCATCTCACAGTTGGGGATAGATAATTGGGATTAGAAGGTAAAGTAATTGAGCACGCAAAAATCAGCGTTATAAAGTTCAAAAGCAAAGTTTAAAGACAGTGCGCGCATTATACCCAAAAACAGACCGTACTCGCAAAGCAACTTGCCAATATTTAACTAAGATTTGCATTAAGTGGCAAATAAGCGGTTAAGAAACAAAAAATGACTGATTTTTTGTTGTACTCTGCGATAATAGAACGCTAAATTTATTGTCAATAATGGCCTTAATACAAGTCCAAATGTGATTGACAGAATAAAAACTAAAAAACATAAGTTTATCAAAAATTAGGTTTTTTAGGAACGTTGATACGTCTCAGTTTAGCTAGCTAAAACTAATGAGAAAAGAAAGCAATTCGCCTAATGATACATCGTGATGGCTATAGTTATACCATTTAGAAATCGCTATCACTGACTCCCTGTTACTTTTTCAAACCTGTCCAACTATAGGATTACTTGCCATGATGAACCAACCAATAGATCCTTTTTTTCGGCGTTTATTTATTGTCGTGGCGTTAGTGGTGGCTGTGTTTCTCTTGTATTTAATGATGCCCGTCATCGTGCCTTTCGTTTTTGCCTTTATGCTGGCTTATCTATTTAATCCTCTAGTCAAGCGCCTATCAAAATATATCAAGCGTTGGGTCGCGATTATTATCGTCTACTCGACAATTACTTTAGGGATGGCGTTATTATTATGGTGGTTGGTACCGACACTATGGCATCAGCTGCAAGCGGCGTGGGATTATTTGCCAAAGATATTTAATTGGTACAATCAAGTCGTACGAGAGTGGTTCAATAGTAATACTCGTATCAAACTGCCTCAATTAGAGTCGAAAGAATTTTCCGATACTCTCGTCGATTATATGCAAACGAACTATAAGTTCGCTGATGCTAGCACCATGATGAGCCAAATACTGACCTCAAGTATGAACTTCATCAATAACGCAGGTCTTATTGTATTGGTACCTATTCTAACCTTCTATTTCTTGTTTAATTGGGATCAGCGCTTGCATAACTGGAAGATGGCGATACCAGGTGCTTACTGTCAAAAAGTGACTGAAATAGCTAAGGAATGTGATCTGGCATTGATGGCATTTATCAAAGGGCAATTACTGGTGATGGTGTTGCTAGGCGCTATTTATGCTGTACAGTTACAGCTCATTGGGCTAGAGCTTGGGCTTATCATTGGTATGGTAGCAGGCATTGCCAGTTTTGTGCCGTACTTAGGATTCGGCATTGGTTTCATCGCAGCTATTATCGCCTGCTTATTTCAGTTTGGATTAGACTGGACGTATTTGTCATTGGTCGTAGGTGCGTTCTTGATTGGACAAGCTGCAGAAGGTTATATCCTACAACCGTTGCTGTTAGGTGATAAGATTGGTCTATCGCCATTGTGGGTCATATTCGCTGTATTGGCAGGTGCCAGTCTACTAGGCTTTGTCGGTATGCTTATTGCCTTACCAGTGTCCGCTGTCTTAAACGTCCTGTTCCGCCATTTATACAGCTATTATCGAACCACTGACTTTTATAAAGGTCGTAAACAACTGGCACTGTTTGAAAAAAGATAATTATCTTATTATTGAATACACTAGATAAAGATTGATATGTAATATCAAGATAGGAACGCAATGATTGATAAGGCTTAATGGGTAAAAGACTTGTCAGTCATTTTGTAAATATGTTATATATAGGCGCAGTGTTGATAGTATCAACCGTTTTGGTACCAGTTTTGCTAAATTTGTTTTCAACAAAGTGTCTGACCTATTTTTGCAAATACTATAGGGCCATTACTTACAGTTGTAGCGGCTAGTATTGATAGTAATGAATACAGCTCAAAGTAACCTATCTTTTCTATTATATTTTTCCATTGCACTACGCAACACGAGTTGATGATTCATGGCAGAAGCACAGCTAAGTCTCAATCTGGACATTAAGCATGATGCAAGTCTCAGCGACTTTGCCGGTCCCGGTTGGATGTCGATTATTGATGCAGTACGGCAGTTACATGTCGGCCTGATCGGTCAACTATATCTGTTTGGTAGCCCTGCCACAGGTAAGTCTCATTTGCTGTCCGCTATTTGTGAGTCATTTATCGAAATGGACAAATCGGCTATCTGTTTGTCACTTAATGAGCTGATTCATACAGATGTCCACGTACTATCATCTCTAGAAAACTTTGATCTGATTGCCATCGATGATTTGGAAGTGCTTGAGCAGAGTAGCCAGTGGCAAGAAGCTTTATTTCACCTGATCAATCGTAGCCGAGAAGGGCAACGCCAGTTATTGTTTGCCGCTAATAAACCAGCCGACGACTTACCATTCCAGTTAAGAGATTTAATGACGCGTTTGGCACAGGCACCGACCTTTAAAGTGCCTACTGGTCATGATTTGGCAGACAGACAAGCATTATTACAGTCTATTTTGCGTCGGCGCGGATGGCAGTTTGACGATCGAATTATTGATCACTTACTAACTGATGGACCGCATCGTATCGGTGCGATGATGGAAGTACTTAATTATATTCAACCAATGTTTTCTAACCTTGGTCGCAGTAATATCTCAAAAGCAGTCATAAGTGATGCTCTGCGTACCATCGATGAGCAGACGCTTGCCGCGGAGCTGGCGGATATCGCTCAAGAGACGCAAGTGGATAACGACACGCCTAATCAAGACCAACATACGATGCCACTTGATTTTTAGCAGCAAGACTTCTAGCAGTAAGACCTTTAGCAGCAAAAAATGAATAACCGTTAGAATACAAATACTTTGTCCAACTCGCTTTTACTATTAATGGAATAACTTATGAAATCGAATACTCTTTTGCTAAAGAAATTAACGATAGGTACGCTGTTGGCAGGGGCTGCCTCGGTCTCTATGTTGTCACAGGCAGCGGTTACTCTACAGGTTGATGACCATATCAAAGTAACTGCTATTAATGGGCAGGAAATTCAGCAGAGTGCTTTTCAGCCGCTACAAAAAACATTTACGTTACAGCCTGGACAACATGCTATTACTGCTAAGTATGACCGTTTATATAACTTGCGTCGTGATGAGCATGATTATTTGCGTTCAGGTAATGTCAGTGTGACGGCACAATTAGCCGACAATCAAACATATCGTTTGACTATGCCTAATCAACCAGAAGATTATGAAGCTGCTAGAGAATATGCCAAGCAGCCAACACTCGCTGTGCAACAGAATAATACGGTCATTGCTAGCCAGCAAAGTATGGCCGGTAACCAAGGTGGTCTATTTTCAGGCCTTGGTAAAGCGCTAGGCGGCGTGTTCGGCGGTGCAGGTGATGCAGAGTTACAGAACCAACGTGCTATCGCCTCTTTAGATCAACCAGTAGTAAATTCTACTAGCAACGTCAATACTGGCACGACCACTGTTAAGCAAGCATCTAGCGTAAATACTTCTACTAGTACGTTAGATACGTTTATGCAAGTATGGCTACAAGCCACACCTGCTGAACGTGAAAAAATGCGTCAATGGATCCAAAAATAAATCTATCTTCTATAAAAGATAGACAATAAAAAAGCACCTAATTAGGTGCTTTTTTATTGTTTAGAACTTGATGATCATTATGCTTATTAAGATTTAGCCTAGTAAAATCTAACGACTATTAACCCAAAAACGCGTTATACATCCATACCAGTTTTTCTTGTTCTTGTACGTAAGCATCAACTAGGTCAGCTGAACCTTGGTCTTCGCTCTCTTCTGCTAGGGCTGATACTTGACGCTGTTCTGTAATTAACGCTTGCAAGCCAGTCACTACGCCTTTGACGCAGCTTGTACCATCTTTGACATTTTTGTCTTCACTGATGCTAGTATGCTGCGTAAAATCGCTATAAGCGTGAAGTGGTGTACCACCCAACGTCAAAATACGCTCAGCAATTTCATCAATTTGGAGTTGTAGTGACGTATACAGTTCTTCAAATTGCGGATGCAAAGTAAAGAAATGCTCACCCTTTACATTCCAGTGATAGCCACGTACGTTTAAATAAAACACGTGATATGTTGATAGTAGATTGTTCAATTTGGCGATGACTTCGCTCATGTCTGCTTTTTCTAGACCGATCTGGTTAGTAGCATTATTAGAATTACTCATAGTATTGTCCTTATAGTGTGAGTGTGGTTATACAATAATAAATAAAGAAGAATAAAGGGTCTCATGAATTAAAATGCAGAGAAAAATACTTTAGTTTTCATCTGTATCTATCAATATAGATTCTATCTCTTCCTTTGATGCTTATAATAATAGCAAACTATTATTAATAAGTTAAATTTAATAAATACAATTTTACGATTGGTTTTATAAAACTAAAGCTAAGTCTCTCTACTGTTTTTCTAAACGATAGAGATACCTAATTACATTTACGCTGGTGGCTGCAAGTTTTCAGGATTTAAACCTTTAACGGGAACCACTTCTTGTAAATGTTGACGTATCGTATCGATAGGAAACTTCTGTGCTTGCAAGCGTTTTGGTACGATTTGGCTACCTTGCTGACCTTTTAGTTCAAACATCATAAAGATATAGTCATCAGTCTCATCCCAGCTCTTGATAGAGGTCCAAGGAATAACTGCTTGCTGAGTCGCGCCTGCACGCATTTGCATACCGCGCATTTGCGAGTTTTTCATCATATCAGGCTGGTTGCTTGGCATCGCCATGACTAAACCATGCTTTTGCACACCTAACTTCATCTGGCGCATTTCATCTGGCATCTCTTGGTCGGCAACTTGTTTGTCAAACTCTCTTTTTACGTACCATTTAAAACCTAAAGTACGTGCCAATAGATAAATCACGACACCAACCAGCATTAACCAAAATATGATGGTTGAATAGCCTGTCACAAAGATAAGTCCTGCAATAGCAAGTACCACAACCACCGCCATGATGATCCACTCTTTGGTCTTAAAGCTTGATAAACCAAAAGAAGGGCTGGCACTGGCAAACAGTTCATACTGTGCTTGGTGAAATTCAGCCTCAGTTAGGTTTAAGGCGACAGGTTGGAGCGTGTAGGGGTACAGGGCCATAAAGGTTTCTCAAATACTTATATTAAAAGCGTTGGATTAAAACTGCCAAAGCGAAGCAGCGATGCTGTACTTGGCTAGAAGTGAATAAAGGTATGCGCTTATCTTACCGAAAAGTACTCCTAAATGAAACATATAAGCAAGACTGTTCACGGATAGATGTCATATTAATGACGTAGTTCACGCTCTATTCTCAGTTTATTCAGACTAGACGAAAGCAAAAGTGAGCAATTAAAAACAGAATAACTTGTGATAAGCGATTAGCATAATGAACAAAAGCTAGTAAGAAGCAGTCAGAAACAGCGAAAAGCAGTCAAAGATATCCAAAACATGGTCAAATCTGCCGTGTCTTGGTATTATAGCGTCTACAAGATATGTTGATATAAAACATAACGTCATAGCCAGTTATCACAAAGACCGTGATAGCGATACGCTAGGCAATTACCTTATTAATAATACTTTTAAACCTTTTACTCACCTTTAGTGTTACAGGCAACTACTATGATTGATCCGAAACTCTTACGCGGCGATTTAAGCGACCTACAACAGCAGCTAGCCACCCGTGGTTATGAGCTTGATATGGAGTTCTGGCAAACGATTGAAAACGAGCGCAAGTCTCTACAAGTTAAAACCGAAGAGTTGCAATCGCGCCGTAACGCTGGTGCTAAGCAAGTAGGTGCCCTAAAAAAATCAGGCGAAGATGCCAGTGAGCTATTGGCTGAGATGCAAAGCGTTAGCGGTGAGATTAAAGCTGCGGAAGACGAGTTACGTACGTTACAAGAGCGCATCACTCAAGCGGCTTTGCAAATTCCGAATATTCCGGCGGCGGATGTACCAATCGGTACGTCAGAAGATGATAACGTAGAAGTGCGTAAGTGGGGCACGCCGCGTACGTTTGACTTTGGGATTCAAGATCATACACATATCGGTGAGACACTTGGTATGCTGGACTTTGAAGCAGCGACTAAGTTAACTGGTAGCCGTTTTAACGTGCTAAAAGGACAATTGGCGCAATTGCATCGCGCACTAATTCAATTCATGTTGAATACACATACTATGAAGTACGGCTATCTTGAGACCTATGTACCTTACATCGTTAATAGCGATAGCTTAAAAGGCACGGGTCAGTTACCTAAGTTTGAAGATGATCTGTTTAAATTAAGCAATCACACGAATAACGATGAAATGAATTTTTACCTTATTCCAACCGCTGAAGTGCCAATGACCAACTTGGTACGCGGCGAACGTTTGGATATTAAAGAGCTACCGCTAAAATTCACCGCGCATACGCCATGTTTCCGCAGTGAAGCTGGCTCACACGGGCGTGATACTCGCGGCTTGATTCGTCAGCATCAGTTTGAAAAAGTTGAAATGGTCAATGTCGGTACCGCTGAGCAATCTGATGAGTTGCTTGAGGCAATGACAGGACAGGCTGAATATATCTTGCAGCAGCTTGAGTTGCCATACCGCACAGTGCAGCTATGTACGGGAGATATGGGTTTTGCCGCACAAAAAACTTATGACATCGAAGTATGGTTGCCAAGCCAAGATACCTATCGTGAAATCTCTAGCTGCTCTAACTGTGGTGATTTCCAAGCGCGCCGTATGGGTACGCGTGTCAAAGATGGCAAGCAAACCAGCTTGGCTCATACTTTAAATGGTTCAGGTTTGGCCGTAGGTCGTACGCTACTGGCAGTGATGGAAAATCATCAAAACGCTGATGGCAGCATTACGATTCCAGAAGTATTACGTCCGTTTATGGGCGGTGCTGAGACTATTTCAGTTTAATAAATTGACTATAAGTAATGAGCTGCCTGTCATTTAGGTCACTCGCAGCTTGTTATTTATAACTTAAATCAAAGTCCGTCATTGCTCATCGTTTAACAAAACTGATGTGAGTCATTGCTAAATATAAACGGTCTTGTTACCGCATTTTTGGCTAGGCTCATTGCAAATATGTTAATATTGCATTTTTATTTTATAGCCTATCCGTTGAGGACGCCTGTCGCGTTTTTGATGGATTATCCTCTGAGTAAACTCTCCTCTTATCTTTATACGACTCATTCGAATATTAGGACACTCTATGCCAGCTCCAATTAGCGAACGTAAACTAGCCAATGCCATCCGTGTACTGTCGTTTGACGCGGTTCAAAAAGCCAACTCTGGACATCCGGGTGCGCCAATGGGCATGGCTGATATTGCCGAAGTTTTGTGGCGCAAATTTTTGAAGCACAATCCAGCTGATCCTAATTGGCACAACCGTGATCGCTTTGTACTGTCAAACGGTCATGGCTCGATGCTTATTTATTCATTGCTACATTTATCAGGTTACGATGTGAGCGTTGATGACCTAAAAGGTTTCCGTCAGCTGCATTCAAAAACCCCAGGGCATCCTGAACTTGGTTACACACCTGGTGTCGAGACTACCACTGGTCCACTAGGACAAGGTATTGCTAATGCCGTTGGTTTTGCAATCGCAGAAAAAACCTTAGCCGCACAGTTTAACCGCGACGGTCATAACGTCGTAGATCATCATACTTATGCGTTCTTGGGCGATGGCTGCTTGATGGAAGGTATCAGTCATGAAGTTTGCTCACTGGCTGGCACGTTGGCGCTTGGTAAGTTGGTATTCTTCTACGATGATAATGGTATCTCAATCGACGGTAATGTCGAAGGCTGGTTCACTGATGATACCGAAGCGCGCTTTAAGTCTTACGGCTGGCAAGTTATCAAAGTTGACGGTCATGATACTGCTGCAATCACGCAAGCGACTGAGCAAGCCATTGCAGAGACTGCTAAGCCAAGTCTAATTATTTGTAAAACCACGATCGGTGCTGGTAGCCCTAACAAACAAGGTCTAGCCGCCAGTCATGGTGCACCACTTGGTGATGACGAAATTGCCTTGACTCGTGATGCGCTATCTTGGAAGCATGCCCCATTTGAATTAGATGACGAAATCTATGAAGCGTGGGATGCTAAAGCAAAAGGCGACGTACAGCAAAAGAACTGGGACGCTGACTTTGAAGCATACAAAAAAGCCTATCCAGAGCTTGCTGCAGAATTGTCACGCCGTCTCAATGGCGAGTTGCCTGCTGACTTTGCTAGCCAAGCGCAAGCTTATATTCAGCAAACGCAAGAAGCGGGCGGTGATGTCGCTAGTCGTAAAGCCAGCCAAAATGCAATCAACAGCTTGCAGCCATTATTACCAGAACTATTGGGTGGCTCAGCGGATCTAGCTGGCTCAAACCTGACGCTATTTAAAGGCGCTAAAGGCATCGAGAAAGACGCTGACGGCAACTATATCTATTACGGTGTACGCGAGTTTGGTATGACCGCGATTGCCAATGGTATCGCATTGCATGGTGGCTTTATTCCTTACGTAGCGACGTTCCTGATGTTTATGGAATACGCACGTAACGCAGTACGCATGGGCGCACTGATGAAGCAGCGCGTCATCCATGTCTATACGCATGACTCTATCGGTTTGGGTGAAGATGGCCCAACGCATCAGCCTGTCGAGCAATTGACTAGCCTACGTACTACGCCAAACCTACGTACATGGCGTCCGTGTGATGCGACTGAATCTGCCAGTGCTTGGGTAGAAGCAATCAAATCAGAAAACAACCCATCTGCATTGATCTTTAGCCGTCAAAGCTTGCCACATCAGGCACGTGATAGCGAGCAAGTAGCGAACATCACCAAAGGTGGCTATATACTTGCGAAAGAGCAGGGCGAGCTACAAGCCATCATCATCGCGACAGGTTCAGAAGTTGGCCTAGCGATGGAAGCGTATGAAGCGTTGAGCGCAAATGGCGTTGGTGTCCGTGTGGTGTCTATGCCATGTGCTGAGATTTTCGTTGAGCAAGAGGCTAGCTATCGTGAAGCGGTATTGCCTGCCAATATCCGTGCTCGCGTCGCCGTAGAAGCGGCTCACGTGGATTACTGGTATAAGTTCGTTGGTCTAGATGGCAAAGTCATCGGTATGACCACTTATGGCGAATCTGCGCCTGCCAGTGACTTGTATAAAGAGTTCGGTATCACGACTGACGCTGTGATTGAAGCGGTAAATAGTTTGGTGTAATACACTAACTGAGTGAGTATTTAAAAAAAGAGCCATCAGAGAAATCTGGTGGCTTTTTTTATGGTTCAATTTTTGACTTTAGAGCTGTTTATTTGGTCTATTTATATCGATATTGTCAGTTGTGAAATAATTGCTACTATTAATACTAAAATTTGTGTTTCTACGCGATGGTTTGGTGGTAAATGCGAACTATATTTCAGCAGTAGTTTAAAAGGTATACTGAACGCACTGTATAGAATAAAATTTATCTTTATTCAATATGTTGAGAAAAACGATGCAAAATTTTATTCAAATCATATCTGAAAGTACAGAGTCCAATATTGAAACGTTTAATAAAGTTGAAGAGTCAACTCGTAATAAACTTGAAAATTTAGGCTCAACTAGGTTAGTACTAACACTTCAAAAGATGCAGTGGGAAAGAAGTATTTTCGCTATAGGAATGTTTTCACTATTTGAAGCAGTAGTTCAAAAAGAACTCAAGATTGAGAAAGGGTCAGCCTTTAAGGAGTTAAAACAGAAGCTTAAAAATAATAATAAGATAGAATTACTTGAAAATTTTGAAGATTTTTATTATGCAATCAATGTATTAAAGCATGGCAAAGGTATGTCCTATACAAAGCTTCTAGATAAACAAAGTGATCTACCATTTGAAATTACGCCAGCTGGTTCAATATTTAGAAATGAAGGTGATGTATCAGAGATAGAAACTCTAGTTTGCGTAGACAACAATTTTTTAGAAAGATGTTTAGCAGTTATTTGCCAATGCTATGATGAGCTATTTAGAGTTTCATTATAATATCTATCTTGCCGATACGTCAGATCCATCATATAAATTAATTAAATGCGATCATTTGTCTTGTTGTTGAACTGAGATAAAAACCATGTCCCTAAAATCCAGCTTTAAAGGTTTCCTAGGTGAGACCGTCATCAACGTCGCTATGTGGCTTAAGCTTGAAAAAGATGTTTATCACCGATTAAACGGTATTACCTTGCCAAGAGCCAATGGTGGCAGTACCCAAATCGATCATATCATCGTTTCTGTATACGGCATCTTTGTGATTGAGACCAAAAACTATAAAGGCTGGATATATGGTAGCGAGAATCAAAGACAGTGGACGCAATCCTTTCCTAATGGAAGTAAGTTTAAATTTCAGAACCCATTGCGCCAGAACTACTTGCACATTAAGACGCTCGCAGATTTATTAGGCTTGGAGCTGAGCTATTTTCATTCGATGATTGCTTTCATCGGTGAGTGTGAGCTAAAAACCCGCGATGAGTTGCCCGAGCATGTATTGACGAGTGGTATGGTATCTTATGTGAAAAAAAAGCAAGATAAGATACTCACTGAAGATGAGGTTGCATCTATCGTTGAGCAGATTAATAGCAATAGATTTAGCAAATCTTGGCGCACTAACAGAGAGCATAAAGCCTATCTAAAAGACAAGCATAGCAATCCAAGCCAGAATACAAACAAACAGCCTAGCGGTAACGCTACTGATAAACCAGTTGCTGTTGCTGTTGCTGGAGTAGCTAATAAGCCTACACCAGAGCCGATAATAAAAGAAACCGCTAAACGAGCTATTCTAAAAAGTAGGGAAGTGCATCGATGGTCTGGTCAGACTGAAATTGAATCTAGCGATTTACCAATTGATAGTATGGACACTCAGCAGGCAGTCATTCCGCATACAATTACATCGCACGATATTGCTGATAAGGTTTTTCTTACGCCGTTTGAAGTTATGGAGCCTGAACTAGCAGCGAGTTCTTCTGCGACAATTGAGGTGATTGAGCTATGCTGAAAAAACTGTAGAACCAAACTTGGTAAACTAACGACTCAATGAGGAGTTTATCATGACTAAGAAAATCAGAACCTATAGTGCAGCATTCAAAGCTGAAGCTGTTAAAAAGATAGCAGATAATAATGGCAATGTTTCAGCGACTGCAAAGCAGCTTGGCATCGCCATGCAGACATTATCTAACTGGCAAAACAAAGCTGATAAAGGCAAGCTGATCGGTACTAAAGAATATGATCCTGAGCTCATGGCTATACTAGAAGAGAATAAACGTCTTAAACGTGATCTAAAAGTTGCTCAGGAAGAGCGAGATATTCTAAAAAAGGCCACGGCGTACTTCGCGAAACACAGTTGATGAAGTACGTCTTTATCAAGGATAATCAGAAGATATTTAGCATCACCTGTATGTGTCACGTATTAGATGTCAAGCCATCAAGCTATTACAACTGGATAAATCGTGGTGTTAGTAATCAG
>NZ_CAJHBO010000009.1 GCF_904846645.1 Psychrobacter sp. Pi2-1
AACTTCTTTGCCAAGATTAAGCAGTATCGTGCGATTGCTACTCGCTATGATAAGTTAGCCCGTCATTTCTTGAGTGCTATTTATCTGGTTTCTTGTGTCATTTGGCTTAATTGATGACACGCCCTAGATCTAAACTGTATTGGATACTTAGTTTAGTCGATTGGTTTTAGCTCTAGCGCTACTGCACGTTTGACTGCAGGACGTTCAGCGATTTTCTTAGCCCAACGCTGCAAGTGTTTGTAGTCTTCTACTTGTAAAAATTCTGCCGCGTCATAGAGCTTACCCAGTACCAACTGGCCATACCAAGACCAGACAATCATATCCGCAATGTTGTAATCAGACTCATCATTGCCGCACAGGTACTCGTTATCTTTTAGATGCGTGTCTAATACATCGAGCTGACGCTTGGTTTCCATCGTATAGCGATTAATTGGATACTCTAGAGGTTCAGGCGCATACGCATAAAAGTGTCCAAAGCCGCCACCTAAGAAAGGTGCGCTACCCATTTGCCACATAATCCAAGACAAACAATCTGCTCGCGCTTTGCCAGTAGCCAGTGGCAGAAACTTATCAAACTTTTCTGCTAGATACATTAAGATAGCGCCCGACTCAAAGAGTGCTATCGGCTCGCCTGCTATATCAGTAGAATGATCGACCAAAGCTGGAATCTTTGAATTAGGGTTTATCTCTACAAACCCTGAGCCAAACTGCTCACCTTTAGAAATATCAATCTTATAGGCATCATATGCTGCTCCGTCAATGCCAAGCTCTGCCAGCTCTTCTAATAGTATGTTTACCTTGACACCATTTGGCGTATTTAACGAGTACAGCTGTAACGGGGCATCACCAACGGGCAGCTCTTTATCATAGCGAGCTCCAGACGTTGGACTGTTAATACTAGCAAACTTGCCGCCGTTGTCTTTATCTTGCGTCCAAACTTTTGGTGGTACGTATTTATTATTATCTTGACTCATAATTTATCCTCGGTTTGTATTTATGACTGCCGCGAAGGTTTACTATAACGAGAACTCATAACGACTTTAAAGTTCTCTCTTGTAATCAATGTTGTGTTTCTAATTCTAAAGTAAAAGAAAATAAGCTGTTAGCACTGAGCAACTTCTTTGTCTTGTTTCACCTCTTTGCCTTTTTATTAGCTACCCTTCGCATCGTTGCTCTTATATAAGTTATCTTATATAAGTTATCTTATATCAGTTACTTTGAGTCACTTTTATTATGAGCTAGGCTTTCTTATACTACTCAGCTTGCATAGTGATCTGCTCGCAAATCCGCTATTTTTTTACTTAATAACGAGACGTTCAATGGGACTCACATGGTAACGCTCACCCCGACTCAAGATAAATACCTACCTTACGTACTAGCGGTAGCGCTATTTATGCAAATTTTAGACGCTACTATTTTGAACACCTCGTTGCCACAAATGGCGCAGGCGCTGGGTGAGTCACCACTAAAAATGCAGTGGGCCGTCATCAGCTATGCATTGACCCTAGCGATCTTTATCCCTATCAGTGGTTTTTTGGCGGATAAATATGGCACACGTCGGGTATTTCTATCGGCCATCATCATTTTTTGTGTTGGCTCATTACTGTGCGCGGCGTCGCAAACATTAGATTTTTTGGTTGCTTCACGTGTGGTACAGGGTATCGGCGGTGCCATGATGACACCTGTCGCTCGTTTGATATTGGTTAAGTCTTACCCGCGCAATAAGCTGCTTACTGTGATGAATTTCGCTGTGATACCTGCATTGGTTGCGCCACTAGTCGGTCCAGTATTGGGTGGCTATATCGTGCAATACGCCAGCTGGCATTGGATATTTTTGATCAATATACCGATGGGTGTGGCAGGTTTTATTATGGGCAAAAAACTGGTGCCAGCGCTATATGAAGATACCAAGCGTCTTGACTGGACAGGGTTTGTATTGTTTGCCGCAGCTGCTTGCGGATTTACTCTCGCTGTCGAGTTTGGTTCACAGACAGGTCGCGGAGTTTATGGGTTGTTGCTTGGATTAGGCGCAAGTCTATTGATCGGTGCGTATGTCTGGCATGCCAAACGGCGAGCAGCTCCCCTGTTTCCACTCAGCTTGTTTGATATTCGTACTTTTCGAATCGGTATTACAGGTAATTTATTTACGCGACTTGGTATCAGTGCAGTACCATTTTTGCTGCCCTTATTACTACAGGTGGTATTTGAGTACTCACCTTCGCAGGCAGGTTGGTTGCTTGCCCCGATTGCAGTGGGTGCTATAGGTATCAAACCTTGGGTTAGCAAGATTATTCAGCGGTTTAGCTACCGTAAAGTGCTGGTCTACAACACCTTGTTTATGGGTTCGCTTATCATTGTGCTAGCGCAGTTTAATGATGCCTCGCAGTGGCTATGGTTTATACCCATCCTGACCATCATGGGTGCCTGCAACTCTATGCAGTTCAGTGCGATGAATACGATTACGATTGGCGATTTACAGGGCACACAAACCAGTAGTGGCAATAGCTTAATGGCGGTCAATCAGCAGTTGGCGATTAGCTTTGGTATTGCGTTCGGTGCTGCTGTATTGAATTTATTACGTGAGCGTCTGCAGATGGATACGTTAGTTGCGTTCCAAACCACTTATTGGATATTGGGCATTTTGACCATTCTCTCGGGGCTGTATTTTTTACGTCTGAAACCTGAGGATGGACGCGGTTTATACTAGAGCGTATTGTCAATAGAGACAAGTTTTCTATTGAGTGAGATTTTACGTACAACACATCTCTATTCTGTATAGCCAAAACGTTAGAAATAGCTTATCTATAGACAGAAAAAAGCCAGTATGCGATTGTGTTATCAATCTCATACTGGCTTTTTTTATTACGACTTACATCAAAAAATATTATGCGTCATCATCACTCATTTGCGATTGGATGTAGCGCTCTACACCAATACTTTTTATCAAGTCCTGCTGCGTCTCTAACCAGTCTTCATACTCTTCATTGCCATCTTTTAGCGTGACTAATAGCTGGCGAGAGACATAGTCAGACTTTGTCTCACATAAGGTGACAGCATCAGTAATAATATCGAACTTTTGTCTTTCAAGACGTAAGTTGCACTCGATTATTTCTGGTACATCTTCGCCAACCAATACTTTGCCCAGTTCCTGCAAGTTTGGCAAACCGCCTAACAATAAAATACGAGCAATCAAGTCGTCTGACCATTTCATCTCAGCAATAGATTGCTTATATAATGAGTCATTAAGCGCCTCTAGACCCCAATGACGTGCAATACGTGCATGCAAAAAATACTGGTTGATGGCAATCAGTGACTGCCCAAGTACTTTATTTAACGCGCGAATAACTTCTTTATCCCCTGTCATTACCTTTCTCCCTTAATCTCTATTATTTATGCTAAATACTGTGAATGCTATTCATACGTAGGATGATATCAGACAATATTAGGAGTGACTTCAGCCATTTGGCTTTGTAGGTAATTCGGTAGACCAATCATGTCGATGAGACGGAGCTGCTGCTCAAGCCAATGCGCATGATCTTCTTCGGTGTCTTTCAACTGCTCAACCAGCATCTCACGCGTGACATAGTCATGCTCTGCTTCGCAAAGTGCGATACCTTCTTTTAGATGCTTTTGTACTTGATACTCTAAATCTAGGTCAAACTGCAACATCTCAGGGACAGTCGCACCGATATGGATAGCGTCGACCGACATCTTTGGCGTGCCACTCAACATCAAGATACGGCGAATGATACTCTGTGCGTGTAGCGTTTCGTCTTCCATTTCATGATGGATACGGTCGTATAATTTGCCATAGTGCCACTCAGCATACATCTCTGAATGGATAAAATATTGGTCACGAGCAGCAAGCTCACCACCTAGTAAGAAATTCAAATAATCAATGACTTTCTGGCTACCTATCATAACGCGTACTCCCCTATTTATTTTTACCGATCACTATACATTCACAATTTATTATATAAGGATAGCATAATTGGCAAACTGATCAGTAAAAATCAAAATCAAAATCAATAAAATGGCTTCTAATCTCAAGTAAATATAGTAGCATACAGGCGCAGTATAGGGTGTAACGTTATGAACTAAGAATAAGATGCTAATTGAGAATCATAATTAGCTACAACTAGTATTTATATGTGTTATGTAACATGCTGGCGTTTGAGTGAGATTATATGGACGCTTGCACCCGACCCTTTATGTATAATAAAGTTAGATGCAGAATATTGAATATATTTTATCGTATTATATTACAAGGTATATGATTGATAATATTTAAACAGCATATGCTAGATTATCGAGTTTTGCATGGTGTTCGTCTAGGTAGTCATTGACCATCGGCTCACAACAGCCACAGCACGTTGCTACATCGAGCGTATCTTTTAGACCATCGAGCGTATCAACACCTGCAGCAATAGCTGCTTTGATTTGCTTTTCTTTTACGTTGTTGCAGATACATACGTACATGGATTGGCTCCTCGGAATACCACTATTCGATAATGACGGCATAAGACACTTATATAAAACTTTGTGATAAGTGTCATTGACAAACGGATAATTTACTGTTTTCCAACAATTAAAAAGTAGTCGTTGAAATCACGTTTATCGCTTGCAGTATAATAACGATAATTATTATCATTTTCAATCACATTCGATATATTTATTCGTTGAGACGGTATCCTTGTATTACAGGCAGTTCATTTATGTAAGTGGATATAAGTGTGCGTGTAACCGAATATTTTCAAAGGTAGTGAATTGACGATGAACTGTAAATTTGCTTATTTTTTAATCGATTTTATAGATAACTGCTGTTATATTGAACCCCTATTAACGAAGCCCATTGGAATTCACCTATGTCTGATAATAACTTTACGATACGACCTATCGATTTATTCAAAGTCCTATCTGATCCGACACGTCTAAAAATATTTCAAATTCTTTTTAAAAAAGAAGCACGTTGCGTGGGTGATTTGGTAGATATGCTTGACCAGCCACAACCAACGATATCACGCCACCTAAACCATTTGAAAAAACTGGGTATTTTGAGCTGTGTACGTGATGGTACTTGGATGTGGTATGAGGTCGCTGATGATTTACCAGATTGGTGTCAAGATATCTTAGACATCACCTACGAGCAGATCACTCCTAGAGGTACTAGTAGAGATGTATCGGATCTTGCTTAGATACGATTGTCCGCTTGTGTCCGCTTAGATTTTTAGCTCTTTGACTGTGCTTTACAAAAAGCGTTTAAGACAATAAATCTGCGGCAATGCTCCAGACCAAAAAAGACCTACTTTCGTAGGTCTTTTTTTGCTCAACTATTGATAATTTGACTTAAATTGCGCTAGATCAAATGCTTATACAAGATCTAAGAAATCGCTGATAAAGGCGTTGGCTGGCTGGTGTATCAGCTCCTCTGACGTGCCCACCTGCTCTACTCGGCCCTGATTCATCACGACGATCTCATCTGATACCGCACGTGCTTCTTCTTGATCATGCGTTACCATGATACTGGTGATACCAAGCTCGTGGTGGATGTTCTTTAGCCAAGTGCGCAGCTCTTTACGTACTTTGGCATCTAATGCACCAAATGGCTCATCCAGCAATAGCAGCTTTGGCTTGACCGCAAGTGCCCGTGCCAGTGCAATGCGCTGGCGCTGACCACCTGATAGCTGATGCGGATAAGCATTGGCAACCTGCGGTAGCTGTACGAGGTCTAACAGCTCTGCCACGCGCTTATTGATATCAGCCTTGCTAGGACGTTCGTTTTTTGGCAATAAGGTCAATCCAAAAGCTACATTGTCCGCGATGTTCTTATGGCGAAACAGCGCATAATGCTGAAACATAAAGCCAATATGGCGCTTTTGGACTGGGGTATTGGTGACATCCATCTCATCAAACAATACCTGTCCAGAGTCGGCATATTCCAGACCTGCGATAATACGTAGCAAAGTAGTCTTACCGCAGCCCGATGGACCTAGTAACGTCGTCAGCTTGCCAGTCGGCACCGTGATATTGATATTATCTAAAGCGGTAAAATTGCCGAATTTTTTATTAACGTTGCGAATTTCAATGCTCATAATCGTGTCTCTTATTATATCTTTTGTCGTATCGTGGCAAGTAGCTGAGTAGCGACTGCATCAATAGTATTAACATCATTTATTAGCTAATGGCCGTTATACCTTGCCAGTACTGTCCGCACTCGTCGTTTCAGTAGTGACCGTTGCGTTAGCACTCACTGGCAGCTCAGGTGCGCTGGCGAGCCGCTCAGACTTGGCAAATTTACGTTCTTGTATCTTGGTCATGACTTGCTGAATCAGTAGCGTTACCAAGGCCAATGCAGCCAATATGCTCGATAAGGCAAACGCAGCGGTAAAGTTATAATCGTTATAGGCAATCTCAACCAATAGTGGCATGGTGTTGGTCTCGCCGCGAATGTGACCAGATACCACGCTGACCGCACCAAACTCACCCATCGCTCGCGCATTGGTTAAAATCAGACCATACAGCAGCGCCCATTTGATATTAGGCAATGTCACATGCCAAAATGTCTGCCAACCAGTCGCACCTAAGGTTAACGCTGCTTGCTCTTCAGAGTCGCCTTGAGTCTGCATCAATGGGATCAGCTCACGCGCAACAAACGGAAAGGTCACAAATAACGTCGCCAAAATGATACCAGGCACTGCATATATTACTTGGAAACCCATGCTCTCAAGCCAGCCGCCGATAGTAGAGTTCAGTCCAAACAGCAGCACAAACATCAAACCTGCAACCACTGGCGATACCGAAAATGGCAAATCTAGCAAAGTGGTAACCAGCTGCTTACCTTTAAACTGATAGCGTGTAACCAACCATGCAATTGCGATGCCCATTACCATATTAATCGGTAAGACAATGCCTGCTGTTATGAGCGTAAGCTTGATGGCTTGCAAAGCTTCAGGGTCTACTAATGAAGCAATATATAACTGCCAACCATTTTTAAAGGCTTCATAAAACACTGCCAGTAATGGAATGACCAACATGACAATCATGAATAACACTGCAATGGCAATAAAGGTACGGCGTATCCATGGGGTATCTTTGGTCGCGGCGTTGCTTTGGTAGTCGTAGCTATTAGATATTTGCATATTAGCGAGCTCCTACACGGCGCGACAGTTTCCACTGCATGATATTAATGGTCAGCAAGATGACAAATGATATGAGTAGCATAAATAGTGCAACCGCAGAAGCCCCTTGAATATCAAACTGCTCAAGCTTACTGATAATGATAAGCGGCAAAATCTCAGACTGCATCGGAATATTGCCCGCGATAAAAATAACTGAACCATACTCACCAGTGGCACGGGCAAACATCATACCTGCACCCATTAGCAAGGCAGGTAACAACTCCGGCAAAATCACTTTACGAAAAGTTGTCAAACGATTGGCGCCCAATACTGCAGCGGCTTCTTCAAACTCTACTGACAGCTCAGCGAGTACTGGCTGCACCGCGCGGACAATAAAGGGAAAGCTAACCACAACCAGTGCTAGCCAAATACCTATTGGCGTAAAGGCGACCTGAATATCGAACTTGGCAAACCATTGACCGATCAAGCCATTAGGCGCATATAAAGTGGCAAGCGAGATACCTGTAACGGCAGTTGGTAGTGCAAATGGTAAATCAACCAAGGCATTAATCAGTGACTTTCCCCAAAACTCATAGCGCACAAGTACCCATGCGACCAATGTGCCAAATACCATATTAGTCAACATCGCCAAAAACGACATCCATAAGCTCAGCTTGATAGCGGCAGTGACTTGTGGCTGGGTAATGGTTTCCCAAAAGCCAGTCCAACCCATCTGCGTCGTGGTATAGGCCATCATGGCAAACGGTAGTACCACCAATAACGACAAGCTAAAGACAGTAATACCCATGCTCAGACCGAACCCGGGTAGCACATTGCGCTGACGCAAGCGTGTCAACCACCCTTTTTTGTTGGTGGGTTTACTGGCAGAAGAAGATGTTGCACTCATAGTGATGTCCTATTGCCTAACTGATGGTACTTAGCGAGGGTGCTCACCGTAAGACCATTATTATCACAACTGTTATTAAAATTATTATTGGTCGGCTTATGATATAAAGGACATAGTGCGTACGACCATGTCCTTTATGGGGTGCTTCATGACTGACTGTACGATTAACTGCTTCAACCAGTTTCAGTAGTTAGCGCAGTAGCAGCTCTTATGTACGTAGCAGACGATTACTGCGGCGCATTAACAGCCAGCTGATCAAACACACCGCCATCACTGAAGTAAGTGCTCATGATCTCATCCCATGTGCCAAAGGCATCGTTCGGGCGGAAAGTCTCAACAGGTGGCAATTTGTCACTGTTTTTGTCAAGAACGCTCTTAACGCTAGGACGTAAGTATAAATCGGCGGCTAGTTGCTGAGCCGGCTCACTCCATAAATAATCAAGATACGCTTTGGCCGCGTCGGTAGTACCTTTCTTGTCTGTTACTGTCTTCACGACAGCCACAGGGCTTTCTGATTTGATTGAGTATTTTGGATAAACGATATCTACTTGACCCGCACCAAAGTCAGTCGCTGCAAGGTTGGCTTCGTTTTCAAAAGTAACCAACACATCACCGATACCGCGCTGTACGAAAGTTGTCGTTGCTGCACGTCCGCCGTTTTCATAGACTTTGACATTTTTTAGCATGTCTTTGACGTAGCCTTTAGCTTTCGTTTCATCTTTATTAAAAGCATGTAGACCATAACCGTATGCACCTAAGAACGCATAACGACCGTTACCTGTGACCTTTGGATTGGCCATGACAATCTCAACACCATCTTTGGTCAAATCTTCCCAGTCTTTGATGTTTTTTGGATTGTCTTTACGCACCAAGAATACAATCGTACTGGTAAAAGGAACCGCGTTGTCTGGGAATTTGCTTTCCCAATCTGACTCAACCAAGCCTTTCTTCTCAAGCAGCTCAATATCAGACCCTTGGTTCATGGTGGCAACATCCGCTTGCAGACCATTGGCCACAGACAATGCTTGCTTACTTGAGCCGCCATGTGACTGTTTGATTAGGATATTGCTGTCTGGGTTCTCAGCCTTGTAATGCTCGACAAACAACGGGTTGTAATCTTTATAGAAGTCACGTGCCACATCATATGAGACATTAAGTAGCTCGATATTTTGCCCTTCTGTCGTCGCTGAACCATCGGCTGTGGCCTCAGTAGTCTCACTGTTGCTACAGCCAGCTAGACCAAGGGTCAATGCAACGCCAGCAATACTCAAGGCACTAAGAGTTTTACTTTTCTGTTGATAACGAGCTACGTCTGTCATAAATACCTCAAAGATGTCTGTTGTGTAATGCAAGTATGCTAACAGCGCCATCTTATTATGTTTAATGATGAATATGCGTATGTTATTGCCAAAAGGGAATAACCAGTAAACAAATCTAGACATATCAATAAGTTGTTAAAAGAATCTATATGTATAACCGACTGTTTGTTTATTGATGGTTTTAATACTGGCATGCGCCCTATCTATCTTGTCCGCGTTTCATTGAAAGCAGCTAAGATAGATAGCTATATAAACTGAGAATTAACGACTACTTCGTGGTTGCCAGCTGATCAAAACGGCCGCCATCTACAAAGAAAGCACCCATAATCTCTGCCCATGAGCCAAATACAGCCACAGGTTCAAACGTCTCAATATCAGGCAAAGTATCTTTGTGAGCAGCTAAAATTTGCTCATCACTTGGACGCATGTACATTTTTGCCATGAGCTCTTGGGCAGGTTTGTCCCACAAGCCTTTTAGATAAGCACTAGCTGCTTCCGTCTTACCAGATTTTTCAGTCACTGCCGTTACGACCGCTACTGGGTTGGCAATCGTAATCGAATAGCTCGGATATACGATATCAACGCTACCCTTTGCAAATTGCTGTGCAGCCAAATGTGCTTCGTTTTCGGTCGTGATCAATACATCACCTAGACCACGCTGGGTAAAGCTGGTAGTCGCAGCGCGCGCGCCATTGTCATAAGTGACGACATTGGCCAGCAGCTTTTTAATAAAGTCATTGGTTTTTACAGGGTTTTCATTATTGCTTTCTTTGAATTGGTGCAAGCCGTAGCCATAAGCACCCAAGAAAGCATAACGCGCTGTACCACTGGTTTTCGGGTTTGGGATGACCACATCGATATCATTACGGGCCAAATCTGACCAGTCTTTGATATTTTTTGGATTACCAGCGCGAACCAGTAGCACCATGGTGCTGGTGTACGGCACGGCATTATTTGGTAGTGCTTGCTGCCAGTCAGCAGCGACCAAGCCTTTTTCCACCAATAGATTCATATCGCTCTCTTGGTTAACAGTCACTACATCCGCTTGCAAACCGTTGGCGACAGAAAGCGCTTGCTTACTAGAGCCGCCATGTGACTGATTGATATTTACTTTGCTGTTTGGGTGAGTCTTTTGATAGTCAGTACTGAATAAAGTGTTGTAGTCTTTGTAAAAGTCGCGAGACACATCATAGGAGACGTTGAGTAGTTCGACATCTTGCGTCCTGCCACTGGCACTATTTGCCGCGTCATCTTGCGTCGCTTCTGTTGGACTGCAGCCTGTCATCATTATCGCTGCTGCGAGCATGCCGCTAGTGGCAAGTACACGTGCTTTTACAGGCTTATTATTAGTTGATTGAATGCTAGCAATGCTGATTTGTTGGAATTTTTTTTGCATGATGCTCTCGATAAAAGTATTAGAAGCGTTTTGTCAAAATCTTGACCATCATCACAGGGCCTACAATCTTTTGAGTTCGGTTGTCGGGATGATGCAGGCTATGCTAGCAGCATAAATAGCAAACGCTTAGTGATGAATTAGCTTATCGACTAGTGAAGTTGGCATAAGTGATAGGAGTAATCGTTTTGCATCATTAAGAATAAAATGGGTTGAGTAGTTGCTGGCAGGTTTATCAAGTAGACTATGATTTGGGTAGGCTGTACCATTATTTTTACGTTATAAAGTTTGCTGTATCAATGATACTTTCATTATCCCGATACTATGCAAACCTTACTTTTCTACTTGACCAAAGGCCCTTATATGAATACCTCATACCGTCAATTTCATTCTATTGTAGGGCTAATAATAATGACCTCTACCCTAGCGGCTTTAACAGGCTGTAATAGTATGTCGCCCACTATGAATAGCGATAGCCACAGCAAGGTCAAATCAGTTGCCAGTACAACATCTAATTTGCCAACTATTGAAAGTAATATCTTGGGTGACAATGTCTCAGCAGACAATTTTTCAACAGATAAAGTTTCAGCAGATTACGCTACTGCCGACTACTACAAACGAGCACAAGGCTATGATTGGGTTGGCGTGTTGGTACGAGCAGAGAGTGATCGACAGATTGACATTAAAGTTCGCTCACGCAGCGATATCAAAAAACCTACTTGTCACTTCGATGGTAAGGCGACATTAATGGGACAAGATACTGCTCATGGCACGATTTTTCAGGCAAAGGTAAATGGCAGTACTGCCTTTTTTCAATTTAAGGACGATACCCTCATCATCGACAGCTCAGACAAGTATGCATTGAACTATTTTTGCTCAGGTGGAGGCTCGCTTGCTGGAGAGTATAAAAAGCTGGCAGTAGGTTTGGAGATTTAATAGTCATCGCTAGCATGTGTTAGGACGTGCTTTTCATTTTAAAATAGTGATAAAAATAAAAAGGTGCCAGACAATAAGTCTGACACCTTTTTTATGACTGGCTTAGTACGAGTTTCTTATACTAATGATCAGTCTTTATACAGCAGATGCACCCGTTAATTTAACTTCAGCACGCTCTTCTTTTGCGATACCAGCATAGTAGTCACGCAAAATCTGTAGTACTTCTGGACGGCTAAAGTTTTCTGGTACATCTTCATCTTCTGATAGTGCTTTACGCAGCTTAGTACCTGACACTTTAACGTGCTCAGAGGCGTCATGCGGGCAAGTCTTGTCAGAGGCCATCGCATTACAAGCATTACACCAGAACGTCCAGCCAATTTTGAGTGGCTGAGTAATAAGGTCATCTTTGCCAACGTGCTCAAAAATCGTTTGCGCATCAAATGCACCGTAGTAATCTCCGACACCCGCATGATCACGACCAACAATCAGATGGCTACAGCCATAGTTTTGACGGAATAGCGCATGTAATAATGCTTCACGTGGGCCAGCATAGCGCATATCCAACGGATAGCCCGCTTGGATAACAGTATCTTGTCTAAAGTAGTTATCAATTAGTGTTTTGATGGCTTCTTGACGAACTTCTGCTGGGATGTCGCCAGGTTTCAATGCGCCTAATAATGAATGAATCAATACACCATCACAGATTTCAATCGCAATTTTAGCCAGATACTCATGTGAGCGGTGCATTGGATTACGCGTCTGGAATGCAGCCACTGTTTTCCAGCCTTTAGCATCCAAAATTGCGCGCGTTTCTGCTGGCGTTTTGTAGATTTCTGGATATAACGTTGGGAACTCACCTTCGCTCAACACTTCGACACTACCGGCAATATTGACGGCTTCTTGGTTCAATACTTGCTGTACGCCTGGATGCTCTGAATCCGTAGTCGTGAATACTTGCTGGCACTCGTGCTCTTTATCGATAGTGTAGGTTTCTTCTACCGTCAAGATACCCATGACTTCGCCATCTTGAGCGACCAAGGCTACTTTGTCACCTTGACTCAAATTATCCGCAGTCTCTTTTGGCGCAGACAAAGTGATAGGAATTGGCCAAAACAAGCCTGCGTTTTCGCCGCTTTGCAAGCGCATGTTGTCTACTACACCCTGCCAGTCCGCTTGATTCATAAAACCATTTAACGGAGTGAAGCCACCGATACCGAACATGATTAAATCGCCACGCTCACGTGAGCTTAGAGTGATGGTTGGTAATGTGCTGGCAAGTTCTAATGCTTGCTCACGTGCTTCGCCTTCTAACAACAGTGGTTTAAGCTCTGCACTACCGTGTGGAGGAACCAGCTTTGATTTGAATTGTGATTGGGTTGGGTTTTGAGTCTGAGACATATAGTTATTAAAACCTCTTATAAAAAGAATGGTTGGAAGAGATGAGCAAAAATGCAAAAACAATTAAATGTACAAAACTGAGAAGAAAGTCGTCGATAGATAATAAATAGCTAGATAATAAGTAGCGTGCTAACGATTGGGCATTAAATTTGTTACGCATAGGCTACCTAACTTTCGTTATGAAAATTTATGCTGTGTTTGGATATGGATATGTCTGAAAGGAATTTATGTTTCTGGGTACAAGCTTATATGATGTATAGCTGAATTATTTACATTGCGAACGGCAATAAAACCTATTACACACGCAAATCATTTTCGTCGCTGATTTTAAGATTAAAAACAAAACTGAGATTACGTCATGTATCAATATAATTACGCTGACCAGACTTTGGTAGAGGAACGAGTTGCCCAATTTCGCGACCAAACCGAGCGGTTTTTAGCAGGTGAGCTGCCAGAAGAGCAGTTTTTGCCACTGCGGTTGCAAAACGGCCTGTACATCCAGCGTTATGCGCCGATGTTGCGTATCGCCATTCCTTACGGTTTGCTTGCCAGCTACCAGTTGCGCAAACTGGCTGAAATTACTCGCAAGTATGATAAAGGCTATGGACACTTCACGACCCGTACCAATATTCAGCTGAACTGGCCAAAACTAGAAGATGTGCCAGATATTTTGGCTGAATTAGCCTCAGTACAGATGCATGCCATCCAAACCTCAGGGAACTGTATACGTAATACCACCACCGATCCATATGCTGGTATTCATAAAGAAGAAATCGCTGACCCACGTCCTTATTGTGAAATTATCCGCCAGTGGTCAACCTTCCACCCTGAGTTTGCTTTTTTGCCGCGTAAATTTAAGATTGCTGTGATCGGCACCAATGATGACCGTGCAGCAACCCAAGTACATGACGTCGGTCTACATGTAAAAACCAATGATGAAGGTGAGATTGGTTTTGAAGTATTGGTTGGCGGTGGTCTAGGACGTATTCCTGTCCTTGGTAAAGTTATCAATAAGTTCTTGCCACGTCAGCATCTGCTTAGTTATTTAGACGCTATCTTGCGTGTCTATAACTTGCATGGTCGCCGTGACAAAGGCAGCAAATACAGATCACGTATCAAAATTTTGGTCGAAAGCATGGGCGGTCCAGCCTTTGCCAAATTGGTCAATGCTGAATGGGAAGCCCACACCAAAGATGGCCCATTGACCTTGACTGATGAGAATTTTGCAACGGCAACTGGCTTCTTTAGTGAGCCTGACTATGTCTCATTCGACGCACTACAAATACAGTCTGAGCTACAACAGCAACTAAACGCTGATAAAGATTTTGCCAATTGGTACAACCAAAACACCGTAGCGCACAAAATAGCTGGCTATCGTGCCGTAGTAATTTCGCTTAAAGCAGGCTTGGTCGATGGCAAATATGTACCATCTGGTGATGTCAGTGAATCACAAATGGACGCACTGGCTGACCTGTCTGACAAATATAGCTTTGGTGAGCTACGTGGTACTTATCAGCAGAATCTAGTATTCGCTGATGTGCAGACCAATAAGCTTTATGAATTATGGCAGCAGCTATCAGAGTTGCATTTAGCGCGCGCAAACATCAACACCCTAACAGATATGATTGTCTGCCCAGGTTGGGATTACTGCTCGCTTGCCAATGCAACGACGCACAACATCGCTGAACAAATCGAAAAACAGTTCGATGACCTAGACTATCTATATGATTTGGGTGAGATTCGCCTGAATATGTCTGGCTGTATCAATGCTTGTGCGCACCATCATACAGGCGATATTGGTATCTTGGGCGTCGATAAAAAAGGCGAACATTGGTATCAGATTAGCCTTGGCGGTAACTCTAGCGACGATGCCAAACTTGGCAAAATCTTAGGCAAATCTGTGCCTGCTCTTGAGGTTGCCAACACCATACAGCAGATCGTTGATGTCTATGTGGACTTACGTGCCAGCACTGATAACGATGTAGAGAGCTTTGGTCAATTGGTTGAGCGCGTTGGTATTGATCCATTTAAGGAGAAGGTCTATGGCTAATCACCATATTTTGGACAGTCATGGCGTCGATATCGGCAGTCAAGATACGTGGCATGTACTCACTACTGATGCGCTACCAGAGAGCATTGTATCGACTAACATTACGTTGCTTGAGCTACTACAAAAACAAGAAAAGCCTGACGTCATCGTGCCACTTGTTGATCTGTTAGATACGACAGGCGCACAAGCTGGTGGTCTGATCAAAGAAGTCTATGAGCTAATCGTACAGCACAGTAGTCGACTTGGATTGTGGGTTACTGCCGATACTGACGCTGATGCACTAGAGGGGCTTAGTGAGTTCTTATCAACGCACGCACTTATCGTGATTGATGTGCCGAAATTCGCTGATGGTCGTCACTTTAGCTTTGCACGTACGCTGCGCCAAATCGGTTATACAGGCGAGATTCGAGTGGCTGGGGCGTTTGGCCGCGATCAAATTGCTTATATGCTACGTGTGGGAGTTGATAGCTTTGTATTGAGCGAGCATGACCTAGAAGCCGATGCTAAGCTTGGCATTGAGCAAGCCTTTACTGCCCTTGCCAGCAGCTATGATGGTCGAAGCGCTTCAGATTTACCGATGTTTGTACAACCGTCAGAGCCTTCAGTCGCATAGCTGTCGCACTGACTATTAATTTTATAGTAATACCCGATATTTTTAATCAACCTTTTTATATTAACAACAATTAAGGAACGTATTATGAGCCAATTACACCCAAATCTAGATCTTGACCAAGCCAACCAAAACCTGCAAGGTAAGTCACCTGAGCAAATCGTTGAGTGGGCACTGACTCAAGCAAAAAATCCAATCATCACGACCAACTTCCGTCCGTATGAATCAGCGATTTTGCATTTGGTTGCCAAACAGCGTCCTGATATCACGGTATTATGGGTAGACTCAGGTTACAACACTGATGCTACTTATCAGTTTGCCAACAAGCTTATCCATGACTTGAACCTAAATGTCGTTACTTATATTCCTAAGCAAACGGCTGCACACCGTGACGCGACGATGAATGGCATCCCAGGTATCGATAACCCACAGCATGACGAGTTCACAGAGCAAGTTAAACTTGAGCCATTCCGCCGTGCGTTAGATGAGCTAAAGCCAGATGTGTGGTTCAATGCTATTCGTAAAGACCAAACTGAGTTCCGCCAAGGTCTTGATGTACTTAGCTTGTCAAAAGATGGCGTATTGAAAGTAGCGCCATTGTTTGAAAAAACAGATGCTGATCTAGACGTATATCTAGAAGAGCACAACTTACCGAACGAGCATGACTACTTTGATCCAACGAAAGTAGAAGAAAGCCGTGAGTGTGGCTTGCATACTCAGCTATAGTAAGGCGCTGACTGTAGCGATTGTTTGTTGAACAATGGCTATAGCTATATCAATAAAAAATCCCGCTTAACGACTCTATAAGAGCCAAGCGGGATTTTTTTGTGCCTGTTCTATCTACAGTCAAAAAAACCTAAAATGGGTACAAGGCAGTCGACTGTAGATTGTAGATTGTAGATTGTACCTCTAGGGAGAGTAACGCCGTTGCCTTTTACTAGTTCTCTGACTATATATCGAAAACTTACCGCTATTCCTATTACTAGCTAAAATATGAATTAATATCTCAAAAACGAATATGCTAATGCCAATTCACTAGGTGAGAGTATGCCTGTGATACCTCATAATGGCGGCATTCCTTATATCTTTTCTACCTTTTATAATAAACAATTAAATATATGGTGACATTATGAACACCTTCCCGCTATTTTTTAAATTAGAAGACCGTAAAGTGCTCATCGTGGGCGGCGGCGAAGTGGCACTGCGTAAAGCGGATTTGCTCAGCCGTGCAGGCGCCTGTATCACTATACTTGCACCTGATATCAGTCATGAGCTACAAGCCTTGCTCACTGACAGCAAGCATGAATTTATCTATGAGAACTATAATAAAACCTATATGTCAGGCGCACGGGTAATCATTGCCGCGACTGACGATGAGACGCTGAACCACCAAATTCATGCAGATGCGACTGAGCTAAACATTCCAGTCAATGTGGTCGATACCCCGCATTTATGTGACTTTATCTTTCCAGCCATTATCGATCGCAATCCCATTGTGATTGGTATCTCATCAAATGGTAAAGCGCCAGTATTGGCACGTCTATTACGGGCACGCCTTGAGACATTAATCCCGCAAGGCTATGGAAAATTAGCCAAGCTGGCAGGTGAATTCCGCAGTGAGGTAAAAGCCAAGATACCAACGCTTACTGGCCGTCGTCAGTTTTGGGAGCGCGCATTTGAAGGCCAAGTCAGTCAGCTCATGTTTGCAGGTAATGAAACTGAAGCGACTGCACAACTGCAAGCTGATTTGGATAGTACTGCCGCTGCTATCAGTAAGAAAAGCGACGATACAGACTCGGTTAGAGAGTCAGATGCCATCAAGAACGTCGCACCGGATGAGTCAGAAAAAAGCTTACCAGCCGTTGGTGAAGTCTACATTGTGGGCGCAGGCCCTGGTGATCCAGAACTTTTAACCTTTAAAGCACTGCGTCTAATGCAACAAGCGGACGTGGTGTTTTATGATGCTTTAGTCTCACCGCAGGTCTTAGACTTATGCCGCCGTGATGCTGACAAAGTATTCGTCGGTAAAAAACGCAGCAATCATACAGTTGCGCAATTAGGCATCAATGAGCTGCTCGTCAATCATGCCAAACAAGGTCGCCGTGTGGTGCGCTTAAAAGGTGGCGATCCATTTATCTTTGGACGTGGCGGCGAAGAGATCGAAAGCCTGCGGGCACATAATGTGCCATATCAAGTCGTACCGGGTATCACTGCAGCCAATGCCGCTGCTAGCTATGCAGGCATTCCGCTCACTCACCGTGACCATTCACAGTCAGTGCGTTTTGTGACGGGATTTTTGAAAGCTGGTGCACCCAACAGTAACTTTAAAAGCTTCTTAAATACTGATGAGACGGTCGTATTTTATATGGGTCTGCACTCTCTGGCACGTTTGACTGAAGGCTTGGTTGACGCTGGACGCAGTAGCGAGACGCCGATTGCTATCGTCTCTAATGCGAGTATGCCCAATCAGCAAGTATTGACAGGTACGCTTGCAACGATTGTTGCCAAACAAGAACAAGCACAATTACCAACGCCTGCCCTTCTCATTATGGGCGACGTGGTCAGCTTGCATCATGATTTAGCTTGGTATAATTTGCAAAATCAGCAGCACAGTCAAAATAGCGATGACATCGCTAAAAATTGGTTGCGTGAAGGGTCAAGAGGTGAAGCAGTAAAACAACCAATAGACCAACAAGCTCATGCCCTATCGATGGTCGCAAATCTTGCGACGCAGCAAGGAGATGGTCTGGAGCAACTGATTATTGACTAGCGCTTACTGCTAACCTGTAAAAAGATGAGTTTTAAATAAAAAGAAAACCCTACCAGTATATTATTGGTAGGGTTTTCTTTTGGCAACAGCGCAAAACGCAACGATTCTTGCTAGAATGAAGACTTTCTACTGCTCATACTTATAGTCTACTTATGCCCATACCTGATGCTAGCTTGCCTTCCTCTTTAACCACGCAAATGAAACCTTTGACCATATTGCATACTTCAGACTGGCACTTGGGGCGACGTCTATATGGGCGTCTTCGCTATGAAGAATTTGAGTCATTCCTGCATTGGCTACAAGATACCATCAGCGCGCAAAAAGTAGATATATTGATCGTCGCTGGTGATATTTTCGATACCATGACCCCAAGCAATAAAGCCCAAGCGCTATATTATGAGTTTTTGGGTAAGGTCTCACGATCGTGCTGTCAGCATGTGGTTATTGTCGCAGGCAATCACGACTCACCGACATTTTTAGACGCACCAAGCAATGTGCTTAAGTTTTTGAACGTACATGTGATTGGCACTGCTTGTGATCACTTGGACGACGAAGTATTGGTCTTGGGTGATGACGACAACAACCCCCATTGTATTATTGCCGCTGTGCCCTATCTGCGCGATCGGGATGTGCGTAGCAGTAGCGCTGGCGAATCTGCAGATAGCAAAGACGCCAATGTTATCGCTGGTATTTGCGAGCACTATGACAATGTTGCAGACATTGCAAAGGCTAAGCAAGCCGACTTAAACAAAACGCATCAGCGATATATTCCTATCATCGCGACAGGACATCTATTCGCGTCTGGCGGCAAAACAACTGAGGATGATGGTGTACGCGAGCTTTATGTCGGCTCACTAGGTAAAATATCTGCCGATATGTTCAATGATGGCTTCGATTATGTGGCACTTGGGCATTTGCACGTGCCGCAGCGCGTTGGCGGTCGTGAGAGTATTCGCTACTCAGGCTCACCCATCGCCATGGGTTTCGGAGAGGCCAAACAACAAAAGCAAGTATTGCTGGTACAGTTTGGTGCCGCAGAACATTTTAATAATGACATCTCAGAGCTGAATGTCGTACCTGATAGTATTATTCCTCATGCCATCAATATAGCCGCTACTATTGAAGTCGCCCAAGTTAAAAAATCAGTAGATAAATTAGCAGAAAAAACCGCTGAAAAAGTGGCGACTCAGGAACTGCCTTTCATGGACGACTTGTTCGGCTTTGATGAGCCATTAGAAGATGAGGAAGTTAAAAAATCCACTGTCATAGAAAATACTCCTATTCAGCCTGAGCAATATAAAAGCATTCGAGAAACTTCTACTGACGCCGTGACTAGCAATAAAATACTGCATCGCGATGACGCTAATCAAATGCAAGTAATGTCCCTGCCCATTCCAAAGTTTCAACAACTGGCGCAAATATCTGGTGACCTAATTACGATTGAGCAAACCATTAGAGCGCTTACGCAATCGGACTCTATTTGGCTAGAGGTTGTCTATACAGGGGATGAGATTGTCAGTGATTTGCGTGAGCAAGTACAAGCAATGGTAGAAGGGTTACCCTGTGAAGTGCTTAAGATAAAAAACACTCGTACTTATAACAAAGTGCTTAATCAGCAGCAGACTTCCGAGAACTTGCAGGACTTAAATGAGATGGAAGTGTTTGAGCGCTGTTTGACGATCAATGACATACCTGACTCACAAAAAGACTCATTGCGCGATGCCTATGGTCAGATACTTTATAACTTACGTCATGAAGACAAACAGGCAGAATAATAAAAGCGAAATATCATGACCACACTTCCTAAATTTTTCGCAGTTGCGGCTATTACTAATATTAAGACTTATCCATGCGCCTAATCGAACTCAGACTAAAAAACCTCAACTCCCTAAAAGGTGAATGGCATATTGATTTTGCTGATACTGCCTTTACCAATGAAGGTATCTTTGCTATTACAGGGCAAACAGGTGCTGGCAAGACCACCATATTGGATGCTATTTGCTTAGCGCTATATGGTGAGACGCCAAGGATTAATAGTATCAGTAAGAGCAGCAATGAGGTGATGACGCGGCAGACGGCAGAGTGTTTCGCTGAAGTAGTGATTGATTTGAATGGTGAGCAGTATCGCTGCCGCTGGGGACAGCGCCGTGCTTACAATAAAGCGGATGGCAATCTGCAAGATGCGACTCATGAAATTGCTAAGCTAAACGTCAATGATTCGTCAAAAGAGGATGAGCTGTTAGAGAGCACCTTAAAGCATACCAAAAATAAGATCATTGAACTGACTCGGATGGATTTTCAGCAGTTCACTCGCTCTATATTGCTGGCTCAGGGCAGTTTTTCAGCATTTCTAAAGGCAAAGGCTGATGAACGTGCTGATATTTTAGAGAAAATTACAGGCACTGATATTTACGCAACTATCTCCACACAGGTTCATGATAAAAAACGTACCGAAGAGGAAATTCTCAGCAAACTGCAATACGGTTTAAACGGTTTGATGCTTTTAGATACCGATGAAGAAAATCAGTTAAAAGCTGACTTGCAGTCATATCAAAGTGCCCAAAGTGAACAGCAGCAGACCATTCAAGATTTGGCCGAAAAGATAAAGTGGCTAGATAGCGTCACAGAGTCAAAAGAAAAACTGAATACTTATCAAAATGATCTAGATCAGGCTCAGCAGGCTCAGCAAGACTTCATCCCTTATGCCAAACGCTTAACCGCTGCTAATAAAGCACTAGAAATTGATAGTCAGTTCAGCCAACTTGTCCATAGTCGCGATAACCTAAAACGCTTGCAAGAAGAACAGCAGCAGATCAGTAGCATCTTACCACAAAAACAAAATGATTTAGAACAAGCAACCACACATCTAGAGACAGCGAAAACTCATACACAAGCTACTCACGAAGCTTTGCAAACGGCTCTACCCAATATTGCGCAGGCGCGTAAACTCGATGTGGAGATTACGCAGAACACGCATATCTTAAAAGATATTGAGCAAAGACAGCAAACTCTAACGGGCAGCACTCAACATCTAAATAAAGAGATAGACAACCATAAACAACAGGCTGCACAAAATAAAACCCAGCTCGCAAGTGTCGAAAGCTATCTTAATGACGCCCATGAATTAAGCAATATTGATAGTGACATAGCGAATTTCAAAAGTCATTGCGGCCGACTAAAAGTAGTATTGCAAGAGAATACCGCCCTATCAGATGATAAAACAAGCCAGCAGCAGCAGATCCACCAGTATCGCGCCAATCTTGACGGCTTAAATCAACAGAAAAAGACAAAAGACACCACCATATTGTCTATACAGGATAAATTGGCCGCTTTACAACAAGAGCAAGCAGCATTAACCCAAGTGCAGTCATTGGCTGATATGCGAGATGAGCAAGAGCAGATTGATGACATCAACCGTCAACTTGACCAAGTGAGCGTTAAGACAAAACAGCTTGATGAGCTTAGTGTACAAGTAGAGAAAATAGTTGCTACCTTGCCAGTAATGAGTAACGACCTCAAGAAGCTGGCAGGCTTAATCGCTGATAATGAATCGGCGCTCGGCGCTGCCAAAGAAAAGCGTCAAGATAAACAAACCCAGCTGCATTTACTACAAAAAGTCGCTAAATTAGAAGACTATATCGCTGACCTAAAAGATGGTCATCCCTGCCCACTTTGTGGGTCGCTAGAGCATCCTTATAGTGCAGACCACCCACATTTAATACAAGAAACGGAAGCAGATCAAACTCAGCAACAGATAACAGATCTGGATACGACTATATCCAATTTAGAAGATACTTTATCTAAACATCGTATTACTCAGGCAACTGTACGACAGCAGTTTGCGCAGCAGGAAGAGCAACAAGGCTTGCTAAATCACCAAATACAAAAATTGAAGATAGATATTGACCAGCTGGTCAGTTTATTAATCAATAAAGGTTATTCTCAAGTTATTGCTGAAACATTAAAACTGCTGGCGCATATAGATACGCATATAGATACACTATCGTTATTAGACAGTAGCAAAATCGAGCTAGGTAAGCGTAAAGAATCTCTTAAAAATACGTTAACTCAATATGAAACGCTTAGCGAGTCGCTCTCTACGATGCGTAACGACATCGAAGCGTTAGACAAGGAGCAGCGTGAGCTAACCAGCACTATTAACAAGATTGAGAGCAATAGTGAAAAAATAGCATGGGCTATAGAAAACTTAGACAAAAAATATCTTGATAATTTTTCTGAATTGACCGTGCTCAAAACCGATATATTAGCCCTGTTAAATAAATATTCCGCTGACAAGAATCAGTCAGGCACAAAAACGGCGATACGTTTTTCACTGCAATCATTACAACCGCTGATAACCAGCATTGAAAATCAAACCGTACTAAGCAATGTGGACGCTCAGGCGCAAATCAATACTCTGCGCCAATGTCACAGTTCCCTTTTAGAAATCAAGAAACAGTTCAATGACTATAGAGAGGATCAACAAACCCTAAAGACATCACTCGGTCGACTAGAAACACAAATTGAGACCAAGCAGTCTCAACTCGATAAAGAAGAAAATGAGCTTGTTAAACTAGTTCAACTCGCGGCTGAAAAATCGGATACGCTTACGCAATTAAAAACAAACAGAGATGACGTCTTAGCTGATAAAGATCCTGAAGCAGAAGAAAAGCGTTTGCGTGAGGCGTTAGAACAGTCTCAAATTGAGCAAACCTCTGCCCAAAGACAGCTAGACAATGCTGAACACATACTTAGTCAATTGCTTGATAAGCAGCATCAGGTGACTGAGCAAGTGACCATAGTACAGGGAACACTCAATACTCAAGAGGATAGCTTTAAGTTAATACTTGCTACTTCTGATTTCGCTGATGAAATAGATTTTACTAACTCGCGCCTGCCAATTAGTGAACGCAACACACTTAGACAGCAACAACAGCATATCGATTATGTACTAAAGCAAGCGCAGTCTTTATTGGAAGACACCCAAAAGACACTTGAAGCTAAGCAGGCTAATCCGCTAACAGTAGATGATAGAGAAATGCTTGCCCAACAGCACTCACAAGCCCAAGATGAGTTTAACAAACGAATTGAGTCAATCGGTGCCATCAGTCAGCGACTAAAAGACAATGAAGATAAGAAAAACACTCAACAGGCGCAAATTGATGCCATCACTGCCCAAAAGGACAAATTGCAAGTTTGGCAACAATTGCATAAATTGATTGGCTCATCTGATGGCAAAAAGTTCCGTACTTTTGCTCAAGGGCTAACCTTTGATCTCATGGTCACTCACGCCAATACGCAGCTGCAAAAAATGAGCGATCGCTATTTGCTGGCTCGTGATGATAATAGCCCACTTGAGCTAAATGTGATTGATAACTATCAAGGTGGTGAAATTCGCAGCACTAAAAACCTTTCAGGCGGCGAAGGTTTTATTATTAGCCTAGCATTAGCGTTAGGGCTATCACAGATGGCCAGTCAAAACATACGTGTGGACTCGCTATTTTTGGATGAAGGGTTTGGTACATTGGATGAGGAATCTTTAGACATTGCGCTGGATACGCTGACTAATTTGCAGCAAGAAGGCAAGTTAATCGGGGTAATCTCCCATGTGCAGGCATTAAAAGATCGTATCTTAACCCAAATCAAAGTCGAAAAGCTGTCAGGTGGATTTAGCCGAATCAGTGGTCAAGGGTGTCATAAAGTCGTCAGTGAAAAAGCCTCATAAGTTAATCACTTTACTACTTAATACTTTCAATTAAACCATTTCGTTTAGACAACAAAAAACCACCGAACATTAAGAACGATGGTTTTTTGTGCGACAGTTTGGGTTAATATTACTTCATTACTTAGTAACTAAACCACTAAGCTCACTCATCAATACTGACAACGTTGAAAGACCGATTTGGCCTTCTTCATCGTTGCTATGCAGCTCATCTAATTTATTCATCTCTGTAGTGACTGCTGCAAGCTGATCGACGTGTCTTGCTCTCCATTCACTAAATGCTTGCTTAGCATCTGGTTTTGAGAGTACCACATCCATCAATAGACGCAAGCTGCGTGACAGCTCGTTCACTAACGCATGGCGCGCACGGCGATCCCAATAGTCTTGCTGTGGTAAATTGGCAATATTGTCCATCATCCAGTCTAATTGCAACACTTGATAGGCTTCAAAGTACAGGGTTGCAATCTCATCAACAGGACGCTCATATTGCTCGGCCAGCAATGCAGCATCAAGCGCATCGACATGGTACGGTAGCATCGCAAACAACGTAGCATCGTTATCAGACAGCTCTTTTTGCATCAAACGCTTGGTATCTTCTTGCAGGTATTGTGCAAACTGCTGCTCGATAAATCCACTTGGCTTAGTCAGTTTTTCTACACTTTCGCTAAAGCGGCTAATCATGTCAGCGACTTGCAAGTTTTGACCGAAGGCGTTGATGAACCAGACCACACCGCGCTCAAGCGCATCACGTAAGCGTAGCTCAAGGTTCAGTAGTAACGTCGCTTCAACTTGATTGTCTAGTGCTTCCAGTGCTTGCCAAGCACGCGATACATTGAATACATCACGGCTAATCGCATAACCACGTACGATAGTGGCTAGTGATTGATCGGTTTCTTCAAAGAGGCGGAATAGCGCTTCAATACCTAAGCGGTTGACCACACTATTGGTTAAGTATGTACTGATGATCTCACGATGCAAGCGGTGTTCTGTCATCTCATCAAAGAAGCGTGACGCCAGCTCATCAGGGAAGTATTTGCGTAGCTCATTGATAAAGTACGGATCATCTGGTAAATCAGATAGTAGTAGATTGTCATAAACCCACATTTTGCCATAGGCCAAGACCACTGCTAGCTCAGGATTGGTCAGACCAGTATCCGCTTTTTGACGCTTCGCAATCTCTTCATCTGATGGTAGATACTCAATCGCACGATCCAGACGCCCTTCACTCTCTAGCATCTGAATAAAGCGCTGATGATCACTCAGGTTGGCTGCGGCACGGATATGGCTTAGCTCAATCGCCTGCGGCTGCAAGTAGTTTTGACGCAATACCAACTCTGCTACGGTCTCAGTCATACTCTCAAGAAGCTCATTACGTTGCTTCAGCGTCATATCGCCTTGCTCGACCACTTTGCCAAGTAGGATTTTGATATTGACTTCATGATCCGAACAGTTAACACCGCCTGAGTTATCGATTGCATCTGTATAGATACGTCCACCCGTTTGAGCGTACTCGATACGACCTTGCTGGGTTAGACCTAAGTTACCACCTTCACCAACGACGGCTGCACGTAGCTCATTACCATCAATACGCAGCGAATCATTCGCACGGTCGCCCACGTCAGCGTGCGTTTCGTTTGCACTTTTGACATAAGTACCGATACCACCATTCCAGATCAGATCGACAGGTGCTCGTAGTAACGCACTGATCAAATCATTCGGTGCAAGGCTGTCTTCACTGATATCGAAGAGCGACTTCATCTCAGGGCTGATAGCGATGGTTTTGTCTTGGCGCGAGAAGATACCACCACCCTGACTAATTAATGATGCTTCATAATCTGCCCATGATGAGCGTGGTAATTCAAACAAGCGTGCGCGCTCAGCGTATGAGGCGGCCGTATCTGGATTAGGATCAATAAAGATATGCAAATGGTTAAAGGCAGCAACTAGCTTAGTATGCGTTGATAGCAGCATACCATTACCGAACACATCACCACTCATGTCACCAATACCGACAACGGTAAAGTCGTCACGGTTTTGAATGTCCATACCGCGCATACGGAAGTGACGTTTGACCGACTCCCAACCACCGCGAGCTGTGATACCCATTGCTTTATGGTCATAACCTACTGAGCCACCTGAGGCAAAGGCATCATCTAGCCAGAAGTTGTACTCTGCTGCTAGCGCGTTGGCTATGTCAGAGAAAGTAGCTGTACCTTTGTCTGCTGCGACAACCAAGTACGGATCGTCTTCATCATGGCGTACCGTGTTGGCTGGCGGGACGATGTTGCCATCTACAATATTGTCTGTGACATCAAGCATGCCACGTAAGAATGTCTGATAACAAGCGATACCTTCTGCTTGGAATGCCTCACGACCATCAGCCATGCTCTTGGTTTTTACAATAAAGCCGCCTTTAGAGCCTACAGGGACGATTACTGCGTTTTTGACCATCTGCGCTTTGACAAGGCCAAGCACTTCAGTACGGAAATCTTCCATACGATCTGACCAGCGCAGACCACCACGAGCGACTTTGCCGCCACGTAAATGAACAGCTTCGACGCGCGGTGAATACACAAATATCTCAAACATTGGCTTTGGTTTAGGCAAGTTTGGAATGTCTGCTGCCAAGAATTTAAATGACAGGCGATCTTTGCGCTGACCATCACTATCCACTTGATAGAAGTTAGTACGTACCATCGCATTAATCAAATCTAAGTACCAGCGCAAGATACGATCTTCATCCAAGCTATCGACATCTGCTAATGCAGCGGTGATTTGCTCTTGAATGGTAGCAGCCTTTTTTTGACGTTCTTCTTCGCTATACTTAGGATTCATACGTGCGTCAAACAAACTACCTAATGCGACACTGATATCACTGTTCTTGACCACAGTTTGCTGAATATAAGCACTAGAGAATGGGGCACGTGCTTGCAGCATATAGCGAGACAATGCACGCAATACGACGACATCATAAGTATCGAGCTTGGTCGTTAGTACCAACTCATTGAATGAATCGCTTTCAACACGACCTGCCCAGATTTGCTTGAGGCTGTCTTCAAACTGACCACGCACTACTTGCATATTGACCGTATCGACATGCTCTAGGGTCAACTCATACTCTTGCATCCAGATAGGCTGCTCTGGCAAGTCAAACTCATAAGTCTGTGCTGAGATAACTGATACACCAAAGTTTTCAAGTATTGGCAATACTTTTGACAAGATAACCGGTTGCTCGCGACCGTATAGCTTTAGGTGGAGCTGGTTACGTGCATCGCCTGTCGACTGGTATAAATGCCAGAGCATCGGGTTTTCTGCAGTCAGTCCCGCCAAACGTTTCGTATCTTCGACTGCAGTACGAGCATCAAAACGCTCTTGGTAAGCAGCAGGAATATAGTTTAAGAAGCGACGATTTAAAGCGTTGGCTTGTTGCTCACCTACATTGTCGAGTAGCATTTTTTGATAATTATCATCCCATGACTGCATGAGTGCTGATAATTTGGCTTCAAGTGTGGCGATATTGACGTCATTTACTTGACCAGGCACGGTACGTACGTGGACGTGCACACGAGCATGCGCAGATTCATTAAATTCAGTGGTAAACCCTGAAGACATACCGTTATAGGCGTCTTTTAGGACATTTTGTACTTTAATACGTAGCTCGGTGTTGAATTTGTCACGCGGGATATAGACCAAGCACGAAACAAAACGCTGATAATGGTCGATACGGCTGAATAGACGTAAGCTTTTCTTGTCTTGTAGTTGAGTAATGCCCGAAACAATTGGGTATAGCTCTTCGACGCTGGCTTGGAATAAATCATCACGTGGCAAAGTATTAATCACATGCATCATTTTGTGATGAGCGTGACCGTCACGTGGCAAGTCTGCCATTGCCATAATCTTATTGGCTTTTTCGCGCAATAGCGGTATTTGCTGTACAGTCAGCTGATAGGCTTGTGATGTAAGCAAACCGATAAAGCGGTATTCACCAATTAGGTTACCGTTATCATCGAACTTATGAATGCCCAAAAAGTCCATATATACTGAACGATGCACAGGTGATACACGGCTTGATTTGGACAGCATCAACACGCGCGGCTCAGTCAACAGTTGCTTTAAACCTCTAGGCAACTGGCTAAAGCTTTCTGATAGCTTGTCTTTTTCAGAACCACGTAATAGACCCAGACCACTGTTACCAATCGCAAATAAATCCAAATCGGTCGGTTCAGAAGTCACTTCGATAGACTGACCACCTTCCAAGCGGTATTCACGATAACCTAAGAATATAAAGTGATCGTCTAAGATCCAATCTAAAAATGCTTGGATTTCTTGTTGTGAGTAGAATACTTCTGGTAGCGGCTTAGTCGAAAGCTCGGTTTTGATGTCGTTTAACTGTGCACGCATCTGTTTCCAGTCGCCAACGACCGTATCAAGCGTGTCAATTTTTGACATAAGCATCTGTTGAAGTGCTTCCAAGTCTTCGTTGTCTTGGTAAGCAATTTCACAATGAATCAATGACATATGTGAAGTGGCACTTTCATGTGCGCCTTCGATATGCGTAATATCACCATTGTCATCACGCTCAACACTGATAATGATATTGTAAGTACGATGAACATCGATACCTTCAGCTTCTAGGCTCATCAAAATCGTATCAACTAAGAATGGTCTATCATAAGCTGCGATTTGGATGACAGTGTGCGAGCTGTGAAAGTGCTGCTCTTCTGCTGCTGGGTTTAGTACTGTCAGCTGCGGCTTGCTGCCGTCGTAAGCTTTGAGTAGTGTAAAGTGATGTAGCGCCATGCCCGCCAAGTCAGCATTACTAATCGCCTCTGCAGTTTCTTGATGCAGCGGCTGATAATAGCTATGAATAAAATGATCAAATAGTGATTTGTCTTTTTGTACATAACTGGTAGCAATATCGCTTATCTGGCTAATGCGCTCTTTTGCGATACTGAGGGAGTTTGGCATTTCCTGCGTCCTTTTTTTATAGATTTGGTTTAACATTTATTTATTTAAGTTTATCGATTTAGATTGACTACTGTTACTGCATATTCATGCATTGGTGCAACGGTGCAGTATTTCCATTCACGCGACTTATTTTATTTTTATAACAGTTAGAAATTTTCTCCTTTTTTGCTCTTATTTTTTATTAATATGTAGCCATCAGAATTTAATACTACCAATATAGTGAAGTGTAACGCACATAAGGCGCGAGCTAAAGTGTACAACATCATTTCATGAATCAGCGATGTGTCGATAACCTTTACTAATGAGACAATGCATTTTTAGACATCGATATGGATGATTCGGTGCTGGCAGGCGGATACTCATGGTAATTGAAGGCGTTTTTTTGTTAGAATATGCCAACATATTTAAGAGCGTACGACTCGCTCACTATTAACTTTAATGCTAAGGGCAAAAGGTATGATGAATATTTTGGTGGTTGGCTCAGGTGGTCGCGAACACGCATTGGCATGGCAATGTGCAAAAGATGACAATGTAAAAAATGTCTACATCGCTCCTGGCAATGCTGGCACCGCCCTTGAGCCTAAATGCCAAAACGTTACGCTAGAGTCTACCGACGCTGACGCAGGCGAGCATAGTGCTGTTATCGCCTTTTGTCAGAATAACGATATCGACATGGTAATTGTTGGTCCAGAAGCGCCTTTGGTCACGGGTATTGTTGATGCTTGTCGTGAAGCAGGTATCAAAGCATGGGGCCCAACAGCATACTGTGCACAGTTAGAAGGCTCAAAAACTTTTGCTAAAGAGTTCATGGAGCAAAACAACATTCCAACCGCTGCTTATCAAGGTTTTACAGACGCAGTCGCTGCAAAAGCCTATGTTGATGAGCAAGGCGCGCCTATCGTTATTAAAGCAGATGGTCTTGCTGCAGGTAAAGGCGTCATCGTTGCTGAAACGATCGAACAAGCACATGAAGCTATCGACGATATGTTAGCGGACAATAAGTTCGGTGATGCTGGCAGCCGCGTGGTTATCGAGCAGTTCTTACAGGGTGAAGAAGCCAGCTTTATCTGTATGATTGATGGTGACAACATCTTGCCAATGGCAACCAGTCAAGATCATAAGCGTGCTTTTGAAGATGATACCGGTCCAAACACTGGTGGTATGGGTGCCTACTCCCCTGCTCCAGTTGTTACCGGCGATGTCCATAACAAAGTCATGCAGCAAGTGATACAACCAGTAGTCGATGCCATGAAAAACGCAGGCCATCCTTATACTGGATTCTTATACGCTGGTCTTATGATTGATAAGGCAGGCGACCCGTATGTCATCGAGTTTAACTGCCGCTTTGGTGATCCAGAAACGCAGCCTATCTTGATGCGCTTGCAGTCATCAATGGTCGATTTGGTCGCACAAGGTTTGGCAGGTCAGTTACCTAGTGAAGCAAAATGGGATGCGCGCCCTGCTCTAGGTATCGTTATCGCATCAAAAGGCTACCCTGAAACTTCGTCTAAAGGTGATGTGATTGCTGGCTTGCCAGAACTAGATCCTAATAATGACGAAGCTGTTAAAGTTTTCCATGCTGGTACGGCACTTTCTAACGATAATGATAAAGAAGTCGTCACAAACGGCGGGCGCGTCTTATGTGTGACTGCGCTAGCAGATAGTATTTCTGATGCTCAGCAAGCCGCATTAGCAGTTACCGCTGCTATTAGCTTCGATGGTGCGCAGTATCGCCGTGATATTGGTCATCATGCCATCACTCGCGAAAATGCTTAGCAGCTAAGGCATCCCAAGAGACATATTGAGTGACGTCTTAGGCAATATTTTAGATAATACGAAGGTTTCACTCAATATGTTCGATTAATAATATTTTTCTATTTTATAGCTCTACATCATTATTTGACCTAGCACCGTGCTAGGTCTTATTTTTTATTATCTGTTTGACACTGACCTATTGGCTATAAATAGATTTCACTAAATTTTAATAACCAGTGAACTTGCTAGAAAATCCTAGCTATTTATGAATCATACTCAAATTAGTAAGCACCTATTTATCAATAGTTACCGCTAGATATTAGCTTACAAAGTAACTATCAATGGCCAGTTCAGGCTCATAAAACCCACACGCTTTATATGATACAATTTTGTACCTGTGCATCACGTCTCCCTTGTATTGTAGGTTTCGAACCCGCAAATCAATACCAATTGGATGAATGATTATACTTATGGCAAATGATACGTCTAAACCTTTTAGCAACAAGCAGTCAATCGATAGCCTAAAAACCTCAGGGTTTGATCGTCGTATGTCGATTGCAAAAACTTCTTTGAATATTGGTCGTCGTTGGGCGGGTAATAGCGTGTCTGGTATGTTCTTAAATAAAGAAGCACGTACTGCACGCAATCAGGCGTTTATGGAAACTCAGGCAAATTATCTGGCATCAGAGCTGGGTAAATTGAAAGGTTCGGTCGTCAAGATTGGTCAAATGCTAGCGATTTATGGTGAGCATATACTGCCGCCAGAGATCACGCGTGCTTTGCAAACCCTTAATGATGATACGGCAACATTGACTTGGCCGACGATTGAGCAAACATTACGCCAGTTACTGGGCAATAAACTAACCGAGCTAGACATTGATCCTGTTCCCATCGGAACTGCTTCTCTTGCTCAAGTTCACCGTGCGACCGTACTCGCCACTGGCGAACAAGTTGTGTTAAAAATTCAGTATCCGGGTGTGGCAGACGCTATCAACTCTGATCTTGCTTTGTTCAAACAATTGTTAAAAGTAAGTAATATCGTCCCTCAAACACGCGCACTCGATGCTTGGTTTGAGGAAATACGTGACCTACTCCATCACGAAGTCGATTATGAAGCGGAAGCGGCTACGACGGAGCGTTTTTACGAGCGTTTAATCGATGATCCACGCTATATCGTGCCTAAGATCAATCGTAACTATTCTAAAAAACGTCTGCTATGTATGTCATACGAGCCAGGTATCACTGTGGTTTCAGAAGCATTGCAGCTATTACCTCATGAACGCCGCAATGCCATTGGTCAAGCGGCCATTGAAATCATGATGCAAGAGATTTTTGTATGGGGTGAGATGCAGACAGATCCCAACTTTGGTAATTACTTAGTGCGTGTGAGCAAAAACGAAGAAGATATCGATAGATTGGTTTTGCTAGATTTTGGAGCGATTCGTCAATTTGATGGCAACTTATTAACGATTGCCCGTGGTTTACTACGCGCAGGATATCGCCATGATCAGCAAGCAATGAGCCTTGCTATGAAAGGATATGACTTTTTCGATAGCATGAGTAATAAAGTACGTTCGGATATTGCCTCGTTATTTTTGCTTGCTACCGAGCCTTTTAGTGACCCTGAGAAAAACGCTAACATCCCTAGCGAATGTTTGGATGAGCAGAATCGATATATTTGGGCCAACAGTAAACTACATTCACGTCTATCCACTACGGCCACACGTGCAATGCAATCTTTTGAATTTAATCTACCACCAAAAGAATTTATGTTTATTAGCCGCAAGTTTATCGGTGCATATACTTTTCTGACTGTTTTAGATGCGCATACCAACTCTAATAGTCTCGTAAAACCTTATTTATAAACTGTGCAAATTTTTGGCCGTCCTTTAGTGACGGCTTTTTAATGTCTTGATTTTATTTGCTTAGGCTATTTTACATCTAATACTACTAACTTTACTGTGTATCACTGATATAAGTCCTATATTTACTTAAGCTATTATTTTTCGCTTATAGCACTTACCTGCCAATCGTCAAATCTTGTTTTATACCACTTCGGCTTACGAATACTTAGCTCCCAACACATTTCTTGTCGGGCAAGATATTTCACTTCGAAATGAGTTCGCTGACTAGTCGCTGGCACTCGAGAACGTGTTGATGGTAGACACCACACTTTAGTTGCTTGGTGTTCTGCATTGTCCATATAGGATTCGATATTAGTCACTAATATCACCTCTCCGCCCACCTGCAAGCGTGATAATAGAAACTCAAAAAAAGGCATATTCAGCCATTGCTGATTTAGATTGTGCTGTTCAGGATTGGGATAAAGAATGAAGATTTTAGCCAAGCTGTTTGGTTTAATGGCATGCACTGTCCATGCAATCGCATCCGCATGAATCGCATCTAGGTTTGATAGATTTTGTAGAGTAGCTAATTTTGAGAATGCTTCAAATTTATTACGCGTGCGTTCAATGGCTATCAGATGCTTATCAGGATTTTGTGCAGCAAAGCTAAGTGCATGCTTACCCTTCCCTGCCCCAATTTCTAGTATTAACGGTTTTTCATCTTTATTGTCATTGATGATATTTGGAATAATAAAGTCACGCGGTGCTGACAGTTTTTGTGGTTGAAAGGCACGCTCTTGCTGATGCGTGAGATCAATATTGTCGGTCATCTACTATCCTTAAAGCATTTGTCTTTTGTCATTATTCGGCCCCATGCTATTATATAGTCAATCCAATTGAATAGTAATACAGCGATAGCAAGTACGCCTCGTTTCGTCGTAATTTCAATGACGGATGCGTTTTATGCTTATGCCATATGCAACCAATACTAATAACATTTAGGACATTTCTCTTTTATTATGACTGATTCTACTGCAAGCACGCCCCCAAAGACCTACCCTTGTCCACGTTGCGGTACTCAGACGGCCTGGCAAGACAATAAATATAAGCCGTTTTGTAGCAGTCGCTGCAAGCTGATTGACTTAGGTGCTTGGGCAAACGAAGACTACACCTTACCTGCAGAAACCACGCCTTTTTCTGACGAGCTATAACCCACACTCTTACTCAATTATTATACAAAGGATGCTTTACATGTCTGCTACTTACCTGATGCCCACTTATAATCGTCAACCAATCAGCTTTACACGCGGTGCAGGCAGTTGGCTCTATACCAAAGATGACACGCCTTACTTAGATGCCTTAACTGGTATCGCGGTATGCGGCTTAGGACACTGTCATCCACAAGTCACTGACGCGATTCAGCAGCAAGCAGGTACGTTAATTCATACAAGTAACTTGTTTGGCATTGATTGGCAAGAGCGCGCTGGAGAGATACTATGTACCGCCGCCCAAATGGACAGTGTGTTTTTTGCCAATAGCGGCGCTGAAGCCAATGAAGCTGCATTGAAACTGGCACGTTTATACGCGTACAAACAAGGTTTTAAACGTCCAAAAGTTATCGTAATGGAGCAATCGTTCCATGGTCGTACGTTATTATCTTTGTCAGCTACTGCAAATCCAAAAGCGCGCGAAGGGTTTTATACGCTAGATGAGGACTTTATTCGTGTGCCATTTGGCGATATAGCTGCCGTTAAACAAGCTGCTCAAGAACATGATGACATCTGCGCTATCTTTGTAGAGCCGATTCAAGGCGAAGGTGGCCTAAATACGGCAGCCAATGGCTTCACTTATCTTGAAGAGTTGCAAGCAGAATGTGACGCTCATAACTGGCTATTTATGCTGGATGAAGTGCAAACAGGTAATGGCCGTACGGGTAAATATTTTGCTTATCAACATAGCAATGCTCGCCCTGATGTGTTGACGACAGCCAAAGGTCTAGGTAATGGTTTCCCAGTCGGTGCGTGCATGGTACGTGGCCGCGCCAATGGTCTGTTTGGTGCTGGTAGCCATGGCTCTACTTATGGTGGTACGCCATTGGCCAGCCGCGTGGTACATAGCGTATATGACGTGCTAGCAAATAGTAATATTATGGAAAACGCAGTAACTGAGGGTTTATTTATCAGAGAAAGTATCGTTGATACATTTGGCCAACATGGCGTTAGTAGTCGCGGTGCAGGTATGATGATTGGTATCGCGCTACCTGAAGATATGGATTGTAGCCAACTGGTGGATCGTGCCCGTGATGAGCAAAAGCTGATCATTAATGTGACCGGTGGTCATGTTGTACGTTTGCTGCCGCCGCTTAACATGAGCCGTGATGAAAGCACACAAGTCGCTGAGCGTTTAATCAATCTGTTGAAGCCATCATTTTAAAGCATGCTTCAACGTTAATAACAGACAACAAAAAAGCCTATAGATGATTCATTATCTATAGGCTTTTTGCTAACTGCTTATTGCTAACTAAAAACGTTTCGTGCGTAGTGAGAACAACACTTAGTTTGCATGGAAGTATTTTTTCAGTACTTCTAGGCAACGAGTAATTTTAGCTGGCTGTTGGTCGCGATTTAAAGTGACCGCATATAGCACAAAGCTTGGCAATTGATAGCCAGTCAACACTTCTACCAGCTCTCCACTTTCAAGCTCTTTTTTGACGTCCATTTCTAACATTCTAACCAAACCATGACCTTCTTTAGCCAACGTCGTTGCCATAAACACGTTATTGGTATAGATACGTGAGTTCATTTTGACACGCGTTTTTTTGCCAGTTTCAGTCTGAATCATATCGATCTGATTGGCATCTTTCATGATTTCAATACAGATTAATTGATGCTCAGCCAAATCTTTAGGCGTATTTAGCTTACTGTGCTGACGCAAATACTGAGGTGAAGCAACCAACAGTTGGCGCACATCGGTCAATGGATGACTGCTCAAACTAGAATCATTAATCGATGGACTCATGCGAATAGCAATATCAATACGCTCATCAATCATATCGATATAATGATTGTCAGCTAGATAGGTGACGCTTAAATCATCATGTGCCGCCATCCACGTAGAGAGTGCCGGCAGTATGTGATTAACACCAAGCTCAGGAGTCGTCGATACACGCAAGCTACCTGCTAGCTCATCACGCAATTGATTAACTTTGATACGCCCTTGCTCTGCTGCACTAACGACATCTTTTGCCGCTTCATAAAAGCTCTCACCAGCTTCTGTTAAGCTTAGCTTACGAGTCGAGCGATGTAGCAACACCACGCCAAGCTCGTTCTCTAGCGAACGAATTTGCTGACTGACTGCACTGGTTGTAATACCTAGCTCACGTGCAGAGCCACTAAAAGAGCCATGTCCGACCACACTGGCGAACACAGCCATACCGCGTAAATTATCCAACATATTCTCACCTAAACGTCATTTCAGTTTTTAATATAACTTAACCATTATAACGACTTTGCATTCATCTTATCGTTATCAAATGGTTCTCTCTTGTTTGATAAATATATTTTGACCCGTAATAAAAACAAAAATATCAAGGTGATATATTGCTATCACCTTGATATTTAATATAAAACTACGTTCAATATATAAATATACTTTTAGATACTTTGAGCAAACACTGCTCTAAAATCTCAATATAGCTGTACTTTACCCATTTTCCCCTCACCGCGTTCAGTTAAATACTGCATTACTGGTGTTTTTAGTAATTTCGTTTCAGCAACGGTTTTCGCTTGCTCTAAACGTTTCTTCTGTCGGCGCTCTGGGGTTTTATCTTCGGTCTGCATGATACTACTATCAATTTTCAAGTCAATGTCAGCTTGCGTAAATTGCTGTTGTAACTTAGCTGCCAATTGCTGAAAAGTGACCTGCAAATGCTTACTATCAACACTGGTCAAAAACGTGGCTTTGCCATTACATTGACCAGTCATTGTACCTTGTCGTGCTAGTGCTAGCTCATCTTGTGCCAATACCTCGCCTTCACGAGCAGTTTGTAACCAGTAGTCCCACTTTTCTGGGTTCCACTCGCCGGTCAGTTCTTGAGGTGGACAACGCAGTAATGTGCGTGGGTCTTCATCAGAGTGTGCTGTTAACTGAGAATCATTTGCGCCAGGCTCAACAACTGGTTCAGGCTCAACAACTGGTTCAGGCTCAACAACTGGTTCAGGCTCAACAACTGGTTCAGGCTCAACAACTGGTTCAGGCTCAACAACTGGTTCAGGCTCAACAACTGGTTCAGGCATAGCACTAGCCACTGACTGTGCTAAATTGTCATTATAATCAATACCGCTTTGTAGCTCAGCGTGACTTGAAGTCTGATAATCAACACTATAAAGCTCTGGCGGCGGTGCTGAGGCTTCATGTACAATAGCATCTGAAGCTGATGCCGAAGAAACTGGTTCTATAGCTGGTACTTTGGTAGCAAGCCCATCACTATCATAAGTATTGCTCAAGACTTCATCGACTGGCAATGGACGAAACGCCAATAAACGCAAGATACACATCTCAAGCGCTTGCATCGGTGTACTTGCAAGCTTGACACCTTCACGGGCTTGCACAACAATCTCATAATACAGCTGCAAGACATCAGGGCTGATATGCTGAGCTAACGTATAAATATCTTTTGCTTGCGCCTCATTGACATTAAGAGCGACTTCAGGCAATAGCTGAGTCAATGCCAACTGATGTAGCAGCTCAGCGAGCCCATCAAACATACTAGTCGCATCGACCATTTGCGCGCGCATTTGCTCAATATGAGCAGCAACCGCCGACTTATCATGATTATAGATATCTGTGATTAGACGCACTAAGTCAGCAGCATCAATGAGACCAAGCATTGCATTGACAGTCGCATCATCCAGTGCGCCTTGACCAAAAGCAATGGCTTGATCGGTCAATGATAGCGCATCACGTACAGAACCTTTGGCTGCACTTGCTAACTGCCAAATAGCTGGCTGAGTATAGTCAACCTGCTCTTTGGTCAAGATATTTGCCAAGTGCTCGCTAAGTAACGTTTGTGGTAATGGGCGTAGTACAAATTGCAAGCAGCGCGAAATAATCGTAATTGGCAGCTTTTGTGGATCAGTCGTCGCCAGCAAGAACTTCACATGTTCAGGTGGCTCTTCTAGCGTTTTTAATAGCGCGTTAAAGCTGTGCGTAGACAGCATATGTACTTCATCAATCAGATAGACCTTATAACGCCCTTGGCTAGGCGCATAAGGCACATTGTCTAACAGCTCACGCGTGTCTTCGACCTTGGTACGAGAAGCGGCATCAATCTCAATAAGATCAATGAAACGCCCTTGATCAATAGCAACGCAGTTATCGCATACGCCGCAAGGAGTGCTGGTAATACCTGTATCACAGTTCAAACATTTAGATAAAATACGCGCAATCGTTGTCTTACCCACACCGCGCGTACCTGTAAACAGATAGGCATGATGCAAACGATTGTAATCAATCGCATTAATCAACGCTTGAGACACATGCGTCTGCCCAATCAACTCATGAAAGTTTTTTGGTCGGTATTTGCGAGCTAAAACTTGATATTGCTGCGTCATAAGAAATGCCAATGTAAATAATACAAATATAAATGAAGCGTCGGGCTAATGAATCATACTATGTTTTGGTTATAACTGAGCTTGAAGTTGGGCCAGCCGGTCATATAAGCGCTGAGTACTTTCATCAATCAATGAGCCTGCTTGATGAAATATATCTAGATAAACCTCAGTATTTACGCTGTCTTCGCACGGCCTAAACTCTACACCCAGTAAAAATAAATCATCCATTACAGGCTCTTGTAACTGGACATTGGTATCTGACAATAAATCTTTATAAGAGAGCCTAACATTCTCTGCGCTTAGCGAACTGCTATCGTCTTGCGCATAAAACACCATGAGATAATGGCGTCCAAATACATGATAAGAATGCTCATGACGGATATATCCATTCCAGCGCGAGTCTTGATCCATGGTTCTATAAGCTAAGATTTTTTCTACTAGACACGCATAGGTATACATTGACTCATCTACCAAAATATCAACCTGTTCATTTGGTAAAGGTGTACCTGCTTCATGATAACGCTCAAGCACACTGTTGAATAGCTTGAACCACATTCCAGTATTTTTTTGCATCTCAGCCATTAGAGCATCGGCAAACACAGTCTGATTCGGCTCTACTGCTTTAAGTAAGCGTAATTCAACTTGCTCAATTAACTCACTATCAATTAGCTGTTCTTGTACCCTAATCGCTCTTTGGTGAAAGTTCGGTGATTGTAGAAATTGTTTAAGCAATGTCGATTCGTTTTGAAATGATGCAAAGCTAGATAGTTGACGACGATGGAAATTCAAAAAGGTTGTTAAATCACTTGGCGTAACCAACTGATTAAGGATATCAACGAAGTTTTGATGACTAAAGACTTGTAGGATACTCTGCTCATCATCTAAGTCTAAAACACAGTCTTCTGCAAAAAACCGACTGCCATATTCGTAGCCAACTGCATAAGATGAATGGCCCGACTGATTGTCTTGATGATTAATAGACAATGACGTTAAGCCAATAAAATAAACTGCTTTATCAGTTGTCGCGGCAATTCTATCTACAATTAGGCTATCGTTTTTTTGATAAATCTGAGCGTGGCGTTTGATAAGTTGGTTAACAACTTCTTTTCTCCATTCACGAACTTTAGCATTATCTACTTCTTGCTTATTTGCCTGCATCAAAACCGTATTGACGAGCAAATAAATAGTAGCGCCGGAAAACTCAAAAACAAAATCATAACCCTGAAAATGATCAGAGTCAGTGATTTTGTCATCAGGCAACTCATACAATGATAAAAAACATTGCTGAATCATTTTTTGCCATGGCGCATGTGATGCTTGCTGAATATCCATAATACCTCTATAAACGATATTTCACAAAAAAGCTTATACCCATTCTGTGAAAATGAGCAAAAGCTTTTTATGCTGAGTTAAGTATCAGTTTGGATTTACAGCAAGCAAACCCACCTTAGCTGTCTTGTTTGCGGCGCATATGCGGGAACAAGATCACATCACGGATACTAGCAGAGTCGGTAAATAGCATTACTAGACGGTCAATACCAATACCCTCACCAGCTGTCGGTGGCAAACCGTAAGACAATGCTTCGATATACTCTTCATCAAAATGCATAGCTTCATCATCGCCAGCGTCTTTTTCAGCAACCTGACCACGGAAACGCTCAGCTTGGTCTGCAGGGTCATTAAGCTCACTAAAACCATTCGCTAATTCACGACCACCAACGAACAGCTCAAAGCGATCGGTAATCTCAGGATTGTCATCTCTACGGCGCGCTAGTGGTGAAGTCTCAGCTGGGTACTCGGTAATGAACGTTGGCTGACGTAATTGATGCTCAGCCGTTTCTTCAAAGATAATTGTCTGTAGTTTACCCACACCAAACACATCTTTGACTTGCTGCTTAAGTGTCGTAGATGCATATTCTGCTAGGTATTCACGATCATTGATGCGCGCCATGTCAAAGTTTTCAGCATATTTTGCAATCGCATCAGACATTGATAGACGAGCAAATGGTGCTTTTAGGCTAATGGCTTCTTCTTGATAAGTCAGCTCCGTTGTGCCCAACACATCTATTGCTAACTGATTAAACAGACGCTCAGTCAAATCCATTAAGTCATGATAATCAGCGTAGGCTTGATAGAACTCAATCATGGTGAATTCAGGGTTATGACGGGTTGAAACGCCTTCGTTACGGAAACTACGGTTAATCTCAAATACGCGCTCAAACCCACCAACGACCAGACGCTTAAGATAAAGCTCAGGCGCGATACGTAGATATAAAGGCATGTCTAATGCATTATGATGTGTCTCAAACGGACGAGCTACTGCGCCGCCTGGTATCGGATGCATCATTGGCGTTTCAACTTCCATAAAACGCTCATTAAGCATAAATTGACGAATACCACTGACGATCTGACTGCGAACCATAAAGGTATTGCGAGTCGTCTCATTAGTCATTAAATCAAGATGACGATTGCGATAGCGCGCTTCTACATCAGCCAAGCCATGGAATTTATTTGGCATTGGACGTAGTGATTTGGTCAGTAGCGTAATTTCTTCAATATGCACATATAAATCGCCTTTACCTGAACGACCGATATAGCCTGATACACCAACAATGTCACCCAAATCTAGTGATTTAATGCTCGCACGCGTCTCCTCATCAAGCTCTTTACGTGCTACATATAGCTGAATACGGCCTGTCATATCTTGGATCACAATGAACGAACCACGGTTGAGCATGACTCGACCTGCCACGTTTACTTGTGTTTTTTCACCATTCGCTGCTTTTTCTTCAATTTCCTGCTTTGAGACACCATCAAAAGCCGTCTGTAAGTCTTGCGCATAATCAGTGCGTTTGAACGTATTAGGATACGGCTGTTTACCTGAAGCACTAATATCATCTAGCTTGGCTTGCAGTTGTGCGATTAGCTCGTTAGCATCTTCTACGACTGGGGTTTGATCTTGGTTCTGATTATTGTGCTTTGACATAACACTCTCAATATTTTTAGGTAATTAAATGGATAAACGAAAACAGAAAAATTAAATCAATACTTATTATTATAAGAACAGACATGGTGATAAAAACGATAAAACTGTTGGTACTTTTAAAGACTAACTACTAGTCATTGCCACCGATACTGGCCATCAAATCGGCCTGATGCTCACGCAACAATGCATCAAGAATCTCATCCAAGTCGCCTTCCATAATGGAATCGAGCTTGTATAAGGTAAGGTTGATACGATGATCAGTCATGCGGCCTTGTGGAAAATTATAGGTACGGATACGCTCTGAGCGATCGCCACTACCGACCAAGTCACGACGTATAGAATCCGCCACATCGACCTGTGCTTGTACTTTGGCTTGCTGAATTTTAGAGACCAGCATTTTCATAGCATGTGCACGGTTTTTGTGTTGGCTACGCTCTTGCTGACACTCTACTACGGTACCCGTTGGAATATGCGTCAAACGTACAGCAGAGTCAGTTGTGTTCACGTGCTGACCACCAGCACCGCTTGAGCGGAAAGTATCCATTTTGATATCAGCAGGATTGATATCAACGGTATCATCAATCTCAACTTCTGGCATGACTGCGACCGTACAAGCTGAAGTATGAACACGACCCTGGCTCTCGGTTTCAGGGACACGCTGTACACGGTGAGCGCCCGATTCAAACTTTAGGCGACCATATACACTGTTGCCAGATACGCGAGTGATGATTTCTTTATAACCGCCATGCTCACCTTCATTTGCAGAGAGCACTTCTAGTGTCCAGCCTTGGCTCTGCGCATATTTTTGGTACATACGGAACAAGTCACCAGAGAAAATCGCTGCCTCATCACCGCCTGTCCCTGCACGAATCTCCAAAAATGCTGGTACTTTGTCGTTAGGATCTTTGGGTAGCATCATCAGATTAAGCGCTTCTTCCATCTCTACGATGGTATCACGTGCACTCTCAATCTCATCGATCATCATCTCTTTCATGTCAGGATCTGTCGCGTCAGCTAGCATCGCTTCTGCATCGGCTTGATCCGTTTCTGCGCCCAAATAGTTCTGCCATAAGGTCGTGATGTCCATCAAGTCGCTGTGCTCGACAGACAATTCGCGAAATTTATTATTATCACTGATGACACTAGGATCTGATAATAAAGCGGTGACCTCTTCATAACGGTCTACCATCTGGTCTAAACGCAGGCGTAAGGATTCTTTCATAAAAGGACTTTTAATTGGATAAGAGGAATAAGCTCGTGATTATAGCAAATTTTTTGGGGTAAATTAAAACCTCTAAGCATTCTTCTCAATATTCGCAGCAATCTTGTCACTATACTCTCAAATATCTCTACTTATTCTTAAATAAAGATACTTGGTTCTGATACCAAGATTAGTAGACAAAAAAATAGCTAAGAAGACTCTTAGCTATTTTTATCTATCAAAAACATCGTATTAAAACGTTAGACTTTACGAACCAATACTGAGCCAATAGAGTAACCGGCACCAAATGAGCAAATAACACCTAGATCACCTGACGCTAGCTCATCCTTATAGCGATGGAATACAATCATTGGGCTGGCTGAGCTGGTATTGGCAAATTCAGCAATCACGCTTGGTGCGATTGATTTGTCAGCATCTTTACCGATGACAGTGCGTAAAATCAAATCTAGCATATTGGCATTGGCTTGATGTAGCCACATCATCTTAACATCAGAGGTCGGTATATCATTTTCTTGTAGGTGTTCAGTGATAACCTCAGACACCTTTGGACAAACTTCACGGAATACTTTGCGACCATTTTGCAAAAACAGTTTATCAGTGACCGGCGCTTTGATATCTGGATACATTTCGGTCTGCGCGGCTAGATACTCTGAGCGATCCATAAAGCCATATTCGTTTTTGATGTTGGTCGAAAACTGAGTAAATAGCTTAGCGTTTAGAATCTCATAACCCTTTGGCGTGTCTAATTCTTCAACAATAGTCGCCGTTGCTACATCACCAAAAATAAAGTGGCTGTCACGATTGCGCCAGTTTAGATGCGCCGAGGTAATCTCAACATTGACCACAGCCACACGTTTGGCAAGACCAGAAACAATAGAACCATGTGCTTGTGATAGACCAAAAGTCGCCGCACTACACGCAACGTTCATATCATAAGCGAAGCCGCCAACCATACCAATGGCATTTTGGATTTCAATAGCAACCGCAGGATAAGTGCGCTGGAAATTTGAGCAAGCAAGGATAATGCCGTCTAAGTCATTGGCCTCAAGTCCAGCATCAGCCAATGCGTCTTTTAACGCAGCCGCGCCCATTTCTGCCATCACAGACAGCTCTTCACCTAAGTTACGATAGGCAATGACTGGTGCCATGATTTCAGGGTCTAAAATACCGTCTTTTTCCATCACATAACGTGATTTGATACCAGATACTTTTTCGATGAAAGCAGCTGAAGAAGGCTCAAGTGCCGTCATTGTCTCTGCAGCTATCTCTTCAGCATGTTCGGTATTATAGTTTTCAACATACTGGTTAAATGACTCAACTAGCTCTTCGTTACTAATGCTGTAAGGTGGGATATAAAGACCAGTGCCTGTGATACAAGTCGTCATGATACGCTTCCTTGTCTACTACTGTGGTGCTTGGAATAAGCATAAAAGTGGAAAATAATAGCCATTCAAATTCAGTGAATAACTGTAAACTTAAAATCAGTGTGTTTATTATGCCTGAATATTAAATTTTTTCTAATGCTTTGTTACAAATAATCTGTTTCTGGCGATAAATAAGCAAAGACTGCCGTCCTTTTGCGGTAGCTACGTTATAATTGACATCATTTATTCTGTACGACTCCTCGAACTATCTTAATAATTCAGAACATCGATACACGCTCATACTTAGGAATGCTAATGGCAGAACTTCTCAACTGGTTATTTGGTCAATACGCTGACTACTCTACAATATTCATCATTCTTGAACTAATTGCCGTTGTCTTTGGCGTAGCAAGTGTCTTACTCGCCAGCAAAACCAATATCCTAGTCTTCCCTATTGGTCTGGTCAGCACTGCTATATTTGTGTACCTACTGTGGAAGTGGCAGCTGTTTGGCGATATGTTCATCAATGCTTACTATACCGTGATGAGCTTGTATGGCTGGATTAACTGGTCAAAGAACAAGAAAAACCAGTCTGTTGAGCATAAGCAGTCAGATGCCAATGAAGTCCGTATTGAGCATTTACATGCAGGTGACATCCCTATACTTTCTGCTTTGGCAGCAGGAACGATAGCTTTTGTAGGCTTGGTTTATTATTTCCGTCCAGTGATTAATAATGGCTTTAGTTTCGATAGTACGGTACTTGGGATCCATCTATTTACTTGGGTCGATTATATCGACATGCTTACCACGGCTTTGTTTTTGATGGCAATGTGGCTCATGGCACGACGCAAAATCGAGCATTGGATACTCTGGATCATCGCTGATGCGATATCGGTACCGCTATACTTTTATAAAGGTTTTACTTTTACCGCGCTACAATATGTAGTTTTCACTCTTATCGCAATCTGGGCATACTATGAATGGCAACGACGCTACCGTGTACAACCTCGAGCAGCATACGCCTAAATCTGTCATCAACGTCGCGGTTTTAGGGGCAGAAAGTACGGGTAAGACGACCTTATGTCGTGATTTGGCCGCGCATTTTGATACTCCTTGGGTGTCAGAATATATGCGTACCTACTTACAGGCAAAATGGGACGACGAGCAGCTGACTTGTACGTGGGAGGACCTGCTCCCTATCGCACAGGGGCAAATTACACTAGAAAATACCCTAGCCAAACAGATCGCTCAGACGTCTGATGCCAGTGATTATTTGTTTTGTGATACCAGTTTGTTTGAGCTAATGGTTTATTCTTATTGGTATTATGACGATTGCCCTACGGCCCTTGAGCAATCAGCGTTGGCCCATCACTATGACTTGATATTACTAACTGATGTTGATACGCCATGGGTCGCCGATGACCTGCGAGACAGTCCACACCAACGCGATGAGATAAGTGCTTATTTCGCCAATCAATTGAGCAAGCACCAAAAACCTTTTCAACGCATTAGTGGCGATAGAAAAGCGCGCGTTCAACAAGTAGTAGCGCAGCTCGCTAATATAGATAAAATATCGCCTGAATAAAGCTAAATAGCTATACCCAAAAACTTATTCATATTTGTGTTTTTAAGACTTTCTTGTCTTTAACACTTTTTTGTATTTGAAACCTAAGAGATACCCATGCTAAAGAAGTTTGAGCTTTACTTAGAAAAAACCATATTTAATAGCCGCTGGATATTGGCACCTTTTTATCTAGGGTTGGTGTTAGGCATTATTTTATTATTTATTAAGTTTGTCCAAAAACTATGGCACATGTTCGCTGACATTCTGACGGCCTCTGAAGCCAGTGTGATTGTAGATATATTGGTATTGGTTGATATCTCTCTAGTTGCCAGTTTATTGCTTATCATTATATTCAGTGGCTATGAAATTTTTGTCTCAAAAATCGATACTGGCACTCATGATGATCGTCCTAGCTGGATGGGCAAAGTGGACTTTTCTGGTCTAAAGCTCAAAGTCATCGGAGCAATCGTCGCTATCTCAGCGATTGATCTGCTAAAGTCCTTTATGGATATATCTAGCGGAATGAGTGAACTTGATGCTGACAAACTCATGTGGAAGGTTATTATTCATATGACCTTTGTATTGTCTGGCTTGTTATTCGCTATTATGGATAAAGTCGTTGGCGACACGAAAAAGCATTAAAAACATTAATAATCGAAAAATAATTATCCGAAAATATCGACTTTCGCCCTTTCACTGTTTTTCCATATTTCCTGCACATCTTCTCGTTATACCCTCTCTATGATGTCTTTTAAAGCCACGGTCTGCTATCTCGGCAGCTGTGGATTAAAGACACTTAGGAGGCAACAACATGCAAAAAACATTATTGACTAAGTTATCCATCATTATAGGACTTTGTATTGTCTTTTCAATCGGACTCACTATGATTAGCGATATCATATACGAGAGGCAATACTACGCAGAATCAGTGATAAAAGAAATCACACAGCAGCATGTCAATCCACAAGAAGTCATTAATCCATTTATCGCTATTCCCATGACAGTCACACCGGCATGTCAGTCAAATGCATCTGATACACCAAATATAAAGAGCAAATGCGAACCGTCGTACTCGAAGATTGAGACGATATTTGCCTCTCAGACGCAAGCTACACAAGACCTAAAAGTGAACACAGACACTTATAAACGCGGTATTTATAGCGCTACTAGCTATGATGGTCAGCTGACATTCGATCAGAGTTATACCTTTGCTGAGACTTTAGAAAATTTAGATCAGATTGGCAATACAATCGACAATGATACAGATAAGACACAGCTAGCCAAAACCATTACCCACTGGAATAAAGCAAAATTGATCATTCCCGTGTCTGACTTACGCGGTGTCGCTACCTTGCCTACTGTCACAATCAATCAAAAATCAATTGCAGCAAACTATCCGCAGATACCAATGATAGAGAACTTAACCTATGTCGAAGTAGATATTCCTAAAGACGTATTGGAGCAATTAAGCAATCTTACTAGCCAGCAGAATGAAGATAGCTTGGCTACCACAGGCTCAATAGATACAGCTCTAAATAAATCAGAGGTGAGTAGCCAATTATCCAGCCCTAAAGACAATCAAGCGCTTCATATCGTGATCGACTTACCTTTAGCTGGCATTAGTAATGTAACAACTGTACCAACTGGGCAGAACTTTACTTTATCTATGCACAGTGACTGGCAGACACCAAACTTCATCGGCAAAGCACTACCAAATACCAAGAGCATTACCGCTGCAGGATTCAATGCCAGTTGGCAAAATCAGTATCTAACCGTTGCAAATAATCAATACCTCTCTCAATGTCTCAGCGCACCTAACCAGCAATGTACAATCATAAGTGAATCAACGCTCAATATCGATAGTCATTCGTACAATCCTGATTCGTTTGAGGCATCAAGAGGTCTGACGACAGACAGTGCAGCAGTAGCTGGTAGTAATCAAAGTGTTCTGCTAAACAGCTTTGGCGTTAGTTTTGCAAGCCCCAACGATGTCTATCTACAAACTGAAAGAGCCATGAAGTACGCCTTGCTATTAATTTTGGTATCTTTTGGCACTTTCTTTTTATTTGAAGTGCTCAAATCAAGTCGTATCCACCCTATTCAGTATCTGCTCGTCGGCTGCGCACTATTTGTCTTTTATGTCTTATTACTACCACTTGCAGAACAAATCGCATTTTGGCAAGCCTATATGGTAGCGGCCAGTGCTTGTGTTGGGCTTATTGGCTGGTATAGCTACTATGTATTTGGCGGTTTCAAACGGGCAGTAATCTTTACCGCGACGCTTGCTGGGCTATATGCTGCGTTTTTCGGTATTTTAAGTACAGAAGATCTCAATCTGTTACTGGGTGCGATATTCTGCTTTGTATTACTTGCCTGCGTGATGGTGATGACTCGCAAACTCGACTGGTATAAAGTGACATAAATTATTAGAGCCATGCGCTGTATAAAGCAAGTCAGACAAACTGTCAGTAAATGAAAGGTTTTTATCTAATAATTTGAAAAAAAGTACTTGGCTGTCTTAGCTTATCAACTGAGCTAAGGCAGCTAATCGTTATATTATTTGACGATATGATTGTTTAACGCTTTAGCCCAGTTATTGCAATTATCTTTGCAGCGCGGGCAACACTGATTGGGATCAGAGATTTCATCAACATAACCGCAATACATACAAGCATAGTAAACCCCTGCTTCTACTTGCTCGACCGGTCGATATTGCTTGGGGAAAAGCGGCATACCGTAGTCTGTTTTTTCAGAGGTGTGCAACAAGATACTAAAATTGCCATCAGCTTCGAGCAAACCGACACGAACTTGGCCTAAATGCTCAACCCCTTGTTGGCGCATTTCAGCAAAAAACTCATCATGTGACATTTCCCCCTGTTTAATCTTATCAAGCACCAGCATGCCATCTTCTACAATATACATTGAGCGCCCCTCTAGCAGGTCCTCAAAAGGCTGGAACTTCATCATCGCCCAAGTACAGAGCCTATAAAGTGAAATGACCGTACCCATGATTAATACCGCTTGGATAATCGGCAGGTCTTCGGTGAACATAGGGTCACCTGCAATAGAGCCCAATGATAAAATAATGGTTAGCTCGAAAATAGAGAGCTGACGGACGCCGCGCTTACCAGTGAATCGCAAAAATGTGATAATTAATACAAACATTACAGTGACACGTATTAAAATTTCTACGGCAAACAACCAAGTTGTGTCATAAATAAAAATACTTGCCCAATTCATACTATCTTTTCCTATTTATTTATCTGATTTATTGTGTTTAATGAATGTTGTTCTAATAGTTCATTTGATGCGACGCACATCATCCCTATTTTTAGACCTTATCGTCAATATAACTATCGTTATTCTGATTTAAAAGAGACTTTTTGCCATAAGTACGACAAAATATCCTGTCCTGTGAGACAGCTATAGATTAGTTTGATAATTTATCAATCTATTATTTTTGCTAAGAAATAAGCGTTCGTTATAACAGCGTATCTCAAGACCTAAAATTAAAATCCTATGCTTGCTTGTTTTGTGCCATTTATTCATTGTAGGAATTACTTTTGAAAGCCACTACTTATACCATTATTGCGTTAATCGCCTTTGCCGCAAACTCCTTGTTTTGCCGAATGGCATTGGCGGAAGGCTACATCGATGCTTGGAGTTTTACCATCATTAGGCTAGTGAGTGCGACGGCCTGTCTAGGCCTTATCATGGCTGTACATGCTTACAGACTGCGACGCCAAACGCCCAATCATGACAACTCTACTGTCCACGCTATATTAAATGACAAAGGCAGTTGGTTGAGTAGTCTCAGCTTGGTGATTTATGCGCTGTGCTTTTCAATTGCGTATGTAGAGCTGGATACTGGCACTGGGGCATTGATTTTGTTTTCAGCGGTTCAGCTGACGATGATTGGCTGGGGTATCTATAAAAAAGAGCAATTAAGCGCACTACAATGGTTAGCATTTGTTGTTGCAGTCGCAGGATTCGTGTATTTGATGTTGCCATCAGCGGCCATACCGTCACCATTGGCGGCAGCATTAATGGCTATGAGCGGCGTGGCTTGGGGAGTATATAGTGTACGCGGCAAATCATGTATCTCACCACTTCGAGCGACAGGGTTTAACTTTGTGCGTAGTTTAGTCGCTGTGCCTATACTATTACTAGTAGGCATGACGTATCTAGATGACTTGGGTTTTAAAAATATCAATTTGAAGGGTATTACCACTGAAGGTATATTACTCGCCTGTGCATCAGGAGCGATCGCCTCAGGGTTGGGTTACAGTATCTGGTATACAGCGATGCCACTATTGAAAAACACACAAGCTGCTATCGTTCAGCTATGTGTCCCTGTGATTGCTGCCGTGCTAGGTGTGATATTTTTGTCTGAACAGCTGTCTATGCCATTTATAGTTGCAAGCACAGTCATTTTGGGCGCGGTCTTGGTGTTTACCTTAAATAAAAAAGTACCGGTATAAAATAAGGCTATTAATAACCTATCATCAGCTAAGTTGCTCAAAAAGGTTCAAGCTAATGTCTCTACTAGACAATATAAAACGCCCCGACTTTTATAGATCGGGGCGTTTGAATATATGAGTCATTGTTTTAATATTTCTAGTCTACGGTCACTAGTCTTTAAACAACAGTCACTTCTAGACGAGTATCGACATTGCCGCGAGTAGCATTAGAATACGGGCACACCTGATGCGTGGCTTCTATCAACTGCTGCGCCTGCGCTTCATCAATACCTGATACTTCTACAGACAACTCTATCTCTAAGTTATAGCTACCGTCAGCTTTCATACCGATACCCACTTGCGCAGAGGTCTTTGAAGCGGTAACAGGCAATTTCATGTGCTGTGCAGTCATGCTCAAAGCGCTATCAAAACAAGCCGCGTAACCCATGGCAAAAAGCTGTTCTGGGTTCACGCCTTCTTTGTCTTGCTCTTGAAAAGATACCAAATCAAATCCTAACGAACCATCGTCTAATCCAGTATGGCCAGAACGTCCACCAGTAGCGGTTGCGCGCGTTTTATAAAATATTTTCATGAGTAATTATTCCTTGTTTCATATTATTAGAGGTCGTACTTACGCTGTTGCGATGAGATTATTATAGAATCATCTACACTTATACGTTAGAACAAACCTCTATAACTCTTGCCTAATCCTGCAAATCTTTATACTATCAGGCAATTATATAAAATAAGCACTCGTAATGAATCAAACGACTATTGACCAACTTTTAGCAGTACTACCTAGAAATAAAACCATCGAGTCCGCTGTTTCAGGCTTGTTCTTTTACTGCGCGGATAAACCAAGCAAAGCCGTAAGCTATATTCAAGAGCCAAGTATTTGTATTGTACTGCAAGGTGAACGAGAGATTTACTTGGGTGCTGACTGTCAAAGGTTTGACAATAGTAACTTGATGTTCTGTCCAGTTAATATACCGCTAAGTATGCATATCAAGCACGCTTCGATAAAGAACCCTGTCATTGTTTTATCAATGAAATTAGATTTAGCTATGATTAGAGACGTATTAGCGCAGATACCGACCACACACCCAGTAGCAGGCAGTCATTTAGGAATAAAGTGGCACTTAGATGACACCATAATGGACGCGTTTGAGCGATTGATACGCTTGCTTGATTATACAAATAATATTGATTTTCTGTCTTCTTTAATTCAACAAGAAATATACTATCGCCTACTCTTGGCTGAGCAAGGCAACAAACTTAAGCAATTGGTAGTTAGCGGTAGCCATACACACCGCATTGCCCAAGCGACTGACTGGATAAAGGCACATCTAGATAAACCTATTATGGTTGAGAGTTTAGCTAGTAGATGCGGCATGAGTGTCTCAGGGTTTCATCAGCACTTTAAAGAAATAACCCAACTGAGTCCGCTACAGTATCAAAAAAGCTTACGCTTAATGGAGGCCAGACGCTTAATTAAGATGCAGGGAGCGCAAATATCACAAATAGCGATGCAAGTAGGCTACGAAAGCCCTAGTCAGTTTAGCCGAGAATATAAGCGGCTTTTTGGTCTGAGCCCGAGTAATGAGTTGTAGTTATAACCTTATCGTTTAATAGAATGAATAATTTTGCTTAGGCTATTTTCTACTATACCTATGAAACTCTTCCCCAAAAAACATCATTTTTAAATTGAATGATTCATGGAGTATTTTAAATAAATAGAAAAAATTGGTTGACTCGACTATATATTCGTATTATAACATATTGTATATATTTAAAATAATGAATTTATAGGAGCAGCTTTACTCTGCGCAAGATCGATGTAAAGCGATCAATAGAAAGCTTAGGGAGGAGATAACATGATTCGTTTAAGCTACACTCTCAAATGCTGGGCACTTGGTATCACGTTTTTTACAGTGTTCTACTTTATGGTAGTCATGAGTGACCCTGGCTTTAGTAAGTACATTTATATGTTAGCTTTTAGCACCTTGCTATTCCCTATTGCTAAACGTGCCGTCGATGTCATGACCGATTTTTTCGCACCAGATATTGAATTGTTCAATGGATTGTTACCATCACTTTTGATTAATATTGTGATTTGGATACTTACTCCATTTATCGTCGCATTAACTGTGATTGCCTATGTACTTTATAGCATGGGTGTACTGACAGAAAAGATTAGTCATTAAGTACCAATCATTAAGTATCAAGTACCAATCCTTAAATACTAGTCATTAAATACCCGTCACTAATTATCAGACATTAAGCCTCAATAGCTCATAGAGAAGATGGTTTGCAAACTATCTTCTCTAACTATATATAGCTACTAATAGCTTTAACTTACAACGTTTAATTACTGGTTTTCTTGCCAACAAATTGTACTACAGCGCTAAGCCCTTGATGCCGCTTTCCTTCTGATACCATACGCAACTTCTCTATACCAATCACTTCGTTCAGCCCTACAAGCTCATGTTGAAAGTTCTCTAAAGCGCCAAAACGCTCCCTTTGACTGGCTAGTGGGCCACCGACTGCCTCTGTTTCAAGCTGTCGTTCTGTATAAGCCTCGACGATAAATACTCCCTCTGGCTTGAGAGCAGTGCCAACTTGTGCATGTACATATTGACGTACCGTTTCAGGCACGTGTGCCCAGATAGAAACTATGGCATCCCATTTATCCTGACCAAAGTTGTAATCTGCTAAATCAGCTACTTGGGTGGTAATAGCTACCCCTTTCTCTTTGGCCAACTTGTTCGCTTTGTTTAACCCTACTTCGGACATATCCATCGCAGTTACAGTGAAGCCTTGCTCAGCTAAGAATACTGCATTCCTACCCTCGCCCTCTGCTAGACAAAGTACGTGTCCACTTACAGGTATCTGCTCAAACGTCTCTCTCAAAAAATCATTAGGTTCGGTACCAAATGCGAACTCTGTACCGCTATAGCGTTCATCCCACATTTTAATCGTCCTGTTATTTGAGATTGATATCCAATTTAGTAGGTAACATATGGCATTTAGAAAACGTAGCAATAAAGCACACATCATAAAATTAATGTGCGCTCTATAACATAACGTACCATACAAACCTAAAACTTAGCCTAACTCACCTTATCCCACATCTTGCTTAGACGCTTGGGCGATACTGCCATACGAGTTTTCATAGGCTGGGCAAACAGTTGAATACGATACTCTTCCACCATCCAGCGATACTCACTGATGGCTTCTTTGTCCGCACGTCCTGCTAGCCGCTCCATATGCAAGTCAAGCGCGTAAACACCATCGAGGTCGGCGTCGAGATTGTGCTCCAGACGCTCTAGTCGAATCTGTAGCGCTTCAAGATAGCGTGGGTACTGTTGCCAGTGGCTATAGTCCATCCGATAAACAAAATCAGCCAAATGTAAGTCTTCTAGCTGATCTTCGATATCATCGATAGACTCACCAAATATCTCGCGATCTAGCATCAGCAACCCTTGGCGGATACGCTGCCAACGAGTGTAGACATTTTTAAGCGTTTTGATAACGCTTTGACCAGTTAATAAGAAGTTATTCACTACCACTTCGAGTGTCTGGGTATACTCTTCAGAGGTAAACGGTAGCTCCTCGCTCAATCCAACTGCGATTTCATCGGCGCTTTCTGGTAAATTATCAGAGTGATCAAATAAGACGTAGTGTTCTTCGAGAGCCGCGTCTAACGCAGCATCTATAACAATCGTTTTGAGTTTATCCATGTCGCCAAGTGGCGCAAATGCCAGTTTAAATATACTGTCGATTTGGCTCGTTAACTGCTTTTTCTTTGCACCAAGTTTGCCTTTGATTAAAGTCAGCACCCCGATGCGATGTGCTTGAAGTGCTGCATTGACATCAGTATATTGATGAATCGATACCGCTTCTCCCGCTTCATCAGCGACGAGTGCCGCAAACTGTTTCATCACCACACCTGCACTATGATGGTTTTTGCTAAAAGCAAAATGCTCAGGGAACTCAGTATGCACGCCTTGCTGCTCATTTACCGCTTGACTGGTTTCAGATGCATGACGAATCTGTAGGGTTTGTAGATCACGGCCTTTTTCGATGATACGGTTTTTCTCATCGACCACGCAGATTTGTGGCTGCAAATAACGATCAATCGTAGATGGATTGAAGTTCTCTGGCGTCACCGACATAATACCGCGACGATGCAACGCCTGACACAGCTGCTTCAGTAATCCTTGCCCACCCTTTGGCTGCAATTCATCAAACAAACTGTCTGCAGTATTGGGTATCGGTACGATTTGGCGACGTATCTCTTTTGGTAGCGACTTGAGCAGCTGCAATACCAATTCATAGCGCCAACCAGGCACGCCCCACAGTAGCTCAATCGCATCGAGCTGCGGTAATGCGGCAAGCGGCACACGTATGGTCACACCATCATCATCGCTGGCGGGATCAAAAATATAACGCAGCGGCAACTTTAGATCGCCCAGCTTCCACACTTCTGGAAAGTCCCCTGTGGTCGGCGCCTGGCTATTAAGTACATCTTTATCAGTGAAGAATAGATGCTTGGCATCATGCTTTTCGACTTCTGCACGCCAATCCTCAAACGCTTTACGACTGGCAACGTGCTCAGGAATTTTCTTATCATAGAACTGATAGAGCGTTTCTTCATCCACCAACAAATCACGGCGACGCAGCTTGTCTTCGATGCGCTCAACGTGAGCAATCTTGTCCATGTTATGTTGCAAGAATGGTGCATTGCGACCAAAATTGCCTGTCACCAAGCCATCACGGATAAATATCTCTCGTGACTCGACCAGATTAACTTGCTCATAGTTAGTCAGCTGCTTACTAATAATAATCAGTCCAAACAGACTAATCTGAGCGTAAGCTTTAACTCGTCCTGTTTTCTTGGACCAGTGTGGCTCAAAGTAATGATATTTCAGCAAATCACCTGCCGCTGAAATAATCCATTCTGGTTCGATTTTGGCAACAGTACGCATAAAGACTTGTGAAGTCTCCACCATTTCAAACGCCATCACCCAAGGTGGTATTTGTTTAAACACCGTACTGGCTGGGAATATCTTGGCCTTTTGCTGACGCGCCGCCAAATACTCACCGCGGCTTTCGGTCTTGTGCGCGATGATAGATAATAAACCCGTCAATAACGCTCTATGCAGATTGGCATATTTAACCGCTTTTAACTCTTCGTCTTCGATCGCAGTCGGATCATTGACAGCCACATTTTTATCAGAAGCTTTTGATTCATTAACATCAGTTAATTTCAGCTCAGTGACCATCTGTACCAACTGACGATGCGTCTGATGCCATTCACGTACACGCGGGAAGCTTAAATAGTTCTTCTTAGTAAACTGCTTACGCTGATTGCCAGACAGTTTATTACCGTCTTCATCTTTTTCAAATAGCGCCTTCCATAGACTCAAATAAAACAAAAAGTCAGAGTCGTCTTGACGGAAGACCGCATGCTTTTGATCCGCTTGCGTGCGTTTATTGGCAGGACGCTCGCGTGGATCCTGTACAGCAAGCGCTGCCACAACGATCAGCATTTCGCGAATACAATCAAAATCAGAACCAGCCACCAGCATACGTGCTAGCCTTGGATCGATTGGCATACGTGCCATTTTCTGACCAGTTGCTGTCAAACGCAGATGATCAAGCCCTTTCTTAGCTTTTGGTTTATTGGTTTTGTCCTGAGCAGCGATGTCTTTCTTAGAGGTAATAGCGCCCAATTCATCTAGCAATTTATGACCATCAGTAACCAATCGGCTATCAGGCGGCTCAATGAATTCAAAGTCATCTACACTACCTAGACGTAGGTTGGCCATTTGTAGGATTACTGACGCTAAATTAGTACGTAAAATTTCAGGCTCAGTAAACTCAGGGCGACCACTAAAATCTTCTTCACTATAAAGACGAATACAAACACCTGGAGCAACACGGCCACAGCGACCTTTACGCTGATTAGCCGCTGCTTGGGAAATTGCTTCAATCGGTAAACGCTGTACGCGCGAGCGATACGAGTAACGCGAAATCCGCGCAAAACCCAAGTCAATCACATAGCGGATACCTGGTACGGTCAATGCAGTCTCAGCAACGTTGGTCGCGATAACAATACGGCGACCTCGACCCGATGGTTGAAAGATACGCTGCTGCTCTTCGTAAGTCTGCCGTGCAAATAGTGGCAGTACTTCGGTATGGCGCGGACCATGACGCTCAAGCACCTCTTGCGTTTCGCGAATCTCCGCTTCAGTCGCAGCAAATATCAAAATATCAGCTTGATCGGCGTGGCCTTTGCTCTGCGCATCGCTAAAGCACTCTTCGACAGCGGCAACCACAGCACGCGGCAGGTTCTCTTCAAAATCATCGTAGCTGTCATCCTCTGAGCTGTTTACTGGCTCATCTGTCAACGGACGATAACGGACTTCTACTGGAAAGCTACGCCCTTCTACATTAAAAATAGGTGCAGGAACTTGCCGTTTTAGCTTGTTATCATAATGGCTGAAATACTCACTAAAGCGCTTGGTATCAAGGGTCGCCGAGGTAATAATGACTTTTAAATCTGGGCGCTTGGGCAGCATCTTTTTGAGATAACCCATAATAAAATCGATGTTCAAACTACGCTCATGCGCCTCATCGATAATAATCGTATCGTACTTACTCAAGAACCGATCATGACCCAACTCAGCGAGCAGAATACCATCGGTCATGAGCTTTACAACAGATTGCGCTGTCCCTTGCTCATTGAAGCGAATCTTAAAACTGACAGTATTACCTAATGGCTCACCCAGCTCTTCTGCGATACGGTTTGCCACACTACGAGCAGCCAATCGTCTCGGCTGTGTATGCCCTATCTGCCCTGTGATACCACGCCCTGCCAGCATCGCAAGCTTAGGCAGCTGCGTCGTTTTACCAGAACCCGTCTCACCAGCGACAATAATGACTTGATTATCGATAATCGCTTGTACTAAGTCTTCTGCGCGCTGGCTAACAGGCAGATCTAAATTTAGCTTGGTAGGTAAATCACTTGGAATACTATCGATACGTGCCTGCACAGCTTCTTGAGAACGCGTTTTGATTTTTTCGTACTGAGCACGTTTCTTGGCGATTACATCATCTGAATTATTCTTTTGCTCAGAATCATGATCAGATTTTTTATTTTTAGATACAGCAGCACGTGCCAGTTCTCGCTCAAGACGGCTTAAGTAATAGCTATCCTTTGCAAGTACTGGTAGATCCGCCAGTGGTACTGCTGGCTTCTTAGTATCTTGAGTTTCATTTACAGTAGATGTATCTGGATCGCTGTTTTTAGGAATATTGGGCTTAGAAGTATTGGGCATATTTGCTTAGGCTATTTATTATGTAGAAGTGGTTAGATTATGGGGGTAATTGGGGTATGATTCAAGTTAGTCGAGTCCTGATTGCTCTTGTATCAATAATGCTGAAACTATCACACATTACAGAACGTATCCGAACTTAAGTTATCCAGTAAGTTCATTTAATCAAGCATGTATTGGGTTACTTTTATAAAATTTAGATGAACCTATTATAGCGCCAATTTCTTTAAATTCTTGATGCTTAGATAGCCAACATATTCTTTGTCTTCGCAAGCATTCAGCTCATCTATATCACTGATAGGCTCAATCGAAAGTCGAACATTTGAGAGAAGATCATTTACGTTATATATGTCATCTATATCTACTGCAAACTTATCATCGATATGTGAGGCAGCGTCAAAAGGTGATGTTTCATCTTTAAAAGTAAATTGCTTATAAAAATCACTGTTCTTCGCTTGTTTGATCGCGTCAGCTTGGTTAGGTGCAACGATGAGTAGCTTATAATGGAATTCTTCAAAACTGCCCTGCTGATAGCCACCTAGATTGATAAAGAATAACTTTAAGTCAGCAGCAGCCGTTATTTGCTGACTTGGTTCAATTAACTTGATGGCATAACTACCCACTTTAGTAACTGCTCGATATGAATCAATATGCCATTTATTTTTTACTTCAGGCCAATGCTCATTGATATCTCCTATCAAGTCACTCACCTGGCTGGCTGCGCCAAAGAAAATATCGTGTTGCTCAATCAGACGGCCTTTAGGACGACCGCCCAGTTGAACCATATATAGTGTTACCATTTTACGTAATCTCTATTAAATCAAAATCCATAGTTAATCTAAAGGTAATGCTGTTAGTGCTAGGATAGAATGTTTTTAAGTACTGTCATACTGGAACTACTCTACCCGTCTTCAATGCAAATGCCCAATCTTCACGTCCGTTTCTTAGAGCCATATTTGCTGCTGCTTCATGGTTATAAGCCACTTTGACATGCTCAGTTTGCCAATGTTTACCTTGTTGAGTCTCAATACACTTGATAAGAGCATAATTAGCATGAGGCGAATAAGTTTGCATCTTATGAATAATAGGCAAATCATCTTCGTAAGCTGGATAGCCAACGCTACCACTATTCACAATAGTTTGTCCTGACGACAGTACTACTGTTCGCGGGATGTGTGTATGACCACATAAGATAACATCATTATCAATACCATCAAGTAACGCCAATATAGTCGCATCATTACGCACTATTGGTTGACCCGTTTCGATATCCTCTAGTAAATATATCATGTCATCGGTCGGCGAACCGTGGCAGAGGTATACATCCTGACTTACATGAAAATCAAATGGCAAAGACCGCATCCATTCAATCGCTTTTTTAGAGAGATCTTTGATAATAAAACCCATGGTTGGATTATTAGCAATTTCTGCCGTAGTGGCTTCATAAATCTGCCTATCCTGATTGCCTCTAATAGTAATAATATCATCTCGATTTGCTATTAATAGCTCATAGGTAGCATAAGGCGCTATTGGCCCGTACAAAATATCACCAAGATTGACAATCTGATCAACATCTCGATATCTTATATCGGCAAGTACAGCTTCAAGGGCGTAGACATTACTATGAATATCTGAAATCGCAGCGATGGTTGTTATCTGTTTCTTTTCTAAGTTATCCATTTCCTGACTCACTAATCAAAAACTGCTTTACAACGTCAACGGTTGCTAACGGATCTTCTTCGTGCGGTACATGACCTAAGTCATCAAATACCTTAAGCTGACTATTACGTATATCTCTATGAAATAACGCGGCGTTTTCTACAGGAATAAGATCATCTTTTGCACCCCATAAGATTAAAGTCGGTATGTCCAGCTGCTTTATTTGCGCTTGGACACTGGCATCATCGCTCTCATTTAGGCGACGACTCAAAGCCTGCCGATTACCTTGGCGCAAGGTCAATTCATAGTATCTATTAACCAAGGCATCGTTTACTTTGCTATTGTCTGCATACACACTTAAAACGCTTTTTTCGACGACACTTCTGGGTAGGATACGATTTAAAATTGGTGACATCATTGGATATTTAGCAAGTTTAAAACCAATAGGGACATGTTTGGGTGTTGCTGGATAACCAACTGAGTCTACCAGTATCAATCGATTGACACGCTCAGGATACAAAGCTGCGGTACGCCACGCTACCTTGCCTCCTAATGAGTTACCGGCTAGCGTGACGCGGTCCAGCTTCAAATGATTGAGTACTTCAATAACAAACGCCGCGTAATTTTCGCTGCTATATTGCGTGCTCTCGTCCACATAAGGACCTGTCAAACCAAACCCTGGCAAATCCATGCTCACGACACAGTACTGATCAGACAGCGCCTTGGTCCAGCCCTCCCATGTATGCAAACTTGCCGATGTACCATGCAATAAAACGATTGTTTCAGGTTGATTCTTTTCGGCTGCATCGCCACGGTGTGTATGACAATTAGCTGACTGCACTACATGCGCCTGCATACCTTGTATGTCTATAAATTCGCTGTTGGGTAGTTGCCATTGTTTTAACTCAGCGATGGTACGATCAGGCGCCCAGTATTTTGCTATAAATACCATTATCACAGCAATTGCGCCTAGCACTATGAGAATAATTGCTTTTAATAAATACTGTGTCATGTGATCAAATCCATTCAATAAGATGACGTTAATAATAAACATTCTATACCGTTATCTCGTATGATAAGCCATAAAAAACCCGACGTTTAAGAATCACTTAAACATCGGGGTTTTTAGCATTTGTACATATGACTGTGTCTACATGAGCTATTTAACTACAATAAGAAAAAGTATGCCCAACACCCAATGATGATAGTAGAGATAATATTAAGGATGACACCTGTACGTATCATCTCTGTTTGCTTGATCAAACCTGTACCAAACACAATAGCATTCGGCGGCGTGGCAACTGGTAGCATAAAGGCACAAGACGCACCGATACCAATAATAAGTACTAAGACCTCACTCGGTATACCCATATGCTCGGCAATTGCCACAAACACAGGTACTAAGAGCGCGGCTGAAGCCGTATTTGATGCAAACTCTGTCAAGAAAATAATAAAGGCTGAGATTGCAAGCATCACCACCAATAGTGGTGCTGTTTGTAAGCCATTAGCAACCGTCTCGCCTAACACTAATGACGCACCTGATACTTTTAAGATATTTGATAGCGCAATACCGCCACCAAATAACATGAGCACGCCCCAATCCGTGTTGTCTGATACCTGTTTCCAAGAAACTAGACCCAAGCTCACGACCGCCACTGCTGCAAGCAACGCGACAACGGCATCTGTATCTTCGATACCAACTGCAGCCCCAATTTGTTTAGACAACATCCAGCTAGCTGCCGTGACAATGAAAACAGTAATTGTTAATAGGCGGGTTTTGGTCCAAGGAATGATTTCATCTTGCTCTAGCTGCATAGTACGGTTTAGGTTCGGCTTTAGATACAAATACATCGCACCCAACAGTACTGGTAATAGTATCAGCATCATTGGGATACCAAACTTCATCCAATCAACAAATGCGATATCCAATGCTTTTGCAGCAATGGCATTTGGTGGCGAGCCGACAATCGTGCCCAAACCACCCAAACTTGCTGAATAAGCAATACCAAGCAGTACAAACACAAAAGTACCGCGATCTTCTTTACTATCAACTTGCGTTAAAATACCGAGTGCCAATGGGAGCATCATTGCCGTTGTCGCTGTATTCGATATCCACATGGACAAGAATGCAGTCACACCAAATATCAAAAATACTGCTGTACTGAGCTTACCACCCGACAACGATAGAATTTTTAACGCGATTTTTCTATCGAGCTTTTGTACATGTAACGCGGCAGCCAAGGCAAAACCACCAAAGAAGAGATAAATAATGGGGCTGGCAAAGCTCTGCAGACCGACTTCAGCATTAAAATCAGGAATGCCAACCAAAGTACCAACTACAACCACTAAAATCGCAGTGATAGTGACGTGTATCGCCTCAGTGAGCCATAGCACGCCAATAAAGAATAACAACGCTAACCCTTTATTTGCACTAACTTCAAATGGTAATACGCTATAAATAATAAAGCTAATGATTGCCGCGATGGCGACCACGATCAACCCTTTTCCCGTTCCCTTTGGGAATGTATCTGTAAATAAATATTCATTGCCATCATTAGGAAGATGGCTATCCAGTTTTTTCTCTGACATAAATTATCCTTATTGCCTCCAGAGGGAATATGACGTCAAAAATTATTGCAATACACAATTATTGTATGACATCATTATATTCATATAGCGAATATTACGCGGGAAAATATCATATCAGAATAATTTATATATGAATACAATCTGATTAATTTTGTTTCTTTAGCTCATCTGTTTGATTCGTTAATAGCGGTTACCCTTCGACTAGTTTTATTTTTAAACAATGGCTCTCTCACTGCTTTCATACAGACCTTGATTTATAAAAATTACATAAAGCCTCTAAACATTTATCATTTAGGGCTATACAAGCAAAAACTGATACCACATAATCAAAAGGTTAAATAGAAAATTATCAATAAAAACAAAAGGAATAACTTTATGACAGACGCAAATAAAACTGATGCAACCACTAAAATGGCACCAAAAGACATTAACCAAGATGGGTTGGCCGAAAAAGATCAACAGCGTACTGACGACTCTGTATTAGATATGATGCAAGGTATGCATGAACATGAAAATCATGAAGAAGATAGAAAATAAATCTCAGTAGCAATGACGTTTATCTTCATTTTTAAGTAGATTATGTTTATCTAGTACAAACAAAAAAGATAGGCGTTTATCACTATGATAAGCGCCTATCTTTTTTTGGTTCTCTCACCTCTGGCAAATGATCTGAGACATAGTTGTACACAAATGCTGCTGTCGACACAATGGCGATGGGAACAAACAAAGCATCATAGCTGACTTTTGCAAACAAGAAAGCACCTACTGCGCTACCACCGCAAAAGCAATACCAAATAATGGCTTGGAACCCTAAGGTTGGCTTACTGATAGAACGACCAGCAAGCCAATTACCAATTGCCGCCCCCATGTCTGATGTTAGCCCTGTTAAATGAGTGGTACGAATGACCGCCCCACTATAAGTTGCCACCATCGCGTTTTGCAATCCGCAGGCCATCGCTGCTGCTAATTGCCCTAAGTAATCATGCTGCTGATATAGCCAATAGCTAACTAACAGTAGCGCTGCTTCTAGATATAGCGCTCGCCCATAACGACGGCCGAGTTTCAATGATGTCTGTCCAATGACTAAGCCACTTAGTATAGCCCCTGCCAAAAAGGACAGTAACAAGGTACCAATATATAAAATACTACGCGCGTCTGAATGAGCGATAGCCGCTGCAAACAAGCTCACATTGCCCGTGACGTGCGACACTGATAAATTGGCAAACCCCATTAACGCCGTCGTATTCACGCAACCAGCACTAAATGCCAATACTGCCCCGCCCCATAGTATCCACTTTGGTAACTTGGTTATCATATCCCTCGCTCAAAGGCACTTAGCTAAAAGTGCACACTGCTAAAAAAGTACATAGCCAAAAAGACTCATAGTATAACTAGAAAAGACAGCCAATTGGCTGTCTTTTCTATTATCAAACGAATCATCTATAACAATTACTGTGCTGGTTCATCAAGCATCATCAACTGCTCACTGATAGCTACTGTATTAAAACCTGCATCAACGAACATAATCTCACCTGTGATACCAGATGCCCAAGGCGACAATAGGAACAATGCGGCGTTACCTACTTCTGTCTGTGTGATGTTGCGCTGTAGTGGCGCAATTTTTTCGCTGATATCGAGCATTTTACGGAAAGATTTAATGCCGCTAGCCGCTAGCGTGCGGATAGGACCTGCAGATATCGCATTAACACGGATACCTTCACCGCCCATAGACGTTGCTAAATAACGAACGCTGGCTTCAAGACTGGCTTTTGCCATACCCATGACATTGTAGTTTGGCAATACTGAAATGCTACCTTCATAGGTCAGTGTCAGCATAGAACCATGACGCATCGCTAGTAACTCACGAGCCGCTTTTGCCAATGCAACAAAGCTGTAGCTAGAGATATCATGCGCGATGTGACTGCCTTCACGCGTAGTGGCATTCACAAAATCCCCATCTAGCTGATCCATCGGTGCAAAACCAATGGCATGTACCACACCATCAATACCGTCGCCCCAGTGAGCAGTCACTTGCTCAAAGCACGAAGCAATTGACTCATCAGAGGCGACATCACACTCTAATACCAAATCCGCTTCGAATTTTTCGGCGGCCATATCGACGCGTTTTTTGATTTTGTCATTCGGGTAAGTCAGAATTAGTGAGGCCCCTTCGCGGTGCAGCGCTTCTGCGATAGCCCAAGCGATAGAGAGTTTACTTGCGATGCCAGTTACGACAAATCGTTGTCCTTGCAGTAGCATAAGATTTCCTTTTGAATCAATCGAGATGATTTAGAATAAGAATTTATTTAGAGTAATTAGAAGATTGAGACTACTAAATAGTACAAATGAAAAGATGAGTTATTATACACGAATTAATTTAAGTAAACAGTCGTAAACTGTATTTGGTTCTTGTTATTGGACTGACTAATACAAACAGCTAATAGAATAGAAATACCTAACAACGACTTATTGCTTAAAGTAGTATCGACAATGAGAGTTTTTCGCGAGTTATTAGATTGCATTTTAGCATCAATGCTTCACGATAAAATACTCAGACTATAGTAGTTTGCTTATTTCATGAAAAAATCGCACTTCGAATATTAACACTACAACCGTTTACATTAAGTACCAAGCACCCCTTTATTGATTAAAGACTCAACTGCTAGCTACAGCAGTATGAAGTTCAGCAGATTTCGAGTATAATCACAGCCCTTCCCAGCTTGCACAATTTTTATAAGAATCCTCACATGATAGGATTCAACGTTAAGCTACACCCACATTTTGGATGGCTGCCAAACTTATGAGTAACACCCCCATCATAACCCCAGATTATAAAGAAAGTACCGAATCTTATCGCCAACTGATTGCTTCAACTGGCGAAGACTTAGATCGTCCGGGTTTGCTAGATACGCCTGTACGTGCTGCAAAGGCCTTTGCCCATTTGACCCAAGGCTATCATCAAAGCATAGAAGAAGTGGTCAATGATGCTGTGTTTCCATCAGCCAATCGCGAGCTGGTACTGGTACAGAACATTGAGTTTTATTCACTGTGTGAGCATCATATGCTACCGTTCCATGGTGTCGCTCATATTGGCTACTTACCTGACGGCCAAGTCTTAGGACTGTCAAAATTTGCCCGTATCGTCGATATGTTTGCTCGTCGTTTGCAAATACAAGAAAACCTAAGCGAGCAGATTGCGCAGACCATTATGGATGTTACTGGCTGCCGCGGCGTAGCAGTTGTTATGGATGCATCGCATATGTGTATGATGATGCGCGGTGTTAGCAAACAGCATTCAACCACGCGTAGTACCGCGATGCTTGGCGAATATCAACATAACAATCAAGCACGTAATGAATTTTTAGGTGCGGTACCTAAGCGTCAGCCAGCGTTTTAAGTCGTTGTTAATTGCTTAAGCTGTTGTGAATAACAACCAAATAAAAAGGACGCATATGATGCGTCCTTTTTATTTGGCTGAGCGATAGGAAATAGTACTAACCAACTGGTTTTACATCATCTATCCAATCACCATAACCAGCAGCTTCCATGTCTGCAAGCGGAATAAAGCGAAGCGCTGCTGAATTCATGCAATAGCGCTTGCCTGTCGGTGCTGGACCGTCGTCAAATACATGGCCCACGTGTGAGTCCGCGTAACGGCTACGAATTTCAGTACGGGTTCCAAATATTCCTCGATCTGGCTTTTCAACCACTAAGCTCGTATCCAATGGGCGAGTAAAACTCGGCCAGCCCGTACCAGATTTATATTTATCACGCGAAGAATACAGTGGCTCACCAGATACGACGTCTACATATAATCCAGGTTCTTTATTATCCCAATACTCATTATCAAAGGCGCGCTCAGTACCCTCTTTTTGGGTGACTTTGTACTGAATATCACTAAGGGACTTCTTTAGCGTATCTTGTGAAGGTTTTACAAATGTATCTGGGTTAAAACCTTTGCCTACCTTACTATCCGATGTGTTATTTGACGTCACTTGCTGTGTGCTGTCTGCTTCAGGCGTAAACTGACTAAAATCAAGCTCATAGTTTTTACCATAGACACTCTCGATAAATTGATAGCGACCAGAATTGAAGGTATAAGCTTTGTAGCGTATCGGGTTCTTTTTATAGTAATCTTGATGATACTCTTCAGCAGGATAAAAAGTGCTAGCAGGAACAATCTCAATCACTACTGGTTTGTCATAAACACCAGAGGCTTGCAGTGATTGCTTAGCCGCTTCTGCAATTTGCTTTTCTTGCGCATTATTATAAAAAATTGCTGGACGATACTGTGTACCGCGATCAACATACTGTCCTTGATCGTCAGTGGGGTCAGCGATTCTCCATAACGCCTGTACTATGCCATTGTAAGTAATCTTCTTAGGGTCATAATACACCTGCGCTGCCTCGGTATGCCCAGTACCACCTGCTGACACCTGCTTGTAGGTTGGGTTTTCAGCGGTGCCACCCGTATAGCCAGACACTACTTCTACCACGCCCGGGATTTTTTCATAACCTGCTTCAACACACCAAAAACACCCACCCGCTACCGTGGCTACTGCCAATCCTGGTGTAGTCGGTGCATATGGGTTAGCGGCAGTTGTGTTCTTTACAGTAGAGCTGTTTTCAGTTGATGCGCATCCTGCGTAAATCGCACTACTCGCTATGATAACTAGCCCTATAATTCTAGATGGTAATATGCGGTTCATGAAAATCTCCTAAGCGTAATGTCCTTTAAATATCCTAACGCTTTTGTATCACTGAAACATTCCTATACTGTTATATATTTACAGTTTATTAAGATATTTTTTATCAACTGGGTTTAATTGCAAGATAAATTAAACAATTATTTGATAGCAACTATATATTTTATTATGAGTTAACTATAGAAACAGAACAGAAGCTTTATTATCTCAAATGCATTAAAAAAGCCTATCATCCAAAGAGTAATAGACTTTTTTATTTTAATAACACTAGCTTTATAAAAAACTATGACGCTGTTTCATTATTACTATCAGCGCGTTCGTCACTAGCCTGCTTAATTTTCGTTAGAATTTCTTTGATTTCAGATGCTGATAAATAGGTTGGCACGGCATAGGTGTCACTGACTTCTTTTGCAGCAGCCTTTGCAATATCATCAAAGTCGCTAGTTTGCATACCATTGACAGTCGGATCAATATTTAAATCTGCAATCAAGTCTCTAACTTGCGTGATAAGGTGATCTGCTATCTCACTATCGCCATTAGCTGCTTGACCATTCTGTACCATACCGGTTCTTTTCGCCAGTGCAGCCAGTCTTTTTTTGCTCACTTTGCGATTGACGTCAAGCATATAAGGCAACACGATGGCATTAGCACGACCATGAGGAATACTATAGTAAGCGCCTAACTGATGCGCGATAGCATGCACATAGCCTAGACCTGCTTTGTTAAAGGCGATCCCGCCGTAATGAGCAGCGATACCCATCTCTTCTCTTGCTTTTAGATTGCCACCATCTTTATAAGCTAGTGGTAGATAATGCATAACAGATTTTACGGCAGAGGCTGCATAGTAATCTGTCTCTACGCTAGCATTGGCACTCATCCATGCTTCTAGTGCATGGGTCAATACATCAATACCAGTATCTGCTGTAATATGGGCTGGCATACCTTTCATAATAACTGGGTCAATCGCTGCGGCTAGCGGTACCATTCTTGGGTCGATAGACAATGCTTTTTGATGTGTTTTATCATCCGATACTACTGCGCCAAGCGTCGCTTCTGAACCCGTGCCAGCTGTCGTTGGTACGCAGTATAGCGGGGTCGCAGGCTTTCTTGCCTTAAGAATACCGATTAGCTGTTTGGGCTTGCATTTATTGCCTTGAGACATGGCTATCATTTTGGCTGCATCAATCACTGAGCCGCCGCCAATGGCTACGATAGAGTCACAATTGGCTTCTATAGACTGACGGAGCCCTTCTTCAACTACTTTAAAAGTAGGATCTGGCGTAATACCATCATAGATGTGATAACTGATATTTTTCGCATCTAGATAATCGGTAACTTTTGCAGGTATACCCAGTTTGTTGAGCACTGTATCCGTGACAATAAACACATTGGTATTGCCTTCATTGATAAGCATATCGCATAGCTCATCACAGGCAGTCTCACCGACAAAGAGCATTGGTCTTCTGATAGGTATCACATAAGATACTGCTTTTAATACCTTTGCGCGAGTCTTAGCGACAGCCAAATAACCAGCATGCTGCAAACTGTTGTTCTTTACCAATTTAGTAATACTGTTTTGTGTTTTCATGAGCACAAAAATCCTTTTTAATGATGGTTTTAACTGCTATAAAGACCGTTTTTGCCAGCCAGTTAAATATTACTAATTTACGAGCGCCAGAATGTATCACAGCATTATAAAATGGGCAGCTCTCTAAAATTATTGTACCACTGCTTTTTTCAATATGTCGCTATTATTATGAACTGCAATGTGTCAATTTTATACCAAGCCGCTTGATTTAGTTGCTTAGTTTGATTGATCAGTCTCAGTGACTACAGTAAGTCGTTTAAACTAGTCAGTACTTGCCTTTAACAGTTGCTGAGTGTAAGTATGTTGTGGATGATTAAAGAGATCTTCGGTACGTCCAGATTCTACGCAAGTGCCTTCTTTTAATACCATAATATGCTGACACAGTGCGCGTACTACTTTGAGATCATGACTGATAAAGACATAACTGATTTCTAGCCTTTCTTGAATTTCACGTAATAAACTAACTACTGTGACCTGTGTGGTACTGTCGAGTGCGGAGGTCGGCTCATCTAATATAAGTAAGCTTGGTTTCATAATGAGTGCACGCGCCAGTGCCACGCGTTGACGCTGGCCACCTGACAGCTCGTGTGGATAGCGCTGCGCAAATGCTAAAGGCAAATGTACCGTAGCAAGACTATCTAGCACCGCTTGCTGACGTGCAACTTTATCCACGCCTTGTACCAGCAGACCCTCTTCAACGATTTGCATGACTGTCATACGCGGATTAATACTGGCAAATGGATCTTGAAATACCATCTGAATCTGCGAGCGGAAGTTACGCAGCGCCTTTTTGGACAATGCTGAGATATCTTGCCCGTTGACCACTATCTGCCCATTCACATGTGCTTGATTGCTCAGTAATTGGCTGAGCGCCAGTGCAATGGTGGTTTTACCAGAGCCAGACTCACCGACGATACCCAATGCCTGACCTTTTTGCAGTGTCATATCGACATTTTCGACCGCGTCAAACCAGCGCTTGGTACCACCAAACAGACCTTTTTCAATTGGGAACTGTACATTAAGGCGCTTCACTTCTAGTACGCTTGATTGTTTGTCTGCATTATCGTCTTTTATGGTTAATGCTTGCCCAAAGTCTTGCTTGATAAGTGTGCGAGTATAATCGGCCTTAGGCTGATCAAATACCGCTGACGTTTGACCCTGTTCAATCGTTTGACCTTGGCGCATAACGATAACCTCATCACTATAGCGCCTGACCAGATTGAGATCATGGCTGATTAATATCATCGCCATATTGTGCTTGCGTTTGAGATCATCTAGTAGCGCCAAAATCTCATGCTGCAAGGTAACATCAAGCGCAGTTGTTGGCTCATCAGCAATTAAAATATCAGGCTGCTGAGCCAATGCCATGGCAATCATCACTCGCTGACGCTGACCACCTGATAGCTCATGTGGGTAACGGTTCAACTTGTCAGCAGGATCTGCAATATTGACATCATTTAGCAAAGCGATGCTGGTGTCTCGCCATTGCTTCTTAGGTACGCCGCTTAGACGCAACGATTCAGAAATTTGTTTAGCGACTGTATGCAACGGATTTAATGCGGTCATTGGCTCTTGAAATACCATACCGATACGCTGTCCACGAATAGACCGCAATGCAGCATTACGCGTCTTATCATTTGCTATGGACAAGGTCGACATGCCTGTTGTACTTGCCAGCTGTACCACACCCGTGATGGTCAAACTATCAGGTAACAGACCTAATAGCGCAAGACTGGCAATTGACTTACCAGACCCTGACTCACCAACGATGGCCAAGGTTTGCCCTTGTCTTAACTCATAAGAAAGCGCATCGACCAATTGGACGCCTGTAGTCGTCGTGATAGTGAGCTTATCTACAGTTAGCATAAGCTTATCTTGTGCACGATTAGGGCTTTCATCTGGCGCGTTGCTATGCTCGGCAGCGATAATATTTTCAGTCATATTAAGAACGCCTCGGGTCAAACGCGTCACGCAGCGCTTCGCCAACGAAGATGAGCAATGACAAAATAAAGGTCAAACTAAAGAATCCTGACAAAGCAAGCCAAGGTGCATCAAGGTTGTTCTTTCCTTGTACCATTAGCTCACCAAGAGACGGCGAGCCAGGTGGCAATCCATATCCCAAGAAATCCAGCGCAGTCAAAGCGATAATATTGGCCGTTAGAATAAATGGCAACTGCGATAAGCTAGAAGCTAACGCATTGGGTAAGATATGTCTGAGCATGATTTGGCTGTCCGAAACACCTAAATTGCGTGCAGCTCGCACATAGTCAAAGTTGCGGGCTCGCAAAAACTCTGCCCGTACCAAACCGACCAAACCCATCCAACCGAACAACAGCATCATGGCGAACAGCATAATAATGCTAGGACTAAACAAACTGACCAAAATAATGATCATAAACAGCTGAGGCATACCGCCCCATACTTCCATAAATCGCTGCCCTGCCAGATCTACCCAGCCGCCATAATAGCCTTGTACCGCACCGACGATAATCCCAATCAAGGCGCCCGCGAGCGTCAGAGCCAGACCAAACAGTAACGACACTCGCATACCATAAAGTATTCGTGCCAGCACATCACGCCCCATATCATCAGTACCAAGCCAGTTCTGAGCATTGGGTGCTGCTGGATAAGGTAGACCAAGCTCGACATTCGGTGTCTGGTCGGCAAACGGAATAAGCGGCATTAGATAAAACCCTTGCTCATCAATCAGCGACTGCACTGCAGGGTCTTTATAATTGGTTTCGGTCTCAAATACACCGCCAAACGTCGTTTCAGGATAGGCCTTTAATACTGGAAAGTAATAATCGCCTTGATACTGCACTAACAATGGTTTGTCATTGGCAATGACATTAGCCGCCATGCAGATGACAAATATCACTGCGAAAACAAACAGCGATATCACCCCAAGTCTATTTTGGCGAAAGCGATTTAAACGTGCTTGCCAGATAGGGTTCAAGCGTTGCTTTTTTGTGATAGATAGCTGCTCAGGCATCGATGATTTATCTGGTTCGCTATTAATAGGACTGCTCTTTGATGAAGGTTGATTATTTGACATTAGCGCCCCTCAAAATCAATACGAGGATCAATTAAGTGATAACTCAAATCACTGATTAATTGCAGTAGCAGCCCCACTAAGGTAAAGATAAATAGCGTGCCAAATATCACTGGATAATCACGTTGTTGAATGGCTTCAAACCCTAACAAGCCTAGGCCATCTAGTTTAAAGATAATTTCAATCAAAAAATTACCCGCAAAGAAGATACCAACAATAGCGGCTGGAATACCTGCGATAATAATCAACATCGCATTGCGAAACACATGTCCGTATAGCACCTGACGCTCACCTAAGCCTTTAGCACGAGCGGTCAGTACATACTGCTTGCCCAATTCCTCTAAAAAGCTGAATTTGGTCAAATAGGTCAAACCTGCAAAACCGCCTACAGTACTTGCCAGTAAAGGTAACGCCAAATGCCAAAAATAATCTTTTACTTTACCAAGCGCACTTAGCTGATCAAAATTCTCGGACGTCAGTCCCTGTAACGGGAAAATGTTCCAGTAGCTGCCACCCGCAAAGAACACCAGTAAAATCACTGCAAATACAAACACAGGTATCGCATGTCCGATCGCCAGCAGCATAGCCGTGGCTTTATCAATGCCTGAGCCATGATGCATCGCTTTATACACTCCTAGCGGAATAGCGATCATATAGATGAGCAACGTACTCCACAGCCCAAGCGATATCGAGACTGGTAACTTCTCTACGATAAGTTCGGTCACCGACTGCCCTTTAAAAAAAGACTCACCAAAATCTAGCTGAGCGTAGTTCTTTAACATGAGCCAAAATCGCTCTGGAGCGGATTTGTCAAAGCCATATTGAACATTGATTGCAGCGACCATCTCCTCAGAGAGGCCTCGCGTACCTTGATACGTACTGTCATTGCCACCTGCACTGCCCGCACCAATATTACCGCCAAGCGCATTGTCTTTTGCACCCTGTTCAATCAGTGCCAGCTGCTGCTCAACAGGCCCGCCTGGTGCCGCCTGTACGATCACAAAGTTGGCAAGCAAGATCAAAAATAGTGTCGGCAATATCAGTAGTAGTCTTTTTAAGATATAACGACCCATAATGGCGACTTCCTAAATAAAGAGAGATAGCAATGACGTTCAGCAGCGAATTGATTTTTGTTGAAGCAGTACACAAAAGCATTTTTTAAAAGTTGTTTTTTAGCTCACGTAACGCTGCAAATACCGTCAATGACTTCTCATCATCGATAGACATTTTTGATTTAACTCCCGCGATTACACTTGGCTCTTGTGTACGTAAAAACACATTTATCGCGCGCTCATGCTCTAGTGTCACTGGTAGCGTTGCCATGCCTTGCTCAGTTTGCGCCTCTGCTCGTGCTAATGCTTGCTGCATCGCTTCGTTGTCAGGTTCAATAGACAGGCCAAAACGCAGATTACTCGCTGTATATTCATGCGCAGGATACAGTAGCGCCTCATGAGTCAAGCCGTTCAAACGTTTAAAACTCTCGTGCAATTGCTCAATCGTACCAGTAAAGACACGCCCGCAACCTGCACTAAACAACGTATCACCGCAGAAGCAGTGCTTTTGCCCATCTATATCTAAGATATAGGCCATATGGCTAGCGGTGTGCCCTGACACATCCCAGACTTGCGCAGAGCAGCCCCATGCGCTTACCGTGCTACCATCTTTGATAGTTTGGTCTTCATCGACGCCATGCTCACTATGCGCAACCAGATGAGTCATCGGATACGACTCCTGTAACTCTGCGACGCCGCCGATATGATCATGATGATGGTGAGTCGTCCAAATCGATGTTAGCTCCAGTTCATGCGTCTCTAGATAATCAATAACCGGCTGAGCTTGACCTGGATCGATGACAATTGCTTGCTTATTATTTTCATTGATCAATGTCCAGATATAGTTATCGCTAAATGCTTTGATTGGGTGAATACGGATACTCATGTTAAATCCTTACCGGTAGTTATTTTTGTTACGTGTTATTTTGAATTATCTAATCTGACTGTTATTTGATAGCATATATTTGATAAAAACAGCATATATGCTCAGCTGACCGTTGTTACAAGGTAAAACCTTATAGTAAATACTATTTACTGTTTTAAATATTTATTAATACGCCCTTCTGCCTCTTTATCCACCCACCAGTAATCGATACCAACAGCATTGGTCGGTAGTTTTTCAGTATGGCGATACTGATCCCAGTAAGCGACATTGGTGCCAGATTTGCCGTATAGCGGTACGACATAATGCCCTGCGCGCAACAACCGATCTAGCACCTGCGTATACAGTACAATCTCGTCACGATTTTTAGCATTACCAAGGGCAGCAACGACCTTATCGACGGCTGCATTCTTGATACCAGCACTGTTATGATTACCCGACTCGTTAGCAGCAGCGCTACCCCAAAATGCCGCTTGCTCAGCACCAGGAGATAGACTTTGGGCAAACACGTCCACGACCATATCATAATCAAAACGGCGCATACGCTCATAATATTGCGGCCCATCGACTTGGCGCAATGTTGCATCAAATCCCAAGCGCTTTAGATTGCGTATATAAGGCAACAATACACGACCCATGGTCTCGCCTGTCATCAAAATCTCAATCTGAGCAAGCGACCCATCAGGTTGATATAGTTTCATATCCTCATAATAAAACCCAGCCTCTAACAATAGCTTACGCGCCTCTAATAACCCTTGACGATTAAAGCCGTTCCCATCACTGGTAGGTAGCTGCCATTCTGCTAATGTTGCTTGGCGCTGAATCGGTTCGAGCTCAGACAATAAAGGCGTCAATACCTGCATCTCTGCATCAGATGGCGTACCCGTTGCGGCAAGCTCTGAGCCATGGAAAAAGCTTTGCAAACGCTCATATTGCCCATGAAATAAGGTTTTATTCATCCATTCAAAATCATAGGCAGCTGTCAGTGCTTGGCGAACTTTGATATCTTGAAAGATTGGGCGACGCAAATTCATCACCAATGCTTGCATCGGTACTGGATTTTGGCTGGTTATCGTCTCTTTTTGGATAAGCCCTGCTTTGACTGCGGGGAAATTATACCCAGTCACCCAGTTAGATGCTTTATTTTCGGGGCGAAAGCGGTATTGACCAGATTTAAAACCTTCAAAGGCAATTTCATCACTTTGATAATAAACAAACTTGATCATATCAAAGTTGTAGCGGCCACGATTGACCATCAAATCACGACCCCAATAATTGGGATCACGTATATAACTTACCGAACGCCCCGCATCGACGCGACCCAATTTATAAGGACCACTACCCATCAATGGTGACAGACTGATTTTCTCAAAATCGGTGTCAATGGAAGACTTGGCAAAAATAGGGAACTGACCAACGGTCAGTAAAATTTCTTTGTTTTCAGCAGATGCAAAGACAAACTTTACTTGTTGATCATTAATGATTTGAATGTCTTTGATATCGCTAAGATAACTGCGAATATACATGGGGCCTTTGTTCAATATTGCCTCAAAAGTCGCTTTTACATCGCGACTGGTCACAGTAGACCCATCCCAAAAACGAGCATCAGGATTGAGATGATAGATAATCCAGCTCGTATCATTTGGGTCATATGTCACTTTACTTGCCAGCTGCGGATACATCGTAAAAGCTTCATTTAATGAGCCAGTCATCAAAGTATCATACAGATAGTCTGTGCCAATCATCGCTACACCCGTGGTCATCCATTTATTGGCGCTATTAAACGTACCGCGAGCATCTAGAGAAAGCGTGCCCCCTGATGGCGCTTTTGGATTGGCATAAGGTAAGTAAGGTGCATTGATGTACTCAGTGGGGCTATTGTGACCAAGCGCGGTCGTCGTAATAGGTGCAGCGATACTGCTCGGTATCCAACTGATGGTGATGGTTAGCAATACAGCTTTTAACAGGGCATTTTTTATCATGGTGTTATCACAAACCTCTATGCCAACCAATTTAGGGATCAAAACAAGAATACTGAATGAGAAGTAACCTGAGTGCAAAACTTTATCATAACAAAGTTAGGCTGTCTCACCTAATGGTTTGCCAAGGATATGACTTAATGGTGATAGCATTACACTATTATTACTACTCGCTAGCACGACCAAACTGTCTGCTTATACATATAAAAAAGGCGCAACCATGACTAGTTGCGCCTTTTTTGATATGAGTATATATATGAAGACTTTATACGCTAGCAGTTACTATTTCGCTTACGCGTGCTTTTTTTCAAAAGTAATCATAAAATCAACCAGCTGCTGTACCCACTCAAGTGGCACGGCATTGTAGATACTGGCTCGCATACCGCCTACGTCACGATGACCTTTTAGATTTAACAAGCCAGCTTTTTCTGACTCTTCTAAGAATACTTTATCAAGACTGCTGTCTGCTAAAGTAAACGGCACGTTCATGATAGAGCGATATTTAGAATCTACTGGATTATTATAAAAACTGCTCTCATCGATTGTCTTATAAAGTAAGTCGGCTTTTTGCTGATTGATTTTACCGATAGCAGCCACACCGCCCTGCTCTTCCAACCAATCAAACACCAGCCCTGCTAAGTACCAAGAATACGTCGCTGGCGTGTTAGACATAGACTCTTTGTCAGCTTGATGCTCATAATTCAGCAGCATAGGACACCATTCACTTGCTTGCCCCATCAAATCCTCACGGATAATGACAATTACCAGACCTGCAGGACCGATGTTTTTCTGTGCGCCTGCGTAGATCATGCCAAATTTAGACACGTCTATCGGCTGTGACAAGATACAAGATGACATATCAGCAATGATTGGTGCATCTACTTGTGGTGGCTCAAATATCTGTAGACCATGAATCGTTTCATTGGCACAGTAATGAAAATAAGCGGCGTCTTCACTAATATTCCAGTCGCTTTGCGCTGGTACGTCAGTAAAGTTATTCTCTTTACCAGTTGCAACTAGGTTAATCCTACCCAAACCCAAGGCTTCATAGCGCTTGGCTTCTTTGATCGCTTTGCCTGACCATGCACCTGTCGTCAAATAGTCACCGCGTCCACCATTCAACAGATTCAATGGAATCGCAGAAAACTGTAAGCTAGCGCCACCTTGCAAAAACAGCACTTTATAGTTATCTGGTATCTCCATAAGCGTGCGTAGCTTAGCTTCCGCTTTGTCAGTAATGGCCATATACTCTTTGCTACGATGACTGACTTCCATGACCGACAGGCCGCGACCTTGCCAATCAAGCAGTTCGCTCTGTGCGCGCTCTAATACGGCTGTTGGCATAGTAGCAGGTCCAGCACAAAAATTTGGCAGGCGATGCGGTGTGGCAGTTGCTGTAGACGTTGGGGTTGTAGGCATAATCACAGTCCTAGGTATGATGAAATAAAAGGATTTTTTTATTTCAGTTTGTTGATAAAGGCATTGGTATCGATGTTAGTTTTCATACAACTCAATGAGATATCTGCTCCCATAGCTGACGTTTAGCATCACTGTCTGCGAGCATTTCTTCTAATGTCGGCACAGTGGTCAGATTGGAATATTGGAGGCCGTCAGGTAGCGCTGTCAGTGCAGCAACTTGTATCTCTTCGCTTCGGCCAATTCGAAAGATATATCCTGCAAGACTGGCATTGGCAAGCTCAGCAGTATCCATACCATCACAAATCGGAAACGAGGTGGTCTCGCAAGTGATTGATAGCGCTTTAGTGATGTTTTGCCATAGTTTTTGACTGTCACTATTTAGCGCTTTGATATCAACCAATATTACCCAGTCACCATAGCGACCACCTTGCAGGTCAAATGGTGCTACTTTTTTTAAGCTATCATCATTTATTCTGTCATCACTAGCTCTCTGCGCAAATTGAGGTTGCTCAATATGTGTATTCGTAGAGGTTACAGCAGTTTGGTTCGATGCAGTACTTGGGATGTCATGATAGTTAGACCCAGCACTTGAATTAACAGCATCCGAACTGGCCGTATTTGAATCAACGGAATCAAAGCTATAAGTAACAGGGCTTTGCTCACTAGCCGTCTGTTCAGTGGTAGCTTGCAAATCAGTCTCATACTCATCGGCAACATAGCCGTTAGCATTATAGTCATTGATATCATAACCATCAGTCGGTTGATCAACTGTGCCTACAATTTTAGCACTCACTACTTCATTGTTGTTAGACTCAATATCAGTGGAATCAATATTTGACTGCTCAACCGAAGCTGTCGCAATGTCAGCCATATTGATGGTTTCTGACTCAGGTTGTACCCACTGATTGATACCCATCATCGCTAGAATTTGGCGTTGCTGCACACGGCGCTGTAATACAGTTAGCGGGTCTTGGGTATCACTCATTTGACTCTACTATCCTACTCATTTTGTTTATATCATTTATAGATGTTTTTATGGTTTTGGCAGCTCTCACTAAGTATGCATCACACCATTAATCAAATACTAGATCCATACCCATCAAAACAGCTGTCGAATACCCAGCCAACGCTCTGATATTACCAACAAACAATCGTATTCATCTTGGCTAATTATCGTATCGTGTAACATCACCGTATGCAACGTACTTAGCCATTGGCGATACTCATTATGAGTCGGCTGGTTCATCTCACTTTCATTATAATCTATTTGGCTACCCTCCTGTTGCTTCTCTCGATAATTATCAGCATTCTGAGCACCTACCAAGCGCTTGAAAGAGTGATTGGCCGAGACAGGAACCGCTAAAATAATCGCCAATAACTGCATGCTATTCAAATGCTGTGCGGTCAATAATAGCCACTGTAAATTAACATCGCTTACTGTGACGAGATCAATATTAATCAAGCGCGCATGCCGTCTCAAATCTACAATATAATGCGCCACACTGTCGTTACCTTCACTCAATAACGATCGGTCATGCATTGAGATCATCTGGCCTTTTGCATCTTTTGATAGTCGATAAGCCAATAAGACAACAACTGGTACTTCTGATTTATTAAGACCTGTAAACACCTGACCTGAAGGATCTAGTTGCGCCCTTACGTCTTCCATACCAGTATTCATTATCTGTGACCATAGAGACCGCGCGTCTGTATCTTGTAAAACTTTAGACAATATCGTTAGCAACTGTTGCAAATGTAACGCTTGCCATAATGATAATATTGGTGATTTTTGATGTGCTAAAGCTAACGAGTTATTCAGAGCAGCCGCATGAGAGTTATCACTAGGTATATTTTTATCTGATGAATCATAAGCTAAGCTTTTGGTTAAGTCAGATGTCAGTTGTTGGTTAAATAACTTAAATATGCCCTGCTGATAACGCAACAACATCGTACGGCATTTTTCTTGTTTTTTATAGTACTGATGACTGTCGTGACTATGATCGTCTTTACTTTTGAGCTTTAGACTTTCGATACATAGTTCAGATAAATTATTTTGATGCAATTGGTTTAAGGCGAGCTCAATCAAAGCGCTGTCTAAACGCCTGTCCAAACTGGCTACTACTGTCATCAGCTTAGTATCTATCCTATGTGGCAATACTTGCTCATGGGAAGTCGAGTCAGTCGCAACAGAGAAGCCATCATTCCAAATATCATTCAAACTATAAGTGGCAGTCGCTGATAATGATTGATGCTGATGACAAAGCAAAACAGCTTCGATTAATGCTAGCGCACCTAGAGGATGATGACTATGATTGAGTATATACTGAGGCAGTGATACCTTTTTAATATCATTAAATCCAATTAGTGTGTTTTCTGGTAGGTCAGCGTCAGGTTTGGACTGCCACGGTTTTAATAGCTGATGAGTACTAACATCTTCGGACTGTACTTGAAGCCGCCCCTCAATTACCACATCAGCTTCTACGGTAAACTCTAAACCATCATCACCTTCTGATTCGCCACTATCTTTATTACGACTGTCGCTTATAGATTCAGCAAGAACTTTTCTATCATTTGGCTGTTTAGTGTCACCTGTATTAATCGTTGCAGCTGTTTGAGATCCAAGTAACGCCGACTGCTGCAAGTTTTTTTCTGGAAAATCTTCACTTAGGCTATTTTCTTTTATTGCTCCCCAATCACCTAAGCGGCGTTGCCTATATATTTCTTTAACCTTTTGCTGATTTATTCGCTTTTCTTTGGCGATTTGTACCGCAAACTGATGATAAGCATCCGCATTAATAGCGCTCATACGCTCAGTCAAGCTTGGATGGGTGGCAAACCATGACACATCTCCTAAGTCTGCCCCACTACTAGCAAAGAAAAAATGACTGAGTCCATTGATATCGGCGATGCCAGACAAACGCGAGCCGATCGAGTCTTGATGAATGGCTTTTAAGGTTTCGATAATCGCAGGCGTACGTGTCAATTGAACACTAGTGGCATCAGCAAGTAGCTCACGCTCACGATTAAAACTGTGCTTAATCAACTGCGCGCTTGCCATGCTAGAGAAGCTTAAACCATGCAGTAGCAATGTCCAGACACTACGCGGGGCTTGACGATCTATTATAGGTGGCGTTTGTACCCATTTAGACTGACGCTTGGCTGAGGACTGCTGTTGTTGTGATTGCTGCTGCCAGTAGGCGACCCATTCACTATGCGTGGTGAAATTGGCCGTTTGCGCTTCTGTGTTACGCGCTAGCATATCAACCTGTCTCTGTGATAGAGACTTTTGGGAAATACTATCGCTATCAAAGTGACTATAATTAGAGAGGCTATTAGAGATGTGATTGGATATTGGGTCACTCCAGTCGTATAGTATCTGCAAGCCTGCCAATACCACCATCAGCTGTAAATTGAACGTAGCATCGCCGTGCAATATATGACCATATTCATGACCGATGAGTCCGTATAGCGCCTCATCAGACAGTTTATCTAGCGCACCTTGTGTAACGACAAGTACCATATCTTGGCTATGGCGACCAGCGACAAAACCATTGATACCCTGCTCGTCAGGTAACACATACAAAATAGGGGTTTGCAAACCTGCCGCAATGGCCAGTTGTTGAGCGATTTCATAGTAGCGACGATAAACGGGCGGAAAATCGCGCTCATCACGTACTGCTATATGACGTGAACTATAGCGAACCTTTTCTTCAGCTTCGTGTTGATGAGCGACTCCTTGACTGTGCTCCCATGCTTCTTGACTTTTATCAATGAACAGCCTAACCGCTCCTACTCGCTGAGCAATAGCGCGACCACCTGTTCGCAGGCGTCGATATTCTAAAAAACTACCACCAACGAAACTGCCTAACGTCAAGACAATGACCAGAACCAATACCCAATGATATATGCCGCCTGTAAATACTGTCAGCAGTATAGACATGAGAGCCAGTCCTACAGCCATATGAGCAAGTACAATCAGGAAAAACAGTCCATAAAGTAATAGACTGCGCCGCGTACGTATCCGCTGTTCACCAAAAAAATCCATCAGATTAGGCTGCCTAGAGTTCGCCAAAATTATCTCAACCTTAGCCCATATTGACAATCGGTGCCTGAGCAATCGCTTCTCTATCTTCAAATACCAACGGACTGAGTGGACGAAAGCCAAAGGTCGTACTGACGAGGTTATTCGGGAATACTTCGCGATCGTTATTATAAAACATCACGCTGTCATTATAATGCTGACGCGCAAACCCGATGCGATTTTCCGTATTGGTTAACTCATCCATGAGCTCCTTGATCATACTATCGGCTTTGAGCTCTGGGTAAGCTTCGACGACAGCAGAGAACTGACTCAACGCTTTAGACAACATACCTTCTGCTTTTGCAAATAGTGCCATATGCTCTAGCGAGTCTGGCTGATGCTTATTAGAGTCCTGTAGATCTTGGGCGTGATTGCGCGCACTAATGACGCGAGTGAGGGTTTCTTCTTCATGACTCAAATAACGCTTAGCGGTTTCGACCAAGTTTGGAATCAGATCATGACGACGCTTTAGTTGCACATCTATTTGAGCAAAGCCATTCTTTGCTTGGTTACGTGCGCGTACCAATCTATTAAAAATGGATACCCCAAACACAACCACCAACACCACAAATGCAATGAATAGCCAAACAAACATCTTCATAATCAAACTCCAAGGTGTCTAGAATGTTAATAAAAAGTTAATACATTGTATTTTAACTCATATTAATCAATAAAACCTCAGAACTAGATCGGAACTACAAAGGAAATCGAACAGGGAACTAAATCGAAATTAAATAAGCAAATAGATAACCATCAGACAAAATTTTGACAAAAAAAAGCCCTTTACAATGAAGGGCTTAATACATTACAAATATGTCTTTGATACTTTATAAATATAATTATCAAATTTTAGGCAAAAAAAAGCGACTCCATCAGCACATCCTCGGCACACACTATAACTATTACCGTTGCTACCTTCCGGTCCTGGCGGGATTCATAGAACAATGTTGCGAGGCTACCAATGGAGCCACCAGTCGCAAATTATACAAGAAATTTTTAATTTTACAACCCCTATCTTAAAACTGTTTGCTTTAGGCCCTAAATAGCACTGTCATTTAGTTCATTAGCTCAGGTCCGCAATGTATGAGCACAAATTATATCAGTAACTTAGGTCACAAAATTCTCACAGCAACTTATATGAATTTTGCTATTTTAGTGAATGAAGTTGCACCCATGTCGATTTCTAGAGAACAATAGGGACGACTTTTCATGTATAAATGAGCGTTGATAATTGTCATTTATATATTATTAGAATCAACTTAGGAGATAATAATGAAAAATACTTTATTGAATAAAGCAGCACTAGCTTCTGGCACGGTTTGTCTCATGACAGCAATGATGGGTAGCGCCCATGCCGAGCCAACAGGCTATGATCAACTAACGTTTCAGACAGAAATAAAAGAAGAAATTCAGAACGACGAAGTACGTGCCAGCCTGTACAAAAAAGCACAAGCAACTGACTCTAAGACCCTAGCCACAATGCTTAACACTTCAATCAACAATGCCATGAAAATCGCCAAGCGCTACCCTAGCGTGACCGTGAGCACAGGGCAACAGCGCACCTATCCACGCTACGACAAAAACGATAAAATCATTGGCTGGACAGGTCAAGCAAACATAGACTTAAAAAGTACAGACTTTTCAGCGACTAGCCAAATAATTGCTGATTTGCAAGAAACCTTGGTGATGGACAATCTTAATTTTGGCGTATCAGATACCAAAAAGGATGCTCTAGAGCAAAAATTAATGACCGAAGCCTCTCGCGCTTTTCAGCAGCAAGCTAAGAGCCTTACCCGCGCGTGGGATGCTCGTGGCTATCGCGTCGTCAATGTTAACCTAAACACAGGTAGCAACTACCCACGTCCGATGTATAGCGCTATGAGCATGAAATCAGGAATGGCAGATGAGTCAGTACCAAGCCAAAGCTTTGAGTCTGGCAATAGCACTATTTCGGTGACTGCTAACGGTACTATCGAGTTAACTAAATAAAACAGCTTATAGTTAAATAAAATAAGTGATTTACATTAAAAAAGGCAAGCATCGTTAACGGTGCTTGCCTTTATATTCAATCATTATTGAGACCATTATTGTGACTGAGCAACTTCCTGTTGACGCAGTTTTAGCATCAATTTTTGATACCAAGCTAACTTTTGATAAGCCAACAGCTGCGCTGCCTTTCTTTTGTTGTCTTGCAATGTGGTCGTATTTTGAATCACGTATACAGTACGTGTGATTTGCTCAAGTGTTTGGCCAGTTTCGCTTTGTACAACCGCCTTGATTGTATGAGCACCTGGCAAAACATCAACAGTAGCAATAGATGCACTTAAACCTTGTGCAACCTCTTTATCATCAAAATAAATACGGGCACTATCACCTGCCTGTAACGCAGGCTTAATCTGCACATTGACATCGATATTCTGTACTGGACGACGATAAGCTCTCTCTTCGCTAGGTTCAGTAATTACTAACTGATAGTTTACTGGCGTGGTCACCTTAGTATTTATCGCAGGCGACTCAGTAGCAGTCACTGTCTGCGATGCACTTGATGATTGGCGACTTGTATTAGAATTGGTTGTCGTATTCAGACTAGTTGACCTGCTCGTCTCATTACCCGTCGTAATAGCCGTTTGACTGACTTGTTTACCAGCCTGCTGCTCATAATCCTGTGGACGGTCAGTAAAGGTGACTTGACCGGTTTGCTCATCAACCACTTTATAAATAAGTGCAGCATTCGTGAGAGATGTACAAAGACTAGCGAGAGCAACCGTAGTCCATAACCCAACTCTAATCCTACTCTTCAAGAAACTCGGTTTTGCTAATAAAGTCATAATCCATCAACCTAGATAGTGTCTACTATTAATATAATTTTATCAAACTATTATGCGTGAGTTTTGACATGAAATCAGTATCGATTTCAAAGAAAATTCGACAACTGGACTGATACACTTTATTAATACGCATAAAAAAACCAGCTAAGAATAACTTAGCTGGTTTTTTCGACTCAAAATAACTGAGTGCTTTAGCGACTAATTAGCAGCTGTAGTACATATCAAACTCAACAGGGTGTACAGTTACGTTCAGACGTTGTACTTCTTCTTCTTTCAAAGCGATAAACGCTTCTAACATGTCTTCAGTGAACACATCACCTTTTAATAAGAAGTCATGATCGTCACGCAGTGCTTGTAGTGCAACGTCTAAGCTCTCTGCAACCGTTGGGATTTGTGCTTCTTCTTCTGGTGGCAAGTCATACAAGTTTTTGTCAGCAGCTTCGCCTGGATGCATTTTGTTTTGGATACCGTCAAGGCCGGCCATCAACAATGCAGCAAACGCTAGGTATGGGTTAGCCGTTGGATCAGGGAAACGTGCTTCTACACGTACCGCTTTCGGACTGCTTACGTGTGGAATACGGATAGATGCTGAACGGTTAGATGCTGAATAAGCAAGTTTGATAGGCGCTTCATAATGTGGTACTAGGCGCTTATAGCTGTTCGTTGATGGGTTAGTAATCGCGTTCAACGCACGAGCATGCTTGATAATACCGCCAATGAAATACAATGCTGTTTCAGACAGACCAGCATACTCATCACCAGAGAATGTATTTACGCCGTCTTTTGAGATTGACATATGTACGTGCATACCTGAACCGTTATCACCAACGATTGGTTTAGGCATAAAGGTCGCTGTTTTGCCAAACTGATGCGCAACGTTATGAACAACATATTTCAATTGCTGAACTTCATCCGCTTTACGTACCATCGTGTTGAATGCAACACCGATTTCAGACTGGCAAGAAGCAACTTCATGGTGATGAACTTCAACCGAACCTTCACCAACGATTTCTTCGATGCGTTCACACATAACAGCACGCATATCATGTGAGCTATCGATTGGTGGTACTGGGAAATAGCCGCCTTTCACACGTGGGCGATGCGCCATGTTGCCCCACTCGTAAGTCTCGTTAGTCGACCATGCTGCTTCTTCAGCCGTGATCTTATGACTAACGCCAGACATATCGACTGACCATTTAACATCGTCAAATACAAAGAATTCAGGCTCTGGACCGAAATAAGCAGTATCACCGATACCAGTAGACTTTAAATACTCTTCAGCGCGACGTGCGATAGAACGTGGGTCACGGTCATAACCTTGTAGCGTTGATGGCTCGATGATATCGCAAGTCACTACCACAGTCACCGCGTCAAAGAACGGGTCAACAAAAGCAGTTTCTGGATCAGGACGCAAGATCATATCTGACGCTTCGATACCTTTCCAACCAGCGATTGATGAGCCATCAAACATTTTGCCGTCTTCCATGACATCTTCATCAACGGTATGCGCTGGGAAGCTGATGTGCTGCTCTTTGCCGCGTGTATCAGTAAAGCGAAAATCAACCCATTTAGCATTAGAGGATTGGATAAGATCTAATAGTTTATTCGACATGAATAGTCTCCGTTGTGTTGATCACGTAATTGCGATTTAAAATTATTAATATGATGTTCTTGTCCAAGAATGTCAGATGTGCTCTCAATACTAAAACAGCGCATTCGATATTATGCTTATTATCAGCACTATTTTGCGTATTAGTCAAGATGCTCATCTAAAGCGTTTACTTAATCAGACCAATATTTGTGCACATGGTCTAACATACGCCAATTCAATCCTAACGACATTCTAGCAATATACAACTCATAATGCTGAACTCTTCGGGCTCTTGTTAATAATTATTTTTAGACCAATTTCTTGGCTTTAAAATAATCATAACAGCAATAATGCAAAGGCTATGCCAATGTATTGTCACTCCAACCACAGATATAGTTGTAGGCAGATATAATTATCAATATTTACAGTGATTTATACGATTAATATCATTGGATATTAATTAATTCCCATCAAATTCAGTTTTAGAATATCACTTAATTAGAGCACCAGTTGAGAACTAAAAGCACTCAATTGGTGCAAATACAAATATATTTATTATTAAAATGCTATTTTATAGTGCAATGCCAATAGTTGAATTCATAACATTACCCTTGGTCAAACTATCCTCGTTATCGATACGATAATAAAAAATATGTTTTTACTTGGTGCTTACTTAGATAGCCTATACCCTACATTTGATAGAAAACAAAATAGTGATAAGATAACCGCGCGCAATAACCTCCTCTGTTATAGTCATAGCTGCTTGTGTTTGGCAATCAAGTGACTCGATAACAGTGAGAACAAATTTCATGTTAAAAATATAATAAAACTGATAAGTTGAAGCCTTAATGATTTTGATGATCGATAATTACGATAGCTTTACGTACAATATCGTACAGTACTTCGGTGAGCTAAAGCAGGACATTACTGTCTGGCGTAATGATCAGGTCAGCATTGAGCAGATTAAAACCCTTGCACCTGATGTCATTGTGATTGGCCCAGGTCCGTGCGATCCTGACCGCGCGGGTATTTCGCTGCAAGCCATTGAGACATTTAAAGGGATTATTCCCATACTGGGTATCTGCTTGGGTCATCAAGCGATCGGTCAAGCCTTTGGCGGTCAAGTGGTCAAAGCTGGCGAAGTCATGCATGGCCGCTTATCAGCTATTTATCACAACGAGCAAGGTGTGTTTGCTGGATTACCTAACCCGTCACAGGTTACGCGCTATCATTCGCTCGTCATTGATAAGACAAGCCTACCAGACTGCCTTGAGCTCACCGCATGGACACAGAATACTGAAGGTAGTATTGAGGAAATCATGGGTATTCGCCATAAAGAGTTTACTGTAGAAGGCGTCCAGTTCCATCCTGAGTCGATATTGAGCGAAGCAGGTTACCAATTGCTCAATAACTTTTTACAGACTCATGGCTTAGCTACTCTGACATCCGATGAGCTACCGCAAGTTGGCTAGATTTTACTAAAAGCATGTTAATAAAAATACTACTTTTATAAGCCCATGCCACATTTCACACAGATTCACATAAAAAATAATAGTAAGTGAGACCATAATGAGTACGACAAAAATAGAAGAAACGCACACGCCAGAGAGTATTGCAAAATTGTCTGATGAGCAAACGCATCAATTGCTAACCACAGCTTTGGGTAGAATATTTCAACACATTGACTTAACCTTTGATGAGATGTATCAAGTGATGCTGATTATCATGCAAGGTAGATGCAGCGACGCTATGATGGGCGCTATCTTGACAGGACTACGCATGAAAGGCGAATCCATCGACGAGATTACTGCGTCTGCCAGTGCCATGCGTGCACTAGCCGCCAATATTGAACCAAAGAACTGCGATTACTTGGTAGATATCGTTGGTACTGGCGGTGATGGTGCTAACTTGTTCAATGTCTCGACTGCATCGGCGTTGGTTGTTGCGGCAGCTGGTGCACAAGTTGCTAAGCACGGCAATCGCGGCGTTTCGACCAAGTCTGGTAGCTCAGACTTACTTGAGCAAGCAGGTATCAGTCTTGCGCTCACGCCAGAGCAGGCGAAAGACTGTATCGAAAACCAAGGTATTGGATTTTTATTCGCACCCAATCATCACAGCGCCATGCGTTACGCCAACCCTGTACGCCGTGAGTTAAAAGCGCGTACCATCTTTAATATTTTGGGCCCATTGACCAACCCTGCTGGCACGCCAAACTTAGTCATCGGTGTGTTTACCGCGCAGTTATGTGAGCCGATTGCTAAGGTAATGAAAAACTTAGGCGCACGTCATGTCATGGTAGTAGGCGCAAAAGATGGTCTTGATGAAATCAGTCTTGCGACTTCGACCACAGTCGCTGAGCTAAAAGATGGCGAGATATCAGTTTATGACATGATGCCAGAAGATGCGGGTATCGAATCTCAAACCCTTATTGGCCTCGATGTCGACTCTCCAGCACAAAGCCTTGAGTTGATTCGTGCTGCACTATCTGGAGCCGACACTCATGACCGTGCCGTACTTAAAGCACGTGACATGATTGCGCTAAATGCAGGTGCCGCGATATACACCGCAGGACTTGCCAGCAACTACCCTAACGGTGTTAGCCGAGCACAGAAAATCATTCAAAATGGTGATTCTTTACTCAAACTTGAGTCTTTAGCCAACTATACCCAACAGCTAGTCGCTCAAGGTTAATCTATACGCATTTATATACTGTCTATAGTCAAAAAAATCTAAAACGGATACAAGGCAGCCGACCACAGATTGTACAAATCGTACATCTAGGAAGGGAAACGCCGTAGCCATTTAGTAGTTATTAATAGCTCTCTGACTGTATTTACATTTAACGATATTCGGATACCAGTATGACCACAACCCATTCAGACATACCGTCAGTGCTACAGCGCATTGTCGCCACCAAAGTAGAAGAAGTAAAAGCCGCTCGCGAAGCATTGTCTTTAGAGGACTTGAAAGCACAGGTCGCAGCTGATGATAAACCGCGTCGAGGTTTTGCCGCGGCATTACATGCTGCTGGCACTAAAGAAAATGGTATCGGTATCATTGCTGAGATTAAAAAAGCCTCACCGTCTAAAGGCATTATCAATCATAACTTTACCCCTGCTCTATTTGCGCAGCAGTATGAGCAAGCAGGCGCTAGTTGTCTGTCTGTATTGACCGACCGTGATTACTTTCAAGGCGATGACAGCTACCTTATTCAAGCGGCTAATACCTCAAGCTTACCGATATTACGTAAAGACTTTATGATTGATGTCTATCAAATTTATCAATCCTACCTAATGGGCGCTGACTGCATCCTACTCATTATGGCTTGCCTAGATGATGCCCAAGTACGAGAGCTACATGCACTCAGTATTGAGCTTGGTATGGACGTATTGATAGAAGTGCATACCAAATCTGAGCTTGAGCGTGCGCTACAGTTGCCACGTTCAGTACACAATATTTACGGTATCAATAATCGTGATTTAAATACCTTCGATGTTGACCTGCAAACCACGCTTGATCTTAAGAATATTTTAAACGACGCACTTGCTACTGATAGTGCTGAACAAAAACCACTTATCGTGACCGAGAGTGGTATTCATAGCAGTGATGATATTCGTTTGATGCTAAATAATGATATTCAGCACTTTTTGATCGGTGAGCAATTTATGAAAACTGATCATCCAGGGCAAGCGTTACAATCCTTACTTGCGGGCGTCGCAGCAGACGGGTAAAGTAACTCAATAATTTATGTTTCAATAAATGCTCGATAGCTTGAACAATGTCTGTGCTATAGACATTGTTCAATCAACCATTCATCAATCAACGATACGTTAACTTTTATGTCAAACTCTCTGTTTTCAAAAGAAATGCAAGACCAGCTTAAAGAACTCAAAGGCCAGCTGAGCAAAGGCCGTGATACCAATTCACCTGAAGGTGAGAATCAAAAGCCAACTGAGCCGGTGTCGCTACCGACTCAAAAGCAAGTAAAAAAGACGGTTAAGCAGCTAGATAGTGAACATATCGATGACGATAAAGTTCTATTTATGCAAGCCATGCACGGTGTCAATCAGTTAGAAGATAAAAATGTCCGCTCACCTGCCAGCGCAGCTAGAGCAGGTAAACCTGATGCAGCGACACTATCAAAACGTGCTGCGGCTCAAGGTAGTGAAGCCAGTGATTTAGGTGCAGGCTTGTCAGATATGCAAGCACTACTAAACCCTGTCGCTGCTGAAGCTTATTTGTCTTATAAGCAGCCTACACTGCAAAATAAAATCTTTGATCAGCTCAAAAAAGGCAAGCTGCGTTGGTATGATGCGGTAGATATCCATGGCTGTACAATAGAAGAAGCTCGCGAAGCAATGACTCAACTATTGAGCCAAGCCAAGCAGAAAAACGAAACTATGGTAAAAATCGTACATGGTAAAGGTAGCGAAGCGATTCTAAAAACTTGTATTAACGGCTGGTTACGTCAATTGCCAGAAGTATTAGCTTTTTGCTCTGCGCCCCCAAAAGATGGTGGTAACGGTGCTGTACTAGTACTACTTAAAAAACCTAAAGCAGATGGCGAATAGGTCTATTGTTAGTGATACGGTACTACATAAAAAGGACTGCTTATTTGCAGTCCTTTTTTTATCAATCACTTATGGTCTAGAGGTAGACTGCAACAATTTTTCCTTTAATGAACGCTCTCTTTAATGTACATTCCATTTAATGTTAGCTTCTCATTCTGCATTAATATATTGACTTGAGCACCTTCTAATTAGCAAAGCGAAATCACTATGAGCATACAGACTATTGAAAACACCAACGAACTAGAAAGGCAGATTGCTACACTGATTACCATTGAACCAAGGTTTGCTCCTGTGCATAAGCAGGTTGGCACACCTAATCTTAGGCATAATGCAGGTGGGTTTGAGCAGTTGATGAGAGCGATGGTTGGTCAGCAGTTATCAGTTGCCGCCGCTGCCAGTATTTGGAAACGGTTGGTTGATGCAGAATTGATCACCCCGCAAGCTATACGTGAAGCGACAGACGATACTTTGAAGACACAGGGATTGTCCAAGCAGAAAACTCGTTATGTACGCTCTTTAGTGGATCATGATATAGACTTTGCAGCGTTAGAAACCTTTCCAAATGAAGAAGTCATAACAACCTTGACAGCTGTGACAGGCATTGGGCGCTGGACAGCTGAGATGTATTTACTATTTTCACTAAAACGTGCAGACATACTCGCTGTCGATGATTTAGCCATTAAAGTTGCAGCCATGGAGTTGTTAGGCTTAGCAGAGCGCCCAACACCCAAGCAGCTAAAAGACTTAACTCAGCACTGGTCACCTTGTCGCAGTGCTGCCAGTCTATTGCTTTGGTCGTACTACGGCTCATTACGTGATAAAACTGCAGTACCTTTATGAATAATTGAGCAAAGACATAGCTAGTGTTATTCACTACCACTCGTGAGCAAAGAGTCTCTTTTAAGGCTGGTTCCATATAGAAAAACCAGATTTATTTTTAGTGTGCTTAAACTTACTTTTTCTTAGCATATGACTTTTATGCTTTAGTGCCTTAAGCGCACCACTTCTGCTGACGGTCGCCATAGAGAATTTGTGGTGACTTGCGACATCATTTTTAGCCTTGTCGCTATCTTTACGAATATTAACGCCATCGTCGTTGCAATCTTTCCTGTATACGCTTGTGTTTACTTCCTTGTTATCAGACACTTCATTATTAGCAGAGTTACTACTGTTATCTGATTCATTTCCTGCTGCTGATTCATCAGTGCTACTTCCCACATGATGTTCAAGCTCCGTTTGATTAACAATCAACTGCTGAGTCGGCAATGCATGTTCTACTTTATATGTCGCAACTTTCTTTAATATATCGACAAACAAAGCGTTTTGTTTGTCATAGAACTCAATGATACCAATAGCATTCACATAAGCTTGCAACTGTATAACATAGCAATCTTGGCGCAGCTCCAAAATATTGACCTGATTCCATTCTTGATTGGTCAAATCATGCTCTTTTATAAATTCATCCAAGTCATTAACCATTTTAAATATTACGTCAAGATCAGCGGTACGCTTAATATATAAGTAATGGAAGAAACGAAACATATCCCGAGAGGTAAAGTTTTCGATCTGCATCGATGAAAAATCACCATTTGGTACCGTAACAATCGTCCGCGACAAGGTCCGTACACGCGATGAGCGAATACCAATGTCGATAACTGTGCCTTCGTAAGTACCGAATTTACAGTAATCACCGATACGTACAGGTGAGTCTGCCACCACTACAACACTACCAACTAGGTTTTCGATGGTCTTTTGCGCACCAAGGGCTAATGCCAAACCACCCACACCCAGTGCCGCAATACCAGTGGTCAAATCAAAACCCAAATTGCCAAAAATGACAATCACTGCAAATATCAGTAATAGCGCTTTGACGACTTTACGCAGCAATCCCAAAATTGAGACTCGCTCAGTATAGTTTTTCTTGTAGCTTAAATTTACCGCTCGGGTGAATATCGCATCGATCACTCGCAATAGTAGCCAAGTCAGCGCCAACCAAGAGGCTATATCCGTAAAGCGATTGACCGGCTCACGCAGGGTCACCGAAACCCCTGCATAAACCATAACCTCGGATAGTATCAGTGCCATGATCACGACAGATAATGGCAAAATAACTTTGTCTGGTAATGGCAACGGCGTCCCACGCACACGCGGATATACAATCCTTAATAAATGGTACAGCAACCATACCGCGACATAAGTGAGTACAAAGCTGGTCACAATCATGGTGAGCGCAGCGACCAAGTCAGCTAACTGATAGCCGAAAAGCTTTTTGCCATCTAAAGAATCAACTGTATAGCGAGAGACCAAGGTCGGCTCAGTATTTTCTATCACTTCTGGTACTGAGGTCAGCGTATCGCTAGAGAACTGCCAATATTGTTCATTCTGTTTTGAGACCACCCTTTCGAGTAGTAACGGAACACTTCGCTCGCCGATATTAATCACACCGACATTTTCTTGGCTAGGTGGCAGCTGGTCGGTCAGATTCCCTTCAGGGGTATTGCTGATCTGCAGGTCAGGCTGAAATCGCCCGCCTGCATCAAGTGCTTGTTTGAACTGTCGCACAACGGTCGTTGGGTTGTCAGACTTAGATAAGTTGAGATAATTACTTGCCAGCAAATAATCATTTTCACCCAGCGCACTGATAAACCCTTGTACCGTATGACGCGGTGTATCTCGGCCAAATGAATCAGGCAATGGCGTACTTACTGTCTCTCCACTACTGTCATTACCCACTCCAAGAGCCCCAGCCTCAACAGCATAAGCATTATTTGGCAAGCCAATACTCAACAGCGTAGTCAGTAATAGCATTGCGACTATAAAAGGCATCTTAGTAATAGCAGAGAATAAATCAGGCGAAGGACTGGGAGTCAGATTATGCTTGATAGACAAAACAAACCTCTTAGTTTAAAAATGGCATGATAAATGACAGGTGGCGTCCATACTATAGTAACAATTATTTATAACAGCAGTGCTTTTGATTACGCAATTTTGTAGCTAACTGTATTGGTATTTGGTTTCTTACTCTATGTGCGCTTCTAATATAGTAGGTATTTTTAAGGATAGGCTTCTCTTATACAGTGGTATAAATTCTCATAGAATATCTAAGTAAAGTAATTTTTAATAGACTATTAGCAAGCTAACATGAGTAGTATTCAGCCTACCCTGAATAAACATTAGGTTAAAGTAGTTTATAAAGCAGGCTAATTTGTAGATAATGAGCGCAGTTTTGCTTATATACTGTTTTTTGTAACTTTTGACCCCTTTTACGTCATAATAGTTACCTCTCATTTCTGCATTTTTAACTTGATTACTTTGGAATCGACTATGTCTGTATCACGTGCATCTTCACGTACCTATCTTCGTTTAAGTATTTTGAGCGCGCTTGGCTTACTTGCAGTAAATACCGCAATGGCAGCTACCTCTGAAAATACTTCCATCAACGATAGTAACCTACCACAAGTTGAACTTGATGAGATCGTCGTAACAGCGACTCGTACACCTACTAAAGTTAGCAATACGATTGCCCAAACTCGTGTAGTTAATAGTGAAGAGCTAAAGCACTATCAAGGCCAAAGTGCTTTTGAAGTTCTTAAGCAGCAACCTGGTATCAGTCATTATACTAATGGGGGCATGGGTACAGCTTCGAATTTTTATATGCGCGGTTACGATAGCAAGCAAATCTTAGTCTTGATTGATGGTGTTCGCTATAGTTCTGTTAGTAATGGTGGAGCAGCACTTAACTTATTGCCTGCCGATCAAATTGACCGTATCGAAATTTTATATGGTGCATCAGGCTCTAGTATATATGGTGCAGACGCGATGGGCGGCGTCATTCAAGTATTCACCAAAGGCGGCAATGTAGATCAAAGCAGCATGTCGGTTACTGCTGGCGTTGGCTCAAACGATCAATACTTATATGGTGCGAGTGCGCAGTTTGCTAATGATACTGGTACCACGTTGAGCTTGTCAGCCAGTCATAATGAAAGCGATGGTATTAGCGCCAAATTGCCCAATGCATCTGGTTATAATAAAGATGAAGACGGGTTTGAAAGCGACAACATGAGTATTGCTATAAATCAACGCATTAACGATCAATGGCTAGCCGGCGCCAGTGCTTTATACAGCAAGTCTACTACTGATTTTGATGATGGTGATTATGATAACGCTCATGCTGACCAAGAGAACGGTAGTGCTCAAGCCTATGTAGACTGGAGGTATATGCCAGGTTCTTCATTGAAACTACAATATGGCCATTCAATTGATAAGAGTGACTCTTCTAGTCAATATGGCGGGGTATTTGATACCAAGCAAGACCAAATAAGTTTACTCGGTCAACATCAGATCTCGATTGGTCAAGGTTTTTACGGGATCGAATACCTTAACCAGAGCTTGGACAGCAGTGCATATGAAATCGATGACCGTGATGTAACCAGTGCATTTTTTGGCTATATAGTTGATGTCGACCAATTCAATGGCCAAGCGAACCTACGTTATGATGACAACTCACAATATGGTGATGAAACTACTTATAACTTAGGCGGTGCTTATCATATTAGCCCTGATTGGCGTATTGGTACTAGCTATGCAAAAGGATTTCGCGCACCTACTTTCAATGATATATACCCTGGATACGGTGGTAACCCGGATCTAAAACCTGAAACCAGTGATAACTATGAAGCCTTTGTTGAATACAGCACGCCCTTACAGTCTACACGCCTAACTGGCTACTATAACGACGTTGAAGATTTAATCAGTTATGTTGCAAGTCCTACGCCTACCAACCCTTATGCAGGGGCTACTCAAAATGTCAACGAAGCCAAAATTAAAGGTTTATCGTTGACATCAGATTGGGCCATTGATAATTACTTATTTGGTGGTAGCTATGACTACCAGCAGGCAGAAGACAATAGTGGCGGAAGCAATGATGGTAACTATCTTCCCTACCGTCCTGAGCATAAAGGCTTAGTATATATTGGGTACCGTCTGCCAAGTTTGGATATTCGTGCTGAATATCAATATGTGGGTAACTATTACAGCAGAATTACCAATACCGAGGCTCAATTTGTAGACAATTATGGGTTGCTGAATATCAGTGGTAGCTATGAACTGACTGATAACCTATCCATGACAGCACGTTTAAACAATATCACTAACGAAGATTATATAACAGATATTGGCTATAACACTGACGGTATCAATTACTTCACTTCCCTAACTTACAACTGGTACTAAGCTAATTTAGCAATTAAAAACCTAGCGCTTATGTAAATATAAAAGGTCATCTACAGGTGGCTTTTTTTATACCTATGAAAAACATACAGGTGCTTATGCCATGATTGCTTATCATTTATCTCAGTCAATAGGTGACAATTAACCCCTCATCTATTACAATAACGACCTCCGAGAGGTGTTGCGCCATAACAGTGATTTACTGCCTTGACATTCTATCGTTATGCAATCACAGGTTATGTTAGGCTCGGTTAACTGTCGAGAGACCATGTTTTTGGTCGCTCACAGCGCAAACAACGGCACCTGCGTTTTTATTCTTTTTATCATTCGTTAACCACTGATAGGAGCATATTATGGACGCAGTGTCTACTACACCCTCTGCCCATACGATCGACCCCTCTTTCACTGACTATAAAGTTGCTGACATCAGCCTTGCTGATTATGGCCGCCGTGAAATCACCCTTGCCGAAGCCGAAATGCCTGCCCTAATGGGTTTGCGTCGTCGCTACCAAGCTGACCAGCCACTTAAAGGCGCGAAAATCGCTGGCTGTATCCACATGACCATCCAAACTGCTGTCCTCATCGAGACACTAGTCGCGCTAGGTGCGGAAGTCCGCTGGACCTCATGTAACATCTTCTCAACGCAAGACCATGCTGCTGCTGCGATTGCTGCTGCTGGTATCCCTGTTTATGCGTGGAAAGGCGAAACAGAAGAAGAGTACGAATGGTGCTTGCGACAGCAAGTACACGTTGGCGGCGAAGCATCAGGCCAGCTGTGGGATGCCAACTTAATCTTGGATGATGGTGGTGATTTGACTGCTTTGATTCACGATGATTATGCTGAGCTTCTTGATAACATCCATGGTATCTCAGAAGAAACCACTACTGGCGTTCATCGCTTGGTTGAGATGCTTGGTAAAGGTACACTTAAAGTACCAGCCATCAACGTCAACGATGCAGTGACTAAATCTAAAAACGACAACAAATATGGCTGCCGTCATAGCTTAAATGACGCTATCAAACGTGCTACCGACATGTTCCTTGCGGGTCGTCGTGCGTTGGTTATCGGTTACGGCGATGTAGGTAAAGGCTCTACACAAAGCTTACGCCAAGAAGGCATGATTGTCCGTGTCTCAGAAGTTGACCCTATCTGTGCCATGCAGGCATGTATGGACGGCTTTGAAGTATTATCACCATACATCGACGGTGACAACACTGGCGGCGCGGACAATATCAACAAACGCTTGCTTGAAGACACAGACTTGATTGTCACCACGACTGGTAACTATCACGTTTGTGACCGTCATATGCTAGCGGCCCTTAAGCCTGGTGCGGTTGTATGTAACATTGGTCACTTTGATACCGAGATTGATACTCAGTTTATGCGTGATAACTGGCGCTGGGTTGAGATCAAGCCACAAGTTCATCAAGTATTCCGCTCAGATGATGAAAACGATTACTTGATTTTACTTGCCGAAGGTCGCCTAGTAAACCTAGGTAATGCTACTGGTCACCCATCACGCGTGATGGACGGCTCATTTGCTAACCAAGTATTGGCTCAAATGTATCTGTTCGAAGAAAAATTTGCTGATTTGCCAGCTGACCAACGTACTGACAACTTATACGTAAAAGTATTGCCTAAGAAATTAGACGAAGAAGTGGCCGCTGCGATGGTTGCAGGCTTTAACGGTACGCTAACTAAACTAACTGAAAAGCAAGCTGAGTATTTGGGTGTGCCAGTTGAAGGTCCATTCAAGCCTGACGCTTATAAATACTAAAAGGAGCCTGACTGTGAGTAAGCCTGCTTTCTCCTTTGAGTTCTTTCCTGCAAAAACCGAGCAAGGTCACGAAAAGCTTCTTGGCACTTATGATGAGCTGAATAAGTTGTCACCGGCGTATTTTTCGGTAACCTACGGTGCGGGCGGGTCAACTCGCAGCCGTACTTTAGACATTGTACAAGCACTAAGCGCGCGCAGTGAGACTGAAATTGCGCCGCATATGTCTTGTATCGGCGATGACAAAGCGCAAATCGCTGAGTTACTTGAGTTTTATAAAAGCTTAGGCATCAGACGTCTTGTCGCACTACGTGGCGATTTGCCATCCGGTCAGGTGGGTATGGGTGAGCTGCCATTTGCAGTAGATTTGGTCAAGTTCATTCGTGAGCATTCAGGTGATCACTTCCATATCGAAGTGGCCTCCTACCCTGAAATGCACCCACAAGCGCGTAGCTTTGAGTTTGATATTGATAACTTGGTAAATAAATACCAAGCTGGTGCCAATGCGTCGATTACCCAGTTTTTCTACAACGCTGACAGCTATCTGTACTTGCGTGATAAGTTAGAGAAACGCGGTATTGATACAGTAGCTCAGCCTTTGGTCGCTGGTATCATGCCAATTACTAATTCAAGTAATCTCTTGCGTTTTGCTGATAGCTGTGGTGCTGATATTCCGCGCTATGTACGTAAGCAGTTGACAGATTTTGGTGATGACAGTAAGGCTATTCGTGAGTTTGGCTTTGATGTGGTTTATCGCTTGTGTGAACGCTTGATTGCCGAGGGCGTACCTGCCATGCATTTTTATAGCATGAATAAAGTCGAGCCAAACAAACGCTTAGTAGAAGCTTTGGGATTGACTGCTTAAGCACTTAAGCATTCTATAATATCCTTTAATCATTCTTGAATACATTATTAATGACTGGCGCTTCTAGGAGCGCCAGTTTTTTATTGTCAAAATTTTGACCAATAACCCTTTACCGTTTTATTCATACACTTTATCTTATTTGATTTTTAAAAATTTCTTCACTATGTAATAATGCTGCTCTAAAAATAATTATCTTTATTAAGAAAAATTCTCATAAAACAAATGTCATTAATTGTCTCAAGTGATATTCTATAGATCTAATAATAACTATAATCAATCAAACAATAGGAATAAGACCACGTGCGACGTTTTTTTTATGCCGTTAACAACGACAATGCTGATGCCTCACCACTACCTAAATTGGGTGAGTTACCGCTAGGTAGTAATGTCGAATTACCCGATAGTGTTGTCCATCACTGGTGCCGTGTACTACGAGCCAATATTGGTGATCAAGGGATTTTATTCGATGGATTTGGCGGCGAATATATAGTAAAGCTACAGGCAATCAGTAAAAAAAATGCCACTGCTACTTTGCTTACACATATAGACGACGATCGTACGCCGCCTACTATCACTCAGATTGGTTTGGTAATGAGCCGCGGTGAGCGTATGGACTATGCTATTCAAAAAGCAACTGAGCTTGGGGTAACTGCTATTCAGTTGCTCAGCAGCCACCATGGCGAAGTCACATTAAAACCTGCTCAAGTTGAAAAGAAACTGGCGCATTGGCAACAAATAGCGATCGCAGCTTGTGAACAATGCGGCCTTAACCGCCTACCTCTTATTCTTGCGCCACAATCTATCAACGAATGGCTAAGCAATACCAATTCTGACGCTAAGACTACTGAGGCTATGGCTACTGACGTTACGAAGGCGCAAATGGCCGTCAGTTCTATCGTTTCTGTACTTAGTCATGATCCTTACTACCAAGTATTAGCAAACGCTGCAGATCTATGTATGCAAATGAGTGTACCAGCAGCAGGACAACCTGCCATGCCTAACGCTCTATCTGATATTCTTAAACAACAGACCCCTTATATCAAACTGTTGATCGGGCCTGAGGGTGGTCTGAGTCAAGATGAATGTCAGCAAGCGGAAAGTGTTGGATTTGAGCGTTGGCAAATCGGCACAAGAGTCTTGCGTACCGAAACTGCACCAGTAGTAGCATTAGCTACTTTACATGCTTTAAGCACCTAGTAAAAACTGATAAGTACTAGTAAGACTATCGTAGTTTTCATCTTTTATGCTTATAGTCAAAAATAACGTCTGTTCTTCATCGTACATGGTAAAACGCGATGTCAACTCAATGTAAATAAATTGATAATGCAGTTCTTATTTTTATAAGCCTTTATCTTTTGTGAGCCACTATTATGAGTAATTTTGACACTCTTCCAGTATCAATCAAGCAGCAGTTGATGAGTACGCTATGTGAACAACTTGAAGACGCCATATTTGTACTAGATAATAATTTACGTTATTTAGCGGTTAATGCCAGTTATGAGCTTATAATTGGCTACAAAGAAGAGTTCTTGGTTGGTCGGCCCCTTGGTATTTATGCTGCTGAGTTTTTATCAGAAGCAGAGCAGCTGATCTTAAAAGACATTAGTAAAAATCTAGACAGTCATGGATTTTACGAACTTGATTTTTCGATGATTAATCGTTATGGCGAACCTATTGATTGTCATGTCACTTATCGCAAGATTTATGTCGAACAGACGGCTTACCATGTCGGTATGCTGCGTGACATGTCATCCGTTATCAAAGACCAAAAACAAGTCGCGCATTTACTCAACTATGATCAGCTTACAGGTCTTCCTAACCGCAAGGTGTTTTTGAGTCAGACAAGTGATATGCTATTGGATAGTTATCAAGAGATTGTCCTTGTACGCTTAAATATTGATCGTTATCGCAATCTTGCCAGCCTACTAGGGCCTGATGGTGCCAATGACTTAATAAGAAACTTTGTAAAAGGAGTCGAAAAGCTCAAACTGCATAATTTACGCTCTTTTTCTCACTTTGGGGGTGATGATTTTGCGCTACTGTTTGAAGTTAAAGATGCCAATATGGTACGCCATCAGCTAGACACACTCATGCAAATGTGTGAGCGTCCCTTCTCTACTGACAAGAGCCATGCGACAGATGCAAATATCTATTACCATATTTCTGTGGGTGTGAGCTGTTTTCCAAAAGACGATAATGAAGTAACGGGTTTATTGACCAAAGCAGAAAAAGCATTAGACTATGTCAAGCAGCATGGAGGCGATGATATACGTTGGTACGATGAGGCAATTGAAAGCGCTACCGCTGGCAGTTTAGAGTTAGAGTCTGAGCTTAGGACTGCTACCATTGAAGGTCAATTTGTTCCTTATTATCAGCCAAAGTTCTCATTGGAGACTGGTGCTATTACAGGTTTTGAAGCATTGGTACGTTGGCAGCACCCTACTCGCGGATTACTCAAGCCCGTTCATTTTATCAATGCCATTATCGCGCACAAGCTCTCCTTTGATTTGTTTTCGCAACTGGCCATTAAAATCGTCAAACAACTAGCCGTTTGGCAACAGCAAGGGTTTCATCAACACGTCTGTATCAACGCTGATGCTGCTGAGTTTAGCCACCCTGACTTCTTTGATATGGTGAGCACACTACTGACAGAGAATGACGTTGCTGCCCATCAGTTGCATATTGAAGTGACCGAGTCGTCTTTGATTCAGCGTCATGATAATGTAAAAAAACAGCTTAACTCGCTTAGAGAGCTTGGCGTACGTCTAGCGCTCGATGATTTCGGTACTGGTTATGCATCATTGAGCTACTTGCAAGAATATCCATTTGATTTTATCAAGATTGATAAGAGCTTTATCTCCAATATTGAAACCGATCGTACCCAGCACGCGATTGTAAAAGCCATTTTAGACTTAGCAGTCGCTTTAGACATGCAAGTCGTTGCTGAAGGTATCGAAACTGAGCAGCAGCGCGATGTGTTGTTAGATATGGGTTGCAAAATTGGTCAGGGCTATTGGTTTAGCAAACCCGTGTCTGCTGATGTCGCCACTGCGATGCTGATTCAACAAAATGCTTCTGAGTAAACGCTAAGCTATAACTTATAACTTATAACTTATAACTTATTAACCATAAGCTACTATGTTCAGACTCCTAGCATACGAGCATGTTTAATGTTTATCACGTTTATATCTGTGACATAACTTACATGCTCGGTTCTACCAAATAGTGCTGTAATTTATACCGATGCGTTTGTCTTTATGGCGAACGCTATTTTTTTGGCTGTCATTTTTTCATGTTAATACTAATCATATAGAGGAATATCTGTCTTAGTAACATTAGAGTTTTCATATGCTTAATGCTGCTGCTTCCTAGCGCCTAACGTCGATTGCATAACCGATGCAAGATAGGTTCATGACTTATCAGTCCTGTCACCAAACTTGTATAATCACCTATGAAAGCCTATCTTTTATAGTGAATTTGTTAGAGCACATTTATTCTCTCATTGACTCTGACAATCACCACTCTTTTTAACACTATTTTATGTAATCGATAGCATGGTTGACCTGCTTTACTGTTTATCCTTTATTTAGATTTTCAGATTGGCTAGGTAAGAATAACGCACTAGAGGATAGTGCGACCATATGCTCATTATTGGCTATACTCGGTTACATTACAAAAAGGACAGGAAGTTATGCAATACAAAGCGCCATTACGTGATATCCAATTCGTTATGCATGAACTACTCGATAGTGAAAGCCACTACAAAACTTTGCCTGCGTTCCAAGAAGCTGACCGTGAGCTAATGGACAGCCTATTTGAAATGGCTGCAAGCTTTGCTGAAAACGAACTGTCACCATTGAACCAAAGCGGTGATGCTGAAGGCTGTAAGTTTGATAATGGTAAGGTCACCACGCCAAAAGGCTTTAAAGAAGCTTATGACGCGTATTGTGAGCTTGGCTTCCCTGCTTTATCTGCTGAAGAAGATTTCGGCGGTCAAAACATGCCGTTCTCATTGTCTACTGTCATCAATGAAATGGTTGGTACGGCTAACTGGTCATTCTCTATGTACCCTGGCCTATCACATGGTGCTATTCAAACCATCGAGCATCATGGTACTGACGAGCAAAAACAAACCTATTTAGAAAAAATGGTTACTGGCGAATGGTCAGGCACCATGTGTCTAACTGAAGCGCATGCGGGTTCTGACTTGGGTATTATCCGTACCAAAGCTGAGCCTAAAGAAGATGGTAGCTATAGCATCACGGGTCAAAAGATTTTCATCTCAGCTGGTGAGCATGACCTAACCGGTAACATTATCCACATTGTATTAGCTCGTCTACCAGGCGCGCCTGCTGGTACCAAAGGTATCTCATTGTTTATCGTTCCAAAAATGACGGTCAACGCAGATGGTAGCGTTGGCGAAAGCAACAATGTCGTTTGTGGCTCTATCGAACACAAAATGGGTATCAAAGCCTCTGCAACTTGTGTCATGAACTTCGATGGCGCAACAGGTTACTTGATTGGACCTGAAAACCGTGGCCTACAGTGCATGTTCACCTTTATGAACGTGGCACGTATCGGTACTGCTGTGCAAGGTTTGACTGCAGCAGAGTATGCGTTCCAAGGTTCATTGACTTATGCAAAAGACCGCTTAGCGATGCGTTCACTATCAGGTACGAAAGCACCAGAAAAAGCAGCTGACCCTATCATCGTACATCCAGCGGTTCGTAACATGCTATTGACTGAAAAAGCCTTTGCTGAAGGTGGTCGTGCGCTAGTTTATTATCTCTCACACTTTGCAGATACCGTCGCAAAAGGCGAAGGCAAAGAGTTGAAGTTTGCTGACCAAATGTTGTCACTACTGACACCAATTGCTAAAGCGTTCTTGACTGAAACAGGTCTGGAAGCTGCCAACCATGGTATTCAGGTTTATGGTGGTCATGGTTTCGTTAGTGAATGGGGTATGGAGCAGAACGTGCGTGATACGCGCATTTCTTGCTTATACGAAGGTACCACAGAGATTCAAGCGCTTGACTTGTTAGGTCGTAAAGTCTTGGGTTCACAAGGTAAGCTACTTGCGAACTTTGTAAACGTTATCCAAGAATTCTGTGAAGAAAACAAAGAAAATGACGAGATGGGTCAGTTTATCCGCCCACTTGCCAAGCATCTTAAAGAATGGGGCGATTTAACTGCACGCATCGGTATGCAAGCAACTGAAACGCCAGATGCTGTCGGCGGCGCTGCGGTAGACTATATGTATTTCAGCGGTTATGTGACCCTAGCCTACTTATGGGCACGCATGGCACTGGTTGCTCAAACTGCTATCGCAAACGGTACTGGCGAAAAAGCATTCTATGACGCTAAAGTTAAAACGGCTCAGTTCTACTTTGCTAAGCTATTGCCACGTACTACTACGCACGTACAGCGTATCAGCACTGGTGTAGAGCCATACATGAGCATGGACGTTGATCAGTTTGCCTTTTAATTAAAGCGATAAACTTCGTAATCGTATAATCTTGAGCGGCAATATACTTCGGTGTGTTGCCGCTTTGTTTTGCGTATGCTTATAATAACTATCAACATAGTTTTGACTGTAGCAACAGTCTATAAGTACCGACCCGCCTACCTTCTTACATTATAATTATCAGTGAGGTGTCTGTAAGCACTTCAATAGCCGCTGCTAACTTTTGGTGTACGCACAATTCACGAAGAAATACACTCGCTCACAAGCTTATTTGTTAAACTTTGATTATTAATCGCTAAGGTTATACCAAAAGAACAGTTGATAATCTTAACAACTTCAATTTTAATTATTTGAACCAAAGGAATGTTTATGGCTGTTTATAATGCCCCTCTTAATGACATGCGCTTTATCTTAAATGACGTATTCAAGGCGCCAGAGTTTTGGCAAAACAACGAAAACTTGGCTCATGTCGACATGGAAACTGTCGATATGATTTTAGAAGAAATGGGAAAACTGTCAAAAAACATTCTACTTCCTATTAACCGTAGCGGTGATGAAGAAGGCGCAACTTTCGAAGGTGATGGCGTCGTCACGACTCCGACAGGATTCAAAGAAGCCTATAAGCAATATGCTGAATCAGGCTGGGTCGGCTTAAGTGGTAATGCTGAATACGGCGGTCAGGGCTTCCCTAAAATGGTTACCATGCTCACCGAAGAGATGGTTTTCACTGCCAACCAATCATTTGCCCTGTATCCAAACCTAACAGTCGGTGCGACACTTTGTTTAAATGCAGCTGGCTCTGAAGAGCAAAAGCAAACTTATCTAGAAAAAATGTACAACGGCGAATGGGCTGGCACCATGTGCTTGACAGAGCCGCATGCTGGTACTGATTTGGGTATTATCAAAACCAAAGCCGTGCCTAATGATGATGGTAGCTATGATATCTCTGGTACCAAAATCTTTATCACTGGTGGTGAGCATGACCTTACTGACAACATCATTCATTTGGTATTGGCAAAAACACCAAATGCACCAGAAGGTTCAAAAGGTATCTCACTATTTGTCGTACCAAAATTCTTGGTCAATGCAGATGGTAGCTTAGGCGAGCGCAATACGTTAGCGGTAGGCTCTATCGAACACAAAATGGGTATTAAAGCCTCTGCGACTTGTGTCATGAACTTTGATAACGCTAAAGGCTGGATGGTTGGCGCGGAAAACACTGGTCTATCATCAATGTTCATCATGATGAACTACGAGCGTGTCACTATGGGCTTGCAAGGCCTTGGTGGTTCTGAGCTTGCCTATCAAAATGCAGCGTTATATGCCAATGACCGCGGTCAAGGCCGTAGCGATACCCAGCTACAGAGCCCAGAAAAACCCGCTGATGCTATTATCCATCATGCTGACGTCCGTCGTATGCTATTGAACGCCAAAGTAAACACTGAAGCGTCACGCTGTTTTGCGATGTACGTTGCCAAAAACCTTGATGAAGAGAAGTTTAGTACCGATCCTGAGTCAGCCAAAGCGGCTGCAGCTCGTGTTGCCCTACTGACACCAGTTGCTAAAGCGTTCCTGACTGATAAAGCACTGGAAGCCACTGTTGATTGTCAGCAAGTCTTTGGTGGTCATGGCTATATCCGCGAATGGGGTATGGAGCAGATCGTTCGTGATACACGTATTGCGCAGATTTATGAAGGCACCAACGGTATTCAAGCGCTTGACTTATTAGGTCGTAAAGTTGCTCGTAACAATGGTAAGTACGTCACTCATTTCTTGGGTGAGATTCGTGACTTCGTTAACAATATGCAAGCAGACCATGCTATCAAACAAGCTACTCTAGATGCTGCGGATACCATCGAAGAGTTAACCACCACTGTGCTTAACAATATCGGCGAACGCAAAAACGAAATCAATGGCTGTGCGGTTGACTACATGCATGCGTTTGGCTACCTTGCTTACTCATACATGTTTGCGTTGATGGTGGAAGCTGCTAATGGCAAAGAAGGTGAGTTTTATACCAACAAAGCCAAGCTTGCAGATTACTTCGTTGGTCGTGTCTTACCGCGTATCGATGCTCATGCACAGATGGTCAAAGCTGGTAGTGACCCAATGATGAACTTTGACCTTGCTTATTTCGATGTTCCTGCAAGCTAAGCTAGCTTTAAAACTAACCTAAAATACCTTGATTAAAAGGACAGTCGTGTTACTGTCCTTTTTTTTGTCAAAATAACTGCTAACAAAATAATTCAATATCAATTGGCAGTTCCGATTAAAATAACGCAAGACAAGATGTTGCTCGACTACAATTGAACGATTGGCAAATATCACTCAACCACTTATACCGATTTAAATAATAAAAACGATTGAAACAACCATGATAAAGGGTGCGACGTGTCAGAATTAAAACGCATTTTACAACAGATTACCGCCTTGAGCGACGTGCCAGATCCTGCGGTACTCAAACGCTTGATTGATGAGCTACGAGTCAGTGATAAAGAACCTGCATTGGCCAACGAAAAAATTCAATCCCTTATTGACATCATACATCAACATCCAGAATATGGAGATGGGTTGTCTAGTTTTGTGCTAAAACTGATTATCCAATATCGGCAAATCGCACTGTATACCGACACTGGTATCATGTCTGACCAAGGGTTCTTTAACAGTTTACGCCGTTTGATTGGCCATAGATTTTTACCATTACTACCACAAGACGATTCTGTCGTAGAACTGGTAGGCTATCTATTTGACAAGCGCTCTGATGAACGTTGGCTTGCCAATATTGAAAAGGAAAAATGGGACAAACTGGTTGAGCTGGTTCGCGTAGAAGAGAAACACTTAAATCTAGTCGCTACTGCAAAAAACAGTATTTTAAACGCCATTATCATTTTGTCTTATCGCATCAGCGGTATCGGCTTGCATCCTGATTTAATGGAGGCATATCCGCAGATACTGAACTACTCAGCGTCTTTTGTTGCACAAAATCAAGAAGCTGTACTCTTTGTCAATCAATATCGTCAAGCACATGAGCTGGATACCTTGACAGATATTACGCCCGAGCAAGCAGTCGATCCTGCACCGCTATTGGTTATGATTGAGCAGTGCGAAGATATCGTCGCTACCGTACGCAAGCGGATTTATAAGACCGGTATCTCTATTCGTTTGACTAATATGATGCTGCGTTTAGATCAAAGCTTGCAGCGTATGCGGATTTTAACTGAGTTGGTTACAGACGATAATCAAAAGCGAGATCGTGCTGTGATCGAACTGATACAGGCGCTCATCACTACGTCCAATCAGCGCTATAGTATTGGTTATTTAATTGATAACAATACCAAACTACTCTCTCGCAAAGTCACAGAAAATGCCAGTCGCGTCGGCGAGCATTATATTAGTACCGATAAAGCTGGTTACCAAAAAATGTTCAAAAAAGCCTCTATCGGCGGTTTTGTGATTGCGTTTATGGCAACCATAAAAATATTGGCCTATCAATTGGCACTCGCACCTATGGGTCGCGCGTTCATCAACAGTATGATCTATGGTTTGGGTTTCGTATTTATTCATGTTATTCGTGGCACAGTCGCGACCAAGCAGCCAGCCATGACCGCGGCTGCGATTGCCTCTACCATTTCTGAAGGCTCTGGTAAAAAATCACATCAGTTGACCAAGCTATCAGAATTGGTCGTCGATATCTTGCGCACCCAGTTTATCGCTATCATGGGTAACGTTATGTTAGCGATACCCGTCGCTTTGATTATCTCTTTTGCTTGGTTGCAATATACTGGCGCGCCAATGATCGATACCGAAAAAGCAGGACATTTGCTACATGATCTTGACCCGTTCCACTCATTAGCACTGCCCCACGCTGCCATTGCTGGGGTTTACCTGTTCTTATCTGGTTTGATTGCCGGTTATTACGACAACTTGGCAGTTTATAACAACGTCGGCGCGCGTATACAACGTCACAGATTGTTGAAATACATATTGCCTAGCTCATGGCTTCAGCGTTTAGGCGGCTTTATAGAAGCCAACTTGGGCGCTATCATGGGTAACTTCTTATTTGGGGTGTTCTTAGGTAGTACCGCGACTATTGGCTATATCTTCGGCTTACCAATTGATATCCGTCACATTGCCTTTGCTTCAGCAAACTTGGCACACGGGCTATTCAATATATCTGCTGATGACATCAGCTGGAGTCTCATCCTAATTTCTATACTTGGCGTGGCCCTTATTGGTCTGGTCAACTTAATCGTTAGCTTTTCACTGGCACTGTTTGTCGCCCTACGTTCTAAAGAAGTTCGCTTTTTTGAATGGAGTCGCCTCACAAAACTGGTGTTTGGCCATATTATTAGTCATCCGTCTGACTTTTTCTGGCCACGTGATAAACCGATGAAATATGCGCGTATCGATAGTCAGGGCCACATGATATTTGATGATACTTCCGCACAAAAAAATGGCAAATCTATACCAAGCAATTATGTGGTAAGGCGTCTGTCTGATGTCAGAATCCTGCCTGAATCTAAACATGCTGATGCTCAACATTCACATACCAACACCGACATCAACTATGAAAAGCAGCCGACAGATGAGCATACGCAGCCGTATAGCTCTCCTGAAAAGGTAATGGATTTGGACGATGGTTTAGTCGATGACGAACTAAACAGCGTTCCTTATACCGATGACATCCAATACGATAAGGCCACCAAAACGATAAGTGCGATTGATAGCGATATCGTTAGTGATGAGCCTCACCATGCTGACTCTGATGATAAGCAAACTGGTGACGCAAAAACACCTTTACCAAAACCTAAAAAACCACCAAAGCTGCCTAGTTAAATAGGTAGTTGAGCTATGCTGAAGAAACCGTACAACTAAACTTGGTAAACTAAGCGTATTAACTGGAGTTTACCATGACCAAGAAAGTAAGAACCTACAGTGACGAATTTAAAGCAGAAGCCGTTAAGAAAATAGCAGACAATAACGGTAATGTTTCAGCCACAGCCAAGCAACTTGGCATAGCGATGCAAACGTTATCGAACTGGCAGAACAAAGCCAATCAAGGCAAGCTTATTGGCACAGAACAATATGATCCTG
>NZ_CAJHBO010000010.1 GCF_904846645.1 Psychrobacter sp. Pi2-1
TGAACCCCATCGAAAAGAAATGGGCACAGGCTAAGTTTCTACGCCAAGGCTGGATGGAAAACGACTTATCCAAATTGTTTTATGATATTTGTCCTAACCATAACAATTTTATTTTGAACTGACTATACAACCCACACTTGATTTGAAAATATCTGATTTAAATTTGGAAAACCTTGGCTTATCAACTTTTGCTAAAAAACATAAATATCGAGCAGGTAGACAGATTGAATTTTCCGCTCCTTCTCACTTAAAACGTTATCTCATACAGTATTTGAAACTTAGAGAGTGGGTTGATAACCTTCATCTTCCTGGAGACTGTCAAGAATACTTGTTTATGCGTATTGGAGAACATCGTCAATTAAAGCGTTTTGCACGTAGCTCTGTCAGTTCTATTGACGACAATACTCCACTTTTTAAAGGGGTTAAAAGGGTTACTGCTAGAGACATTAGAAACCTATGTGCGGAATACTACATAAAACATTCTAAAGGAAATTTGTCATTAGTAGCTAGGAAGTTGAATAACTCTTTAACTACAGTAGCTAAATCTTACACTTCGATCGATATTGAGTCTCAAGCAATAGAGATGAATCATTATCACGAAAAAATGATTACCGCAGTTCTTAGGTCTAATCGAACTAATGAACAAACTATATCTATCAAGACTTCAACTAACTATGATACGGAGAAAATACCAGCAGGATCTTGTTCTAACCTATCAGATAATGATCCTGTTAAGGCATTGGGCTTTAATAATGAAGCCCCCAACCCTTCCTGTGCTACATTTGAAAGTTGTTTGTTCTGTGAATTTTTTGCAATTCATATAGATTTTGAAGATATACATAAACTATTAAGTTTGAAGGAGGCTCTACTAAAGTCTTCTATGATTCGTGATGATCCTGAATATCATCTTCTCTCTATAGAACCATCACTATTTAGAATTGACGAGATTATCAATATTCTTAAAGGAAAAGATAATAGAGTAATTGAACTCGTTGATGATGCTGAACAAAAAATAAAAATGCAAATTTATAATGAGTATTGGGATGAGCATATAAATTTTCTCACTGTAGCCTCAGAATCTAACAGAAAAAGCTTAAGTTTATGACCAAGACAATGATGCGTGAACCCCTCGTTAAAGAGATACAACCAATATCTAAAGACCTAATCGAAAACCCATCATCTGGTTTGATTGTAACGCTTTCCAAGAGTGGAGATGCTTTATCATTATTCTCTGATGATATTTGGGACTATAGTGCTACTAGCAATTCACATAGAACTATTAATTTTAGAACTAAAATTCGGAACCTATCCTCATCTATTAATACCGACGGCAAAAAATTCAAATCAGCAGTTAAGTTTTTGAAGGTATTTACTCTCAATTGGAATTGTGAGATGAATGGATGTTCTATGTCAAAATTGAATAGTGATATAGTCGCTATATCCTTCCTAATTAGTTACTGTGTAAACAATAATATTGACTTTAATAATATATTTACTGACAGTAGTGCAATCGACTTCCTAGTAACTAATAGTTCGACGGAGAAACAAATAGGTTTGCATTTAGGCAAGATACAAAGATTTATTGATACAGCATCTGTTTTAAATCAAAGTAATTTTTGGTGTAACATGCAACCTTCAAAAGAATTTTCAAGCAAACTAAGAAAGACTAGAAAATCTTTCCCTGAGACTTCTCAAAGTCTTCAAACCATGATCATTCCTTCACGTATTTATCAGAACCTGCTAAAAGATACCATTGAAAGTTTGCAGGTTTTTAATAAGCACGCTGAGCAGATCTCATATGTTTTTTCTGCACGTACTAAAGTAAGAGATGAAGCATTAAGATTAGATCAGAGTGTACCTATGAGTAAGCTTACTAAATCACAAAAAAGCTTAATCAGATTTTATTGGCAAACTGCTTTGAAGACAGATACAAAGCTAACTAAGATTTTAGCAGAATTAACAGATTTAAACATCATCAAGAATGCTAATTGGTTAAGTTTAACAATCAGCTTAGGTCAAATACAGATGAAAAGCGCTTTTGTTATAGCTGCGTTTACAGGTATGCGTAAAAATGAATTACTATCTATCCCTTTCAACGGGCTAAGACATATTCATTCCGATACTGGGAATATACCTGTAGTATGGTCAACTACAACAAAATTGGAAAGTAATGGAGTACCAAGATTTACAAAATGGGTAACAGGTTCAATTGTTGAAGAAGCTTTTGAAGCAGCTAAATTTATCACTCAAGGAGCTTTGAACTGGTCTGCTAATAAGAGTCAGGTGGCAGAAGATGAGAGTAAGTTACCGTTGTTTTTTTCAATTGAAAATGGGAAATCTGGAAAGCCTCATCCGCATTTTGATTATGCAACAACTGCCTTAAATAGCAACCTCATTCAAAAAATAATGTCATCAGAGCACTTATTAATTTCAGAACAAGACTTAAAGGAAGTCAGTCAATTTTTATACGGCGATGAAATATCTAATAATATTAAATTAGGTAAGCCTTGGCCTTTAGGCTTTCATCAGTTTAGACGCTCCTTAGCCGTGTATGCTGCTTCTAGTGGTTATGTTTCATATCCTACTCTTAAATCCCAGCTAAAACATATAAGCATGATGATGACAGTCTATTACACGGACTCAAACTCTAGAGCGATAAATATTTTAGGCAACGGCCCTGAAGTCAAAGCTATGCAAAAGGAATGGCAGGAGGCCCAAGCAAGAGTAGAGTCAGATAATTTGCATGAATTGTTAGATAGCAGGGTGACACTAACTGGTGCAGCTGGTAAAAATCTACAAAAAAGAAAAGTAGAGAATAAGCTTCCTAAGTTCTTAGATAATAGAAATAGTACTAAGAAAGCAGTCAAAAATGGCAAAATTCGTTATCGATCTACTTTAGTTGGCGGATGTATGTCTATTAAACCTTGTGATAAAGGTGCTGGTGTATTGGCATCTGCTTGTATTAGCTGTGAAAATGCGGTGTTTTCACCAGAATCCAAAAGTATTTTGCTACAAACTAAAGATTTTTATAAGTCTCAACTCACTTTAGATATTCCAAAGCGTGTTCATCATGAATACGAAGTGAGTATTAAAAAAATAGACAGTCTTCTTTCAGTATTAGAAGTAAATCAAGAGAAATAACATGAAAACTAGCCAGGCAGAACAGGCTTATTGGGATGCTTTGAATCGTCTACAAGATGGTACAGCCAAAATTGTCAATACAAAGTCATCACGGTTTAAGTTTACTAGAGACGCTGTAGGTAGAGAGGCAGGTAAAGGAAAAGGGTATGTCCGTAATGAGAGATATCCAGAACTTTGCGAAGCAATAACAAAAGTGGAAGAAGAACGCAAAAATCGTGCTCAAGAAAAACCTAATACTTCTACTAAGTTAAAACATGAAAAAGAGCTCAAAATCAAAGCTAATTTGAAATACGACATGATAAAAGAAGAATATGACATTATAATGCAAGATTATCTTAACATTCTAAGACAGAATTTTGAACTTCAAAGAGAGTTAGCAGATTCTCCACATATAAGATTAGTGAAAAGATCTAATAAATAGCTTAATCTTGTTCCTGTTTAGCTCAAATACAATCTATGAATAAAGCCTCTCTAAAGCTTTATTTCTCATATTACGGCTATTAAGATGCCTTAAAAGTATTCCTATGAATGACGATCATTTGTGTAACAAACTAAAAATTTTATTTGAACATCTTTTTCCTACTCTAACCATAATTGGTGGAGTAGATGAACCCTACTATGAAGCGCCAAAAGCAGATACAAATGCGAAGATCTTTTTTAAAGAAAACTACCCAAGAAGCCTATTACATGAAATTGCTCATTACTGTTTGGCAGGGCAAAAACGACGCAAATTAGATGACTATGGTTACTGGTATACTGAATGTGGTAGAACAAGTGAAGAGCAAGAGCTATTTCAATTGGTTGAAGCAAGACCTCAAGGCTTAGAAAAGGCTATGTGTGAAGCTATAGGTATACATTTTTCACCTAGCTTTGATGATTTTTCAGGTCGACCGATATCAGAGGTGTTTCTAAAAAACTTAGAAGTTAATTATCAAGAGATGATTACGAATCCTCCTCCTACGGCTAGAATAGCTTTAGAAACATTAATGCATACAGATTTTTCTACGTTAAGGGATAATTAGTTTATTAACTACATATTGCAAATTCATACTTACTTAATTTTAAAATTTCAAAGCAGTCATGTGAAGTATATTCATCAGGCTACTATTCAGCCGATGATAACTATAGTAAATATTCTAGCCTTCCCAATTTTATTGAAAAAACAAAGAATATCTACTAAGAGAAGAACCAACAAAAAGTCCCGATCTATTCATCAAAAATAAAATATTGATATGTCTCGATTGTATATACACGGCTAATATAAGCTTCTTAGTGCTTTGAAAAGTGATAATTCCAATGACTCACTTAATGTACAATATCTCCTTTTATGAGGAATATTGTACATTTTTTTATCAAGAAGCTGATTTTACATCATTACAATTACTTCTTTATCAATCAATAACTTAGTAATGTACATTTATAGTTAAGAGTTTACTAGAAATCAGTCATTGGTGTGTAGCTGGTGACACTCGTAGACAACTATCTGACTTTGGCTACTGGTATGCTCCAGATGGACGATCAGCGGCGCAGCAGCAGGCATTTGAGCGTGTAGAAATCAAACCTCAAGCATTAGAGTGTCTATTTACCTTGGCGTGTGGACGAAACTTCCAAGTCTCACAAGATAATTTGTTTGCCGACTTCGACACCAGTAGTAGCACATTTGCTAGTGATGTCTATCAGCAAGTCCAAAGCTATATAGCCAAACCTAATACTCTGCCGCGTGACGCTAAGACTTTGCTGATTGCGTTACTTAGCGCTTGCACTTCTTCATCTGAGATCAGCGCTTAGTTTAAATTACTAAGTATTCCTACTTATTAACGATTTTCTACGGTTGGTAACGCCTTGCCACTAAACTTATATCTACTTTGAGCTATACTGATAACTGAAGTGGTATTTTGAAGATATCGATCTGCTTTAGTTCTAGAATAGTTTTTCTAATATATCTAGTAATTGAACTAAATCTAATTAATGAAAAATTTGTCTCAATTAAAAACCAATAATTATAAAATAAGGAACCAATATGGAAGTCTTCTATATTCATCCCGATAATCCGCAGCCACGTCTCATTGAGCAAGCCGCTGACCTATTGCGCAGAGATCAATTAATCATTTACCCAACTGATACCAGTTACGCTTTTGGTTGCCGTTTGGGTGCAAAGGATGCCCTAGCTAAGCTTAAGCAAATCCGTGAACTCGATGATAAGCATCAATTTACCTTGCTGTGCCGCGACCTAAGCGAAATTGCCAATTATGCAACAGTTGATAATGTGCAATTTAAACAGCTGAAAGCCCACACCCCTGCCCCAATTACTTTTATTCTTACTGCCACCAAAGACGTACCGAAAAAACTGGCGCATGCAAAGAAAAAAACCATTGGTATTCGTGTACCTAGTAACCCCATTGCTCAAGCATTATTAGAAGCGATGGATGAACCTATCTTAACCAGCTCACTGATTTTGCCTAATCGAGACGATATTTTGGATGACCCATTTGAGATTGAAGATTTGCTAGGCAATCAAATCGACGGTCTCATCAATGCAGGTATAAAGACAACCAAGCTTACTACTATCGTGGATATGACTAGCAGCGTTCCTGAAGTTATCAGGCAAGGTGCGGCCAATGTCGATTCGTTATTACTTTAAACAGCTAATTATTGCTTTAAACAGCTACTAGTATATTTAGTCAAATTTAAGACAAAAAAAAGCTCCAATTGAATTGGAGCTTTTTTATGGAATATGTCTTAGGTGTAAAACTAGTCACGATCAACCAATTCTACATAAGCCATTGGCGCATTGTCACCATCACGGTAACCGCATTTTACGATACGCAAATAACCACCTGGACGCGTCTGGTAACGAGGACCTAACGTGCCAAATAATTTGCCTACCATAGCTTTGCTACGCATACGGCTGAATGCTAAACGACGGTTAGCAACGCTGTCTTCTTTAGCCATAGTGATCAATGGCTCGGCAACGCGACGTAGTTCTTTAGCTTTTGGTAAAGTTGTTTTGATCAGTTCATGCTCAAATAATGAGTTAGTCATGTTCTGAAACATTGCCTTACGATGACTGCCGGTACGACCCAGCTTGACTCCACTCTTACGATGGCGCATAGTCAAAAATCCTTAAAGTTTAACGGCTACGATAAGAAAAGCGATCATCAACACGTAAATCAGCTGGTGGCCAGTTATCTAGGCGCATACCGAGCTCTAAATCTTTAGACGCTAATACGTCCTTGATTTCTGTCAATGATTTCTTACCAAGATTTGGGGTTTTTAGAAGTTCAGTCTCTGAACGCTGTACCAAATCACCGATATAGTAAATGTTTTCAGCTTTCAAGCAGTTGGCTGAGCGAACCGTTAGTTCAAGATCGTCCACAGGGCGTAATAGCACCGGATCAACCTCTTCTTTCTCTTTCACAGGCTCAGGCGCTTCTTCAGCTTCTAGGTCAACAAAGATAGAAATCTGTTGTTGTAAAATAGTGGCTGCTTTACGAATTGCTTCTTCTGGATCTATAGTGCCATTAGTTTCAAGCTCAATGATAAGACGATCAAGATCAGTACGCTGCTCTACACGAGCGTTCTCAACCTGATAAGCAACACGAAGCACAGGACTAAAACTTGCATCAAGCTTTAAGCGTCCAATTGCTTTAGTATCACCATCTTCACGGCGCTGGTTTGCTGGCTCATATCCACGACCCATCACTACACGCAAACGCATCTTAAGATGACCACGATCGCTCAATGTACCCAAGACCAATTCTGGATTGATGATGTCAACATTGTGCGGCAACGCGATGTCTGCAGCAGTAATAGTGCCTGGACCTTGTTTATCCAAGGTCAAAAATACTTCATTTTGGTCATGAAGCGTAATTGCTAAGCCTTTTAGGTTCAAAAGCAAATCAAGTACGTCTTCTTGCAGGCCTTCAAGCGTTGAGTATTCATGGTCAACACCATCAATCTCAGCTTCAATGACTGCAGCACCAGGTAATGAAGATAACAAGATGCGACGTAGAGCATTACCTAGGGTATGCCCAAAGCCGCGTTCTAACGGTTCGAGCGTGACTTTCGCAATCGTTTCGTTAACCGTATCCACATTAATGGCATTCGGCGTTAGAAACTCAGTTGCATTTAGCATCATGATGTCACCTCGATTTATTAAACTGGTTTAATTAACGTTAATTGCTCAATGCCATTTTCATAACATTGAGCATTACGTCATTACTTAGAGTATAGCTCAACGATCAAGCTTTCGTTGATTTCAGCAGGTAGATCAATACGATCAGGCGCATGTTTAAACGTGCCTTGTAGTTTGCTGTGGTCAACATCAAGCCATTCTGGAATACCACGTTGTGTCGCTAATTCGATAGCGTTTTTAATACGTAGCTGTTCGCGAGATTTCTCTTGGATAGCGATGACATCACCATCTTGAAGCTGAATTGAAGGAATATTCACACGAACAAACTCATCACGGCCAGCTTTTTTTACCATAACAGTACGATGACTGACTAGCTGACGTGCTTCTGCGCGAGTTGAGCCAAAGCCCATGCGATATACAACGTTATCTAGACGACTCTCAAGCATAGCTAACAAGTTTTCACCAGTAGCACCGCGCTTACGAGCAGCTTCTTTATAGTAATTAGCAAACTGACGCTCTAATACACCGTAGATACGCTTAACTTTTTGCTTTTCACGCAACTGTAGAGCATATTCTGAGGTCTTGTTACGGCTTACACCGTGTTGACCTGGTGGACGACCAGCTTTCTTCGTTTTTACGTCATACGGTTTAACGCCAGACTTAAGACTTAAGTCAGTGCCTTCACGACGTGATAATTTAAGTTTTGGTCCAATATAACGGGCCATTGTTATGTCTCCTATAAGCTTTTGGGATAAAAAGCTTCGTCTTTAATATTAGACGCGGCGCTTTTTCGGCGCACGGCAACCATTGTGTGGGATTGGGGTTACATCAGAGATGCTGTTAACTTTATAACCCAATGCACCTAGTGCTCTTACCGCAGACTCACGACCCGGTCCTGGTCCTTTGACCAAAACGTCGATATTCTTAACACCATATTCTTGAGCCGCTTTACCAGCGACTTCAGCTGCAACCTGAGCTGCAAATGGTGTAGATTTACGTGAACCACGGAAGCCTTGTCCACCTGAAGTGGCCCAAGCCAATGCATTACCTTGACGATCGGTAATCGTAACAATGGTGTTATTAAAAGACGCATGGATATGGGCGATGCCCTCCGATACTGAACGACGAGTCACCTTTTTGCGACTACGAGTGTCTTTTGCCATCTTTTAGCTTCCTAAGTTAATTATCTTTTGAGAGGACGTGTCGGACCCTTGCGAGTACGAGCGTTGTTCTTGGTGTTCTGACCTCTAACTGGTAGGTTACGACGATGGCGGATGCCACGGTAACAACCAAGATCAACTAAACGCTTAATATTCATTGAAACTTCACGACGAAGGTCACCTTCAGTCATGTAGTTTGCAACTTGTGCACGGATAGCATCTAACTGTGTATCATCTAACTGACTGACTTTAGTAGTAGGGGCGATGCCAACTGCTTCTAAGATTTTCTGAGCAGTGGTACGACCTACACCAAAGATGTAAGTTAGTGAAATAACAGCATGCTTATTATCCGGAATGTTTACGCCGGCAATACGAGCCATTGATTTCTCTCCATTAAAGAAAAATAAGCGTTATCTAGCGATAAGGCTTTACTCTTCAGATTTGTTGCTGTTAATACTAGAGCTTCTATAGTCATTATCGATGTTTTGACTATAAGTCTACTCATCGATTCTATTATAAAAGATTTTGTATAAACACGGCAAGTGGCGGATGATATCGCATCCGCCGTTATTTTTCAAGTATTAATTTAATTAGCAGTGAAAACTAAACGTTTTCTAATACTAAAGATTAACCTTGACGTTGCTTGTGGCGAGGTTCTGCTGTACAAATAATATGTACACGGCCTTTACGGCGCACAACTTTACAGCTACCACAAATCTTTTTAACTGATGCTTGAACTTTCATAGCATGCTCCTTGAAATATCGTACCGCTCATTTAAGGTTGAGTGGGCGATTGAATTAACGTCTGATCATGATATTGATGGGTCATCAAATGCGCTTGAATCTGCGAGATGAAGTCCATTACCACAACCACCATAATCAGTAAAGACGTACCACCGAGTTGAAACGGCACACCAAACGATGACTGGACGACCATTGGCATTAAACAAATAACCGTCATATACATCGCGCCAATAAAGGTCAGTCGGTTTAATACATGATCGAGGTAACGCTGAGTTTGTTGTCCTGGGCGAATACCTGGGATATACGCACCACTACGTTTAAGGTTCTCTGCTACTTCACGCGGACTAAATACCAATGCCGTATAAAAATAACAGAAGAAGATAATCATTGCGCCAAACAGTACTAAATATAGCGGCTGTCCTGGAGACAGTACCAATGCCATATTTTGAAGTATTTTCTGTACAAAGGTAGGATCAGTCGATTGACCAACCCACTGCCCTAAACTTGCAGGAAACAATAACAAAGAACTGGCAAAAATAGCGGGGATAACCCCTGCCATATTTAGCTTAAGCGGCAAATGTGATTGCTGCTGAGCATAAATTTTGCGGCCTTGTTGCTGTTTTTGTGCATAGTTCACAGGAACACGGCGTTGAGCACGTTCAATATAAACGATACCCGCAGTAACCGCGATACCTAGCAGTACAAAAATAAATAGCACAATCAAGTTCATCTGACCTTGATTGACCTGTTCAATAGACTGCGAAATCATACCTGGCGTACCAGCCACAATACTCGCAAAAATGAGCATTGAAATACCATTACCTACGCCGCGCTCTGTAATCTGCTCACCAAGCCACATTAAGAACATTGCGCCTGCTACTAAAGAAGTAACAGCTGGAATATAAAAGGTAAGACCAGTAGATAAAGTAAGGTTTTGGCTGATTAAGCCGGCACACATTCCTAATGACTGTACTAGTGCTAAAGCAAGTGTTCCCTGACGGGTATACTTGTTTAGCTTGCGTCGTCCCGCTTCACCTTCTTTTTTGAGGGCTTCAAGCGATGGCAATACTGCAGACATCATCTGTACGATAATCGATGCTGAGATATATGGCATAATGCCAAGTGCCATGATAGACATACGCTCTAGCGCACCACCTGAGAACATATTAAACATGCTCAAAATGGTGTTTTCGTTGCGCGAAAACAGATCAGCCAAGTTAACTGGGTTGATACCCGGAACTGGAATATGTGACCCTAAACGATAAACAATCAATGCGCCGATTAAAAATAATAAACGCGTCCATAACTCATCATACTTACGTATAAATGCGAATGGATTAAGCGGTATACCAGCCGATGACATTGATTGTTTTGACACGTTACTACTCCTCGATGCTACCACCAGCAGCTTCGATAGCTTGCTTAGCACCTTTAGTCACTTTAATACCTTTGAAAGTATAAGCTTTAGTGACTTCGCCTGATAGCATTACACGAGCACGTTTCATATCGTGACGGATAAGGTTAGCAGCTTTAAGTGTTTCAAGGCTAACTACATCGCCTTCAATTTTATTCAGTTCAGAAAGACGTACTTCAGCAGTCTTCATAGCCAGTTTACTGGTAAAACCAAATTTTGGTAGACGGCGATATAAAGGCATCTGACCACCTTCAAATCCTGAGCGAATGCTAGAACCTGAACGAGATTTCTGACCTTTTACACCACGACCACCAGTCTTACCAAGACCTGAACCGATACCACGACCACGACGTTGGGCAGTTTTCTTTGCGCCAACACCTGGTGATAATTCATTTAATCTAAGACCCATTACGCTTCCTCCACTTTTACCATGTAGTTAACGCGATTGACCATACCACGAGTCGAAGGAGTATCTTCTACTACTACAGTATGATTAATACGGCGTAAACCCAATCCTTTCAAGCTCGCTTTGTGGCTCTTTAGGCGATGGGCACCCGATTTAAATTGAGTGACTTTCATTTTTTTCATCGTAACTCACCTAGTCTAAGTTAACCCAAGATTTCGTCTACAGATTTACCACGTTTAGCTGCCATCTTCTCTGGAGTTGACATATCACGTAAACCGTTAAACGTTGCGCGAACAACGTTAGCAGTATTGGTAGAACCATAACATTTAGTCAAAACATCTTTGACACCAGCAACTTCTAATACAGCACGCATTGCGCCACCAGCGATTACGCCAGTACCTTCAGATGCAGGTTGCATGTAGACTTTACTAGCACCATGACGTGCTTTGATTGGATGATGCAAAGTTGCATCATTTAGCTCAACAGTAATCATATTACGTTTGGCAGCTTCTAGTGCTTTTTGGATAGCAGCTGGCACTTCACGTGCTTTACCGCGACCAAAACCTACACGACCATTGCCATCGCCCACTACAGTCAATGCAGTGAAAGAGAAAATACGACCACCTTTAACAACTTTCGCTACGCGATCAACGGTAACTAAGCGTTCTACTAGACCGTCAGTCTGTTCATTTTTATCATTTTTATCATTTCTAGCCATGATTAAAACTCCAATCCGTTTTCGCGAGCAGCTTCTGCTAAAGCTTTAACTCGACCATGATATTTGAAACCACTACGGTCAAAGGCAACTTTAGTAATGCCAGCTGCTTTTGCGCGTTCTGCGATCATTTGGCCTACAGACGTTGCTGAATCAGCATTACCAGTCGCGCCTGAACGCAAGCTGCTGTCTAAGGTAGATGCCTGAGCAATCACTTCACCACCATTTGGAGAGATAATCTGGGCATAAATATGTTTTGACGTGCGGTTAACCGTTAAGCGATGAACGCCTAAGAAACGGATATGCGCGCGTGTTTTCTTAGCTCGACGCAGACGAGCTGCTTTTTTATCAAACATTTCAACTCACCTTATTTTTTCTTAGCTTCTTTGCGAATCACATGCTCGTCACTATAACGAATACCTTTACCTTTATAAGGCTCAGGTGGGCGGAAACCACGGATGTTGGCGGCTGCTTGACCAAGCTGCTGTTTATTGTTTGATTTCAAAACAATTTCAGTTTGCGTTGGTGTTTCAGCTGATACACCTTCAGGTAACGTATACTCTACTGGATGAGAATAACCAACGTTCAAGGTTACCTTGTTACCAGTAACTTGCGCGCGATAACCAACACCAATCAACTGAAGACGTCTTTCAAAGCCTTCATTTACGCCAGTAACATAGTTGTTAACAAGAGCGCGCATGGTGCCAGTGTGCATCATAGCTTCTTTTGAATCGACTGTAGGTGAGAAAATGATAGCATCATCTTCCTGTTTCAGCTCGACCAATTCATGCAGGCGTAAAGACATAGAACCGTTCTTGCCTTTAACTTCGACCTGCCGATCGTTCAAAGTAACGCTTACGCCGTTTGGCAGCGTCACTGGGGCTTTAGCCACACGAGACATAGGAATATTCCTTAAAAAATTTAACTTCTTTATATTAGCGAAAAAACTAACAGGCTAAAAAGCGTGTTAGTTTAGCATAGTTGACTGTGTTAGACATCTATCAATTCAAAATAATTTAATATTACTCAATCAATAGAAGCCTAACAACCATCAAATAGACTTCATCGTCGTATAGCTTACGCTACAAATGCGACGATTTCACCACCGATACCAGCAGCGCGTGCAGCACGATCGCTCATGATACCTTGGCTAGTAGATACGATAGCAACACCCATACCTTGCTTAACAGTAGGGATTTCGTCTTTACCGCGGAACTGGCGTAAACCAGGACGGCTATAACGTTGAATAGTTTCGATGACAGCACGGCCTTCGAAGTATTTCAATTCAATAGTAAGGGTTGCTTTGTTGTTTTCTTGCTCAGTAACAACGGCGCTTGCCACATAACCTTCGCTAACTAGCAAATCAGCAATTGATTTACGTAATTTAGAGCTCGGCATTGCTACCGATACTTTGTTAGCCATTTGTGCGTTACGGATACGGGTTAGCATATCCCCAACGGTATCTTGCATACTCATATAGTTACTCCTTACCAGCTTGCTTTACGAACACCAGGCACATCGCCTTGCATGACACGCTCACGCAGCATATTGCGTGACAAGCCAAACTTGCGGAAGTAACCGTGAGGACGACCGGTGATAGCACAACGATTACGCAGACGTACTGGTGATGAGTTGCGTGGAAGAGCTTGTAGCTCTAACATCGCTTCCATACGAGTTTCGTCACTTGCAGTCATATCACTGATAGTTTCTTTTAGCTTGATACGCTTTTCAGCATATTTAGCAACCATTTTTTCGCGCTTTAATTCGCGGTTAATCATGCTCTTCTTTGCCATAACGTCTTTACCTTATTTAAATGGGAAGCCGAATGCTTTAAGCAACGCACGACCTTCTTCATCAGATTGAGCTGACGTGGTGATTGTCACATCCATACCACGGATACGATCAATCTTGTCAAAATCTACTTCTGGGAATACGATTTGTTCTTTGATACCCAATGAGTAGTTACCACGTCCGTCAAAGGCTTTAGGTGAAAAACCGCGGAAATCACGAATACGAGGAATTGCAATGGCAACGAGACGATCTAAAAATTCGTACATTTGCTCACCGCGTAGCGTTACTTTACAGCCAATTGGCCATTCTTCACGAATCTTAAAGCCAGCAACTGATTTACGCGCTTTGGTGACAACAGGTTTTTGACCAGCAATCGCAGTCATATCAGCTACAGCACCTTCCAACAATTTCTTGTCTTGAGACGCGCCGCCTACACCCATGTTAAGTGTGATTTTAGTGATTTTAGGCACTTGCATCACATTGTCCAAACCAAGATCTTCTTTGATTTGCTGCTTTAATTTATCGTTATATAAAGATTTTAATCTTGCCATTACCATTACACCCTTAGTGTCTTACGCAGTCGCCACTACTTCACCGTTTGAACGATAGACGCGTTGTTTCTTGCCGTCTTCGCCAAACTGATAAGTAATACGGTCTGCTTTTTGGGTTTGCGCATTTAAGATTGCGACATTTGAGATATGCAGAAAAGCTTCTTGCTTAAGAATGCCACCTTCAACGCCAGTTGCCTGATTTGGCTTCTGATGTTTAGTAACAATATTAATGCCTTCAACTTTAATACGATCGTTTTTTACAGCTTGTACAGTACCTTGTTTGCCTTTGTCTTTCCCAGCAATCACGATAACTGTATCGCCTTTACGTAATTTTGACATGGATTACCTCACAATACTTCTGGTGCTAGTGATACAATTTTCATAAACTGATCACCACGTAGTTCACGAGTTACCGGTCCAAAAATACGAGTTGCAATCGGCGCTTTGTTTTGGTTCAACAATACCGCAGCATTATCGTCAAAACGTAACACAGAACCATCTGGACGACGAACGCCTTTTTTGGTACGTACAACTACTGCATTCATCACGTCGCCTTTTTTAACACGACCACGAGGAATGGCTTCTTTAACCGTTACTTTAATAATGTCGCCAACTGATGCATAACGACGATGAGAACCACCCAGTACTTTAATGCACTGAACTCGCCTTGCACCGCTATTGTCTGCAACTTCCAGCATTGACTCAACCTGAATCATAGCGTTACTCCACACGTATGAGCAATAAAAACCAGTTGCTGCCGCTAGCACAGAATGAGTAGGACGGCATTTTAATATAAATAACCGCGACTTACTCTTAATGTGAGTGATATACGCTCGGCGCAATCAGCATCCTTAAAAAGGCGGCTATTTTAACAGCTTCTGGCTTTTAATGCAATTTACTTAGATTTTTTCTACTTTTTCAACCACATCAACTAAAGTCCAAGACTTAGTTTTTGAGATTGGACGCGTTTCTTTGATGCGGACAAGGTCGCCTTGTTGGCAAACGTTATTCTCATCATGAGCTTTGATTTTCGTAGAACGACGAAGCTGCTTGCCATACAAAGGATGACGAACCAGACGCTCAATCAAAACTGTGATGGACTTGTCCATCTTGTCGCTGACAACTCGTCCTGTCAATACGCTAGCATTGGTAGCTGTTTGATTGTTATCGCTCATGAGTCGCCTCGTTGTTTCTCGTTAATCAAAGTCTGAAGCTGGGCAATCGTGCGACGATTGGCTCTAACTTCATGGGTATTACCCAACTGACCAGTTGCTTTAGCCATACGAATACGGAAAGCATCAAGTTGCTTTTCATCAAGTAACTGGGTCAGTTCTTCTAATGATTTATCACGTAATTCACTGATCTTCATTACATTATCGTCCGCTTAACAATGGTAGTTTTAAAGGGCAATTTTGCTGCAGCGAGCGTTAATGCATCACGAGCAAGCTCTTCAGATACCCCTTCAATTTCATATAGCACTTTACCAGGTTTGATTTCGCATACCCAATATTCTACTGGACCTTTACCTTTACCCATACGTACTTCTAATGGTTTGTTGGTAATTGGTTTGTCAGGGAATACACGAATCCAAATCTTACCGCCACGCTTAATTTTACGAGTGATGGTACGACGTGCTGCTTCGATTTGACGAGCTGTCATACGACCACGCGTCAATGATTTTAGACCAATTTGTCCGAATGCAACGGTGCTTCCACGATGAGCTAGCCCAGTGTTACGACCTTTGTGCATTTTACGAAACTTGGTACGTTTTGGCTGTAACATAGTTTAACCTCTGTCTGAGTTTCGACGATTTCCACGACCACGGCGTTTTGGCGCACGAGTCTGCTCTTCTTTGACGGGATTATATACACTGTTCATACCGTCAAGGATTTCGCCACGGAAAATCCAAACTTTAACACCGATGGTGCCGTAAGTTGTCTCTGCACGAATTGACGAGTAGTCAATATCAGCACGGAGTGTATGCAATGGCACACGACCTTCACGGTACCATTCACTACGAGCAATCTCAGCACCGCCTAGACGGCCAGACAGCTCAACCTTGATACCTTTAGCACCAGAGCGCATGCTGTTCTGTACCGCGCGTTTCATCGCACGACGGAACATAACACGACGCTCAAGCTGGCTACCGATGCCGTCTGCTACCAAACGTGCATCAAGGTCAGGTGACGTGATTTCTTCAATGTTGACCTGAGCAGGTACGCCCATAATTTTGGTCAATTCTTTTTGAAGTCTTTCGATATCTTCGCCTTTCTTACCGATAACAATACCAGGACGCGCAGTGGCGATGGTAATCTTAGCAGCGCCAGTAGGACGCTCGATCATGATGTTGCTGATCATAGCGTTGTCTAGCTTTTTGCGTAGATATTCACGAACTTGAATGTCGTTGATTAGGTATTCTGAGTATTGTTTAGGGTTAGCATACCAGTTTGCGTTATGCTTTTTTACAACACCAAGACGAATTCCGATTGGATGTACTTTTTGACCCATAACTTATTCTCCTACCTTTATAGTGATGTGACAAGTACGCTTGCTGATACGATCAGCACGGCCTTTGGCACGTGGTAGGATACGTTTTAGCGTAATGCCTTCATCAACATAGATAGTAGCGACTTTTAGGTCGTCAATATCTAAGCCGTGATTATGTTCGGCATTGGCGATGGCTGAGTTAAGGCATTTCTTAACAAACACAGCGCCTTTTTTATTGCTATACGTTAGGATATCCAAAGCACGCTCAATAGATTTGCCACGAACTTCATCAGCAACGAGTCTAACTTTTTGTGCCGATATGGCGGCACCGCGTAATTTTGCAGTTACTTCCATGGTAAGCACCTTATCTCTTAGCTTTTTTGTCAATGCCGTGACCACGATACGTACGAGTCGGGGCAAATTCACCTAGTTTATGACCAACCATCTGCTCGCTCACGATAACCGGTACATGAGTACGGCCGTTGTGAACAGATAAAGTTAGGCCAACCATTTGTGGCAGAATCATCGAGCGGCGCGACCAAGTCTTAATTGGCTTGCGTGAGTTGGTGTCTAATGCATTCTCAACTTTAGCAAACAAGTGCGCGTCTATGAATGGACCTTTTTTCAATGAACGAGGCATGAAATTCTTCCTTTATTTCTTCTTGGCGCGACGGCGGATGATCATGTTGTCAGTACGCTTATTGTGACGCGTTTTAAGTCCTTTAGACTTCTGACCCCAAGGGCTGGTTGGATGGCGACCTTTGTTACGACCTTCACCACCACCGTGTGGGTGATCAACCGGGTTCATAGCGACACCACGAACAGAAGGACGAACACCACGCCAACGTGAAGCACCGGCTTTACCAAGTGATTTCAAGTTGTTTTCAGTGTTAGAAACTTCACCAATAACAGCGCGGCAATTTACGTGTACACGGCGAGTTTCGCCAGAACGCATACGTAGAATAGCATAAACACCGTCACGACCTAGTAACTGAACGCTAGCACCCGCAGAACGAGCCATCTGTGCACCTTTACCGATTTTAAGCTCGATATTGTGAATCACAGTACCCAATGGGATGTTTTTTAGCGGTAAGCAGTTACCTGGACGAATTGGAGAAGTCTCGCCTGACATTACTGTATCACCAACTACTTGTTTTTTAGCAGCGATAATGTAACGACGTTCGCCATCAGCATACTTAAGTAGAGCAATATGAGCAGTACGGTTAGGATCGTATTCGATACGCTCTACCGTTGCTGGGATATTGTCTTTAGTACGTTTGAAATCGATAATGCGATAATGTTGCTTATGACCACCGCCAATGTGACGAGTAGTAATGCGGCCATTATTGTTACGACCACCTGACTTGCTTTTTGATTCTAGAAGTGCTGCAAACGGACGACCTTTGTACAGGTGTGGATGCACTACTTTTTCAACAAAACGACGGCCTGGTGATGTTGGCTTTGCTCTTACGATAGGCATGAGTGTAATCCTTATTCGTTATTCGCTGTTTCACTAGTAGAATCAGTAGTATTCGCTACTTCTTCACCAGCATCAGCCATTTGTACATCTTGACCAGCTTTTAAGGTAACATAGGCTTTTTTGTAGTCGTTACGACGGCCAATGCTTTTACCAAAACGCTTTGTCTTACCTTTAACATTCAAAGTGTTTACTTTAGTGACTTCAACACCTTCAAACATCAACTCAACTGCTTTCTTGACTTCAAGCTTAGTAGCATTAGAATCAATTTTAAATACCTGCACACCAAGTGAGTCGCCAAGCATTTGAGATTTTTCTGAGAATACAGGCCCTCTTAAGACCTGATAAAGTCTTGCGTTATTCATGCTAGTGCTTCCTCAAATTGTTTCGCAGCTTCAACTGACATGATCACTTTATCAAATGCGATCAAGCTCACTGGGTCCACTTCATTTGTACCAAGTACATTGACGTGTGGAATGTTGCGAGCAGCTAAGTATAAGTTTTCATCAACTTCTTTAGTAACGATTAGTGCACGAGGTGCATTCAAATCGTTTAACTTAGCAATCAGTTCTTTGGTTTTCGGCCCAGAAACGCTCAACTCTTCTACCAAAATCAGACGCTCTTGACGAATCAATTCTGCTAGGATGCACTGCATCGCACCGCGATACATTTTACGGTTTACTTTCTGTGACCAATCTTGTGGTTTTGCAGCGAATGCACGACCACCTGAACGCCAGATTGGGCTACGAATAGAACCCGCACGAGCGCGACCAGTACCTTTTTGGCGCCATGGCTTAATACCACCGCCAGAAACTTCGGCACGTGTTTTTTGTGCGCGTGTACCTTGGCGAGCACCAGCTAAATAAGCGGTGACGACTTGATGCACTAGTGCTTCGTTGAATTCACGACCAAATGCCGTATCAGAAAGCTCAACCGCCGCACCTGTAACTGTTTTTAAATCCACGTTAATCCCCTTGCTTAGGCTTTGACTGACGGACGTACGATAACATCGCCACCGGTGGCACCTGGGATAGCACCCTTGATGACAAGTAACCCTTTTTCGGCATCAACCGAAATCACTTCTAGGCCTTGAACGGTAACACGTTTGTTACCCATCTGACCCGCCATCTTCTTGCCTTTGAATACTTTACCTGGTGACTGGTTTTGACCAGTTGAACCATGCGCACGATGAGACACTGAGTTACCATGAGTAGCATCTTGCATACTAAAGTTGTGACGCTTAACAGGGCCTTGGAAACCTTTACCTTTGCTCTGTCCTGTCACATCAACCATCTGACCTTGTTCGAACAAGTCAGCTAGAATCTCGCCACCAATCTCACGACCTTCAAGATCGCTTTCGTTGGCACGGAATTCCCAAACACCACGGCCAGCTTTAACACCAGCTTTAGCGAAGTGACCCTTTTGTGCAGCTGTTACGCGGCTGTCACGACGAGTACCTGTGGTAATTTGGATGGCTTGATAACCATCTACATCAGTATTTTTTACTTGAGTAATGCGGTTTGCATCGACCTCAACAACTGTTACAGGGATAGATGCGCCTGTTTCAGTGAAGACACGGGTCATGCCGCACTTTTTACCGACTAAACCGATCGCCATTTTAGACCTCTTTATATCTTATATTAATGGGTTGGGTGTTTAATGTGCATTAACCCAAAGCAATTTGAACGTCAACACCCGCCGCTAAATCTAATTTCATTAGCGCATCCACAGTTTTGTCAGTTGGCTGAACGATATCAACCATACGCTTATGAGTACGGATTTCGTACTGGTCACGAGCGTCTTTGTTAACGTGTGGTGAGGTTAGAACGTTGAAGCGCTCAATGCGAGTCGGCAACGGTACAGGACCACAAACTTGCGCACCGGTGCGCTTTGCAGTATCAACAATCTCTTGTGCAGATTGATCAATCAGACGATGATCAAAAGACTTAAGACGGATACGGATTCTCTGGTTAGCCATGCCAGCAAGCTCCTAATATGTGCCTTTGTCATTCTTGCGTCGCAAGACCATGATCAAAAGCAGTTTGGTTAAATATTCACTTAAAGCGGCCTTCTGTTCTTAACCAGAATGAGTTCTTTATCCGAACTTATAGCGTGCCAAAAGCAAAATAGTTTAAAGCCCCGCCAACCCTCCTATTAATTGGAAAGTAGCAAAGGCATAATGAAATAGTGCTAGAAACGATGCTCTAGCTGTCATAGCGCCAGCTTTTTTTATTCAGCTGCGCATATATAATTCAGTGGTGTATATTATACATAGTATTTTAGGTATTGCAAGAGCAATCTCTAGTATGATTAGAGATTGCCATTCTTAGACTAGCGACTAATCACACAAATATTTTCATCTGAAATTATTATTTTTTTTGAATAATATTAATCTAAAACAATATCATACTGCTCTTGGGTATATAGATTCTCTACATCAAAAGTAATCACCCTACCCAGTAAATACTCTAAATCGGCCACTGTGTCTGACTCTGTCGTAAGCAGTAAGTCAATGACTGCCGCATGAGCCACCACTGTGAACTTTTTGGGAGAATTATAAGTGCGTGCGCAGCGCATAATCTCACGGAAAATCTCAAAGCAAACGGTTTCTGCGGTTTTAACAAACCCTCGTCCTTGGCAAGTCGAGCACGGCTCACAAAGCTGTTGGCCTAATGATTCACGCGTGCGCTTACGTGTCATCTCTACCAGTCCAAGCTCACTAACCTGCGTAATCTTTGTTTTTGCATAATCTTGAGTAAGCTGCGCCTGTAAGCTCTCAAGCACGTCATCTTTATGCTGCTGCTCAAGCATATCGATAAAATCTAGAATAATAATGCCGCCTAGATTACGTAGTCGTAGCTGACGGGCGATAGCATGTGTGGCTTCTAGATTAGTCTTATAGACCGTATCCTCTAATGAGCGACCGCCCACAAAAGAGCCTGTGTTAACATCAATCGTGGTCATTGCTTCCGTCTGATCAATAATCAGATAACCGCCAGATTTTAGATCGACACGGCGTTTTAATGCATCACGCAAGTCGTCCTCGACACGGTGTACATCAAATAGCGACTGCTCTGCAGTGTAATGCACAATTCGATCATAGACGAATGGAACAAACTCTTTGGCAAAGTATCTGACTTGCTCATAAATCTGCGTATTATCAATGATGACTTTTTCAGTATCAGCGTGAACCAAGTCACGGATAGAACGTAATGGTAATGACAGTTCTTGATAGATCAGCTCTGAGCTCTGATGATGATTAATCTCTTGGCGACGAGCACAGATAGTACGCCACAGCTGCAATAGGTAATAGATGTCCTCTTCTAGCTTATCGACAGGCACACGCTCAGCAGCGGTACGGGCAATCAGTCCACCTTTTAGATTGACCGTTTGCATTAGGCTACTAAGCTCATTCTTTAATCGGCTACGCTCTTCTTCGCCATCAATACGCTGCGATATACCAATATGATCACTCGATGGCAAATATACTAGATAACGTGATGGTAGTGAGATGTTGGTCGTTAGACGAGCACCTTTGCTCCCTAACTGATCTTTGGTTACCTGTACCAAAATACGCTGACTTTCATGTAGGCGATGCTGAATCAATGTTTTAGACGCTGGTACTATTTCTGTGCTTTGCGCACTGACAATAGGCGGTGTCACAGCCAAGCTATCAGCAGCAGCATTGGTAGTCGCATCGTCCTCATTTATCTCGTGCTTAGTGGCCTTAGCCGCTTTGTTTTTTTCTGCAACGGGGCGTGGTTCACGCTGCATATCGTTGACATGTAGAAATGCGGTCCGTGATTGACCAATATCTACGAAGGCTGCCTGCATACCAGGAAGGACACGTACGACCGTCCCCAGATAGATATTGCCGACCAACCCCAGTTTGTGATGTCGTTCAATATAAATCTCGCCCAAAATACCATTGTCTAAAACCGCAACACGGGATTCCATTGGACTAATATTAATCAGCAGCTCTTCGGACATAGTTTTTTCTCTTATCTCTCAGCTTTCTTATTAGACGGTCATCGCCTATTAGATTGACAGTGTAACAAATGCGACTTGCTCTTGCCCATTACCCTACCGTGTCATTATGTGCATATCCCATTATAACGGGTTGACTGTGTCCATACTGCCTTCTGTCATTTCTTTGATTAGTGCCAGTGTTTGTGCCAGTGGCAGACCAACGACATTGGTATAGCTGCCATTAATACGACTGACCCATGTAGCACCAAGTCCTTGAATGCCATATCCACCTGCTTTATCAGCAGGTTCGCCACTATTCCAGTAGTCGCTCATCATCTGTGTCGTCAGTGGTATAAAAGTCACTTCCGTACGTTCAGTGATTCGCTGCTGGTTAATAATTTGCAAGCACTGTGTAGGTTCTGATGGGCTTGGTTCTGCTATAGGCAATGGCTGTACTTGAGTCGCTTGAACGGCAGTCCATACTTCGTGGACGTTATCAGACATACGCTGCCACATACTATATGCGTGCTCACGACCGACGGGCTTGACCAATACTGTCTTGCCATCTGACAGCACGCCAATGGTATCAGAAGTCAAAATAATAAACGGCGATGTAGGGCTCTCGTGATTTGCTTGAGATGTGTCGCTTAATTGTTGTATCGCGGCATCGGCTTTGGTTGCGACCATACGTTCGATATAATCTGTCGGCGACTCATTATCCAACGGCGTCTCATCAATATCCACGCTCAAGATAGTAAAGTCTAGTTGCGCTCTTTCTAGTAACTCACGACGACGCGGGGAGCCAGACGCTAAAACGATATCCATCGATTTTCTCTTCATTTATAAATTTATGATGTGTGTGGTCATACAGTATTATGGACAGAGCAAGCTAAGCTGTTAACCAAAGTGACAGCTATAGCTAATGACTCATTAACGCGAAAACTTGCGCAACGCAAACAGTACGAGTGGCCAGCTAATGATGCTCATAAACAATGACAAAGCAGACTGGGCGACAAAGACGTTTTGAATAAACATCTGTAGTATCCATAGATTTAACTGAAAGACAATCAGCCCTAGACTAGCAATTAACCAAGCGCTAACGGTATTCAACTGTCTGACATAGATACTGGTAATTTTGATAACCAGTGCAACAACAACAGCAGCAAAAGCTTGCTGCCCTAAATGGGTATCCATCAATAAATCAGCAATCAGTCCAACTGTAAATGCGGTGAAAATACCCACATAGCGCGGCTGAAACAGCAACCAATAAATCAGTACCATAATCATGACCATGGGACGCAATGTGGCCATGCTTGGGCTTAACGGATAGACATTAAGTGATGATGCAGCGATGAAACTTAGAACAATCACAACTATCAATAGTACCGTGGCATTCTCAGAATCAGGATACGACATGGGTACTTACCTTAGCGAGTGTTTGATGGTTGCTGTTATATTGTTGATTGGATATTGGCAAGGTGAATACCATAAGTGAGCAGTTTTAAAACGTTAATACTGTGGCTTACGTCGTTATCTACGGAGCAATAGCAGCAGCATTGTTCTCATTTAGCAGCTTGTCTTGAAGTATTAATACATAGGCATTGTCAATAAAGTTAGCTGCTGGAGTAACTTCGATCGTTCTAAAGTTATCGGTTTGCTCGTCTTTGACATGCGCGATACGCCCTACTCGATAGCCTGCCGGAATACGACCGCCCAATCCTGACGACACTAGCTCATCACCTACTCGCACATCCGATGTTTTGAAGACGTAATTGAGACTTAATGAAGATGGAATACCTTGGCCTGTGACGATAGCACGCTGACCAGTACGCTTAACAGTAACCGCAACTGACTGCTGCTCATCTGTAATCAACAACAGACGGCTAGTATTCGGATAGACATTGATAATCTGTCCTAATACACCGTCTTCATCGATGACCGTTTGCCCAACTTGTACGCCATCTTGCTCACCTTTATTAAGCACCACAATCTGTCTGAGCAAATTGGTATCTGTACCGATGACTTGCGCCAAATTAAGATCGAATTGCTCGGGCTTGGTGGTAGATAAGATACCTTGCAGGCGTGCGTTCTGCGCCAAGATATAATCTTGCTGTTGTAGCTTGGCATGCGCGTGTATCAATTGCGACTTTAGCTGCATGTTTTCGCGACGCAGTGCTTCTTTTGACTGCAAGCTGCCACCTGCCCAATGCTTAGCATAGCTTGGTAATAGAGACAGCTCATAGATAGGCTGCATGGCGGCATGACTGGTGCTACGTACTGGCTTAAACCAATCAGAGTTTTTGCTATCAAACCACATCAAAATTAAGGCTGCTATCAATACAATAACAGTCTTACGAAGTGATAACGGCTGGCGAGCAAAAATACTTGGAGTCATAAGTCGTCTGATTTAAGGATTCTAAAATGAACAATAGCACTTATTTACAGCATGAGTGTTTATCGAGGATATTGGGTTCTAGCACAAATGAATGCAATTAAAGGTAGCACAATCGGCTACCTTTAATTTTATATATAGTCAATTTTCTATAAATTGGATACGGTGTCAGTCACGCTCATCCTAATACTTGTAGTACTTTCGCTTGCCTTCCTTATATCCAAATTATATTGAGCCAACTATATTTATAGTTTCATCATTCACATAAATCGTCATTATCATGTATTGCCAATACTATAGGGCAATTAAGGATAAAGATGACTTAAACAAAAATCATGTTTAAACTTTTGTTATTGATGAAATCAAGCGCGATACCACCACCACGGCTAACGCAGGTTAGTGGGTCTTCTGCTACCGTCACTGGCAAACCAGTCTCTTGTGAGATAAGTTTGTCTAAGTCACGTAATAGCGCGCCGCCACCTGTCAATACGATGCCACGCTCAGCGATGTCTGATGATAACTCTGGCGGAGTCTGCTCAAGTGCTACTTTTACAGCGCTAACAATACCGCTCAATGGATCAGTCAACGCTTTTTGCACTTCTTCTGAATTGACAGTAAAGGTCTTTGGCACACCTTCTGCCATGCTACGACCACGAACTTCTACTTCTAGTTGGCTGTCTTCATTCAATGCAGAACCGACTTCTTTTTTGATGCGCTCAGCGGTTGTCTCACCGATGACACAACCATGCGTACGGCGTACATGAGTAATGATCGCTTCATCAAACATATCGCCACCGATACGAATCGACTCAGCATATACGCAACCAGACAGTGCGATAACAGCAATCTCAGTTGTACCACCACCGATATCCACAACCATAGAACCACTGGCTTCATGAACTGGCATACCAGCACCGATAGCCGCAGCCATTGGCTCTTCTAGCAATAGTACTTTGCTAGCGCCTGCTGATGACACTGCCTCACGAATCGCCTTGCGCTCAACTAGAGTAGACTTGCATGGTACACACACCACGACGTTAGGCTGTGCCATAAAACGCTTGGCTTTTACTTTAGCGATAAAGTGCTTAAGCATTTTTTGCGTCACTTCAAAATCAGCAATCACACCGTCTTTTAACGGGCGAATTGCTGTGATGTTCGCAGGCGTACGACCTAGCATCTGCTTGGCATCGATACCAACAGCGGCGACGGTCGGGTTTTGAGTACGATTGCTTCGTAACGCGACCACCGTAGGCTCGTCAAGCACGACGCCTTTATTAGGAATAAAAATTAGGGTGTTCGCAGTACCGAGGTCGATAGCGATATTATTTGATAAAAATCCAAACAGGTTCATGACTAATATATCCAGCGTCTTACGAATGAGGCGAATGAGATTGACTGAGGTGTTACTCGTCAGTGTTGAGCAGGTCGTCGTTAAACATTACTTGTGGCAACAGTTAATCATCCCAACAAGTCAAAATTCAAACAATAATGATGAAATGAAAAAACTGAGCTAAATTATACCGATTTAGCTCAAAAAAAACATAGATATTTGCATCAGTAAGTAAGGATTTTTGTCTTAGACGCCAAAAGTTGTTACAAAGTTTGAAATAGTAGCGAATATCATTCAACTCAATGAAACATCATTTAATCTGATAACTAACAAGGCTCTACAGGCAGATGAATGTTTTGCTTAATAGCAGATGCATACTGTAACGTATTTTAGAAGCTAATTGGAGAGCAATTGAGGAACAATGATGAATTAGAGGGTCAGTTTTGCAATTCTCTGTAAATCATTGTGTCTGAATTGGCATTATGGCTCGGCTAGCACCATATCTTATTCAATATTACGTCTTTATCAATTCAGCCTGTTGGTTGAGATTGTGCATCAATCAAGCGTCATGCTCTGTAAACTTGAGCCAGATGCTTTATAATAAGCCCACTTACTATTTATCTATATTTTAGTTGTTTCTATTTTAGCGCTTACGTATTTTCGTTTTCGCAACCAACTACTCTAACAAAAACTGTCCTTAACTGGAGAAACTATGTCTCAGCAGCCAGCAACGTCTGACAGCAACGTCAGCCGTGAAGAAATCCTAGAAGTTGCCAACCTTGCCCGCTTAGGTGTCGATGAAAGTACAGCCGATAGCTATGCTGATGATATCAGTAAAGTATTAAAACTGATGAATACGCTATCTAACGTTGATACTACAGACATCAAGCCACTGGCCAATATCCATGAAGCTTGCCAAGAGTTGCGTGCTGATGTGGCAAAACATGATATCAATCGTGAGCGTAATCAATCAGTCGCGCCTACCGTAGAAGAAGGCTTATATCTAGTGCCTCAGGTGATTGAATAAGAGTGGCTGAATAATACAACCACGCATTTGCCATTATCCTATTTTATTTTATGCTATTAACATTTTGACGGACGACACCTTATGTCTGAACTTCATTTATTAAGTACCGAGCAGCTCATTACTGGCTTGCAAAACAAACAATTTAGCAGCGCAGAATTAACCGAACATTACATCAAGCGTATCGATGCGTTAGACAGCAAGATCAACAGCTTTATCACTCATACCTCTGAGACAGCACGCGCACAAGCTAAAGCGGCAGATGAGATGCGTGCTCAGGGCGATCAGCGTCCACTACTTGGCGTACCAATGGCGCACAAAGACATCTTTTGTACCCAAGGCGTACTGACCACTTGTGGCTCAAAGATGCTACATAACTTTGTCTCACCATATGACGCGACCATCGTCTCTAATATCGACAAAGCTGGCATGATTAGCTTAGGTAAGCTCAATATGGATGAGTTTGCGATGGGCTCAGACAACAGTAGCTCTTACTACGGTACGGTACAGAACCCTTGGAACCTAGAGCGCGTCCCTGGTGGCTCGTCAGGTGGTAGTGCTGCCGCCGTTGCCGCAGGTTTTGTTCCTGTTGCTACCGGTAGTGATACGGGTGGCTCTATTCGTCAGCCTGCCTCATTCTGTGGCCTAACAGGTATCAAACCTACTTATGGCCGTGTGTCACGTTTTGGTATGATTGCCTACGCTTCAAGTTTGGATCAAGCTGGTAGCATGGGACGCAGCGCTAAAGATTGTGCTTACTTGCTACAGCCAATGATTGGTCATGATCCGCGCGATGCAACTTCTATTAAGTACGAGATGCCTGACTACATACAAGACATCAATGATGCCCAAGCTGCTGCTGGTGATAAGCCATTTGCTGGCTTGCGTATTGGTGTGGCCAAAGAATACTTTGGTACAGGGCTTGATAGCGAAGTCGAGCAAGCAGCACGTGCCGCGCTCAAAAAATACGAAGAGCTAGGTGCAACGATTGTAGAAGTGAACATTACTGATCCTGAGATCACACTTGCCACTTACTATATGCTAGCGCCTGCCGAAGCATCATCGAACCTATCACGCTTCGATGGCGTACGTTTTGGCTATCGCTGTGAGAACCCAACCGACCTTATCGATCTATATACACGCTCACGCTCTGAAGGCTTTGGCCCTGAAGTACAGCGCCGTATTTTGACAGGGACTTATGCGCTATCGGCTGGTTATTTCGATGCTTACTATACTAAAGCACAGAAAATTCGCCGTTTGATCGTCAAAGACTTCGACGAAGCCTTTGCTAGCTGTGATGTGATTGCTAGCCCAACTGCACCGACAGCTGCTTATAAGCTTAGTGAAGACCTAGATCCTGCAACGATGTATTTAGGTGACGTTTATACCATCGCGGTCAACCTAGCGGGTCTACCTGCACTCAGTCAGCCAGTTGGTTTGACGACAGAAGGCCTCCCTATTGGCTTACAATTAATCGGTAAGCACTGGCAAGAGAGTCAACTGCTCACGACTGCGCATCTGTTCCAGCAGCATACCGACCATCACCTACAACACTCTACCATCGCAAAGGAGACGGTATAATGAGTACAGCTACTACTGATAACAATGCCGTCCGTGAACACGCGGTGCGTAAAGAGCTATTTGTCGATGGCTATGAAGTGGTCATCGGTATCGAGATTCACTGCCAGCTAAATACGGAAAGTAAGATCTTCTCAAGTGCGCCGACTGACTTCGGTCATGAGCCAAACAGCCAAGCAAGTATCGTCGATTTGGGTTTGCCTGGCGTATTGCCAGTGCTAAATGCTGGCGTGGTCGATCGCGCATTAAAATTCGGTATCGGTGTCAATGCTGAGCTGGGCCTGTTTAATACGTTTGACCGTAAAAACTACTTTTACCCTGACTTGCCTAAAGGCTATCAAATCACCCAGATGGCCAATCCTATCGTAGGCGTTGGCTATATTGATGTCGTCGTCAACGAAGGCGAAAAGAACGAATACCCTAAACGTATGGGTATCACCCGCGCGCATCTAGAAGAAGATGCGGGTAAATCTGTACATGACGCAGTCGATGGTATGACGGGTGTGGATTTGAACCGTGCTGGTACGCCACTAATCGAAATCGTCTCTGAGCCAGACATGCGCTCAGCTCACGAAGCACTTGCCTACATCAAAGCCATCCATCAGCTAGTCACTTGGCTAGGTATCTCAGACGCAGTGATGGCCGAAGGCTCATTCCGCTGTGACTGTAACGTCTCTGTGCGCAAGCCAGGCGCTGATCTCGGTACACGTACTGAGCTAAAAAACCTAAACTCGTTCCGCTTTATCGAACGTGCTATCAATCGTGAAATCGAACGTCAAATCGATATCTTAGAAGATGGTGGCAAAGTCGTACAAGCGACGATGCTATATGATCCAGAGCGTGATGAAACGCGTACCATGCGTACCAAAGAAGACGCCAACGACTATCGCTACTTCCCTGATCCTGACCTGCTACCTGTCCGTATCGAGCAGCATACGGTTGATGCGATCAAAGCAGCAATGCCAGAATTACCATTCGCTCGTCGCGCACGCTTTGAAGAAGCGCTTGGTCTGTCAGAATACGACGCTCGTATCTTGACTGGTAGTCGTCAAATTGCTGATTACTTCGAAGATGTAGTGGCTGAAATCGGTCAACAAGATGCTAAAATGGCTGGTAACTGGGTCATGGGCGACTTGCTCGGCGCGCTAAACAAAGATGACACAGATATCATCGACTCTCCTATCAGCGCCAAACAATTGGCTGGCATGCTCAAGCGTATCAAAGATGACACGCTATCTGGCAAATTGGCCAAAAAAGTCTTTAGTGCTCTATATGAGCGCGAAGGCGGCGATGGCGATGATGCAGCAGATAAAATCATCAAAGACAAAGGCCTCAAGCAAGAAACCGATACTGGCGCTATCAAAGCAATGGTAGAAGAAGTCATCGCAAAAAATGAAGCGATGGTCGAAGAATATCGCGGCGGTAAAGAAAAAGCCTTTAACGGTCTGGTCGGTCAGGTCATGAAAGCCAGTCGCGGTAGTGCTAACCCACAGCAAGTGAACCAAATTCTAAAAGAATTATTGGGTTAACATTGGCTGCTAAGCGATTATACTGACTATGCTAGGCAGAATAATATTGTAGATTTTGGCTGCTAGAAATAGCCCTTGCAATATACATAATTTTGCGTAAAATAGTCAGTCACTCGGGGCGTAGCGCAGTCTGGTAGCGCACTACACTGGGGGTGTAGTGGTCGCAGGTTCAAATCCTGCCGTTCCGACCAAACATAGCAGTAAAGAGAAAAGCCAATCATTGTTTTCAATGGTTGGCTTTTTTTTGTGCTAAATTTGGTGGGTGATTGTATGATGTTTTGATTGAGCAAATAATAATAAAAATCTTGCAAGGCATGACAAGTAATCGAAATCCAGCCGTTCATACACCTTTAGGCTGGCACTGCCTTGTACCTACTTTGTTTTAAGGGTGTAGAGGTGTGAATTGTGGGATTACTAGATGAAGCAAGAGAGAAAGCGAACTGCTATATATCACCAAAAGATTTCTTATGTTTCATGTCGTATAAGCTAGGAGAGCCAATTCAAGAGATCGTATCTTTTTTGCTGTATAACAATTTTGATGAGCTAGTAAACGAATATTACATAGACCGACATTACCGCATTTATTCGTGCAACGATATTGATCGTAAGTATAAAACCAGTACGCTATTTCATGAGATCGCAAAAGATGGCTTTCTCGACTATATGATGTTTTGTAATTCTTTTTATGATGATTGCCTAGAAGATGATGATGCAGATTTAGATTTTTATGAGCCTATTGAAATAGACTTTTATTATAGTTTGGAAGAATTGCAGAAAATTGGCTTTTTAAAGAAGCTCAACCTGCCTTTAGAGAAAGGTAGGACGCTAGATTATAGCGTGACTGGCGATGATATGGTAACAGCAAAAGAGCCTAAAGACGGGATAAGAACATTTAAACTAATAGACACTAATGTCGTAAGTGAGGCTGAAAGAGCCAAGCAAGAACAGTCTATAATAGATGAGTATGGCGAGAACTCACAAGCTCATAACTTTCATAAGCTTATTACAATGGCATCAAGAGGAAAGCTTCCACAGCAAAAAACAGGATTTAAGAGTGACAAACAAATTATTAATGAACTTCAAGAGCAAGTAGCGCAGCTTACTACTTATCATAACAAAGCACAGGACAAAGTAGCCGAACTTGAAAACCGACTAGCACAAGCCAAAACTGAAATAGTAGACAAGTCAGCTAATGACGAGCCAACACACCATAAAAGTGTAGGTTCTATGCAAGCGTTAGTCACCACACTTATTAAAATGGCTGAATATGATAAAGAACACTTAGCCGATCCTTATGGAGAACTTAATAAGCTTATTCAAGCTAAGGCTGAGGCGTTAGGACTCTCTGTTAAAAAAGACTTCATTGCAAAATGGCTAAAGAAAGCTGATGAGGTTCTATAGAACTCTGCCATTTTCTATATAGAACTATCGAACTACCCTATTTCATAAAATAAATCCATACCAGCCGCAGCAATCAAGTTACGGTAAATTATGGAGCTAGACACATGAAACAGAGAAATCATATCCCAACTAAGCCAAAACAAAAACCATCTCAATATCAGCCTAAATGGCAACTCTCTCTACTTAAGGCGGTAGTTAGCATTCTACTATACTACCTGCTATCACCTCCTGATATCAGCATTCACATCCATCACATTCATATCCTGTTTTAACGTAAGAAAGCCTAGCACTGCCCTAGCGGATACTTGTCATCTATAGACTTTTATTGAGCGAGCCGTTAGGGTAAATGCTACATCTTCACACTGGTTTATGCTATGTCCGAGCCTGTCAATCAGCCCACATTTAATCACCTCATGAATGACGCTCCTTGGGAACGTTACCGCCGACCTTATGTGCGCGATTTGGCTTATGTGTTGGCATGCCCTAATGTTTTGACACAGTGGCTAGACTTTGCGCCACATCAGAATACACATACGGTTGCCGTGCATAGCGCACAATTTTGGCAGACGCAGTTTGAGGCGTATGAGCAACGATTAACAGAGCTAGACACCACTGCCGCCTATCAAAAGCTGACTCGCTATTTACTCAAACGCCCTAGCCCCAATCGTCTGGGTTTTCATTTTGAGGGCTTACTGTCATTTTGGTTAGAGGATGGATTTGCGCGCAAGCTGCATCCGTATGAGACACTGGCTAGCAACGTGCAGCTCTATAATGGCAAGCAGACGACTGGTGAGCTTGATTTGATTTTGTATAACCATGCAGAACAGCTGGTTGAACATTGGGAGCTAGCCATTAAATTTTTTATGTGTTCAGCACCTTTTGAACCTGTGAACTGGGTTGGAATCAATTCCAATGACAATCTACAGCGCAAAATGACACACATGCAAACCAAGCAGTTTAGAGCGGTGTGGGTAGATACAGAAAATCATGGACAGGTAAAAATCGATAAGCGTTATGGCGTGATTAAAGGGCGATTCTTTTTACCGATTAACACAACTGGTTGCAGTGATTATGATTGGCCATATTGGCTAACGCCGAGCTTTCCGATGCATAAGTGGTGTGATAAGAGAGACATGGCAAGTCTTGCAACGATTGACACTACAGTATTGCGAGCCGCGCATTATATTGAATGGTTCACCAAGCGCGACTTTTATGATGAGCGAAATGCTTATGGTGGTCATCAGCAGCCAATAGTTTGGTCAGATAGAGAGCTACCTAAAACAGGTTTATATTTTGAAGGTAATCGACCAATCGTTATTTATCCAAGGCAGTCAGACCAAATCAATGAATAAATTTAGCTAATCTAAACTCTTAAGATGAAACTGCTTGGATAATGTTTTAGCCTTAACAATCGGACAGCTTTCACAGAATACTTAATAACTCTCAATCACTTGCATTAACTCATATCTAAGCATATCGGCACTCGGCATCCGCTCAGCGTGGAAGCGCACCATAGCGATACCTGCACTGGCAAGCGCCTTATCTTTTTTATCATCCGCTTTTTGGCGGGCTTTGCTACTATGCGTCCAGTCATCAAGCTCGATAGCGACCAGGGTAGTCTGAGCATCGACATCCACAATCACATAGTCAACGCTCTGACGGCAGATACGATTGAACCAAAAGCTACGCTCTGATGTCTCGCTACTATTAGCTTCAATGATCCGTGACAGCTGTACTTGGACAAATATATGATACTCCGGCAGCGCATTTTTTAACTTATTAAAAAATATTACTTCCGTATCGGTCATGATTGGCATCGGCGCAAATGGCCAGATCGCTAGCTCATCACCGCGCACAGGTTTTGGATCAGGCTCAACGACGGGGCGCTTTGCTAATAGCTTCGGTAACGTAATCAGCCCCAAAAACCCAACGGCCAATATTAAGAATATAACACCAAACGACATGGTTCTACCTTATACAGTATGAGAGTGATGGGCTAATTGTCATTATTGATAGCAATTAATAATGCGCCGACCACGACGAGGCAACCTATATAGGCTGACAGGTTATACAACAATGGATTATGAAAATGGCGCTCATCTTAACTAAGGCGGCGCCAATCAGCAATCTATAAAACAAAAAACACGACAGTATTTGTCGTGTTTTCATATAAAGTAGATAAAAGCCGAATCGAAACCGTTAGCAACGCTCTAGCTTAACGCCAGTAAAGCACCCAAGCGCTGGTCGTATTTACTTTAGGGTCACTATTGATTTTATCTTTTAGTGCTAAGGCTGCGACTTTGCCACGTTCAGGCCCAACCACGACACGAACACCGCGACTGGTCGCACTGGTCTTGACTTGATAACCTGCTGCTCGGAACTTTTTCGCTAACTCATCTGCTTTGGCTTGGTCATTTGCTAGAGCCACTTGCACCCCAAAGCTACCCTTAGCGTCTGTTTCTTTAACTTCTTTACGTGCTTCACTCAGTTTTTGCTGCGCTTCACGTTTGGCATCGGCAGATTTCTTAGCCAGCGCTTCTTCTTGTTGGCGCTTCTTCTCACGTGCTTGTTCAGCGGCCGCCGCTTCACGCTCTAAACGTTGTACCTGTTTGCTCGATGGGATGGTGATACTCTGACCCAGTTGTAGCGCTGCTGATGGAGATAGGTTGTTGGCTTGAGCCAATACTTCTACAGGCATATTATATTGTCTTGCCAGTTTTATGAGTCCATCACCTTTCTTAATCTGATATTCAGAAGGCGATTTGGGTGGCTCGTTTTTTGCCGCTTCAGCTGCTTCTCTTTTTCTCTCAGCCGCTGCTTGAGCTTCAGCCTGCTTTTTTTCTTCGGCTAGTTTCTCTGCCTCCGCTTGTTTTTTGCTCTCAGCAAGTTTTTTGGCGGCCGCTTGCTCTTTGATAGCCGCTTGCCTTTGGGCTTCTTGTTGCTCTTGAGCCGCCTTTTGCTTTTCGGCTTCGCTAGACTTTGTAGTATCAGTAGCAGACTGACTCTCAGTACGAGGCTGAACGGTCAGATCTGTAGTAACGTCTTTTGTAGACTCGGTACTGCTGGTTTCATCAGGAGTTGGCGCACTATTATCGACATATTGCTGGCTCTCAGCACGTGCCTTGGCCAATGCTTCTGCTTCAGCAATCTCCTGCTCTGTCAAAAACTCTTTTGCACGTTTTTCTTGCTCTGCAACGCGGGCTGCACGCTCTTTTTGCTTTTGAGCAAGGATACGCTTTTCTGTTTCAATATCAGTTGTGAGCGGCTGCGGAGACTCTTGCTCCGAGCTTGATTTATCGACCATCGCTGACATCGGCTCTGGTTGGTCACTATCGCCAATCTGTTGCACCATGGCGTATAGCATCACGCTACCGCCGATAATCATCCCAATGCCCAATAAGGCTTGTCTCGAAAAGTTCATCCGTTTACGTCTCTTAGTTGGTAATAAGGTTGATTGAGCGACGCAGCGACTATCTCAAAGCAGTATATCAAATCGCTTTAATCATAATCTCTTACCGCCAGTTACTGTCAGTTAATGCCATCAGGGTTGAAAATTTGTGTCGACCATCTTCTACTAGTCTGGCAAATCATTTTGATTATAAAGCATATTTTTCATGCTGTCTGCTATCTGGCTACGACTAAGATTAACATTAAACCGGCACTATTTTAACTTAAATTATCATACGCTAAGGGCACTTAATGCTTCCCCAATCGTATGAAACGAACCGCATACGACGATAAGGTCTTGCGGTTGGCTCGCCTCTATCACTGCATGGGTCGCTGTATGCAAACCATCGAACTCATATATATTGGTGCTATCGACATATTTAACCAAAACAGCTTGCAGCTGCTCAGTAGTCGCGGCACGAGGGTAATCAATCTCAGCGATAAACCAATCACTAATCGGTAAGCCTGCTTGGGTTAAGCGCTGCACAACCTTATCAATATCTTTATCACCAAGCATAGAGAACAGCATCTTTATCTTTGGTGTAGGGATATTCGCTGAGCTATCTTGATTATTTTGCTTGGCTACATGCTGCTGCCAAAATGGTAATAGCTGCGCTAATAAGAACTCAACGCCTTGCTCATTATGCGCTACGTCAAATAACCAATGGCGATTATGGCTCTCACGATAATCGAAACGTCCAGCTAATTTGACAGTTTGTAGTGCTTGTTCAATGGCCTTGATACCGACATCTAATGGACTTGCTAATACGGCTGATAATGCATTGGCGGTGTTAGTCAACGATAGCGCAGGCCGTGGTAATTGCAAGGTAACTGCCGCATTACTGTATTGCCAAATCATTGAGTCAATATCGCGGTAGCTAAAATCTTGTCCAATCTGATAACAAGTTGCCTGCTGGGTATCGATGGATTGTTGCACGCTATCTGGCATTTCAATAGCACCGTAAATCAGAGGAATGCCGTTGCGCAAGATACCTGCTTTTTCGCGACCAATATCCTCGACATTATCACCCAACCAGTCAACATGATCGATACCAATATTGGTAATAACTGCCATGTCAGGATCAATGATATTGACCACATCTAGTCGTCCACCCAATCCTACTTCTAATACCCACACGTCACAGTCTGCTTCAGCGAATATCAATAGCGCTGCTAGTGTGGTCATCTCAAAGAACGACAACGTCAACTCGCACTGTAAGCGTGCCGCCTCTACTTTGCTAAAAGCCTCAATCAGCGTCTGGTCGCTGACCATCTCGCCATTGATACGTACACGCTCATTAAAAGCGCTAAGATGCGGCGACTGATATAGCGCCGTCTTGTACCCTGCGGCTTTACACATTTCGGCGATGACAGCAGTTGTAGAACCTTTGCCATTGGTACCTGCCACAGTAAATACATAAGCATCATCTTTCGCTGACTGCACCACTCCTAACGCTTCTGCGACAGGCAATACACGTGACAACCCCATATCGATTGCAGACACATGAATCTGCTGCATATAATCGAGCCACTCAGTTAGGCTAGCACTTTCATTAGGACTATGGGCGTTGGGGCTGCGAAGGTCAGATGCTAAAAGGTCAGACATAAATAAAACCTATATAAAATTTAATAAGAGATAAAAATATATGTGTTAGCTAAAACCAAAAATAGCACTTACCGTGCAATGACGATAAATGCTATTAGGGGTCTTGCATATGCAGTAGATGTTAGCACGCAGCTAAGTCATTATGCACTCAATAAATGATTCATTATACTAAGTCACCTTATCGAGCATCTCATTTTACTGAGCATCTACATTTGGTACGCGGCATAGTTTTGCAAGTAGACGATAAATCGTATCGATTAGCTGATGACGATGTACTACTTCATCCACCACACCATGCTCTAATAAGAACTCAGCGCGCTGGAATGGCTCTTCTAGCGTCTCACGTACAGTCTGCTCAATCACGCGCTTACCAGCAAAGCCAATCATCGCTTTTGGTTCTGCTAGATGAATATCACCCAGCATCGCCAGTGATGCAGTTACGCCGCCGTATACCGGATTGGTCAATACCACAATGTAAGGAATCCCAGCGATTCTTAGACGCTCAATCGCTGCTGCCGTGCGTGCCATTTGCATCAATGACAGTAGGCCTTCTTGCATACGTGCACCGCCAGAAGCGGCAAAGCAAACCAAAGGTATTTTTTGCTCTAGCGCTTTTTCAGCTGCTTGAACGAAACGATCGCCAACAACTGAACCCATTGACCCGCCCATAAAGCGGAAATCAAAAGCACAGGCAACGATATCAAGGTTACGCAGTTTGCCATACATAGCAACCAACGCCTCAGACTCACCTGTTTTTTCTTGTGCTTCACTCATACGCGCAGGATATGGCTTACTATCCACAAAGCTCAATGGATCTTTTGCCGTAAATTCTTGTCCTGTCTCGCCGTCTACTTGATCAAGCAGCCAGTTCAAACGCTCACGAGCACTCATCGGTAAATGATGATCACAATGCGGGCACACATAACAGTTAAAAATCAGCGCTGTGTTGGTAATCATCGAATGACAATTACTACACTTGGTTGATGGTTCAGTCTCTACCGCAGACAGTGGCGCAGTCAAATGCTGCTTGATACCTGGGATAGGACGGTTAAACCATGATTGCCTATCCGCATTGCTGTTTGGCGCGGCTTTAGCAGTATTGTTATCGGGTTTTGTTATTGTATCAGTCATATTATTTGCCATCATAAAAGGCTTATTGACAAGTTTGCTCATTCGCTTGTCATTGAGAGTTTAATGGTTGTCTAAACAAAGCGTCTAATACAGTCATAACATGAGCAGTCATGCGACATACTGATAAATAAATCTCGTATGTCGGTAATTTGATTATGCGCTTGTTGATAGATAATGTATTTGCCAATCAAAATGACGAATAAACCACTGCTATCAAACACCATATAATAGTGATGTTAGTTTACACTCGTAAACTAATTTTAGCAAAGTCATTTAGTATTGTCTTCACGTAAAGCTTTTAAGTAAAGTCTTAGGTAAACAATAGCTACAATTTGACTTTGCCGTTTCAAATAACTAATTCTTCAAATAACTATCTCTTCAAGTAACAACAATATGAAAGCAATAGCTATTAAGCACTTAGGCTGTCTAACGCTTCACGTAGCTCATCCATTTTTGCCATGATGTTCTGCTGTGCATTTGCAACCGCAGCGGTATCGTTAGCATCAATATCGGCAAAATTCTGTACCAATGCACTACCGACGATAACGCCATCCGCATGAGTACCGATCGCTTTTGCAGAAGCTCCATCACGGATACCAAAGCCGACGCATACTGGCAGGTCTGTTTCTGCTTTGATTGCCTGAACTTGAGTTGCGACATCGTCAGTATCTAGTGTGGCTGAACCAGTCACGCCTTTTAGTGATACATAATAAATATAGCCACCACAATGAGTCAATACTTGCTCACGGCGCTCGGGCAACGTCGTTGGCGATAGCAAGAAAATCTCATTCATCGAATGATCGGTCAAATGCTGAGTGAAGCTACCTGCTTCTGCTGGCGGTAAATCTACCATCAATAAACCATCAACGCCTGACTGCTCGCATAGCGCGACAAAGTTGTCATAGCCGATGATTTCAACAGGATTAAGATAGCCCATTAAAATAATTGGCGTCTTCGTATCTGTTTGACGGAACTCTGCAACCATCTTTAATGCATCACGAGTACTCGTACCTGCTGCTAATGCACGCTCGCCAGCCAAGGCAACGGTTGGACCATCGGCCATTGGATCAGAGAATGGTAAACCGACTTCGATCATATCAGCGCCGTGTTTGACAAGATCATGTAGCAAGCCAACAAAGTTACTCGGATTGGGATCGCCTGCCATGACATAAGGAATCAGGGCTTTTTTATTTTGTGATTTTAAGATTTCAAAGGTACTTTCAATTCTGGTCATAGTGGTCTCTTAATTGTTATAAACTGGCTTGTTTGACCTTTCATTTAATAATCTATATTGAACAATAAAAGGTCAAACAATTTTTCTTATAAAGAAGAATCTAGTAACTTATAGATTTGATAACTTATAAAGATATTCGTTACTACATCTCGATCCCTTCTGCCTTCATTACTGAATGCAAATCCTTGTCACCGCGACCTGACATATTAACGACGATCGTCTGATCAGGGGTCATGGTTTTAGCCAGCTTCAATGCATAAGCGACGGCATGAGCAGTCTCAAGCGCAGGGATGATACCTTCTTTGCGCGTGGCTTCATGGAAACCTTCTAGCGCCTCCAAATCAGTACAGCCGACATACTCAACACGCTTCATGTCTTTTAGGAAGCTATGTTCTGGGCCAACGCCAGGATAATCAAGACCTGCTGAGATAGAATGCGTCTCCTGAATCTGACCATCATCATCTGCCATTAGGTACGTACGGTTACCATGTAGCACGCCGATACGCCCTGCAGCCAATGGCGCAGAATGACGACCTGATTCGATACCATCGCCTGTTGCCTCGACGCCATACATCTTAACTTCAGTATCGTTTAGGAAGTCAAAGAACAAACCGATAGCGTTTGAGCCACCGCCAACACAGGCAACCAATGCATCAGGCATTTTACCTGTTTTTTCTAAATGCTGGATACGGGCTTCTTTACCAATAATCGCTTGGAAATCACGCACCAATAGCGGATAAGGGTGCGGACCTGCCACCGTACCGATAATATAATACGTGCTATCGACATTAGTTACCCAGTCACGCATGGCTTCGTTCATTGCGTCTTTGAGCGTACGTGAACCAGAGGTCACAGGCACAACTGTCGCACCAAGCAAGCGCATACGATAGACGTTCATCTTTTGACGCTCGACATCGTCGGCACCCATATAGACGATACATTCTAGCCCTAAGCGTGCTGCAATCGTTGCCGTTGCGACACCATGCTGACCTGCGCCCGTCTCAGCAATAATGCGTTTTTTACCGCACATTTTGGCAAGCAATGCTTGACCGATCGTATTGTTTACTTTGTGCGCGCCTGTATGGTTGAGGTCTTCACGCTTAAAGTAAATTTGCGCACCGCCGATTTCATCGCTCAAACGCTTAGCATGATACAACGGCGTTGGACGACCGACATAATTGACCAAATCATTGTGATACTCTTCCCAGAATGCTGGGTCTGCCTTAACCTTGGTATAAAGCGTTTCTAGCTCTTCTAGAGCAGCCATTAGCGTCTCAGAGACAAAACGCCCCCCATGTACACCGAAATGACCGCGCGCATCAGGATACTGGTTAAAGTCCTGTACGTTTTCAGGATTGGTAAAAGTGTTTACAGACTGTGCGGTAGCAGATAAATCTTTGTTCTCGACATGACTCATGATAATTCCTACTGTAATAAGTGGTATTTTTTAGATAACTTTAGATAAATAGAGAGAAAATAATAAAAAGGATAACAATCTAATAAGATTTAAGCAGAAAAATCGGAATAACGAGCAACTAAGCAGATTATGTATGACAAATAGCTTAATACAAACCCACTTAGATGGCGCCAGTGACCGTAGCGTTTTGCCATCGATCGCGCTTGACCGCTTTCATAAAGGCACGCATCTTGGCAGCGTCTTTTTTACCTTTATCAACCTCAATACCACCGCTCACATCGACGCCATAAATCGGCAAATCTAATGTCGCGGTAACATTGTCGGCATCGAGCCCACCAGCCAAAACGATTGGTAGTGCGCTGTCATGTGGAATCAGACTCCAATCAAAACGTGCGCCCGTACCGCCATACTTATGCTGATGATAAGCATCCAATAAAATACTACTGGCACCTGCGGTCGCAAATTTATTAATTTGGGCGAGAACGCTATCGAGGGTGTCTTGCTCAGCATTGATACGTAACGCTTTCATCCAGCGTTTATTGACGGCACTTGCCAGCTGCTGACACTGCTCAGGCGTTTCATCACCGTGGAATTGAATGATATCAAAAGAGACGTTATTTGCCAGCTCAATCAGCTCATCTTCAGGCATATTAACCATTAACGCCACCACGCTGATAAAAGCAGGTACAGCAGCACTTAGGGTTTGCGCCTGCTCTATCGTGACCGCACGTGGACTTGGTGGATAAAACACCAAACCCACTGCATCTGCACCTAACTGTGCTGCAGTCTGTATATCACTAAGCTGAGTAAACCCGCAAAACTTAACGTGCATTTTGTGACCTTGCGTTTCATGGTACTGAATATGACACCGATTATAGCGGCATCAGATAGGTTCAAGCTAAAGATAAATCGTTAGATGTGATGAGGTTTTGTTAACCAAACGGCAAAGCCATTGCATCCAAAAACTTATCCTAGCATACTTTTATCCTTAGTTTTGTTTATGATTGCGATTGATTAATATAGGGATACTTTGATGTCTAAGACTGCACAGACAGCCGCTACTGATACTGATACTGATACTGATACTGATACTGATACTGATACTGATACTGACGACAATGCTACTAGCAAAAATCCACCGCATTACTTGATGTGGTTTCGCCGTGACCTACGTATCCATGACAATACCGCTTTAGCAGCGTTATGTGAACGCGCCAATGAGGACAACGCCTCAGTGTCTGCCGCATTCTTTTTGACCCCTGAGCAGTGGCAAGCACACGATACATCCCTTGTACAAGTCGATCATATTGCTCGCACGCTACCTATTCTAGCAAAGGAGTTACAAGAAAAACTAAACATCACCTTGATCGTTCAAGTTTGTCCAAACTTCTCAGACTGTATAAAGGCGCTTACAACCTTATGCAACGACAATGAAATCAGCTGCGTCATGGCCAATCACGAGTACGAAGGCAATGAGATTGATCGTGATGAGCAATTGAACAAGCAACTTGCAAAAAACGACATCGAGTTCGTGCGCTGGCATGACCAGTGCATTTTGCCACCGCAGAGTATCACGACAAATGACGGCGATAATATGTATAAAGTCTTCACGCCGTTCTATAAAAAATGGCGACATACGCTAGACGTTAGCACCATTCAAATGCATGACGCATCCGCAGTGGATAGCGATTATAAAATCAAATTACAATCATCGCAAACGTTTGCCAATACAATCGACGATATCAAAGCACTAAATGAAAAGATGCTCAGTGACTATCAGCAGACATTAGAAAAGAGCGAGTCTTTGCAGCATATCGATATGACAGCTCAGCTTAACCAAGCAAGAGACGCTTATCCTGCAGGTGAGTCTGCCGCTTGCCAGCGTCTAGAGTCATTCGTCGATGATGATATCAATGATTATGATGTGAGCCGGGATGTACCGCATCTGCATACAACCAGTCAGCTATCAGCTTATCTCACTATAGGCTCTATCAGTCCTAGACTCTGCTATCTACAGGCAAATGCAGCACAAGAGAAGCTACACGGTAATGACGGTGATAATGAAGACATCAATCGCTGGATAAGCGAGCTTGCGTGGCGAGACTTTTATCGCCATGTACTAGTAGAAAAACCAAACCTGATCCGTCATAAGGCTTATAAAGAAGATACTGACACTAAGGTTAATTGGTCATATGACAACGATGATTTTGAGACATGGTGCACTGGCAAAACAGGCGTGCCATTGGTCGATGCAGCAATGCGTTGCCTAAATGCGACAGGGTTTATGCACAATCGCCTGCGAATGGTCACAGCGATGTTTTTGACCAAAGACTTACTGATTGATTGGCGCTTGGGTGAGCGCTACTTTATGCAGCAGCTGATAGATGGGGATTTTGCCTCCAATAACGGCGGCTGGCAATGGAGCGCGTCGACAGGTACTGACTCAGCGCCCTACTTCCGTATTATGAATCCCTTTAGCCAAGCCAATACGCATGATCCTAAAGCTCTGTTTATTAAAACTTGGCTACCAGAGTTAAAAGATATTCCTAACAGTATCTTGCACAACGAAGATAAGATGCGTAAAGAGCTGGCAAAAGGTGGTAAGTTTTCTGATGTCGACTATCCTGCGCCAATGGTCGAGCATAAATCAGCACGCAAGCTAGCTATTGCTGAGTTTAAAAAAGAGGCTTAATTTTAGAAAACATCTGGCAGACTAGCCATTGGTAGTGACTGGCAATTGACATGCACCTGCACCCTGAGTGGTAACCGTCACTACCGCTCCTGTGAGTGCAAATAGCTGCTGCAACTGGGTTTGCGCATTTTGCAGTGCCATATTCATGACATCACCTCGGCAGGCACGTTCAAGCACTTCTTTCTTTGCCATGGTCTGTGCTTGTGCCAATATCTTAGGGTCGACTTGCATCATGCCAAAAGCCCCTGTCTGCCAGTCATAAATCTCAATATCATCCAGATATACTGAAAATATCTCTGTAGGCGGCAAAGTAATATTGATTTGCGGCATAGTGGCAGCTGGTGAGTTGGCATTAGCTACTTGCTCTTCGTCTGCATTAGCTTGAGCAGGTTGCACCACCTGTACCATCTCAGGCGTCAACGCACTCAGATCAATGCCTGCCTCTACGCGACCATGAGCGATAAACAATGCTTTTTGCTCATCCTGCCATAGTTTCATCCAGCTCCCGGGTCGCTCGCTCGTAATCACTGTATCGACACTGAATGCGACGGTATGTAAGCGGTTTAACTGCTGAATTTGCGTAACCACGCCTTCGCGAGTAATAGTTTCTATCGGCGCTTCTTCTGGTTTGTTTTGCGCACTATAAATAGCAAAAACAATCGCTGCTAGACCGATGAGTAATATCACCCACGACATTGTCGCAATAGGACGTTTCGCAGGCTTTTGAGTGGCATTAGCGTTATTCATATCAGGATTATCCATAGAAGCTACCTTTATAATGTTGCATCGTTTGGTAAGGCTAAGAGCGTTGTAAAAACGGAACAGATGCTTAGTCTATAAATGCGACTATTGTGCAGTAACTTCAAGTAATGGCTACCATTCCTCTACATAACTTTATGCATAAACCTCTACGCAATCATGTTAATAAACTGTCTCTCAAGTAATCAGTGCTTTCGCTATAAAATCATACGAATAGCTCAATTATTTACCCCTTATTGAAGCCTTTACGTCACGTTCGGTCTGAAAAGACAAAAAGTCATTGCGTCTTAGGCGAACTTTACCTAACATAGTCAGATTGTATGAATAAAATGTCAGTCTTAAAGCATTTATCAGGGTTTTGATCTGAATATATTGCATTTTTGGCATATTGATACATCAAATCAAATTTGCCTCTCTTTTATGAGAGTGGTTTTTACTGATGTGCTTTGTATATAAGCAGGTTGGTAACTAGGAAATACCCTAGATTATTGCTAAGTGATAAAGGTAAGCTTGCGGCGGCAATGAAACGATTAGCCATACGCTCAACATCCTACTATTTCTTATTTTTTTATCGTTGATAAGGTTACGCTTTATTTATGAAAGCCAGTCAATTTTTATTTGCCACACTAAAAGAAACCCCAAGTGACGCCGACATCGCCTCAAGCCAATTGATGGTGCGTGCTGGTCTTATCCGCAAGATTGCTTCTGGATTGTATATTTGGTTGCCTATGGGTCTGCGCGTTTTGCAAAAGGTCGAACGCATTGTTCGTGAAGAGATGCAAAACGTCGGCGCACAAGAAGTGCTTATGCCGATGACTCAGCCTGCTGAGCTTTGGCAGACGACCGGACGTTTTGATGATTATGGTCCTGAGCTATTGCGCTTCAAAGACCGTCATGATCGCGACTTTGTACTTGGTCCAACACACGAAGAAGTCATCACCAATCTAGCACAAGGTGAGCTGCGTAGTTATAAACAACTACCGATTACTTTCTTTCAGATTCAAGGTAAATTCCGTGATGAGATTCGTCCACGCTTCGGTGTGATGCGTGCTCGTGAATTCACCATGAAAGATGCTTACTCTTTCCATGTGGATCAAGCCTCATTGGCCAAAACTTACCATGACATGTATGATGCTTATACACGCATCTTTACCCGCTTGGGCTTAGATTTCCGTGCGGTACAAGCAGATACCGGCTCTATCGGTGGTTTTGCCTCACATGAGTTCCATGTATTGGCAGATAGCGGCGAAGACGATATTGCGTTTTCGGACTCATCTGACTATGCAGCCAATGTAGAGCTAGCAGAATCTGTCAGCACCGCTGAGCGTCAACCACCAAAAATGGAGCGTGAAGACGTTCTAACTGAAGGCATGACCAGCTGTAAAATGGTTGCTGAACACTTGGACATCCCGTTAGAAACGACGGTTAAAACCTTGATCGTTCATGGTCATACTGAGAATGATGAGCCGCAGCTGATTGCTATCGTATTGCGCGGCGATCATCAGCTCAATACTATCAAAGCTGAGAAAATTGAAGAAGCCAACGTACCATTGACGTTAGCATCTGACGAAGAGCTAAAAGCGGCAGGCCTACACAAAGGTTATATCGGTGTTAATTTAGATATGCCTGTATTCGTTGATCGTTCGGCAGCTGCACTTTCAGATTTCGTTTGCGGTGCCAACGAAGTGAACAAACATACTATCGGTATGAACTGGGCACGTGATACTCGCATTACTCGCATCGTTGATGTGCGCAATGTACAAGAAGGCGACCCGTCTCCTGATGGTAAAGGCAGCCTAAAAATCAAACGTGGTATCGAAGTCGGTCATATCTTCCAGTTGGGTGATAAATACTCACAAGCGATGAACTGTACGGTTTCTGGTGAAGATGGCAAACCTGTTACCTTGATGATGGGCTGTTATGGTATTGGTGTTAGCCGTATCATTGCCGCTGCTATTGAGCAGAACAATGATGAAAACGGCATCATGTGGCCAAAAACGCCAACGGTTGATGATTCAATCGCTCCTTTTGAAGTCGCTATCATCCCGATGAAGTCTAAAGAAGAGACGGTCATGCAGACGGCAACCGCACTGTATGAAGAGTTGAAAGCTCATGGCATCAACGTACTACTGGACGATCGTAATGAGCGCCCAGGCGTTAAGTTTGCTGATCTTGAGTTGATTGGTATTCCGCATCGTATCGTCGTCTCTGATCGCAACTTGGCGGAAGACAAGTACGAGTACGTCAATCGCCGTGAAGCCGAAAAGCAGATGCTGAGCCGTGAAGAAGTCATGGCAAAAGTAAGCGGTAAATAGTCTTGTAATTAAAGACTATATAACAAAAAGCGCCTATCTCATCACGTGAGATAGGCGCTTTTTTTATTGGCTTAAAAACTATTTAACATTGTATTTTTATTAACATCGTATTTTTAGCAAGAACTTACTGGCGGATTAAACGGCTTGGCTTAGGCAATAGACTGATATCACTAACACGGCATGGATTGATATCGATACCACCGCGGCGCGTGTACCACGCCCGTACCATTAGCTCACTTGGCTGATAGTATTGGCTCAAATCAGCAAATATCTGCTCAACACACTGCTCATGAAAACCATTGTGCTGACGGAAGCTCAATATATAACGCAGCATATTTGCATTATTAAAAGGCTTATCAGTAGTAATTGATACGGCCAACGTACCCCAATCAGGTTGATTGGTCACTGGGCAATTACTACGCAGTAGATTGGAATAAAAGGTATACGGCTGTGAACCATCACTTGCCACGCTTTCACTACACGCCTCTACTTCTTCGCTAGCACATAGCAATGACGCATCAGGATGTTCAGTCAACGCAACTTTGTCCGTGTTGCCTGCTAGTGCTTCATCAATACAAACACCCTCAGGCTGAGCAATCAACAATTCTGTTTCGTTACCATTTAAATCATCATTTATATCATCGTTTAGACCAAATAACGCTACCTGTACGTCTGTTTGCAAACAAGCTGACAAGTCTTTCGCAATCAACGCTTGTACGTCTTTCCAACTAGCAAACTCGGTAAAGTTAATGCTATTCAAGTATAGCTTGAGCGACTTTGATTCTACGATAAACGGTGAGCTAGCAGGAATACTAAAGCGCGCAATCGCTACTTGCGAGATACCTTGCGGGTTTAACCAAGATATCTCAAAGGCCTGCCACCAATCGATACCGACGGTTAGTTTATCGTCTTGCCAACCAATCGCATCACGTCCCATGCTGCGCGCAATCGGATATAGCGTCTCTGGGCTATACTCAGTTGGATAGTCTGTGGTTTGCTCACCCAAGATACCGTGAATACTCATCTGTCTTCCTAATATTAAACCGTTTAAAATTTTCTCTAAATAATATGTTTAGCGAATAATACACACTACAAACGTACACGTGAACCATTACTTAGCAAGCGATAAGCGATGGTATAAAATATCGCACAGAATACAAAAATAGCCGCCATTGAATACCAAACATTGACATCAGAGTAACCAAGAATACCGTAACGGAATGAGTTGACCATATAGACGATAGGGTTCAGTAGCGAGATATTTTGCCAAAATGGCGATAAATTCTCCATCGAATAGAACACACCGCCAAGATAGGTCAACGGGGTCAGTACAAAGCTTGGGATAATAGAGATATCATCGAATGAGCGTGCAAATACCGCATTGATAAAACCGCCTAATGAAAACAAGATAGACGTGCCAAGTACCGTAAATACAGTTACAAATAAATGCTCGATACCAAGATCGGTAAAGAACAGCGCCACTATCGAGACAATCACACCGATAGCCAGTCCACGGAAGATACCACCACTGATATAACCCATCAAAATAGCATGCTTAGATACAGGCGAGACCAAAAGCTCTTCGATACTAGACGTGAACTTAGCACTAAAAAAGCTTGAGACCACGTTAGAGTAACTGTTGGTAATGATCGACATCATGATCAAACCAGGCACGATAAACTGCATGTATGGCACGCCGCCCATCTCACCCACGCGCGAGCCAATCATCTTACCAAAGATGACAAAATACAAACTCATCGTGATAACTGGCGGTAACAACGTCTGCGGCCAGATACGTAAAATACGGCGCACTTCTTTGAACCAAATAGTACGAAACGCAATCCACTTCTTACTCAATGACATGGTTTTATTATGATCGATTAGTTCCTGACTCATAATCCCGCCTCCTTCATGCTATCTGCACTTTCAATATTTTTGTCTACCAAGCGCATAAATAACTCTTCTAGTCGGTTGGCTTTATTGCGCATACTTGCCACACTGATACCTTTTTCAGACAACTGATCAAAGACACCGTTTAGTGACTCACCTTCTGTCAAGGTCACTTCTAGCGTTTGCTCATCTGGTTGCGAGACCCCTGTAACTCCTGTCAGAGCCAACTGCTCAGTGAGCGGTGTATCCAAATCAAATACAAACGTCTCTACGGATAACTGCGCCAGCAGCTCTTTCATTTCTGTATTGATTCGAATCTCGCCGTGATCCAAGATCGCAATGCGTTTACACAATTGCTCAGCTTCTTCGAGATAATGAGTCGTCAGAATAATAGTGGTGTTCTCTTCGATATTAATCTGCTGCATAAATTCCCACATCGAGCGACGAAGCTCGATATCAACACCCGCCGTTGGCTCATCTAGAATCAATAGCTTTGGTTTATGAATTAATGCACGGGCAATCATCAAACGGCGTTTCATACCACCAGATAGCTCACGTGATTTGCTGTCGCGTTTATCCCATAATCCCAGCGCTGTTAACAGTCTCTTTGCGCGTGGTTTGGCTTCTTTTGCCGGAATACCAAAATAACCCGCTTGTGTAATGAGGATATCTTCGACTTTTTCGAACATATTAAAGTTAAATTCTTGCGGTACAACACCAAGGTATTGCTTGGCAATCGAAGGGTTCTCTAATAGATCTGTACCGAAAATATGGACGCTACCAGTGGTTGGCTTAAACAATGAGCTGATAATACCAATCATGGTAGATTTGCCTGCGCCATTTGGCCCGAGTAACGCAAAGAAACCACCTTGTGGTACCGTTAAATCAACCCCCTTTAATGCCGAAAACCCATTGTCATAGGTCTTGGATAGGTTTTTTATGGAGAGTGCTGGTGCATCAGACATGAAGACCTCTTTATTTGTTATCAATTTATATAAAATGCGATTTTAGAATAATAGGCCGTGTTGAACATTCGACTATCATTATCATATAGGTAGAAGCCGTATAAGAATGTTCAACACACTCTACTATCTAAAGGTGACAATGTACGGTAATAAACGAACTAACCTCATAAAATGAGGCTACTCATGGCGAATTTCAACTGCCTTATATTCGAAGTACCATATTAATAATACTCATCATGAAAAAGCGCCTATCTCATCACTGAAATAGGCGCTTTATAGATAACTATCGTAAAAGCTTGGAAGGTAATCAACAAAGATTAGCTTGCTTCTGCAACCATATAATCTACAGCATTTTGAACTTCTTCATCAGGAATATCCGCGCCACCTTTGGCAGGCATCGCATTGAAACCATTGATAGCATGGGTATATAGCGTATCTTTACCTTTTGCGATACGTGGACCCCAAGCGCCAGCATCACCAAAGATAGGAGAGCCTAGCAAGCCTGCTGTATGACAAGTATGGCATACGGCGTTATATACCGTTTTACCGTCACGAGGACCATCGCCAGCAGCTGGGCCAGATGAGCGTGCCGTTACATCACAAGCTTCACCGTCTTCAAAACAGATATTGGCAACAGGCTGGATACGCGCAATCAGATTAGGATACAAAGCAATTAGCTTCTGTACTTGCGGCGTATCTTGTGGAATTGGCTCTTCATCAGCGGCAGGCGCTGCAGCGGCAGTTTCTTCGCCTTCTGCTGGAGCGGCTTCGTCAGTCGACGCAGCACCATCTGTCGTATCTGCAGCAGCTTGGGTATCGTCACCTAGCGTTTCAGGAGCAGCTTCTACGACCTCTTGGCCTTCTGCTACGTCTGACGCAGTTACAGGAGTGTCTACAACATCTTCAGCTTGGCTCACCGCGATACTAGCGATTCCTAGAATGGCAGCTGCCGATAACATAACTACTTTTCTCATTCGTCACGTTCTCTTATTACGTATACAAGGACTAGCACGGCTCGGACATTCTGTCTGTCCTTCTTTGACGACCTCTAAGTCTTCAATAGCAGACAGCCATCCCGCGTGCCAGCGCACTTGCAATCGGTGATTATAAATATGAATTCTCCCCAACATTATAAGGGAAAAGGCAGGTAAATTGCCATGCTTGTTTAATGACTTGGCTGTTTTTTCTTAAAAAACCTCAATCGCGACTGTCATTTATTGGCTTTGTGCTTTTTATTTGTTAGACTAAGCGGTCTTTATTTCTAGACACCTTATGCTAATTATCATGCGCATCTAAGCGTGATAGTCAGACATATCGTTATCATATGCGCTCGTAGCTCAGTTGGATAGAGTATCGGTCTCCGAAGCCGAGGGTCGTGGGTTCGATTCCCGCCGAGCGCACCAATCATACTGTTTACAATTTCGCTCTACCCTTTCCTTAGTACTATCTTAAACTTCCTATACTAATCAAACCTACATATCAAAATGTTTGCGGTTTTTCTGTGCTTGTATACTTCCAATGCTCTCATATATATAACTTACTCTGCATCTTGTAAGTTAGCTGTTAGCTGAGCACGGCTAGGTATACGGTGATAATTAATCACTGGCACATCACCCAAACGGCGCTGACCCTCAGCAATCTTTTTATCAATCGTAATCATTGCAATTTTTTTATCTTGTTTGCTAACGAGCAAATGATTTGCCTTACTTGTGACTCGATAATCAGCAAAATGCTGCTTTAATATCGCTGATGTTTTTTGCAGCGCATCATTCGGTGTTGCATTTTTTGATTTTATGCCGCTATGCTTTTCGCCTACTTTTGCACCGCGCGATTTTGCTACGAACCATAAAACTGCGATGACAGCGAACAATATGACAAGCCACCAAATTCCGTCTATCATAAGTAAAAATATCCATTATTAGCAAGGGTTGGCTCATGTTAGCAGAATTATCACCAGCGTTAATAGCAGAAGTAAAACTTGCAGCACAACTACTGGCATCGAAACAGCGTATTTGCATTTTGACTGGGGCTGGCATTTCAGCAGAAAGTGGCATCCCAACGTTTCGGGATAAGCAAACAGGGCTGTGGGAGAACTACGGAGTCAAAGACCTGGCAACTCCTGAAGCATTCACTCGTGATCCAAAGCTAGTATGGTCATGGTATCAGTGGCGTCGGCAAATGGTCGCAGACAAAGCACCAAATCCTGCCCATCATGCATTGGCTCAGTGGCAGTATCATGCGCAAACCTCCGATCAGCAGGTGACACTCATCACCCAAAATGTCGATGATTTGCACGAGCAAGCTGGTAGCGCGGTGACTCACCTGCATGGTCATCTGTGGCGCAACCGCTGTGCTCAGTGTGAAATACCCTATCAAGATCAATCGAGAGCATCGTACGATAATCAAGGCACCATGAGCTTTGACGAAACACTGCTTAGCTGTTCGCATTGCGACGGTTACATCAGACCTGATATTGTTTGGTTTGGTGAAGCTCTACCTGTACAAGCATGGCAGACTGCCGAAGAAGCTTCGGCTAATTGCGAAGTATTTATCAGTATCGGTACATCAAGCTTGGTTTATCCTGCTGCTGGATTGGCACAATTAGCCAAACAAAACGGTGCGCAAGTTATTGAAATAAACCCCGATCCAACGCCAAATACTATCGTCGATATCACATTAGCAGAAAAGGCTGGAGTAGTACTGCCACTGCTTATAGCAGAGATTACTACTTTATAAACGCTACTATTTATAGATATTATTAAATGATAGACAATAAAAAAGGCTTGACGATTTGTATAAATCGTCAAGCCTTTTCTACTAATAATAAACTCATTAAAGTTATTTCAATGCAAGATCAACTCTCGCTAAGTAAGCTTCTTTTAACTCATCACTGATAAATGCCGATTTAAAAGAGTTCTTTACTAATGTAATAACATCGTCTTCCGTAATCGGTAAATTCTCATATAGATTGATAAAGTTTTGATTCACATACCCTTTGAAATACGCAGGGTCGTCTGAGTTAACGCTAATATTCAGACCATAGTCTAAAAGCTCTTTGATATTGTGCTCTTTATAAGTCTCAAAGACTTTTAGCTCGATATTTGAGTTCGGGCAAACGGTCAGTGGCATTTGCTCATCTTTGAGTCTTTGCATCAACTCTGGGCTTTTTATAGACTGCACACCATGATCGATTCTATTGATATTCAATAAATCTAATGCTTCGTAGATGTACGAAAAGTCTGCTTCTTCGCCTGCATGAGCGACCAACTTGAAGCCTTCTTCTTTGGCTTTTTGGAAGACTTCTTTGAACTTCGATGGTGGGTTGCCCAATTCTGATGAATCCAGACCAACACCGATAATATCGTCTTTATAGTCCAGCGCTTGCTCTAATGTCTCAAACGCTTCTTCTTGCGATAAATGACGCAAGAAACACATGATGATGCATGATGTAATACCGTATTTTGCTTTGGCATCTGCAAGCGCTTCTTTGATACCTGTGATGACCGCTTCAAAAGGCACGCCGCGTTCGGTATGCGTCTGCGGATCAAAGAATATCTCTGTGTGAATGACATTGTCTTCAACACATCTAAGAATATATTCCCACGTCAAATCATAAAAATCATCTTTGGTGAGCAGGACGTTTGCACCCGCATAGTAGATATCTAAAAAGGTCTGTAGGTTGGTGAAGTTATAGGCACTGCGTACATCTTCGATATCTTTATAAGGTATCTCTACATTGTTCTTCTTGGCCAATCTAAACATCAGCTCAGGCTCTAGCGAACCTTCAATATGTAGATGAAGTTCCGCTTTCGGTAGTTTCTTTATTAATTCAATCATAGTATTCCAATAATGGTGTTATCGAGACGAGCCCTGGTAAATGTTGCATAGTAGAATAATCAGACCATGCATATATAAGGCGTTATCTGTCTCAGAAAAATCATTTTAACACTAAAAGCATACCGCCTAAAACAAAACCCTTTGACCGTATAGATAAGCTACTTATAAAAGTAGCCTTCTTAATACAACCGTATAAGGCGCAAACTACTTTAAAAATACCACTGTATCGGACAGCTCATTACCTTCTGGATCATGCTCTAAATGATAATACTGACGTAATACCTGCCCCACTTCATCCAGCAGTTCAGCCAAGCTCTCTTCTGTCTTTTGAGTAGCGATACCAGATACCGCCTTTTCACACATTGCATTCCATACTGTTGGACTAACGTGAGCGCTGATACCTCGGTCTGCGACAATCTCTAATTTACGCTCGCATATATTGACATAGATCAAGACGCCCGTATTTTCTTCGGTATCCCAGACGCGATATTCGCTAAACAAATCAATCGCACGCTCACGGCAGTTCATGCGATAGGCTTCTTGGATAGGCAGATGATTTTCTACGATTAAAAACACCTCACCACGATGCCCACGCTCGGCTCGTGTCACAGCATCTGTTAGGCGTGCCTTGGATTCTGTTGTCAGCCACTTACTATGTAATAAAGGGACGAACAAAACTTGACGCCACCAGCGGGCAAAACTGGGGTTTGAAGCGTTGTCTTCTACCATTATATTATTTCCTCAAGTACGTCGTTTTCGATGGTTATGTAGAGTTTATTTTTTTTGCGTGTGTGGAATACTTACCACGAGCCACCTGCGCCGCCGCCGCCGAAACCACCGCCGCCACCGCCAAAGCCGCCTCCTCCGAAACCACCACCGCCAAAGCCGCCTCCACTACCGCCGCCCATACCGGGTAAGAAAATCATGCCGCCTCTGCGCCCACCTTTACCGCCGCCGCCTTTTCCACCGCCACCGCCGCGTGAGATCAAAAACATCCAGATGAATATTGCCATAATCAGCGTCATAAAGAAGCCGCCACCTAAGGCCATCGAACCTGCAAAAAACCCGCCAGCGGTAATAATAGAACCAAATACTCGGCCCAATATATTCGTAATAAAGCTACCAAAAATCATCGCCATGATAAATAAGAAAATAGGTGACGGCAGCTCGTCCGAGCTTTGCTGAGCAGTGCGTTCTGCGGCTTGTGCATCAGCACGGGCTAAGACTTCAGGATCAGCAGTTAGGCGTGTTTTGAGCGCTTCAACGCCAGCGATTATCCCCGCACCATAGTTGTTTTGCTTAAATAACGGCGTGATATCTTCTCGAATGACACGGTTAACCGCCGCATCTGGTAAGACACCTTCTAGCCCGTAACCCGTTAGGATATGCATATCACGGTCATTAACAGCGACGACAATCAGCAGACCATCATCGATAGCTTCATCACCCAACTCCCACTTCTCAGCAACTTGCAATGCATAATCAAATATTGGTACGCCATTGGTAGTTGGTACGATGACCACTGCTGCTTGTGCTAAGCCCTGCTGATAAATACTTCGAAGCTGAGCTTCTAGACGTAGCTTTTCTTGGGGATTTAAGATATTGGCCTGATCAACGACTGGTTCATTAAGTATCAACTTGTCAGCGTCAACACCTTCGGCACTGGAGCGTACTGGTGGCTGAGCGGTTGCTTGAGCATTGGTTGTACCATTTGCTGTGCTTTGGTTATCTGCGTTTTGATTGATAGCGTCGTTGCCGAGCACCGCTTCATTGATAGCATCGTTATTTAATACAGCATCATTGATTGCTTCATTAGACTCGCCTGCTTTAGCAACGGCCACCAACTCTTCGACACTACGGTTTTGCAGATTCGAGGTGCTATCTGTCGCCACCGCTGTATCATTGGGTGCAGCGTGCAATGCAGGCACGCTGACGACACCTAACGTAAACAGTAATGCTGATAAGATTGCTTTTGAATTATTCATCTAATCTATACCACCTCAGATAACATCTTTACCAATTGATAGACTCTAACTAATCATTGTTAAACCATTAGCTAAATGAACAGAGCTGCCTATGCCGCTCTGTCGTCACGTTCATTTTAAATTTTATTCAGCTGACTTTTCTGCAGAGTCGCCAAAATCAACACTTGGTGCGGTTGAAATCGCTTCTTCATTGGCCACACTAAAGTTGGGCTTAGTATCCATCCCAAATACTTTTGCAGTGATGTTGGTTGGGAACTGACGTACCGTTGTATTGTATCCTTGCACTTCTTGGATGTAGCGGTTACGAGCCACAGCAATACGGTTCTCAGTACCTTCTAACTGCGCTTGTAAATCTTGAAACAGTGCATCTGATTTTAGATCTGGATAACGCTCAGATACCGCCATCAAACGTGACAATGCGCCTGTCATCTGCTCTTGCGCTGCTGCATAACGCTCCATCGCTTCTGGATCATTGAGTACTTCTGGCGTCACCGTGATACCGCCCGCACGTGAGCGAGCTTCTGCCACTTGGGTGAAGACTTCTTGCTCTTGCTCGGCGTATTGCTGTACGACTTTGACTAAGTTTGGCACCAAATCAGAACGGCGCTGATACTGGTTGACCACTTCTGACCATGAAGCAGTGACCTGCTCATCTTGTGCTTGCAGGTTGTTGTAACCACAGCCGCTTAGACCAACCGTAGAAGTTGTTAATAAAGCGGCTAGCAACATCGGCTTCATAATAGATTTACGCGTCATTGTTGATTCTCCTAATAATGATAAATAACAAATATCCAGTACCACGTTTTTAATATTTTTAAGTTTTCTTGGTATTCATACGGCAGTCATACGCTCTATATATTGTATATCTGCGCATCACTCTATCAGCATGATATCAAAAGAAGTTGTCCTAATGATGGCGCTATATACGGCTTTTTACAATTGACCGTTACCAAAACACAACCGCATAGTGTCAACGATAACGCGTTTTTATCATGATAGATATAGAGCAAAAATTTAGCAGTCTGGCGCAATCAGACTAAATGTTATGAAAGTACAAACAATTATTTATATATAATCTAAATCTTGCTAATGTATCAGCCAAATAAAATACGAATATATCTACCGTCTATAAAGAAATTTCTAGTAATTAGTACAAAAATATGGCAAATTGCAGTTACGTAGCCGTACGGTTTGAATACATTTGGTAGTGGACTTATAGTTTGATTAGTATTAGCGAGTTGTTGATTTCTTAATAAAAACATCAATTAACTGTCAAATTATCGCTAAATACTGTCAATTCGCCATACCAGTCATGTAGTCATTCAAGACAGCTCATAGTAAGTTGAATGCCATCATGGTGATGGATATTTAATTATATAACCGCCTGTTTTATCCGCCGGTCAACTTATGACTCATCTAATGTATAACATGATGATAGAAGACCGCAGTAGTTGAGGTTGTAGAATAATAGTAAACGCAGCTGATATTAATATTGTCAGTGATAAGCGCTATGCAAATAGTCCGTATTACTGACGAGATACGCGGGTAAATACAGACAACTACAGTCCATTCTTGGTGGCCAAGCACATGAGACTTAGACAACAAATAAGTCGATGCAGAGACTTTAACTGCTTAACTTAAATAAGTAAGTTAACCAGTTAGTTTACTCCTAGCAAACAGTGCCACCTTGAGACAGTACTAGGAACATAAATATGGAAGGTTTAGTTAACTTAGTAAATGGAATTATCTGGAGCCCAGCGCTGATTTATCTCTGCTTGGGTGCCGGTCTGTTCTATTCCATTATGACGCGCTTTGTACAAGTACGTCTATTCGGTGAGATGATCAAACTCCTATTCACTGGTAAATCTAGTGCACAGGGTATCTCATCATTTCAGGCACTTGCCGTCTCACTCGCCGGTCGTGTGGGTATGGGTAACATCGCTGGGGTAGCTGCTGCTATCGGCTTCGGTGGCCCAGGTGCCGTTTTCTGGATGTGGATCGTAGCCTTTCTAGGCGCATCTACAGCCTATGTCGAATCTACTCTTGCTCAGATTTACAAAGAAAAAGATGTGGTAACTGGCGAATATCGCGGTGGCCCAGCTTATTACTTTGAACGTGCCCTTGGTCAAAAGTGGTACGGTATCCTCTTCGCAATCGCTTCTATTTTATCATGTGGTATGTTCTTACCTGGTGTACAGGCGAACGGCGTTATCAGTGCATTTGCACAGGTAATGGGCGAAGGTACGATCATGAACGTTGCAGGCCTAGAAGTTGGCTCTATGCGTTTGGTCGGCTTGGCTATCATCTTAGTCGTGCTAGGTATCATCATCTTTGGTGGTATTAAGCGTATTGCAACCTTCACTGAGTTTGCAGTACCTTTCATGGCATTAGGTTATATTGCCCTAGCGCTAATCATCATGTTCAGCAACTTCAGCTTGATTCCAGATGTATTTGGTATGATCGTTGGTGATGCATTCACTGCACAAGCAGGTTTTGGTGCTGCGATCGGTTGGGGTGTGAAACGTGGTATCTACTCTAACGAAGCTGGTCAGGGTACAGGTCCTCACGCTGCTGCTGCTGCTGAAGTTGAGCATCCATCACAGCAGGGTCTAGTTCAGGCATTCTCAGTATATGTTGATACATTGCTAGTATGTTCTGCTACTGCATTCATGATCTTGTCTACTGGTATGTACAACATTCAAGGTACGCTACCAGATGGTCAGTTCATCGTACAGAACGTTGCTGCTACTACTGAAATCAATGCTCCTGCGTTCACGCAAATGGCAATGGAATCTGTATACGGTACGTTTGGTAATGCCTTTATCGCAATCGCTGTATTCTTCTTTGCCTTTACAACAATTCTGGCTTACTACTACATCGCTGAAGTAAACGTCGCTTACTTAACACGTTTCCTTGGTCGTAGTGCGAACAGAACTGGTCTATTCCTAGTGAAAATTCTTATCATGGCGATGGTTGCTTATGGTGGTCTAAACTCAGCTGGTTATATCTGGGCAATCGGTGATATCGGTGTTGGTCTTATGGCTTGGCTTAACATTGTTGGTATTCTTGTCATCTTCATCGTGGCTCGTCCAACACTTACTATGCTCAAAGACTATGAAGCTCAGCGCAAAGCTGGCGTCACTCGCTATAGCTTTGACCCTGCTAAATTCGGTATCAAAAACGCACCGTATTGGGAAGAGCGTCATCTAGCACAGCAAAAAAGCATGAACGCTGATCCATTACGTAAAGATAAAGTGTAAGTCGATTTAATAGGATTGCTATTTAATCTTATTGAATAAACAAAAAGCCCGAGACCATGCTCTCGGGCTTTTTTGTTTGGATAGTTTTCCACACCACTACAGAATAGCTTACCGAAAAAACATCAAAGCCCACGTTCATAAGAACTGATTTAATACCTTAAAACTGCCCTTTTATTCTCAAAATTAATCTGTATTCGAAATAACATATAACTGTCATTTTGCATTTTGCCTACCTTTGTATAGAGCTTACTTTGATATTTTATAACCTTATTTTAATTAAGTCGTCGTACCAGTATAGGTAAGCCACAGTTCCCCTATTCTTAATCGATAGACGTAAAAAAGCCTAGCACGATGGCTAGGCTTTCTTTAACTTATAAATTATAAATCTACGCGTTAATAAATAGCTTATTCAGGCATCAATACTGCATCGATAGTATGAACCACACCATTGGTTGCCATAATATCTGTACCAGTGATATTTGCTGTGTTACCAGTAGCATCAGTAATTACGTTGTCTTCACTGATAGTAATGGTTTTACCGTTCGCTGTTTCAATCTCAGTGCCGTATGGGATATCAGCTGCTTTAACTTCCATTGCTAACACATGGTAAGGAAGGACAGTTTTTAGCAAATCTGTATTGGCCAATAACTCTTCTTTAGTCACGCCTAGTTTTTCTAGTACTGGCGCAAAAGCATCATCAGTTGGTGCAAATACAGTATGCTTAGTTTCTTCCATTAGCATAGTATCAAGACCAGCAGCCTGTAGCGCAGCGGTTAAGATAGTTAAGTTTTCGTTTTCTGCTGCGATTTCAGCGATAGTTTGAGTCGCTTCCATGTCCATTTCGGCCATTGGCTCTGCTTCAACAGCTTCTGTCTCAGCAACTGGCTCAACTGCCATCTCTTCAGTCGCTTCTGGTTCAGTTGGCTCTGCAACAGTTTCAGTGTCGTTACACGCTGCTAATGACATGGCTGCGGTTACAACTGCGATAGATAACAAATTCTTCTTTAACATAGGTAATTCCTTTTTGGATAAATAATTGATTAAGGGATTTATTTAAATTAATAACTTTCGATAAATATAATGGCGACCAATGATTGATAAATGTATCAATTACTTAGTCATACTATTTAATCCGTTATATTGATAGTTCTCAGTCTAACTGTTTAATTTTCAAATGGTATTTACTTAGGTAGCAACACTGTATCAATCACGTATATAGCATTGTTTGCTTGTATATCAGTTATTGCGATATTTGAGACAAAATGATGGTGATTAACTACTTTTAGATGTCTGTTTTAAAATTTGAACCTAAACAGAAACTTATATAGATAAAGCTCTAAAGTCTAAAACAGCCATTGTCTGATAATGAAATCATCACAAACAATGGCTGCTTAGTCTTATAATAAATACAGTGGGTATGCCTCAGTTAATACTTATTTAGGCAACAATACTCTATCGATTACATGGACAACACCATTGTTGGCAGCGATATCAGTCTTCACAATGTTCGTTGTACGACCATTTTCATCCATCAGCTTGCCTTCTTTGGTTACCATTAGCGTGTCTTTGCTAGCAGTCATTACATTACCAGGCTTCACATCTTTGGCATACATAGCCATATCACCAGCCACTACGTGATAACCCAATACTTTAGTCAATAGTGGCTTATTAGCAAATAACTGTGCTTTGGTCATACCTGTTTCTTGCAATGCTTGCATAAAGGCAGCATTGGTCGGTGCAAATACCGTATAGTTGGCATTAGGATCAGACAACATATCGACTAGGCCTGCTGCTTGTACCGCTTCTACCAATACTGAAAAATCAGGATTGCTTTGCGCAACTTGTACAACATTCATTTTAGCCATATTCTGACTGTGCATTGGTGCTTTCATATCGCCCGTCTTTGCTGGCATCATATTATTACAAGCACTTAGACCTGCGATTGAGATAGCCAATGTACCGATGGTGGCAATTTTAGTAAGTTTCATAACATTTTCCTTAATGATTTGAATTTCTTTGACGTTGGTATTGTTTCAACTATGATATTACTGTCTTACAGATCATCCTGCCTGCTAATGTCATTTGCTCACCATACTGTACTGCTAACATTGATACTCTTGGTACCAATTATTGCTAATAAATGAGCCTATATTTATAAGTAGGACTTACTAAGACCTTGTATTTCTGAAATTAAATTAACATGTAAGCAATCTTTATCAACCTGCCTTTGCGCAATTTTTTGTGGTATGGGTGTAAATTCTGTCTGACTTCTGAGCGTTCCCGTTGGCTTTTATTTGCAAAAGAAAAGCTTTATGTAAGCCCTTAGCGAAATGATATTCATTTGTGCGTATCTGCTTTATGAAATAGACTCTAATACCTTACTTTGTTACTTAGCTCTCCTCTTATTTATCTATTGCCAAAGAGGAATATGCAGTATCCCTATGTAGCAAACTTTTCATGCTAAAATAATGCAAATTTGCGGTCCTCTTCGTGAGACTCTGCACGCTACTGGTTTGTTATTCCTTCTTTTTTTAATAATTACGATATAAGCAGCACACCTATGATTCCAACGACGACCTCACCAACCGATTCTCATACCGATACCGCCTCTACCTCCTCGTCCGCTAATGACTTTATATTAACACCACCTGCTGTATTTCCGTTTAAAGAGCAGCAACTAACCGCTCGTGCCCGTATTACTGAGCAGATGGCATCACGCATTTTGATGTTAGACGGTGCGATGGGTACGCAGATTCAGACCTATAAGTTAGAAGAAGCAGATTATCGTGGTGAGCGTTTTGCTGATATCGACCAAGATGTACGCGGCAACAACGATCTACTGGTACTGACTCAGCCGCACATGATTAAAGACATTCATCACGATCATCTGCTAGCGGGTGCTGATATCATCGAGACCAATACCTTTAACGGTACGCGTCTGTCGATGGCTGACTATGACATGCAGTACCTAGTGCCAGAACTAAATAGGACAGCAGCCAAGATTGCTAGAGCAGCGGCGGATGAATTTACCGCAAAAACGCCTGAGAAGCCGCGCTTCGTTGCGGGTGTTGTTGGCCCGACTTCACGCACGTGCTCACTATCGCCTGATGTCAATGATCCTGCATTTCGTAATATTACCTTTGATGAGTTGGTACTCAACTACCGTGAAGCGACTTTGTGCCTGATAGAAGGCGGCGTCGATATTATTTTGATTGAAACGATTTTTGATACGCTAAATGCCAAAGCGGCGATATTTGCGATCACTGGTGTATTTGACGATATTGGCTTTGAGTTGCCAATCATGATTTCGGGTACGATTACCGATGCGTCAGGTCGCACGCTATCTGGTCAAACAGCTGAGGCGTTTTATAACTCTATCCGCCATGCAAAGCCTCTATCCGTTGGATTTAACTGTGCGCTTGGTGCTGATGCGCTACGTCCACACATCCAAACGCTATCGAATATCGCTGATACCTTTGTCTCTGCGCATCCAAACGCTGGTCTGCCCAATGAGTTTGGTGAGTATGACGAAACTGCTGAAGAAACGGCTGCCTTACTTGAAGGTTTTGCCAAAGCAGGCATCTTAAATATTGTCGGCGGCTGCTGTGGTACGACGCCTGAGCATATCCGTCAAATCGCTAAAGTAGTGGCGAATTATCCGCCGCGTGTCATTCCTGAGATAGCGCCTGCCTGCCGGCTATCAGGTCTAGAGCCATTCACCATCAACTCTGATAGTCTGTTTGTCAATGTCGGTGAACGTACCAACGTTACAGGCTCAAAAAAATTCTTGCGCTTGATTAAAACCGAAGCCTATACCGAAGCGCTCGATGTCGCTCGCGATCAGGTCGAAGGTGGCGCGCAAATCGTTGATATCAATATGGACGAAGGCATGCTCGACTCCAAGCAGGCGATGATTCACTTCGTCAATTTGGTCTCAGGGGAACCAGATATCAGCCGTGTACCACTAATGATTGACTCGTCCAAATGGGACATTATCGAAGAAGGCCTAAAGCGTACGCAGGGCAAATCTGTCGTCAACTCCATTTCATTAAAAGAAGGTCACGCTGAGTTCGTTGAACGTGCCAAATTATGCATGCGTTATGGTGCCGCGATTATCGTCATGGCATTTGATGAAGACGGACAGGCTGACACTTACGAACGTAAGATTGAAATATCTAAACGCAGCTATGACGTACTGGTCAACGAAGTGGGCTTCCCATCAGAAGATATTATTTTTGATCCAAATATTTTCGCGGTTGCCACGGGTATCACCGAGCATAATAACTACGGCGCTGACTTTATTAATGCCACACGTTGGATTACGGAAAATCTACCAAATGCCATGGTCTCAGGTGGGGTGTCCAACGTGTCGTTTAGTTTCCGTGGTAACCCAATCCGTGAAGCGATCAACTCCGTATTCTTATACCACGCGATCAAAAACGGTCTGACCATGGGTATCGTCAACCCAGCCATGCTTGAGCTGTACGATGATATTCCAAAGGAAGCCCGTGACGCTATCGAAGACGTCATGCTCAACCGCAATCAAGGTGAAACTGGTCAAGATGCCACTGAACGTCTAATGACCGTCGCTGAAAACTACCAAGATGGCGGCAAGAAAAAAGACAGTACTGTCGATATGAGCTGGCGCGAAGGCACGGTAGAAGAACGCATCGCCCACGCACTAGTCAAAGGCGTGACGACCTTTATCGAAGCGGATACCAAAGAAGCATGGGAGAAGTACCCTAAACCGCTAGAAGTCATCGAAGGGCCACTCATGGACGGTATGAATATCGTCGGTGATCTATTCGGTGCTGGTAAAATGTTCCTCCCGCAAGTCGTGAAATCTGCTCGCGTGATGAAGCAGTCCGTCGCATGGCTAAACCCATATATCGAAGCGGAAAAAGTCGAAGGCGAAGTCAAAGGTAAAATCCTAATGGCAACCGTCAAAGGCGACGTGCATGATATCGGCAAAAACATCGTCGGCGTGGTGCTTGGCTGTAACGGCTATGATATCGTCGATTTGGGCGTGATGGTACCTTGTGAAAAAATCCTCGATACTGCCATCGCAGAAAAAGTCGATATCATCGGTCTGTCTGGTCTGATTACCCCAAGTCTCGATGAGATGGTCTATGTCGCCAAGCAAATGCAAGAGCGCGGCATGACACTACCATTGATGATCGGCGGTGCAACGACGTCGAAAGCGCATACTGCCGTCAAGGTCGAGCCGCAATATCAAAACGATGGCGTCATCTATGTATCGGATGCTTCGCGCTCAGTCGGTGTGGTGACCAAATTACTATCAAAAGAACACCGTCAAGCGCTCATCGATGAGACACGCGAAGAGTATGTCAAAGTGCGTGAGCGTCTGGCTAAGCGTCAACCAAAAGCTGCCAAAGTCACCTATGCCGAATCAGTCAAGATTGGCTTTCAGTATGATTGGAAAAACTATGTGCCACCAGTGCCAAATAAGCTAGGACAAGTGATATTGGATGACTATCCGATCAGCAATTTGCTGCCTTATATTGACTGGACACCGTTCTTTATCTCTTGGGGTCTGACCGGTAAATACCCGAAAATATTGCAAGATGATGTGGTTGGTGAAGCGGCTCGCGATTTGTTTGAAAATGCAGAAGAGCTACTACAAAAGATGATTGATGAAAAATCAATCGTAGCGAAAGGTGTGTTTAAACTGATGCCAGCGCGCCGTACTGGCGCAGATACCGTCACTGTATATGACAATGACCCACAAAATGGTGGTAAACCGACCTACCAGTTTGAGCACTTACGTCAGCAAAGCGACAAGGCAAGCGGCAAGCCTAACTTTAGCTTGGCAGACTTTATCTCACCATCAGACACCCACACTGATCACTTGGGCGGCTTTACTGTTTCTATCGTCGGTACAGAAGCACTGGCTGAGCAATACAAAGCAGCAGGCGATGACTATAATGCCATTATGGTACAGGCGCTGTCTGACCGCTTAGCTGAAGCATTTGCCGAACATTTACATGAGCTAATACGTAAAGAGTACTGGGGCTACCAACCAACCGAATCACTTACCAATGATGAGATGATTAAAGAAAAATACGTCGGTATCCGCCCAGCGCCTGGCTATCCGGCTTGCCCTGAGCATACCGAAAAAGGCAAATTGTTTGATTGGCTCGGTACGACCAGCGCTATCGGTACGACGCTCACCGAAAGCTATGCAATGTGGCCAGCATCGTCGGTCAGTGGCTTTTATTATTCGCATCCTGACAGTGAGTACTTTAACGTCGGTAAAATCGGCCGAGATCAGTTAGAGGATTATGCTAAGCGGAAAGACTGGGATATAAAGACGGCTGAGAAGTGGTTAAATCCGAATTTGTAGATTATTAATGGTTTAGCGAGATATTATTGACTACATTCAGCGTACTAATTAAAAGTTAGTACGCCGTTTTTTTATTGTTTTTATTGTCGTAACTTTCGCCGCATCTCATCTAACACCGTCTAACAATGGCGCTATCACTTTTTGTTTTCTAGGCATCATCCAAAAGGCTCTCTTTTGGTATACGACAACGTTTGTATTTTCTGCTCTTCAGTTACTTAAACCATCTTCTTAATATATAAAATTGTTTATATTTTAATTCGCTTATCCAGATTATTTTTGTTATATTTATAATTATAGATATAAATAGCGTTTTTAAACTATAGATCATGCCGTAACCTTTTAACCTTTAAGGCATCTTTTAATATAAGGAGGAACAGGACGTTCGTGTGAGCGCAGTTCGATTTTATATTTTTTATTTAAGGAGAGATAAAAATGAAACCCTTTAAATTGACACTACTGGCCATTACTACCGCGCTGTTTTTACAAGGATGTGGTGATGATAATGATGGCTCATCTACATCACAATCTGATCAGTCAGATATCGATACCAATATCGTCGGCTTTTGGAGCGAAGATAGTAGTAATGACAACAGCTTGAGCGCCATATCTTTTATGAGTGACGGTACTTATGTGCAAGTTCAGGTTAACAACGAATCGCTGGTTGATGATCCACAAGGCGGTCTTGAATGGGGAACCTATGAGATTAACAGTAAAACTGGAGAATTAACCACCACACAGCTGTTTGACGAAAATGGCAATATGGGTTTGTCAGACGCGCCAAACCTATCAGCCCGTGTATCTGACGGTAAGCTGATTCTGCAAGTCGATGAGAACGAAAATGGTAGCATCGATAGTGATGAACAATATAATTTCTCAGAAATCCAGCCCGATGGCATCGTAGGCGCTTGGAGCTTCGATGATGTAGACGATACAGATGATGAGCTGATTGGCGTGGCTTTTTTAGATGATAGTCAATACGTTCATGTACAGGTAAATTCGGATCTCTCAGTTGATAACGATGAAAACGGTCTTGAATGGGGTACTTATGCGATCAACCCATCCACCAATCAACTCACAACCACTCAAACCTTTGATAGTAATGCTGGCAAAGGGCTATCAGAGCCAAGCACTCGTTACGCGCGCGTAACTGATGACGAGCAGCTCATCCTCGATGTCGATGACGATTCATTTACCTTCTCAAGAACTGCTGTTCAAGAGCCAGTCGATGAGCAGATGCTATCAGGGCTGTGGCGAATGGACTCGGGTGATGAGGAGCTAGTGACTCTATCCTTTTTAGACGATGGCACCTACGTACAAACCCAAGTCACTGGTCCTACCTCATCAAGAGATGAAGAAAATGGAATCGAATGGGGTAAATACTCTTTGGCAGCCGATGGTAAATTTACCATCAATGAGATTGTATTTGATAATAATGGTACTACTGGCCTGTCCGATGGCAAAGATGGACTAATAAAGGTTCAAGTTTCTGATGACACACTGACGTTAAGTGTGGACGATAACGACAATAAGATCATAGACGATAATGAGTCCTTTACATTCGTTAAAGCCAAGTCTGAGAATGAGCTAGGTATTTGGAAGGCAAAAGCAGGTCAGGTTGATGACGAACTTACCTTAGTTGGGTTCTTAGATGACCAAACCTTCTTTCACATAGAAGTCGATGAAAAGCCGCCTTTTGATGAGCCTGAAATGCCACCTTCTGGTATGGACTGGAATCTTTATACCTTAGGTAATAATGGACTGTTTACCCTCGGTCAGTCGCTATACAGCAATACTGGTGGTAATGATTTATCGTTCTTTTATCAGATGAACATCAGCGTCTCAGGCGATACACTGACCTTCAACGGCTACGAGGATCAAATTGAAGTACAAAACAATGACGGTGAAACGGTGATTTTTGATCGTCAGTAGCTATCAAAATAACAATGCAAAAATAGCCATAAAATCAAACTCAGCTTATCAATGAATAGGCTGAGTTTTTATTTGAAATATTCGCTTTTTGTCTTACTTCTTCGACAGCGCTCAGAACAATAAATCACCTGCTCCCAATCTTTCTCCCATTTCTTACGCCACGTAAATGGACGCTGACAGACAGGGCAGGTTTTTTGCGGTAGGTTTACCTTTTTATGTGCCATCGTCTGCTCCTTTCTGCCATATATCTCATATCTATGGTTAACGTTTACTGCCTACTTAGCTTCTTTTTGATGATCTAGCCCTTCATATTTTTTCACCCGTCGGCATTGGTCGGAGCAATAGACCATGCTCTCCCAGTTTTTATCCAACTTTTTAGTCCAGCTAAACTCGCGCTCGCAGACCGGGCAGAGTTTTTTGCGGACGTTCTTCTTTTTGTGCGCCATAATTTTCTCATTGGTTTGTTTACTACATTGGTCACTGGTCACTGGTCACTGGTCACTGGTCACTGGTCACTGGTCACTGGTCACTGGTCACTGGTCACTGGTCACTGGTCACTGGTCACTATAGTCTACTAATCATAGTCGTCAAAGATTTTATTAAGTCTGTTGAGACTATTAACGATTAACTTACCTGATTGATCAGCGCTGGTATCAATCGCTAGCTTCTCATCTATCCGCATTGTCAGTGGCTCTAACGCTTGCTTGAGGGCAGTTGCCATCAGTGCCGTTTGCTGATGAATATCAGGGATATCGCTATCGGCTGTTTGATTATCATTATTGCTAACCAAGCTATCCGCCATTTTTTGCGCCAGTTGCTCAACGGCATCGACCAGCTGTACCATCAGTGCTTTTTGCACATCTTGGTTTTGCTTGAGATACTCGCCTTCCGCTTTATGGTCATGCTTATATATTTGCAGCAATTGATTCACGCTTTTTTCAAAGCCATTATCGATACTATCGCTGACGACTTTGGCATTGTTAATGACGCTATCGGCGAGGATTCTCTGCGCTTCTAACTGGTTATCAAGTTGCGCTTGCTGTCCTACCTCTCGTAATCGGGCGATTTGCTCTGGGTCATTTTTCGTTAAGTATGTCTCAAACTGGCTACTGATGGCATTGAAGCCACTGGCCAAATCGACCAACTGGGCAACGATACGCGCGCCCGTATCGCCATCTTCTCCGCCCATGGCTTTGTTACGTAAGAAGTCAGCTTTGATTTGTGCCCAACGCTCTGTTTCTGCTTCGGTCAAGACACCGCGCATCTCGCCAAGCTTGAGCAAGTTGCTCTCTGCGCCTTGGGTCAATAGCTGTGACTCGCCCAGATAATGATCATCTATCAGCTGGTTCAGCTCGCTCTCATTCATGACCGCCGATAGTTTTTCGGTCATCTTGTTCATATTACGATAACTGCCCTGTAGCTTAAATATCGGCTCAACACGATACTTATCATCTTGCGAGGCGGAGGCAATATAGGCTTGGTTGACGTCCAGAATGACTTCTTGCACCCTAAACATATGGCGCAAGATAGCGATAATTTCGTTAACTTCTGAGGTGCTATACGGATACGTCAAATCGCTGCTTTGTGCTTGTGCTAGATTTGCATTGTCCGCTTTCGCTATTTTAATGAGACGATGGACATCCGCTAGGTCTCGGTTGGCCAGTGGCGCGAGAACGGTGTTAGAAGTGAGCGAGTTTTCAATATAACTGAGTGCAAACACCTCTTCCATGCCGCTCATGATATCGCCTAAGTTATAGATGTCGGCACGGTTGGCGAGCATATCAGGGACTTTGAAGGCCTCACCGCTTTCGGTATACGGATTACCTGCCATGACCACGCAGAACTTTTTGCCACGCATGTCATAGGTCTTGGTCTTACCTTGCCAAACGCCATCGATACGGCGTGTACCATCACCCAACGAGATAAACTTCTGCAAAAATTCTGCATGGGTATGCTGAATATCATCGAGATACAGCATGACGTTGTTACCCATCTCAAAGGCCAAGTTGATTTTATTCAGCTCTTCTCGCGCAGTGGCATTGGGTGCTTTTTCGGGATCTAAAGACGTTACGTCGTGACCGAGTGACGGACAGTTAATCTTCATAAAGATAAGGCCGAGACGATTTGCCACGTACTCCATTAAGGTGGTTTTACCATACCCTGGTGGCGATATCATCATGAGGATACCCATCAGATCGGTACGCTTATCCTCGCCGACCGTGCCCATCTGTTTGGCAAGATTGTCACCGATGAGCGGCAGGTAGCTCTCGTTAATCAGACGGTTACGCACAAACGAAGACAGTGGACGCGGCATAAATTCGTCCAGTCGCAACGTCTCTTTTGAGTCATGCAATATCTCTGAGCGCATGGCCAGATAACGTCTATAGGCAGGGATAACTTGGGTATCATGATGATGCAAACGATTTAAGAAATCATCGACGGCAAAGGTTAAGGTCTGCTGATGAATACGTATATGATCACCCAGCAAATTATTAACCTGACTCTCAAGCGATACCTTACCCGTGCTACGCTCAAAGCTCTGTACTTGATTAAGCGGATTATTAATACTGGTCAATGATGTAGTCGATGAAACTGGCGACGAGGTGATTGAAGAAAATGACAAGGCCGATGGCGTGGTACTTGCGCCTTGATTGCCTACTCCTTTAGCACTTAGCCCTTTATTAAAAGTAGCACCTGAATCAATCAATCGTTGCACCAAAGCTTCACGCTGAGCATCATTTAATTGGGTAAGCAAGACGGCAATGGCTTCTGGCACATAATGACGGCCGCTCTCTAGCTGTTGCTTGCGTAGCGCTTCTTTTTCTTTACTCTCAGAAAGCTGCGCTTCACTGAGTGCCTCACCTGCTTCATTGGTGCCATCAGTCGCTACGTTAACCGACTCTGTCCCACCATAAGTCTTATCAAGTAGTGCATGAAACCATGTTGCCAATAGCTCATAGGCTGATTTGGGTTGGAAGCCAAGCTTACCGATAGAAGATTGTAGTTGGTCAAAACTGGCCGTATTTTGCGTGCTGCCCGAAGCGCTATTCAACGTTTGGCTAAGCTGCTCACACAACTGCTGTGCTTGTTGACTAGTTTGCCAGTTTATTGTGCTGTTTGCGCCTATATTGGTTTCAGCCGATTGCCCCATGACGCTCACCAAGTATTCACAAGCAAGCTGAACGTAGCTTGGTTTGAAGATATTGGCGTTATGAACATCACTGGTATTTGAGTCCAGTTCTGACCCTGATTTAGATGTGGACTGCTTGCCAGCGCCATTATTAATGCCAGTACCGTTATCAGCGCTAAGACTGTCATCATTATGAGCCATAACAAAATGACGCATCACTTGGCTCATGTCTTCAACCAATAGCGATTTGGCCGTATCACTGCCTAATGCACGGCGCAGTTGCTCAGCGGTAGCAGCTCTATCCGTCCAGTTATTTGCGCGTGTCAGCACTGATTCATTTAACCAAGCGTCATAACCAAATTGACGCAAGCTGTCTAGACCAAGTGCTTGTACAATGTTTAGTTGCCAATAGAATAATTGCGCCAACGCACGTACTTGCGGGGTATAAATCAGTAGCCCTGCCTCACGCAACGTTGGCAATATTTGCATCAATAATAGCGTGGCATCATGGTCATGAATGCCTTTGTCATAACCAAGCTGATAGCGAGGTGTGGCATAAGCTTTGACCAACTTGGACAATGGACTGTCGTTATCAATGTCGCCATTAATGTCTAGAGTAATAACAGTTGCATCGTAGGCTTGATATAGGCGCGCTTCAGTCAAACCCTCCTGGCTGTTCTTAGCACTTTCAATAATGCTATAGGCTAAGTACTCGGCGCGGTACACCTTGTCAGACTCGGAGGCGATATTCATGTCCCAATACGGGCGCAAGGCGTTTAGCTCAGCATTATTAAGCACTTCATAATAATCTGTACCCGTTAGATGCAAATTCAGCACACGCTTGCCGTCTGACTGTTGACGACTTAATAAGGTCAAATCAAGCGGCTGAGTATTGACCGAAAAACGGTGCTTACCCAGTTTGATGATTTGGCCACCATCTTCAAACAAGTCCGATTTGTCTTTTAGGCTTTTATAACTCTCGATTTGGATGGCTTTTAGACGCGCATCGATGTCATCAGCTTTGACGCTAAAGCCCATCGCTTGCAGCTCTTTTGCGATGTTGCGGACTTTTTGCACCAGACCATCAGCGGCAAAATACGTATTTAACGCTTCTTCCTCTGTAAAGCCTGTGACGCCTGTGCTTTGCGTGCGTTTTTTAATACTCTCAAGCATCCGCAGCGCGCCATCACCTAAATTTTGCGCTTTGCGATTACGAGCATCAAGCAGTTGCTGCTTATGGTTTTCAAAGGTTTCGTAAATCTCTTCACGCTTGCTGATGATATCTGCTAAAAACTGGTCGCCACTATTGGTTTCTGGATCAGCGAACTGACTCTCTAACTCTTCTAACTGTACCAATAACTTTGCCATTTGCTCGTCTGATTTCTCAGGCGTATTGGCAATGGATAATGCATTGGCAATAGATTGACCAAACAGCTTAAACTGCGCACCAAATTGTGCCACGGCCTCCGCTGAGCCTAAATTTTTGCGTTTATGATTAAGCTTTGCTTTGCTTTGGTTCAGGCTGGCATAAATGGTCGATATGTCATCGATAATTTGCGTACGCACTGTAGCATCAGCTACATCTAGCGTCCCTAGCAACTCGGTTAATAAATCTAACCCTTGCGCTGTCTCATCAATTTTTTCTAGTACGGGTTTTAGCTCAGCATTGGTTTCAGCAGTATTCAAGCGCTCACTGACATCGACCAATATACCTTCGTAACTTGATAGCGCCTCTTCACCACTTAAAAACAGCACCGTTTTTTCGGCAAGCTCGCTTTCGGCTTCTTCTAACTGCTTTTGCAGCGCTTGTAGCTTATCGGCATCTAGATATCGCAAATCCTCCAAGCTGACCAAACGGCCTTTTTGGCGTCTTAACGCTGACAACTGATCGACATAATCACTGGCAGACTCAAAACTAGTAACGCGTATCTGCCGCAAAATCTCACTTTGCTGCGTATCAGCATCGGCTAGCGCAGTTTGGGTTTGCTTTTGGATACTTTGTACTTTGGCGAACTCATCGATGACAAGCTCAGCCGTGGCCGTCACTTCCTTGATACTACTGGCGACTTCGCTCAGCTCAGGCTCAGACAGCCAATAATAGCTGTCAAAGAGACGACTGGTATTGTCAGCCAACTCTTCATAGAGCTTTTGAGAGACACTTTGATTATCAATCAGGCGAGTAATGCTATACAGGTCTGAGATACCACGTACCAGCTCTTTATTGCCGATTTTGCCATAGAAGCTCGTGCTTTCTGGCAGCTCACTCACATACTCGTGTGAGGCATAAGGGGTATGCCATATCTGCATCGGGTGAATACGAGATGGCTCATTTTGATCGCTAAACAGCACCAAACGGCCATTCTCAGCCAAAGCCATACCGTTGCAATAGATAGGGTTTGCTAATTGCTTTTTAATCAAATTATAAGGAAACAACCCCGTGACGCCCAAGTCTCTGTCATAAAATAAAAATAGAACGTCTTCCCCATTTGGCGATATGATTTTGCGTTTGAACTTTAAGTCTTTGGCGTCCACATTATTGGCATCAAACAGTTTATATTCGCCCGTTTGCAGATAGTAGCCACCCGGAAATATGATGCCGTGGTCTTCTGGTAGCTGCACACACGATTGTCCAATCGCATCCAAACGCAGCACCGCTTCGGTCAAGGTGTTATAAACAAAATAACGGTAATCCTCTTCACGATAGGGCAATATTTTGAGCAGTATTAAACTGCCCACTTTGGCATACGCAATCTCAGCATCCGTCAGCGACTGGGTACGGTCATTAACTGGTTCGCTATAAATACCCTGACCGGATTGCGTATTGTCCTCAATCTTAATGGTCAAATCACCACCAACCGTTTCTACAAATATCGTGTCTAAGATATTCATATGGGGATACTTGCCATTCACCATTTGATCGCGTGTGGTCTCAATCCAGTCAAAATCATAAGCAGGCGGCAGTTCAATGTCACGCTCGCCTCGATTGTCCACATAAGCGACTTGTGCCGACTCTGGCGTACCTTGGCTAAAATCTAACGCAAAACGGAACACTCGAATATCAGTGATGCGCTCACCAATCTGAAATGCCAATAGCAATTTGCTGTCTTTCACCGTTATTTGAATCAGGCGCGTTTGCTTGTAATATCGATACAGCTCATTGAAGTCTTGGACAAAGGCGTCTTGAGCCAAAAAAGTGCCTTTTAGGTCAACCTCTTCGAGCTGATACTCTTCTTCATTACCAGCTGGCTCGTTCAGACGATATAACGACAATACATCCTTAACATTGCTCGCACGTTTGAGTCCCATAAAAACGTTGTAGCCAAAAAGTAGATATTCGCCTACTTGCACCATATCCTGCGCCACACAGTTATGTTCGGTACGGATACGCGTACGGGCGATGACTTGCATTTGAGTACTGCCGAACTCTTCAAGGCGTGCAGTATTTAGCGTGGCCGTCTGTTGCTCTAAACGAGCACCTTGTTCTGTCAAACGTTTTTTGATGAGCTCATAAGCATTGCCCGAGGCAACCGCCTGATCAGTTTGGCTTGCTTGACTAGCATTAGGGTTGTCATTGCTATCTGGAGTGGTTAGGTTTTGCGTGTCCGCCATTGTTGCTCGTCCGTTTCTGTTTTTACATAATAAGAGAATTTTTTGGCAATAAGGAAAATAAGAAGTTATTTGAGATAAAGATCATCGAAAGTAAAGAAGCACTTGGCTAATCTAAAAAAACGATTCATCACTGCGGATTTTTTAGATTAGCCAACTCATTATTAATAATAAGTTGGCTATCGCTCTATGAAGATGTATAGAACAAGTTGGTTAGATTCAGCCTGCCTCCTAAATGACAGGCTAGTTATCAAGGGAGAAATGCATTAATCTTGGCGCGTGTCTTCAATCTATAAAGACATGTCTTAATATTAAATGGTTTTATCATCATTTTGCTTGGTTGCTTTCATAGCTTGACTAGCCATCACGCCATTGATAATACCGCTCAACGTATCTGACTTACCTGCTAGGCCATCGATGGCTTTGCCGATAGATAGTGACTTGGCAAAGTTATCAAAGAAATGCGCTTCGCCGCCAACAATATCAATTTTGGCTTTTTGTAGTGCCACTGCCAATACTTCAGCATTTTCTTTGGCAATCTCTTTACCAGCATCAATAGAAGCAAGTGCTTCTTGCAAGGCTGTCTCAAGACTCATGCGGAACTCTTCGTGCTCACGCGCTTCTTTATTCATACTACCCATTGCATTGAATTTCTCGACTAGACCATCTGCTTCGGCTTGGAAATGCGCGCGAGTGACTTCGGCTTTTGCCAGTCCAACTTCGCGTTCTGCTTTGGCATTAGACTCACCGCGTGCTGCGATGATTTCAGCATCTGCCATGCCTTTTTCGCGTTCAGCCTTGGCAGTAGATTGACCACGAGCAGCAATAATCTCTACATCGACCATACCGATATCACGCTCAGCTTTCGCCTTAGATTCACCGCGAGCCGCGATAACCTCAGCATCTGCCATACCTTTTTCACGCTCTGACTGCGCTTCAGCTTGTCCAGTCGCTTTAATAATATTGGCTCTAGCAATGCCTTCTTTTTCCATAGAGACCGACTTAGCTTCTTGGATAGCAGCTTCAGCAAAGCCATGTGCAGACTCTTCGGCTTTAATACCTTCAGCCATTCTGATTTTGGCTTCTGACTCTTTGGCAGAGGCTTCAAGGTTAGCCGTAGCAAGCGTAGTGATTTCAACGGCTTTATGCTTGGCTGACAGCTCTTCGGCTTCGGCTTTTTTCACCTGACGTACTTTGATTTCTTCAGCATCCGCTTCAGCAGCTAGCACGCGTGTTTGCTTAGAACGCTCAGCCTCACTAACTTCGCGAACTTCTTTGATACGCTCTTCTTCTTGCGCCACTGTTTTGTCGACCGCAATACGCTCGCGGATGACATTGGCGATTTCTTTTTTCTCAAGTTCAATCGCACGTTCAGCCTCGATACGTTGCAAGTCAACTTCACGCTCACGAGAGACGATTTCTAAGTCACGAGCACGCGTAACCTTCTCTTCTTCGATGACAACTGCACGCAGACGATTTTGACCTGCTACTTCAATTTCACGTTGCTGATTCTCTCGCTGAATCGCTAAGTCCTGCTCAACCATTATGACGGCCGTTTCTGACTTCTTACGCTCTTCTTCTTCAATCTTACGAGTTTCAGCCGTTTCACGAGCAATCACTGACGATATTTCACGCTTTTGCTTGGCTTCAGCATCGGCTTGTTGACGCTCAAGCTCTAGCATCGCCTCTCTGGTTTCAACGTTCTTTTTCTTAACCGCTAGCTCTTCATCACGCTCCAGCTCATTGGTAATAACGTTTTGAAAAGCCGTTAGTTGAGTAATCTTTTTGATACCTTCAGCATCTAGAATATTACTTGAGTCCAACGACACTTTCGGTGTTTGCTCTAGATAATCGATTGCGACATCTTCTAAGACATAGCCGTTTAGATCGTTACCGATTTCTTGAACGATACTGTCACGAAACTCGCTGCGGTTTTCAAACAATTTAACGAAATCTATTTGCTTACCAACTGTTTTTAGCGCCTCTGAAAACTTGGCATTAAACAGCTCATTAACAGCGACTTTATCTGAGGCTCTCTCAACTCCAACCGATTTGGCAACTTTTAATACATCTTCTTCGGTTTCATTGACACGTAGATAAAATGCGACTGTAATATCAGCACGCATATTATCGGCGCAAATTAGTCCTTCTTTACCGCGTCTATCAACTTCTAACGTGATGAGCGAGATTCTCATCAGCTCTTTTTTATTAATAACTGGCCAAACAAAGCCACCATCAAAACGTACGGCTATTTTGCTCACACCGTTGATAATTAGTGCTTTGCCCTGCTCAACCTTGAAGTAAAAGGCTTTGAGCATCAACAGTGCTGCCATAATAAAAACAAACGCCAGCACCACAACCACGCCGACGATAATGAGTATGTCCATGTTTATTCCTTTAATTGAAACATTCTATAGTCAGTTCTATATCTATCAGATGCTCGGTCCGGCTTGCTCAACTACTCTATGTAGCAGTTTCACTTGCCTTTCTCATATCTAAACTAGTTGAACCAACAATAACTAAATTTAAAACCGTTCGTATGATGTGAAAAATAGAGATTTTTTAGCTCAATATCTGTTTATTGTTTATCAGCGCTTATCTAATTTTCGAGTTTACTCTATGCTAAAAGCGATGATAGAAAGTCGTATCGACTAAACGATTTATAATTATTTATCTTCAACACGAGCGACTTGATAGGTATGTGTTTCTTCTAAATACGCGATCAACATCACTCTATCGCCCTTTTTCAGTAAGCTAGTACTGTTGTCTGAACGAACCTTGAGTATCAAACCTGCACCGCCATCATTCAATTCTGCCTCACCGTGCTTGTCCGTCACACTAAGTGTGCGCACAATCGCGATTTTGCCTACATTATTAGCAGAATTACGTTTGGGGATTCTGGCAATATTTTTGCGAATGGGTGAAATGATCATGCCTGTCAGCCACATAGAAACGACCAATACGAATATTAGTGCCCCTGTGCCAAACACGTAATACAGAACACCAGAGTCAAAATTTTGATGTAAAAAACTGGTATACAAATAGCTCAACAACCAACCGATTAAACTAATTAAGCTTAATATAATGACTAAAGGCACACCGTAGAGACCAAACTTCAACATGAGACCTGTAAAAAAACCGGTCGATGATAAATCAGAGACAGCAGCATCACTACCTGTCTCTCCAACATCCACGCTGTCCATATCTGCCATGCCGAGTAAAGATACTACCCAATATAGAGTAACGAACATCACAAGACCGGTGAAAACAATCGTTGGATATAAACTTATTTTGGTGATAAACACGAAAAAAGCCTCTTGCATTACGCGGGTTCTCCCTTTGTGAACCTAATCTTCTATTTGTAATAACCTACTACAAAAGCTGAGGCACTTCACTTAATATTTATAAACTTATGTTGTTTTACAAATAAGTTTATATACATATCACGGCATGAGACATACTTCTCTAACGACCCCATATCGGTGAGCGCACGACTCCACCATTTTGACCACTAATGGCATAGCTGGTATTGCCTGACAGCGAATGGATAACTAGACTACCACCATTTTGGCTTGCTGCTTGCCCGCCCACATTCAAGTGGCGAGTTGGATAGACGGCATAATTGCCAGAGGGAGATAGACGTGCGGGCTCATCAAGCCCTGTTTCTGCCAGGTTGACCACTTGTCCAGTCGTCAAGGTCATGACAGCCGCCTTGCGACCATTTAGATAAGCCATACGCTGACCATCTAAGCTAAGCTGAGGACTGGCCACATACCCATTTGTTGATACAGCTGTCGCATTGCCCGTAGCGAAGTCATAACGATAAATTCGCGGTCGTCCAGCACGGACTTTATCACTGGTATAGACAAAGCTTTTGCCATCGGCAGCATAACTGGGCTGTACCTCTGTACTCGGTAGGGTAGTCAACTGCTGAGTATTGCCATCACTCAGACGCATCTTATAAATATCAGCATTACCACCGACAGTAGAGCTATAAAGCAAGTATTGACCATCGGGTGAAAATGACGCTGACATATTGCTGCCTTCAGCATTCACCACTAGATTGCGCGTATTGCTACTACGATCATAAATATAAATTTTGGGATGCTCACGCGGGGCTTGTTTGCTATAGGCAAGCAGTTGTCCGTCTGCCGACCATGCTGGCGCATAGATATAGCCATTAAGCTGATCGATGAGCTGACGATCGCTACCGTCAGGACGAATGCTATAGAGTGTCGATACTTTCGCCGTACCTACGCCCTGCTCTTCTATATAGGCAATATATCCTTGGCGATCAATCACTGGCATACGTGCAGTCAGCGGACTGGTCTCAACGGTACTGATTGGCTTTTTTACTGAGGTATTAGGTAATGTCTGGCAACCGGTAAGCACAGCAAATACGCCGATGGCAATAGGTGCTTTTATCATTAGTCTATCTATGTTTGATTTAGATAGACTCCCTTTACATATGGTTGTTTTATTTATGGCAGTTTTCAGCATAGCGTCATATCCAACAGAGCTTGATGATAAAAGTCTTATAAATATCTAAGAAAGCGATCGTTATCGACATAAATTCAGAGCCATCACCATCAATTTAAAAAATCAAAGATATTACAGAAACATTACTCTAGTGTAACCTAAACTGGACTAAATTTTGGATAAAAAAATGCCCCACTTGATAGCGAGGCATTTTGCGTTTCAAAAAGAGCAACTTCACATGAGTAACTTCAAACGAGCAACTCTAATTACTTAAGTTCACGAACCAGTCAAACTGTTTACTCAATCATTAAGCTACTTCGCAACGGCTTTAAAATAAGCGACTTGATCATCGTTTTTAATGGTCAAAATAGGCACATTGTTGGCATTCTTACTAAGGCTATATTCACCTTTTACAGTAGCTAAGGCAGCAGTATCAAAGCTGGCTTGCGGTTCAGGACATGCCATCATAGTACTGATGCCGTTTTTAATCTCGACTTCACCATTTGCAACGCTATATCCAGCACCCATGTTATTACAGGTATTCATAAATGCCACGTAATCTCTACCGTTATCATTCATAAAACTCAACGTTAAAGGCTTGGCTGGGTCAAAAAATAATTGCGTTACTTTATCACCATTGCTACGTTTGGCATCAACGAGCTGCCAGTTGTGTGCTTGCAGAACATCTGCAGTGATTGGTTGGTTAACTGGCGCAGGCAAGTTCGTCGTCTGACAACCCGCAGCAAGCGTACCAACTGCCAATGTCGCGGCCATCATTACTTTAGTCATGTTCTTCATATCAATTCCTAGCTTTATTGCATCCGATACTTTTACTAAACACACTATCTGCATGAGCCATCAGCGCTGATAGACAAGTGATAAGCTCTCATAGGTATAGTAAAAGCTCGGACTTATTATGATTCATTTATTGTTTTATTTAATGCTCTAAACAATGGCAATATTGTGCATGACTCACAGGGAGGTGTCATCATAAACTGGGTAGTTATTCGGAATGCATTTTGTACTACTTTGCAAATATCTGACTACTTGCTCTTGCCAGTACCTAAATGAGCTGCTAACTATAATCTTGCTTACTTTATCTATCCGTATCAACGATGGTTATTGACGATAGCTAGTGACGATAGCTAGTGACGATAACTATTGACGGTAATTAGGGATTATTGACAGCTTGCTGTCGTTGTAATGCTGCATAACCATCTAGACGCTTACGCTCAGTGTCATTAAATAATTGCTGTTCAAGCTGATCTATCTGAATTTGCGCTTGGGCGGCATTGACACCTTGGCTTAATAAGTGGTTCTTTTGAGTTTCATACTGGGTGAAGCGTTGGTCAAAATTAGTGTCTTCTTGATCTACTTGTGCCAGCCTTTCTGCTGCTGGTGCGCCGACTAGCTCTCGGCGCATATTATATAACTCCTCGGGCGTTGCACCGCGAGCTTTCATCTGTTCAGTGCGAGTCATCAACTCGCTAATATTGGCTTGTTGCATGATATTGGCTTTAGTAGCATTCTCTGGCAATCGACTGATATAGTCCTGACGGGCAGCTTGTTTCTGTGCGTCAGACATCTGCTTATTTTGGTCAATTCTGACCATCTCTATACTATAATTATCGTAATCATCCTCTGCGCCAAAAAATGCTGTGATGGTTGGTTTGTCAAAATACTGCTGACGTAGATTAGCGATATCTTGTTTTTGTTGGGCAACTGCATTCAAGTCCAGCTCACCACTTTTGGTCGCCTGTAATTGCAGATTACCATAGCGCTTTTCTATCTCAGGAAGTGCTTTAAGGTAAGCAACATATTGATTAAAAATAGTGACCGCTTGGCTAGCGGCAGGCTCTGGTGTGTGATGGCGAATATAACTCTCCACACGGGCAAATATAACCGCTTCTTCTTCCTCACCTAGGGCGGATAAAAAATAATCAAACAAACGCCGCAGACCTTCAGTGACGACCAACTGTTTATTTTCATCGATGATGATTTCACCATCAATCTGGGTGCCCTTTAATGAGCGTGGTAAATTTTCTAATCCTGTGACAAATTGAGACTGGCTGGGTGTCATTGTCGCTTTTACGACTTGTCCCGCAGCCAACTCAGTTGTCACTGACTCGATATTCTCATTATCGGAGACGGAGGATTTGATTGAAGTTGAAGTTGAATTTACATCGTTACTAGGCTTGAACCACAAAATAACCGCCGCTGTGGCTATGATAACCACGGCGATGATAGCAATTGTTGCATAGGCTGGACGGCGGTTATTTGACATAAACGATATTTCTCAATCAATGAATATTCTTATTTTGTAGTTCAGCTTATAGGTTAGCGTTTTTCAGACGGTTTACCTGAGTACGATAGATAGATTTTGGCTCAGACTCTCCCCATGCCGTCAGACCCAAGACTTGGTCAGCGGAATCCAAATGGTTCATTCTATAATTATCACGAATCACATAGCCAAGACGACTTGAGCAAGCAGATACCAATCCATCATTAGACTCCCCTGCGAATGGTACACCCGTTACTGCCAATATATAATCACTAGGATCAAGTACGCTCGTTATTTGTCCAACACCACTAAATGAATAGTATTTGATGCCATTGGCAGCAGTGCTAGTCGGCTGACCACAATAACTGGTTGGCATGGCAGCAGGGAATTTAGCGTTAAATTGAGCAGCACCATCGGTCGATAGCGCCATCAATGTTTGCCAGCCATCTTGTTCTTGAATCTCTGAAAAGCTGATACCAGAGCCGATATCTGTAAAGCCACCAATCAAATTAAACAGCCCTGATACTAACTCTGTGGTGATGTTTGACGGGCTTCCAGTATTGTTATTTGGCTCAAGTGTATTTTTGACAAAATCAGCGGTTTTTGAGCCTTGCTCCGGACTTGATACTGCTGTCACTGACGCCACATATTTTGGCGCTACACCAGCGACATAACGGATGTCTATACCGCCTTGACTGTGCCCAAATAGATTGACTTTAGATTTGCCTGAAATGGCAGTGATGGTCTTGACCTGTTGTAGCAGCTGCTCTCCACGAATCTCACTGTTATTGACGGCTGATGTTTTGGTGGTATATACCTCTGAGCCACCTTTCATCAACTCTCCAGGTATTCCATTAAAGTAATCAACGAGCCCAAACATCGTAGTGAAGCCACCAAGTCCATGAGCCATGACGACCGGATACTGAGTTTTAGTGTAGCTCGAGGTGAAGTATTTACTATCAACCAGCTTGCAACCGTTGGCATTAGCACAGTTATAATACTGTCCAGCTGCTTGAGCAGATGTGGTTTGCAAGGTCATCAGGAGGATACCGGCAGCGATAGCACCGAGTGAAGGTAAAAATGCGCTGGGCGTGACAGCTGCAGCAAAAGAGGTCTTTAGAGTCATAACAACATCCTTGTCATCAATAATTTTGGTTATCTTTACCTCCCAAAAGCGGCAAAGATTACTGCTAATCCCTTTAGCAGACAAAATTACATTACTTATATATTCTGTAACATTCAACTAATTTGTCAAAATATGAATATATTATCGTGACTGAACAGTCATAACTGCCCTTTTTTGGCTGTAAAGCAATTATTATCAATCATAATGATAGGTTGGCTATCACTTAACGTAAAACTGTCATCAACCCATTTATGGTATAATCTACTCACATTAAATCCATAATTATAAGATAGATGATGATGATTAAAAAATCTCTTATCCAGTCCCCAGAAGCCATAGAAAAAATGCGTGTGGCCGGCAAACTCGCTAGTGATGTCCTTGTGATGCTTGATGAGCATGTCAAAGTGGGCATCAGTACCGAAGCACTTAACCAAATCGCTCATGACTATATCGTTAATGTACAGCAGGCCATTCCCGCGCCGCTTAACTATAATGGCTTTCCAAAATCCATTTGTACGTCAATTAACCATGTGGTCTGTCACGGTATCCCAACTGAAAACAAGCTGTTAAAAGATGGTGATATTATCAACATCGACGTGACTGTTATCAAAGACGGTTACTATGGCGATACCTCAAAAATGTGGATCATTGGCAATGGTTCTATCATGGCGCAGCGTATCTGCAAAGTAGCACAAGATGCCCTATATGCTGGCATGAGTGTTGTCAAAAACGGTGCGCGTTTAGGCGATGTTGGTGCTGCTATTCAGGCCGTTGTCGAGCCTGAGCGCTTTAGTATCGTGCGCGAGTTCTGTGGTCATGGTATCAGTAATGAGTTCCACCATGAACCACAGGTAATGCACTATGGTAAAAAAGGCACAGGCTTTGAGCTAAAAACGGGCATGACTTTTACCATTGAGCCGATGATTAACCAAGGCACGTGGCAGACCAAGATTTTGCCGGACGAATGGACGGCGATTACTAAAGACCGCAAGCTGTCAGCACAGTGGGAACATACCATGGTGGTGACGGACAATGGCTGTGAAGTCTTTACCACGCGCCCAGAAGAAGATTTGAGTTTTTTGACGCAGTAGTACAATCAAAGATCGCTTAGGCGGTCTTTTTTTTGGTCTTTAATTAGGGCATATTGAGTATTGTGCTTATAGGCGCTTTGTCTTTATACTCAGATGACCTGATAACTTCTATTGATATATTTATCAGCACTTTTATTGATAATTGCTATTCGTGACTTTTATTAGCCATCAGTACATTAGATGCCCAATAGCGCTCAGCTCGAACGTTCTATTTCTAAACTCTTAACTGGATAACACTCATGTTTAATTGTGATATCGCCTCTGTTGATTTGACGCCTTTACCGATACTACCAAGTGAGGTGGCGACAGACTCATCCCCACTGTCAGCCAAAAATATGACAGACAAGAATCTACTTGGCATTCCTGAATGGTTGGCCCAGATCAACGACGATATCAGCCGCTCACTAGAACGCGGCACCAATATTCGCCAACTGGTTGCAGCGCGTGCTTGCGCTATCGATAGCCTATTGATTGCATTGTTTAAATGGTTTGAGTTGGATAAGACTGATTTGGCATTTTTTGCGACTGGTGGTTACGGGCGCGGTGAGCTATCGCTTTATTCAGACATTGATATTCTGCTGTTATCTCCTGACGAAATCGGCGCTGATGCCAGTAGTAAAATCGATAAACTGGTCGCTCTACTATGGGATATAGGACTAGAGCCTGCGCTCTCTGTACGTAGTGTTAATGATGCGCTAGAGGCAGCGCTTGATCATACGATTGCCAGTGCTCAGCTAGAGGCTCGACTCCTAATCGGTAATGAAGCTTTGCAAGACATGCCCGCTCAAATCGTCAATAAACAGTGGTCTCCGCGCGCCTTTTTTGATGTAAAAATGGAAGAATCCAAAGCGCGTTACTTGCAGCACAACGCCACCGAGTACAACCTTGAACCCAATATCAAAACGGCGCCTGGGGGATTACGTGACATTCATATCATCGGCTGGGTCACCAAGCGTTATTTTCGCGTGAGCAAGCTATATGATTTAGTGCAACAGAACTTTTTGACCGAAAAAGAATTTGATGAGTTGAGCTTTGCTGAAGGGTATTTATGGCAAATTCGTCATTACTTACATGTACTAACAGGCCGTAATGAAAACAAGCTGTTATTCGACTATCAGCGTGAGATCGCTCAGTTAATGGGCTACGAGACTCAGCCAGATGACCAGCCTAATGCTGCGGTCGAACGGTTTATGCGCGACTATTATCGCTGTGCGATGCAGATATCAACACTGTCTGAGATGCTGACCAATCATTATTATGAAACGATCATAGAGCCGCAGCTGCCTGACGATGAACGTCCAAAAAAACAGCCTATAAATGCGCGATTCAACCGTATTGGCAACCAGATTGCCATTGCGCATCATCGAGTTTTTGCACAGCACCCTGAGTCTATATTAGAGATGTTTTTATTGATGGGTCAGCATGGCATCGATAAAGTTCGCACCCATACCCTGCGCGCACTCAAAATTGCCGCACGCGGCATCGATCAGATATATAGAGACAATCCTACGCACAAAGCGTTGTTTTTATCGAATCTAAAAGAACAAAACTACCTATTCCATCGTCTACGTACTATGAATCGCTATGGAGTATTGGGTAACTATATTCCCGCTTTTGCGCAAGTCACTGGCCTCATGCAATATGACTTGTTCCATCGTTATACAGTAGATGCGCATACCTTATTTTTGATTAGAATTTTGCATCGATTTACAGATCCAGCCTTTCAAGAAGAGTTTCCACTGGTCAGCTCTATCTTTCAGCGTATCGAGCGTAAAGAGATTTTGGTGCTGGCAGCCATGTTCCATGATATTGCTAAGGGCCGTGGCGGCGATCATAGTGAACTTGGTCAAACCGAATCGATTGAGTTTTGCTTATCGCATGGTATGAGCTTGGCTGATGCGAATTTAGTAGGCTGGCTCACGCGCTATCACCTTCTTATGTCGATTACTGCACAGAAAAAAGATATCTCAGACCCTGAAGTGGTGACTATTTTCTCTGATCTCATCGGTAACGTGACTCATCTAAACCATCTGTATGTACTGACGGTGGCTGATATGAATGCGACTAACCCACAGCTATGGAACAGCTGGCGGGCGACCCTCATGAAACAGCTATACTCACAAACTCGGCGCATCTTGCGCGCTGATATCGATGCGCCTACCAATCGTCAAGATATGATTAGCGCCACACGCAAGCAAGCGTTGACGATGCTAGATAATGTCAACAACCAACATATGAATCGCGATGAAGTATTGCGTCTATGGGATGACTTGGGCGATGAGTATTTCTTGCGAGAAATTGCAGAAGATATCTTATGGCATACTGAAGCTATTTTGAATCACCCACCGATTGGATTGGCCTCTAATGCTGATAGTCCACCATTGGTCGTTTTGCGTGAACATCGCGAATTGGCACTTGATGCGGTACAGGTCTTTGTTTATACCCAAGATCAAATGAACCTATTTGCCGTTACTATGGCAGTATTTGATCAGATGAATCTTGATGTATTAGATGCACGCATTATCACAGCGACCCGTGATTTTGCTTTGGATTCTTATGTATTGCTAGATCCTAGTGGCACATTGCTGGTTGATGAAGACAGTCAACAAGAGCTAAAACAACGCTTAATTGACTCGTTCAAAGACCCTACCGTACTTAAACTGACGAACAAGCGTATGCCGCGTCAGTTAAAACACTTTGAAGTAAAAACGGTGATTAACTTTGAATTCAATGAAGCATCAGATCAGCACATCTTGAGCTTAGAAACGCTTGATCAGCCAGGGCTACTGGCACGAGTTGGGCAAGTGTTTTTGCAAGAGCAAATCGAAGTACATGCTGCGCGTATTACCACGCTAGGTGAGCGTGCTGAGGATATGTTTTATATCAGTGATCAAAACGATAAGCCACTCTCACCTGATAGACTGGAAGCATTAAAGGCAGCTCTGTTAGCCAGTCTTACCGTTCAGAAAGAGCATAATAGCGTAATATATTTTTGATACGGCTAGATAGTTTTGGTTAGCCATTATTTTGAATATTAACTAGCAAAAGTAGTCTGATAGTCATCATAGAAGTACGTTTTATAGCGTACTTCTATAAGTTATCTCGCTAGCATGTTCGTTCAGTTCATCGTCAGCAAGCTCTGGCGGCAAAACACCGACTTCAGGTGGCTGCTGCTCCATGATTAATCGTCCAGCATCGACTTCTTTTTGTAGCAGACATTGCAAGCTTGCTAGGTGAAACTGGCCATCTAGATAATCGTCTAAGGCTTCCAAAGAGATAGGTGATTTGGCGTGTACATCAGGATACAGGCTATCCTCTGCCAAAATAATCATCTCGTTGAGTGCCTCTTCGCGCATCAGCTCGTCATTATCTATCTTGCGCTGCAGTTTATTTGCCAACTGGCCTTTAGCAGCAAGGGCGCTGACAAAAAATAGGGTCTGTATCACAAACAAAGAGACGTATTGCCATAGCGGTAATGAGATACCAAATATATTATTGAGCAGCATCAAGGCCATTGCCACTACCACGTAGCCGACCAATTGCCACAACAGCCACATAATTAGGCTGTTTTCGCCATACCAAAACATTTTCTTTTCTTGACGCTCGATCAGTTGCTGGCGCGCTTGCCACCAGTTCTGTTCACGCTCTTTGAGCAGCTTATACAGGTTCGAGCGCTGCAAACTGTTATCAAGTTTTTCATTATTGATATCTTTAGCGATGAGATCATCATTATTTAGCACACTAGACATATCAAACTATCCTTAAAACGATCTACCACATTTGTGAGTAATCATTTTTATATTGTTATAGGTTATGAAAGGTTCAAAAGACTTTTTGGCGACTACCTATTTGGTAGTCATACAACGAATAGCTTACGCTTGGTAAATGCCTATTCACGATATAAGAAGAAAAGGACAAAAAATTAGAGAAGTGCTACACTGCTCTAATGTAAATTTTCTTTATAACTTTATTATTAATTGTCTATTATAGTTATCACACTTATGAATCACAACTTAAAGCATCTCCATCCTTATCCATTCGCAAAGATGGCAACATTGCTTGCTGATAGCAAGCCTGCCAACGGTTACAGTGAAATAAAGCTCGGTATTGGTGAGCCAAAACATGAGCCCCCTGCATTTGTGCTGGACGTCCTACACGAAAACTTGGACAAAATAAGTCGTTATCCAACCACAAACGGTATGTTTGAGCTACGTCAAACTATCGCCCACTGGTTAGAGAAACGGTTTTTTCTAAATCATGTCGATGCCAATATTCAAGTATTACCAGTGATGGGTACGCGTGAAGCGATTTTTAGCTTCGTACAAGCGGTCGTTGATCATGATGTAGCTGACAAAGATAGTAATTCTCTAGCGTCTGATACATCGCCTACGGTTGTCATGCCTAACCCGTTTTATCAGATATATGAAGGCGCAGCGATACTGGCACAGGCAACACCTTACTTTGTCCCTTGTACATCAGATAATGACTACAAAGGTGACTATCGCGCGGTACCAAAAGACGTCTGGATGCGTACGCAGCTATTGTTTGTTTGTAGTCCAAACAATCCAACAGGCTCAGTCATGACAATGGATGATTGGGAATACCTTATTCGTCTGTCAGATCAGTACGGTTTTATTATTGCCAGTGACGAGTGTTATAGCGAACTGTATTTTGATACGGCACCGATTGGATTGCTCCAAGCTTGTGCTGCCCTCGGTCGCCGTGATTTCAAAAACTGTATCGTATTTCACTCTCTATCCAAACGTTCAAACTTACCGGGTTTACGCTCTGGGTTTGTGGCTGGTGATGCCAAAATTTTGCAGGCTTATTTGCAATATCGTACTTACCAAGGTTGTGCAATGCCGATACCACACCAGCTCGCCTCTATCGCTGCGTGGCAAGACGAAAAACACGTCGCTCATAATCGAGCGCTATATCAAGAGAAGTTTGCCCTATGGATGTCTGAGCTTGGGGGATTGCTAGAGTTACGCATGCCTGATGCTGGATTTTACTTCTGGGTCAAAGTACCTGAGCAGTTCGGCGGTGATGATGAAATATTTGTCAAAGCGTTGTATGAGCAAGCCAATATTCATGCATTGGCAGGACGCTATTTGTCACGTGAAGTTGATGGTCATAATCCTGGACAAGGTTATGTGCGTATCGCTCTGGTCGCGAGTGTCGATGAGAGCCGAGAAGCAATCAGTCGTATCCGCAAACTATTAGGTGCTTAAAGCTAATTAGAAAAATCTAATGTAGCTGGAATAAATGTCGCTATATTAAAAAGCCTCCAATAACCACAATATAAATAGGGTTATTGGAGGCTTTTGGTTTTATTAATGCTATAGTAAAGTCTCTACCGAAAATATGCCATCAAGGATGATGCCATGCCCCATCTTGATTTTAGCCAACCGCCCTTTGATGTACTGAGCTTAGCTGAGCGTCAAAGCATTAGAAAAAATACCCAGATACGCTACCTTGCCAAAAACGAGAGCTTGCCTGCAGAAGAACTGCAATGTCTATATGTGGTCATCAAAGGGCAAATCGAGCAATCACTAGATGGTGATTTTGTCGCGTCCTATGTAGGTAGCAATCACGCTGACGGTCTGAACAATAATGATTGGTTTGATAGTCGCCGCCTGCCTGAATCACTTCCCAAGGACAATCAGCCAGAGTATGAAAGTACGTCCATACAACCCTATCAATTCCGAGCCAGTGAAGAGACGTTACTGCTCCAAGTCGCTGGTGATGCTATCGATAAAATCAGTGCACAAAATCATCTGGTACGGCAAATGCTATCAGACAAACTGCCCGAACGATTAAAAGCATTGCGCCAACGACGTCATAATAAAACGCTAGTTCCTGCCAGCTATACCAACCAACAAGAAGTACAGCAAATCATGCTGCAGCCAGTGATAGATGTTCACCTGTTACCAGTGCATATCGTCGATGCCAATGATAGCTTGCACGAAGCGGCCCGCATCATGACCAAAGCTAGATTGAAACATGTACTGGTCAGACCGCTACGTAAATTAGGTGACTTACAACTAGATGATTTAGATGACTCACAAACAGCGCAACATGAGACAAGATTACTCTTAGGGATTTTGACCGACACTGATATTTGTCGCGCGGTGAGTGACAGACAAGATCCAGCTACTACTCCTTGCCAGCGCTATGCCAATTTTAATCTACGCACGATCAAAGCCAGTGATGAGATTGGCGATGCGCTACTGACCATGACTCGCTATCGTATTCATAGACTGCCAGTCATTGATAAGAGTGGCGATGTCGTCGGAGTACTTGGGCAAAGCGATATGCTCGCTCATATTGGCCATCATTCACAACTGATTAGTATTCAAATCGAACAGGCACAAGACTTAGCGAGCCTAGATACCGCTGTTGAGCTGATCGGTCGCTATATTCGTGCACAGCATCACAATGGTGTCAAAATCGGCAATATCAGTCGTATGGTACAGACGCTAAATGCGCAGGTGTTTACCAAACTATGGCAGCTAATCGTACCTGATGAGGTGATGGCCAATACCTGCCTTATCGTTATGGGTTCAGAAGGGCGCGGTGAGCAAATCATGCGTACCGATCAGGACAACGCGCTCATCATTCGTGATGGCTATACGCATCCTGACCTAGCACAGTTTGCTGATACTTTTAATAGCCATTTAGCAACGCTGGGCTACCCACTGTGTGATGGCAATATTATGATGACCAATCCTATGTGGCGACAATCACTTAAGCAATTCACTGCACAAATTAACCTATGGTTTAGAAATTCAGATCCGATGCATGGTATTTACTTGTCTGCGATACTAGATGCTGAATACGTCTGCGGCGATGAGTCACTGCTCACACAAGTACGTCAGCACTTAGAACTTGCTCATCAACAAGCAGACCCTATGTTTGTCAGGCAGTTTGCCCGGGCAGCGCTACAGTTTGGTGACGTTAATCAATGGTGGCAAAAGTTTGTACCTTTACTAGGTGGTAAATCAGCATCATCCGACATTGACCTAAAAAAAGCCGGTATCTTTCCCTTAGTGCATGGTATCCGTACCTTAGCATTAGAAAACAATGGGCTCGACGTGCCTAGTACCAAGGCGCGTTTAAAGGGCTTGGTAAAGGTTGATGCTATGACCCAAGAGCGCGCCGATACTCTACTAGAAGCATTAGAGTTTTTTATGGCACAGCGCTTATCTGTGGCGCTCTCAACTGACGATAAGCATGCACGGCAAGTAGATCCTACAACTTTGACCGCACTTGAACGTGACCTGCTAAAAGAGTGTCTGGCCGTGGTCAAAAGCTTTAAGAATCAATTGCGTCAACACTATCAACTAGAAATCGCATAAATGTGGCAGTCTTAATACAGAGGCTTCATGAATAGAGAAATTTTATAAATACAAAAATAGCATATATGGATGAGCAACCGATATGAGCTGGTTACAGCAGTTATCTTGCGCTTGGCAAAAGACGCAATTACAGCGTCCAGAGCTGGCCTCAATGTTTACGACACCTTCGGCTGAGCAGTGGGTGGCGATTGATTGCGAGATGACAGGACTGAACCCCAAAAAGCATCACCTGCTGTCTGTAGCAGCGATACATATTAATGGTAATACTATCGACACGAGTAATGGCATGCATTTGGTTTGCAGACCTCCTGTAATGCCAGACCGCGACACTATTGTCATTCATGGCTTGCGTACCGCCGATGTTGAGCATGGCATGAGTTACGATGACATGTTGGCACTGCTGCTACCATTCATAGGCAATCGACCAATTGTTGGATTCTGTACACAGCTAGACATAGCTTTTTTAAATCCATTGGTCAAACGCTATATGGGAACCTCGCTACCAAACGAAGTCATAGATTTGCGGCACTTGTACAGTCGGCGTATCAGTGGTCACACACAAGGGCTTTCTGGACAAGCTCAACATCTGAATCGTATCCTAGCCCATTACAACATTCCTGAACTGGGCGCGCATGATGCTTATAACGATGCGGTCATGACGGCGATGGCTTTTCTACATGTGCGTTAGCAGTAAAGCATGCTCTCAGTTCAATCGATAGTTAGCGTTAGTTATCTAAATAAGGGCGTCGTTATCGCTAGGGCGTGTCCTCATTTTGAAAATGGTGATAAAAATGAGATAAATGGCAGCTAAATAAGGAAGGTAGTACAGATAATATCGGGATATTAGCCAGCTACTTGACGCAGTTTAGCAAAGATTTAGCCATTTTTAGCCTATTTACAGTTTACTATTCATATTGATGACACGCCTTAAAATTGTGCTCCTGACATCGTGTGCGAAAACAGCAACTCATGTTACCATAGGCTGTTTTTGCCACCTGATGAAAGATGCTCATGCGATACCCTTCTAAACGCCGTCATTACCCTACTGCTGCAACCAAAATCACCACGCTTTGTCGTCATTTGCGACCGCTAGACTGGCCTAATAAACGTCTATCTAGGTTAGCGTTATTGGCAGCGGTTGTAGTCGCGCCGATACATGCACAAGCCGTGTTGCCAGCAGCCATTCAAAAAGCCTTGGCGCGTGCCGACTTGACAGAAGCAGATATTAGCATCGTGATTACCCCTGTGGGTGACAAAACTGCCAGTCGTCTGCCGACTCCTATTCAAGTCATTGATAGTAATGAATCTGACAGCCAATCTGCATCTACTATAGTATCTGAACACCCAGTTATAAACGCCTCTACGGATACAATTAGCAGCGACCCGAGCCATCAGAGCTCGTTAATGACCATAGAGCAGCGCACCATTGAAAAGCACGAGCAAAAAATACATGCTTATACCGATGACCCTTATACTTATCAGAGCGTAGAGAGCATTCCAACGGTTATCCCTGATGAATCTCAGCATACGCTTACTCAGAATGCCAAAGCCCAAAGCAACGCTAGCACCGATAAAAACGCTATAAAAATCTCATTTTCGCCTTTGCTAAATCATCAGTCCGATATCCCTCGCACGCCTGCCAGCACCATGAAGCTCGTGCCCAGTTTTATCGCGTTAGACACGTTAGGGGCGGATTTTGTGTGGCATACGCGGGTGTATCATACTGGCCTTGTCATCGGTGACCGTCTATATGGTGACTTGATTATTCAAGGAAGTGGCGACCCAAAAATGACTCACGATCGCTTAAAACAGTTACTGTATAAAGTGCAAGCATCAGGTATTCGTCATATCGATGGTGACATCATCATTGACAGCGCAGTTTTTAATAATGTTAGTAAAGATCCTGCCGCCTTTGATAACTCACCTCTACGCCCTTATAACGCCAGCCCAGATGGGTTTTTGGTCAACTTTAGCACCATTGGCATCAAAACTTACCCTCAAGATAACGGCCAAGCAAGCGTGACCTATAAGCCGCGGTTAGCCAACTATCAGCTGCCTGCTACAATCAATACCCGTGCAGCCAGTTGTGGGCAAGCAAGCTATAGCCTAGCGCCGCAGTGGCAAAACACGCAGCTTGTGTTAAACGCCAGTCTGCCAGAGAGCTGCGGTGAGCATGTCTTTTACGTGGCATATCCCAATGCCAAAGAGTTTGCCGCACACGTCATCGCTACCAAATGGCAAGCGTTGGGGAATACTTTGGGTGGGCAGGTCGTCTCGCAAGAAACCCCTTACGATATGACCAAGACGACAAAACGAGCGCACGGGCTTACGGCTATCGCGATGTCTCCTCTACCTATGGTCAGCTATCCGTCGTTGAATTTAACCGAGCAGATTCATGACATTAACCATTTCTCAAACAATGTCATGGCTGAGCAAGTGGCGCTATCTATAGGCGCTTATGATAAAGAAAGGCTGACTCATTCAACACCTTCTAGCACAACTGCCACTAATCCAAGCAGTCATGAAGCCAGCACTAATAATGAGGTGGATAATAAAGTAGCGGCTGTTAAATCTAGTGGCAAAAAAGCTGATAGCTTATATCAGTTTGGTAAACCTGCTACAACAGATTACCCTGCAGCCTTACAAACCATCAATCAATGGTGGCAAACCAATCTCAGTACGCCGCCGCCTCATTTGACCAATGGCTCAGGACTTTGCCGTGAGTGTACAATCACCGCCGCCAACCTAAGCGAGCTACTGACTTATGCTTATAGTCGACCAAATTTTGATACCTATGTCGACTCGTTAGGGGTCGCTGGGGTTAGTGGCACTATTGCTGCTCATAGCGATCGCTTGCCTGAATCTGCAGCCACTGGCCGCGCATGGATAAAAACTGGCACGTTAAATAACGTCACTTCAATGGCAGGTTATGTCAAAGGACTGTCAGGACAGGATTACGTTGTCGTCGGCATAATCAATACTGAGCAAGCATTAAATCCTTATGCAGCAAGGCCTGTATTAGATGCCATGCTCGACTGGACGGCGCAGCGTTAATTTTAACGCTTTAAGACGTTGTATCATCCATACTCTACTTTTTACCTTACTCTATTTTTTACCTTTATAAAGGTTAGCTTATGTCACGCCAGACAACCAGTCTTAACAAACCTCAGACGCTTGTACAAGTGCAGCCCAAACTGGCTCGATATGTCGGTTTTTTTGCGATTGGATACACGCTTGCCAGTACCATATTTATGATGATACAGACCAAACTTGCGCTCAATCCACAACTGGTCATGGTGGTTTCTATTATCGTGGGTGCTTATATCGCTGTCAGTAAATTTATCAAACATCAGAAGCGAGCATTAGCACGAGATGAGATTAATAAGTTGATGTTTGGTGGGGTTATGATTGTCTGGATGCTGACGGTCATTTATTTTTCAGCCATCTGGTTTTGGCTGTTTGATACGATAAGCCGTGAGGTCCTGTTCGAGATGGCGATGCAGCGTCCACTGCCCTTGCTTTCATCACTAATGCTAATGCTGGTTCTCACTCTAGTCAGTGCGCGAATCAGTCTATGGTCTATCAATAGACTATTAGACCCTATACGCAAATCAACGTAAGTACAAACCATCATCCACAAGGTGCTACAAAGTTTTCCCCTGCTAATGCGTAAAATCCGTTAGGCTAAGTTTAGGGCGTGCCATTATTTTAGGAATAGTACTAAAAATGAGACAAAGTAAGACGCGCCCTAGTAAGTAAAGTTTTAGTGATGACTTGTTTTACCTTTATAATAGGAGCGAACATTATGGACATGATCTTTTTTGACAACGTAGACAAGCTTGGTCGTATTGTTTTAACGACTGTTATGGTTTACGTGTTGATCGTGACAGTTACCAAAATCTCTGGCAAACGCTCGACGTCGCAGCTTAACAACTTCGATTGGATCGTGACGGTCATGATCGGCTCGTTAGGTGCCAGTACGATTTTGCTCAAAGACATCCCCTTTGTTGAAGGGGTGTCGTCTATTTTAGTATTGTACCTATTGCAATTTGTAGTGACCAAATATGCGTCTGTTTCACCGCAATTTAGTAACTTTATTTTATCAGAGCCGCGTATCGTTTTTTATCAAGGGCAGTTTTTGCCAGATGCCATGCGTGATGAGCGCTTGACGCGTCAAGAAATCGAATGTGCCATGCGTACTGAAGGGATTAATAGTTTTGATGATGTCGAGGCCATTGTCTTTGAGTCTGATGCCAAGCTGACTGTCATTCCAAAGCCAAGCCAAAGTGATAAGAGCGATGATGATCAAAACACGAATAGCAACGTATCAGAGACGATTAACCCTCTGATGTAAATTGCAGACAATAAACAACGAACGATACAACTATTAAGAACACGGCCTAGTAAGCTTGAATTTAATTATCGAGATGGTAAGCATTATGAAAGTAAGGATTTTGACCGTTGGCAATAAAATGCCTAGCTGGGTACAGACAGGTTTTGACGAGTATTACAAACGCATTCAACCGATGCTAAGCACAGAAATTGTCGAGATTGCGGCAGCCAAGCGGGCAAAAAATCCTTCAGATGCTAATTTGGCACAGTACCGTGAGCAAGAAGGTCAGGCTATATTAGCCGCTCATAATGCATCAAGCCGCGAGCAATTATGGGTGCTAGATGTCAAAGGTAAGATGATTTCGACCGAAGGACTGGCTGATAAGCTCGCAGATGGCATGCAACAAGGCGATGATATTGCCTTGGTCATTGGCGGTGCAGATGGCGTCTCACCAGAAGTATTAGCAAAGGCCGATGCAAAGTTATCACTATCGGCACTGACATTGCCACATCCGCTAGTACGCGTCGTACTTATGGAGCAATTGTATCGCGCGATGAGTATCAATAATAACCACCCTTATCACCGTGGTAATTAAATAAAATACTGAGCTGTTTTTTTTGATTTGGAACATCAACCCTAAAATAGATTGAAAAACTGGCGCACGCCCTAATAAATGCAACATGAAATATCCAAAACGTGCGACACCCAACGCCTCTAAGCCCTCTCATCAACGTGATGACCATTATAGTGTGCAGACGCCTATCACAGCGGCTGCCGCATGGGAAAATACGTCTGATGTAGCGACGAATACATCTAAGCTACCAGCGCTCTTTATTTCGCATGGCGCGCCTACGCTTGCAATTGAGCAGTCTGCGACGACCAGTGCATTGGCACGTATCGGTCAAAACCTACCTAAGCCACGTGCCATTGTCATTATGTCAGCGCATTGGCAGTCAGCAAAGCTAGAGATTAGTAGTAATCCACAGCCAAAGACATGGCATGACTTTTCAGGATTTTCGCCTGAACTTTACGACATTCAGTATCCTGCTATAGGCCAGCCAGCACTGGCTGAGACACTTGCTCAGCAACTGACCGCACGTGGTATTACTTGTAGGGTCAATCCAGTACGTGCCTGTGATCATGGTGTGTGGGCTCCCCTTAGACATCTGTATCCAGAAGCCGATGTACCTATCGTACAGATATCATTGCCGCAGCATTATGACAGTATTGCCTGCTATCAGTTAGGTGCACAGTTAGCACATCTACGTGATGAGCAAATTCTCGTCATTGGCTCAGGTAACATTACGCATAACTTACAAGCATTGCGCTGGGAAGCCGATAGCATCGATCAAGCAGCCAAAACGTTTAAGCAGTGGTTGCTACAGCAGCTCAAAATAGACATTCCCACGGCGCTTGATTGGCAGCAGTACCCAGACTACAAGGACATTCATCCAAGTGATGAGCACTTGCTACCGCTGTTTTTTGCATTAGGTACTGGTCAGCGCGTCTCTGTCGTTCATCAAAGTATGGCCCATCATAGTTTGGGTATGGATATCTATCGCTTTGATTGAGTGCGACCAATACGAACACTATAGCTTAACCCTACTTCTCAAAAGCGTGTTTGGTAAATAAACCTGCGCGCTCCATCTCGCCCGCCACACTGAATAATGTTGCTTCATCATTCATGCGCCCGATTAACTGCATACCAATTGGTAGGCCTTTTTTGCTCATACCGACTGGTACTGACATCGCGGGTAACCCTGTAACATTACCCAATAACGTAAAGCCCATCTTACCTAATACAGGGGCACTGAGCTTTTCTATCATGCCTGAGCTAAAGGCGTATCTACCCATATTAAAGCCTTTGTTAAGCACCTCAGCGCTACGCATCATCATCTCATCCATACGACTGGGCGGCAGTACACCATGCTTTACCGCAGGCGTGGGCACAGTCGGGCACAGTATCATGTCATAGTCTTCTAGTAATAAACCCGTCTGATACTGGCTATGATGCCAGCCATGTTTGGCATGTGCTAGATCAACCGCTGACAATGAGCGCCCAAGCAGTGCCATATTATAGGTTTGTGGCTCTAAGTTTTTAATATGATCAGCACCAAACTCACGCTCGATGTTATCAATTGTAAATGCCGTATGCGCACAGACCACAACGATAAAGTCATGCCAAAACTGCTCGATATTGATGTTTGGCTCGGCTGGTACTACTTCATGACCCATAGACTCTAGTTGCTTAGCCGTTTGCTCAAGTACCTCCAGCACCTCTTTGTCCACTGTCGTATTGGCTATCAAAGGCTGCTGATGCAAAGCGATTTTTAGCTTTCGCGGTGCACGCATTGCCGCTTGCAAAAAAGTGCCGTCTGGCGGAGCAATAACATAAGGGGCGCCAATCTCTGCTCCACTAGTGGCATCTAGCATCGCCGCACTATCGCGTACCGAACGCGTAATCACATGGTCAGCCACGGCCCCCTCCCAGCCTTCACCAAGATTAGGACCTATTGGATTACGTCCACGGCTTGGCTTTAACCCAAACGTACCGCACCAAGCAGATGGAAAACGTATCGAGCCGCCGCCATCACCGCCGCCTGCCATCGGGACAATACCGCTCGCAACTGCTGCTGCACTACCACCTGACGAGCCGCCAGAGCTATAGCCTTTTTTGAAAGGATTATGAGTAGCGCCATGCGCTTTTGGCTCAGTGGTGATAATCAGACCAAACTCAGGCGTGTTAGTCTTGCCAAAGGTATTAACACCTGTCGCCTTCATCCGTTTGACGATTTCACTGTCTTTTTCTGAAATGATATTGACACTGCGACTGCCCATCGTAATCGGCTCGTCGGCAAAGCTAAATGACAAATCTTTTAGTAAATACGGCACCCCAGTAAATACACCTGAAGGCAAACCTGCCTGCGCGGCATTGTAAGCGCGCTCATCAAAACGATGCACGATGGCATTTAGCTTAGGGTTGATTTGATTGGCTTGATGGACAGCAGCGTCTAGTAATTCCTTTGCGCTGACCTCACCTGAATTGACTAATGCTGCTAAGCCGAGCCCATCATACTGAGTATATTCTTTAAACATAACTAACCTTCCTTGGAGAGTAATTTTATTAGGATTATCTAACACTCATACTTTCTAAAACTGATGACTATTTTTTCATAAACTCCTGTCAGTTTAGTATAAAAAACCGTGCCTGATATTTGATAAACGGACTCGTTAGTCATCTGGATGGTTTCAGTAATTAATGAGCCAGTATACGAATCTACTCTTCGCGCCCTAGAACGTATTTAATAATGAAAGCTTACTTCTAAACCTACAATTTATGAAAGTATTATCAAGTTTTTTCCATAAAAAAACGAGCCATTCTCATGACTCGCTTTTTCGTTATCAACTTAAGGATTAATCCTACATCAATAGTTCACGCTTGCCACTTTTGCCCATCGAGCTGACTAATCCAGCTTCTTCCATAGAGTCGACAATACGCGCAGCACGGTTATAGCCGATGCTAAATTTACGCTGAATGCTTGAAGCAGAAACTTTACGTGTTTCCATGATAAAGGCCACGGCATCATTATATAAATCATCATCTTCACCAGAGGCATTGGCTGTACTACCACCGCCTGGGCTAGATAATTCAAAGTTGCCTGCCATATTATCAATATAATCAGGGGCGCCGCGCTCACGCCACGCATCACAGACACGGTTAACTTCTTCGTCACTGACGTAAGCACCATGCACACGATCTGGCTCGATTTGCCCTGGCCCTAAGAACAACATATCGCCGTTACCTAGCATATCTTCTGCACCGCCACTATCCAAAATCGTACGTGAATCGACTTTTGAGTTGACTCGTAGTGCTGCACGTACAGGGATGTTGGCTTTAATCAGACCTGTAATGACATCTACTGACGGACGCTGAGTCGCTAGCATTAAGTGAATACCGGCAGCACGCGATTTTTGCGCCAAACGTGTAATGAGCTCTTCGGCTTGTTTACCGACCTGCATAATCATATCAGCAAACTCATCCGCGACAATGACAATCATAGGTAGTGTTTTTAGCTTAGGTGCTTGGCTAATACTTACGCTGTCATTTGGGCGCCATAAAGGATCAAGCATGGGATTGCCTGATTTCTCCGCCGCGATGACTTTCTTATTAAACTCATTGAGCTTACGAACCTTTAGCAAACTCATCAGCTGATAGCGACGTTCCATCTCGGCCACACACCATGACAAGCTACTGGCCGCTTCCGTCATATCGGTAACCACTGGCGTTAGTAAATGCGGAATATCATTATAGTTAGCAAGCTCTAACTGCTTTGGATCAATCAAAATAAGACGCAGCTCATTGGGTGTATATTTGAGTAGCATCGATAATAACATCGAGTTGACCAATACTGATTTACCAGAGCCTGTAGTACCAGCGACCAGCATATGCGGTGCACGTGCAAGGTCGGTAATGATTGGGTTACCACCGATGTCTTTACCCATTGCCATGCTAATCTGCGCTTTCGGGTCTTTGAACGTTTCGGTGTTGAGTAATTCAATCAAACGTACCATTTCACGTTTCTTGTTAGGCACTTCGATACCGATGTACGGTTTGCCCGGAATCACTTCGACCACACGCAAAGATGCCATCGATAGTGAACGCGCTAAATCACGCGAGATACCTGTGACTTTACTAGCCTTCACCCCAGCAGCCAACTCTACTTCAAAACGAGTAACGACAGGCCCTGGGATAGCATTAACCACAGAGGCCTTTACATTAAATTCTTGAAGCTTAATTTCTAATAACTCAGACAACTTTTCAAGCTCAGCCACAGTATAGCTAGGCTTACGGTCAGGATCGGGCTTATCCAGTATAGAGACCTCTGGAATGGGCGTAAGGCTGCTGCGATAGGCCGCCGTTTGCATCGAGCGTGATTTTTGACTGAATGCTGCATCATCGCTAATGTGCGGCATGACTGGGGCACTCGCATCTTCAGCACTGTCATCTTCTGGCATCATATCCGTGATATGGTTGCTGCTATCACCCTCAGGTACAGCAAAACTAACAGATGGTTTTGCTGCGGTTGTTGGCTGTGTGTCTGCAACTGGGCTTACCGATTCTACTGTTGGAGCTGCCTTCGGGTTTGCAGGTGGTGTATTGGTTGGTGTCATATCTGAGATGTCTGAAATATCTGACACGGTTGGTACGACGTCCATTGCTGCTGCAATCGGCTCTTCAGATACAGATAGTGATGCCTCATCATACGGCTGTTCTGCTGGCTCAGCAGCTGGCTTAGGAGACGACTTATCTGTAGAGCTAGCGGTTACCTGTGGTATGGGCTCTATTATTTGTTCCTGCAATGCTTGTTTAGCGACAGGTTGTTCAATTGCAGGCTTTTCGATTATGTCCTGAACTTTAGCCTGTTCAACTTCAGGTTGCTCAATGACGGCTTGCTCAACTCGAGCCTGTTCCGTTATAGCAGTATCTTGAATACTCTGAGAGTCTTGCATTGCAACGTTTGTGGCAGGTTCGGATAGGTCACCATGCTCAGCCAACCATGCTTCTGCTAACTGATCGACGCTTTGACTCGTATCACTTGCTTGAGTTGTTTCAGGCGCATTAGCTTGTGGCTGATCAGAGAACTCTTGGTTATATTCAGCAGGTTCGGTCGCAACTGTTTGCGCAACTGGCATCGTCTCAGAGTTTGACGTCCACTCCTCTTGAGGTACCTCTATAGTCGTGTCTGTCTGAGTATAGTTGGGGACAGGCGCAGCAGAGCTTTCTATACTGCTGGCACCATAAACCATATGCTCACTCGCGAGCAAGTCATCAACCGTATTAGCATCGTTCCATGCAAAACTTGGCTCAACTTTTCGAGCAGGTATCGCGGTAGGAGCTGACATTGTTGATGGTGCGATATGGTCCGCTGTGCTATCAGCCATAGCACTGGCAGTCGCTGGCGCTGTGTATAGTGGCGCACTTTTTTCATCGCTTGACGTAGTAGCTTCTTTTGCGGTCGCTATAGAGGCTTTGACGCTGTCTGCTAACCCTGATGTTGCCAGAAAGTCTGACAAGACACTACCGAAACGTCCACTACTGCTGACGTCTTGAGCACCGCTATTATTTTCCGCAGACTGCAACTCAAGTGGCAGTTGCTCATGCTCTACTTTTTTATCTACCGACGCATCTAAGTTTTGGCTATCATCTTGTGATGCAATGCTCGGTTCAGTAGCGTCGATAGCATCCTGACTTTTTACACCTGATCCAAGCCACGACAGCGCCCGAACCTTTTGATATATCGTCATCCAATGGATATTAAAGGCAAACGTAGCGGTAATCACAACGAATACTGCTAAGAAAACCACACTCCCCCACTGCGTTAGCAGCTGTGCCAAACGCGCCTGTAACTCTAGCCCGATAATACCACCAGCGACACCTTCGAGACCGATTGCATCAGGGTTCGTGACTTGCTGAACTAAAGAGACGAATTGTGCAAATAATGCGCTAGCACTTAATAATAAAAACACATAAGCGACCAATCGCATGAGCCAAAACGTTGGCTTGTTTTCCCACCAAATCAAGATAGATTCATAAACCACAAATGCCAAAAACCACCAAGCACCAAACCCAAAAAAGCTATAAAGCAAATCGGACAACCATGCGCCTGCCTCGCCGCCCATGTTATTAATCGTGGTCATATCACTACTGATGTGCGACCAGCTAGGATCGTTGCCTGTATAAGTCATCAAAATGACAAACAGATAAACGGCCAGTATTAACCCAAGGAGGGTAAACATTCCCTTTTTTAAATACTCAATAAGCGGTGCTGATATCACGTAAGATCTGCCTTGTTATTAATACTAAATGGTCGCCAATGCATGACTAAGCCTAATCATGCTGACATAAAGTGTTGACATAAATGTACCGAGCGAAGTGTTTGTTTGGCATGTGCCGATTGTAGAGCCTTGAAACAACCGTTATCGCTTGGCTCCTACTACACTTGGCATAACTTCTTATAATAACAAATACATAGGTGCAGTGGCGACAGTCTTCTCAAGAAAGCGTATAAGAAAGTAAATCAGGAGACACTTTCCGTAAGAAAACAGCTGGTTAGCGAAACACGAGTGGCAAAATATGGCTAACTGTATTGCCTAAATTCTATAAAATAGTCTCTGTTTTTACACTTATGTTCCAAAGTTATTTATTCTTTGATTCTAATGATACCTGTGTTTGTTTTAGCAAACTTGCACTTTGTGCGCTGTGCCCTTATGTTATTATCACACAGCAATTAGAAGAAGCATATTCGTAGTCATTTTTGATATTCCTCTTTTATTATATTTATAACTTACATTTTTAATTCGTATATTTAGCAAGGAACAACTCATGGCAACTGACACTACTGCTCCACGTCACGAAAAGCTCATTATTTTAGGCTCAGGTCCTGCTGGCTACTCTGCCGCAGTTTATGCAGCACGCGCTAACCTTAAACCAGTTATGGTCACTGGTATGGAAGTCGGTGGACAATTAACCACCACTACCGAAGTCGACAACTGGCCAGGCGATGCGCATGATTTGACAGGTCCTGCATTGATGGAACGCATGAAAGCACATGCAGAACGCTTCGGTACTGAACTGGTCTACGATCACATCAATGAAGTAAACCTAAATGAGCGTCCTTTTCAATTGACAGGTAACAACGGTAGCTATACTTGTGACGCGCTCATTATCTCAACTGGTGCCTCTGCACAGTACTTAGGACTAGAATCAGAGACCAAGTTCAGAGGGCTTGGTGTATCAGCCTGCGCCACTTGTGATGGTTTCTTTTATAAAAACCAAAAAGTTGCGGTAATTGGTGGTGGTAATACAGCGGTTGAAGAAGCTTTGTACTTATCTAATATTGCATCTGAAGTGACCTTAGTGCATCGCCGTGACAGCCTACGCTCTGAAAAAATTCTGCAAGACAAGCTATTTGAAAAAGCCAAAAATGGCAATGTTAAAATCGAATGGAACCATCAAGTAAAAGAAGTAGTCGGTGATGACATGGGCGTCAATGGCGTCGTTATCGAATCTATGATTGATGGCAGTACCAAACAACTAGATACAATGGGTATGTTTGTCGCTATTGGTCATAAGCCAAATACTGACTTGTTCAAAGGTCAATTAGACATGAAAGATGGCTATCTGATCGTTAATAGTGGCTTGAATGGTAATGCCACTCAGACCAGTATCGAAGGTGTGTTTGCCGCAGGTGACGTAGCTGATCACGTTTACCGTCAAGCCATCACTTCTGCTGGCACTGGCTGTATGGCTGCGCTGGATGCTGAAAAGTACTTGGATGCACTGGGCGAAACCGTCGCTCGTGATCACACTTACGATTCAACCCTAACTGCAGATAAAGAAGCCTAAATGGGCAACTTTACTCAACAGCACGAAAAACACATTACGCCTGAGACTTTAAAAAGTCTTGGGCGTTATGACTTTCCCGATCCCATTTCTATCGATCCTGATGGCATTGGCATCATCGCTATGGGTGGTGACTTAGCGCCTGAGACACTGATATCAGCCTACGCTCAAGGGCTGTTTCCTTGGTTTAACGAAGATGAGCCTATTGCTTGGTGGTGTCCTGAGCCGCGTTGCGTGATTGTTCCCTCTGACTATCAACCGAGTAAGTCTCTACGTAAGCAAGCAAATCGCGAACGTTGGCAAGTGACGCTTAATCAAGCTTTTGATGATGTCATACATGCCTGTAGCTTACCGCGCAGTGATGGCCTTAATGACAATCAGCCTGAAGGCGAGCATACTTGGATTCATGATGAAATGATCGAAGCTTATACCAAACTGCATGCGCAAGGCTTTGCTCATAGCATTGAAGTTTGGGACGAAGCAGGTCAACTGATTGGCGGATTATACGGGTTAAAAATAAACGGCATCTATTTTGGTGAATCAATGTTTCATCGAGCAACTAATGCGTCAAAGCTAGCGTTTTGGGGTCTGATGCGCTTATGTGAACAAAGTGATGTCGCACTCGTCGACTGTCAGCTACCGAACGATCATTTGCTGAGCTTAGGTGCGACCACCTTACCGCGTGCTGACTTTCTAACTCAGTTAGACAACCTGATTGGCAGCCAGTCTGTGCCATGGCAAAAGCACTCTCATAGACCGTTATCCGTATCGCTACTGGATATCGAATCGCCGTGGCAACTAGAGTTATGATTATCATAGCGAAAAAATAAGAGGTTATTATGGCACTTGATACATCGTTTCTATTGATTGGAGAGCTAGCAGCAAAAGCCAATACGACCAAAGATACGGTTCGCCATTACGAGCAATTAGGCCTGCTAAAATCTCGCAAGCGTCAGGCAGGCTCCCGTCTATATACCGAATTTCATCCAGAATGTATCGAACGCATAGAGCTGATCAAAAGTGCGCAAGCTATTGGCTTTACGCTTACTGAAATCAAAAACAGTCTAAATGATTATTATGATGGTCACTTGGATATTGATTCGCAGCTCATACTCACTCAGCAAAAATTAGAACAGGTTAAAAAACAGCAAGCCAATATCAGCATAATGGTTGAGCTACTAAGCGAACGCTTGGATATTTTAGGTCGAATGAAAGCCGATAGTGATTATCAGCTTGATGTGGAAGTCTGTAAAAAGAAAATTCCTCTGCAATAAAGTTTAAATCTTAGTTAATTCTGCTCTTATATCGTAGTCATTACAGCTACCTTAACTACAATCACTTATTTTTTATTAAGCTTTATTTTCTTTATTAAACATAAGTATGCTGCATGATTAATGCATCCACTGCTTGTTTGTGTGGCATTCTATAATAGCCTTTGCGTCTATGAATGATGCTAAACGCTTGTTGCTCGTATAACGATATCGCCGCTGTATTATCTGCACGTACTTCCAACAAAAGACTCTCTACCTGATTAAGCTGTAACAGCTCATGCAGTTTATTCAATACCTGTGAAGCAATGCCTTGGCGTTGGTACTTTGGATCAGTTCCGATACGTAACACCTCTGCTTGCTCAAAAATCGTTTGATATAAGCAATAGCCAACTATCTCACAGTGAGAAGTACTGTCCTCTTTTGCTTGATCGTAAGCAATCAGTAGACGAATACTGTCCTGCTCAAGCAACTCAGTCAATGTTTTCTGATTCCAAGCATCATCTGGTTGCACCATCGCTTCTATATTAGCGACGGTTTGAATAACGTTTTCAAGTTCTACTGCATTCGTTGGTAGTGCTTCTATCACAAACATGACGTTCCTTTTACATGATTATTATTAGGCTGTTTTTATTATTATATTATGCTTAGATGATATATGTAGAGCTTGCCACACAGTCATTCATGTAGCTCCGTAATTATACAATCAATATTTATCGCAAAAAAAGGCCACCCTAGATAGGATGGCCTTTTTTATGACTAATTCATAAGCTCATTGCTGAGACTTAAGTATTAGTTCAATACGTTAGCAACAACACCAGCGCCTACAGTACGGCCGCCTTCACGAATAGCGAAGCGAAGACCTTTGTCCATAGCGATTGGGTGGATAAGCTCTACGCCCATCTCAACGTTATCACC
>NZ_CAJHBO010000011.1 GCF_904846645.1 Psychrobacter sp. Pi2-1
GCTTTGATAATGCGCCCATAGAAAGCTTCTGGGGCATATTAAAGAATGAGTTGGTGTATCACGAAGACTATAAAACAAGGTTTGAAGCCATCAGTGATATCACTAAATATATTGAGCTTGAGTACAATGAGGAGCGATCAGCAAAGGACTGCTTTGCAGCGACGCAAGGCAAGAGCTATGCTCGCAGTGAAACTAGAATCCAAAAGGGTTTAGGCTATAAAACGCCAAGACAGGTATGGTTTGACTTTTATCGTCAGGCTGCGTAACTAAAATCTCCCAAGTCAATGTCTACAGATTTGACAGCATAGGTCAGAACTTTCTGTCTCCAACTTTTTTTAGCCAGTTTTCGGATTCGATGACAGGGATAATTGGTGGTATTTCAATGGCGAAATTCTCACATCTTGTAATTGCCATTCCTCCCAAAGAAGAACAACAGCGTATTGTTGCCAAAGTTGGTAACTTAATGTTGCTATGTGATCAATTGGAACAGCAAACTGAAGGCAGTATCGATGCTCATTCTACCCTTGTAGAGGTACTGTTAGCCACCTTAACAGAAAGCATTAATTCTGATGAATTGAAGCAAAACTGGAAGAGAATTGCAGAATATTTCGATATTTTATTTACTACTAAACAAAGCATCGAAGAGCTTGCTAAAGCAATTCTCGATATGGCAATTAAAGGGTTACTTACAGACAATTTGGATATCAAAGTTGTACCGCTGGAAAAAGTGTTATTATTTGGACCGAAAAATGGGTATTCACCAAGAGAGGTTGATTATCCCAGCGAAGCAAAAGTTTTATCTTTAGGAGCTACATCAACAGGAAGTTTATTACTCGAAAAAAGCAAAAACTTTGATAAAGAAATAGCAGCTGATTCCCATTTATGGTTAACTAAAGATGATATTTTAATACAGCGTGGAAATTCAGCTGAATACGTTGGAAGTAATTTACTGATACATGAAGATATTCCTGGTTTCATCTATCCAGATTTGATGATGAAAATTCAAGCAGATAGTTGTATACACCCAAAATACTTATCTATAGCTCTATCGTCACCTACTTCGAGGAAGTTTATGTGGGAGAGAATGGTAGGCACTTCTGGTACTATGCCAAAAATAAATAAGAAAACTGTCGAATCCGTTCCAGTTCCTTTACCAACCTTAGAGGAGCAAAGCCAAATCGTTGCCAAAGTTGGTGAACTTATGGCTATTTGTGACCAATTAAAAGAGAAGCTACAGCAATCTCAAGAGACGCAAGTTCAGCTTACCGATGCGTTGGTTGATCGGGCTTTAGGGTGATTTTTAGTATTGGGGTAAGTGTTTTATATGTTTTGATAAGATATAATATATCTTATCAAAACACGCACTCAGTAAATCAGATAATGTTGGTATTACTTCTAAAAACAACTGAGTGATTACATAGTTCGTAGTGTGCATAATTAAAAATGCACAGTCAGAATATAGCGCTCTACACTAGAAAATAAAACGACTTGTGCATAAATTAGGGGTTGTAAATTTTTTAGGCGTGCCTTTCAACATTGCGAGCTATGCGCTATTGACTCATATGATCGCGCAGGTGTGTGGTCTAGAAGTTGGAGAGTTTGTTTGGACAGGTGGTGATTGTCATATTTATCAAAACCACCGTGAGCAGGCCGAGCTACAGTTGACACGATCGCTATATAAACTGCCGACACTGTCTTTGAATCCTGAAGTGAAAGACATATTTGCGTTTGAATACGAAGACATTAGTGTCAATGACTATGAGTCGCACCCTGCTATCAAAGCCAAAGTTGCCGTATAAAGTTAGTCTGGTTAACTACACTGAATCAGAGCAAAATTTAAGAATACAATAAAAAGGATATATTATGAGCTATGCCCATACCGAAGTTGCCCAAATCGCTGCTATTAGTAGCAATCGCTGTATCGGCAAAAACAATGAGCTACCGTGGCATATCTCAGCAGATTTGCAACATTTTAAAAGCATGACGACCAAAGAAAACGATAGTAAGATTCAAGGTATCGTAATTATGGGTCGTAAGACATTTGAGTCGATGGGTAGCAAACCATTACCAAAGCGTGTGAGCTTCATTGTCACGACACAGATGGATTATGCTGAGACAAATGGTCTCGCAGATAGCAGCAATGCTTATGTGGTACACAACTTAGACGATGCTCTGACACAAGCAGCTAGCCTAGCACATGGCGCGCATCTCGATACGATTTGGGTGATTGGCGGTGAGCGAGTATTTAGTGACGCTCTGATGTACACCGACCGTATTGAGCTGACTCATGTAGATACTGATATTGCTGACGGTGATGCATTCTATCCTGAGCTGCCAGAACGCTTTAAAGTAGCAGACGAATCTGAGCAAATGCACGATGAAAAAAGCGATTTAAGCTTTAAATTTACCACTTATAAAGTAGAAACTGATAAGTAGTAAAAGCTTATTAAAAAAGGGGCAGTCTTGGATAATTTTACTTATCCAAGACTGCCCCTTTTTTGTTTAATCTTCACATAGCCTTATTTATAGACAATCAATAAAAACTGCTGCTTGATAATATCTAATCCATTACTCATGCAATACTTTATAAACCGTTTTTGCGAGTACTGGTCCGATTCCTTGTACGCCTGCCAACTCCTGCTGCGAAGCGCCAAGCAATTGCTGCATACCACCAAAGTGATTGAGCAAGTCACGACGACGTTTCTCACCCAATCCCGGTATTACCTCTAGCACTGATGATGAGCGACGCTTATCGCGTTTTTTACGATGAGCAGTAATCGCAAAACGATGTGCCTCATCACGAATATGCATTAACAAGTGCAATGCTTTGCTATCCATCGGTAGATCTAACGGTTCGTGATCGATAAAGTGCAATACCTCAAGCCCAGCCTTGCGCCCTTCCCCTTTTGCCACACTAATGAGCAAAGTATCGCCAAGAATACCCAACTCAGTTAATACTTCTTTGGCAATACCAAGCTGACCTTTACCACCATCAACCAATAGCAAATCCGGCAATGGCTGTTTCTTGTAACGCCGAGTCAGCACTTGTTTCATCGCTGCATAGTCATCGCCACCTTGGATGTCATGAATAGCATACTGACGGTAATCGCGACGGCGCGAGCCACCTTGATCAAATACCACGCAGCTACCAATGGTCGCCTCACCCATCGTATGTGAGATATCGAAGCACTCAATGCGATCTATCGTCCGATCGGTGACAGTCGCCAATACGTCTTTTAGTGCACCAAAGCGTGCATGTAGCTCTAAATAATCGCCAAGCTTGGTTTTTAATGCATTACTGGTATTCAATGTGGCTAAGTCCAGCCACTCTGAGCGATGCTCGCGCACATTGGTCTTAATAACTACTTTATTGCCAAAGTGCGTTGCCAATGCTTCACTCACTGCCACCTGATCCGGTATCTGATGACTCAATATGATTTCAGCGGGCAAATCATCGGTCACTTGGAAATAGAATGAAGTAATAAAGGCCGATAAATTGTCTGCTAACGACTCACTACTATCCACATCTGGGAAATAGTTTTTCCCGCCCAATACACGGCCGCCACGTACCGTCAGTACGTTCACACAGGTCATGCCAGCCTGACTGGCAATCGCAATCACATCTGCCTCACCTTGTACGGTATAGACTGCTTGCCTTGCTTGTACTTCACGCAACATGGACAACTGATCACGATAAAATACTGCTTTCTCAAAATCTAGTGCTTCAGCTGACGCTTCCATCTTTTCAATCAGAGTCGTATGAATATCACTAGAGTCGCCCTTTAAAAAACGAATAGTATTATTCACATCTTCTGCGTACTCTTCTGGCGATACCAAACCGACACAGGGCGCACGGCAACGTTTGATCTGATACTCAAGGCAAGGACGCTGACGCTGCTTAAAAAAGGTGTTAGTACATTGCCGCATTTGAAACATCTTCTGCATCAACACCAACGTTTCTTTTGCCGCATGTGCAGAGGGAAACGGGCCAAAGAATCGACCCTTCTGGTGATTACCTTTGCCACGACCGTAAGCCAAGCGTGGATAAGGCTTATCGGCTGAGATAAACACATAAAGATAGGATTTATCATCACGCAGCAGCACGTTATAGGGCGGACGATGCTCTTTGATTAGATTCTGCTCGAGCAACAGCGCTTCGGTCTCACTACGCGTAATGATAGTCTCAATATTATAAATCCGCGCCACTAGCGCCCGTGTCTTTGGATGATCTATCGTCTTAGCAAAGTAGCTATTTACCCGGCTTTTTAGCGACTTAGCTTTACCAACATATAATATATCGCCGTTCTTACCCAGCATCTTATACACTCCTGGCAAGTTAGGCAGGCGTTTAATCAGATGCTTAAGACGGGCTTTTTTATCATCGACAGGACTCGATTCTGAGACATTAACCATAGAATTTATTGCTCTTAAAAATCTTAGTAATACTGCTAGTTATGGGGCGGGAGTCATTGTTTTACAAGCCAATTATTATCGCAGCGCTACCCATAAAAAAGCCAGCTTTCGCTGGCTTAGTTTGTTCTATTATCGTTTATTCGACTACATACTATTAATGACGGAAGTTTGCCATCAATGCTGGGATACCCGGCAGCATACCGACGATAGCCATGACACCTGTCAGTACTACAAACATAATACCCGGTATGATCCAGCGGCTCATCTTAGTCAAATTGGCACTGCGTTCTTTAGAGCCAATCAAGCCCAAGTTATCAAGCAATAGCGTGAGCGACCAACCGAAGGCTGGGTTAACCAATGCCGACGCGAATACCACGATAGCAGCAGACTGCGTGGTTTTACCTTCACGCGTCATCTCCATACCAGCTTCTAGTAATGGAATAAATACTCCAACGATCAAGGCCACACACATCACTGGTTGCCAAATGGCCAAATCCATCGGATAGCCCCAAACACCTGCGATAATACAAAACAATGCCGTCAATAAAGCACCGGCAGGAATCGGACGTTTCGCAATCGCCGCAGGAACGATATACGTTCCCCACGATGACGCAAAGTTGGCACCGCCTAATACAGAGCCGACGACCTGACGAAATGAAGCACTGGTCATCGTGTCATCAATATCCATAAGCACTTTTTCAGTACGCTTAGGATAGCTGATTTTTTGGAATACTTGATGGCCTAAGAAATCTGGCGACCACATCGCCACAGCCAAAATAGCAAACGGCAGTACTACAATGAAGCTTTCAATCGTCGGCAGACCTAGCATCCAACCTGTGTTTTCGCCCCACCAATACATTGGGTTCATGTTTGGTAAACCTGGCGCTGTTTTGAACTCAAAAGGTGCGCCCAATGCAAATGCAAGACCACCACCCAACACACAGCTTAGCGGAACCGCGAGCCAGCGTTTTTGCCAATGCTCAAGCAATGCATACAGCAGGATGGTCGCCAGAATAATAAAGAAAGCGATATGCGACATGCCAATCCCTTCTGCCCAAGCAAAGAGATTTTTGACCTGTGAGGTAGTTCCGATAAAGCCCAAGTAAATCAAGAGGCCACCGCACACACCTTTACTGGTCAAGTTAGCAAGCAGACTCCCCCCTTTACTAATCGCAAGGAGCAGACCAAAAGCACCGATAAGCAAACCAAAGGCCATCGGGTGCCCACCAGCTGCTACCACAATAGGAATCAGAGGGATTAATGGACCGTGAGTACCAGCAAGGTTGGCCGTCGGCAATAGAAAGCCCGAAAATAAAATAATAAAGAAAGAGACGATCAATAGCTCATAGCGCACGTTTTCTAGAACAAACGCATCACCTAAGCCGAGTGGACCTGCAAAGGTTGCTGCAATGGCGCCCACCATAACAACTTTACCGATGGTCGCGGCCATTGCTGGAATAGTATCTTCGTATTCAAAACGGTAATCACGAAATGGTAAATTAGGACGCCAGCGTTTTGGCTGCATGATTTGTAATTCGTGGTTTAAATAAGCATCACGACTGTCGAAGCTAGAACTGGATTTATGCAAATCTACATAACTTCCTAGTGCTTGACTGTCGTGGTTTACGTTCGAAGTCGGCGGATTAGACCCTGAAGAGGGGGTCTGAGGGTTACTCATCACATTTCCTTGTGTCGATTACGTCTTTGATTGACTGCACACGCTCTGCTCTAATGTCATAGACCAAAGCGCTTATTACAAACTGCGAACTATTGTATGCCAAGACTTGATGAAATGCGAACCTAAAACCATTTAAAGATACTATACATCTCATTATAATATATAAACTAAAGTTTCTATTTGAGACAAAATTAACCTTAATAGAAAACTATAAGGAAAAAACCTCTCTCTTATAGACTTTGCATTAGAATAAACGACCGTTTTATTGATAATGATTTACATCTCGGTGATTTTTTTATCACATAGATGAATAGCAAAGATAGTTATAATAAATAACGATCGTTACTTATAAGTGGGCATAAATATGTCATTTCGGTTACGCTTTAGAGCTAGCGGGCTGAGTACTTTTTAATTATGATAAATACTTTTTATCGATTTATTTCTCAGTGATTCTGTGTAAAACCGCATTATTAATACAATCAAAAATTGAGAAAAGGCAACAGGACAAGTTTATGAGCGTATTACCTACCAACCTTGAGACTTTGAAACGACGGGCCAAGCAAAGCATCATGCCGTTGCTGACACCACATCTATTAAAACTGCGCCTTAATACTTATGCACCATATATTGGCGCAAGTATCAAAATCGATCATATCAGTCTTGATCAGGGTTTGTGCGTGGTAAGCATGGGACTGACCACTCTCAACAAAAATATCGTCGGTACTCAATTCGGTGGTAGTTTATACTCCATGGTAGATCCCTTCTATATGCTGATGCTGATGCATCAATTAGGTAGCAACTATGTGGTTTGGGACAAAAGCTCACATATTGATTTTATCGCGCCCGGTAATAGTAAAGTCACCGCACGAATGAAAATACCTAGCACTGAGGTGATTACCATTCAAGAGTTGGCAAAAGACGGTGAAGCTGTATTTCGTGAATATAAAGTCGATATCGTAGACGACCAGCAAAAGCTCATTGCTACCGTCACCAAAACCTTGTATATCAGACTACGCAAATACAGCAAATCTAAAGAGCAGGCCAGCCGAATTGAAACACCCCATACTGAATAGTTTTTGGCTACTTTACTGGCAAGGCTTTTTGACTAATGGCAAGGCATAATACCTATCAGCTGTTAATCGCTAGCTAGTCACTCAACAAGCCTAAATTGATAAGCTCACACATACAAAAACCCCAATCTAGCTTTCGCATAGATTGGGGTTTCGTCTTTTTTGGTATGGCCCGCTTATTTATAAATAAACCTATGAATAAGGGCTTGTATCTACTATTACCTTGTCTTGAGCCAACCCTAAAATAATACGATCAGCTCAAAATGGCAAACTTGTGCTTAAATACCAGGTGCAGTATCAACGGCATCAGGTACGCCAGCATCAGTCTTTTTCTGAGCTGGACGTGGCGCAAGTTTTTCGCGGATACGTGCTGATTTACCAGAACGCTCACGTAAGTAGTACAGTTTCGCACGGCGAACAGCACCACGACGTTTCACTTCAATGCTATCGATGATTGGTGAGTGCAATTGGAATGCACGCTCAACGCCAACGCCGCTTGAGATTTTACGTACGGTAAACGCTGAGTTTAAACCGCGGTTACGCTTAGCAATTACAACGCCTTCAAAAGCCTGTAAACGCTCACGCTCACCTTCACGTACTTTTACTTGTACCACAACGGTATCGCCGGGTGCAAAGCTTGGGCGCTCAAGCAATTGAGCGTTTTCGATGACCTGAACCAATGGATGCTTGTTGCTCATGAGAGTTATCTCCTCACATTAGATAATAGAGGCTTGACGCATATCACCTGTTTGTAATAATTAATCGCATCTCTTTATAGTGAGACACAACGTAAATGGGTTATAACCAACGGCCACTATGCTATGACTCGTTTTATTATTGCTCAAAATTCTGTTTCTTAACTGTTTATCAAACCTAGTAACGATAAAATCAGATTCTAAAAATCTACTTTTTATCTGCTTTAGCCAATGCTTTCAACCACTTCGCTTGCTCTACCGTTGGGGTAAACGCTTGCCATAAGTCTGGACGACGCGTTTGCGTACGACTGACTTGCTGACTAAAACGCCACTTAGCGATATTGGCATGGTGACCTGAAAGTAATACCTCAGGAACCGCCATACCCGCAAACTCATGCGGCTTAGTATAGTGTGGACAGTCAAGCAAGCCATCGACAAAAGAGTCTTGCTCCGCTGACTTGTCATCACCCATGATATCGGGCAGACGACGTATCACACTATCCATCAGCACCATTGCTGGCAACTCGCCACCAGTCAACACGTAATCACCTAACGATACTTCCATATCGACGTATTTTGATAGTAAACGCTCGTCGATGCCTTCATAACGACCGCATAATAAAATTATGCCATCGTAATCAGTCATATTGACTACGCTACTCTCACTAAGCGTCTGTCCTTGCGGCGACATATAAATCACCGGACAGTGCTCACTATCGACACGGCAACCATACTGACTGGCACGCAATCGTGCATCCTCAATGGCTTTCGATAATGGCTCAGCCATCATCACCATCCCAGGACCACCCCCATAAGGGCGCTCATCAATACGGCGATAGTTATCGGTGGTATAATCACGTGGATTAATGCATTCAATCGTAACTTGCTCTTGAGTCACTGCTCGGCCCGTGATTCCAAATTCACGAATCGTGGCAAACATCTCAGGAAAAATACTAATTACGGCAAAATACATCTGATGTCTACTTGCATTAAGGCTAAAACAATCGGTGTAAGTACTAATAACGTCTGACTAAAAAGCCAGAAACGCTATCAGTAATCACTCGGCCATGCCACAAGCACTGTTTTTTCAGTCATATTGACTTCTATCACAGTTTGCTTATGCCATGGAATCAGGCGTTCTTCATTGTCTAAACTGTCTGAATTTGCCGTTACACGCATGATGTCATGGGCACCGGTTTCAAACATTTCAGTGATATTACCTAGATACTCATCCTGCTCGTTCATCACGCGCAGACTGACCAAATCCGACCAATAATATTCGTCTTCAGCTGTTTCAGGTAGGACGTTTTGTTCGACCCAAACGGTAACACCGTTCATAGTCTCAGCAACATTACGATCAGGAATCTGCTCAAATTGAGCCACAATTCCTGTTCCTTGCTCACGCCAAGCCTTCACAGTTAAAGGTTTCATGCCAGTGGCAGTTTTCATCCACCACGGCTTCATGTCGAATATCGCTGTACGGTCATCCGTATCACTAAATACCCAAAGCCAGCCTTTAATGCCGTAAGGCTTCTTAAGCTGACCAATTTTCATAAGGGCACTAGCGTTTGGAACAGATGACATAGCAGCTAACCTAACAATGATTAAAACAGCAATTGCAAAAACAATTGCGTCAAAAGCGATAAACAGTTAATGGCGCACCCTGGTCAGACCAGTTACGCTATGTATTCTAAAGTCTACTGAGTCATGTCATAGTTTGCTATGAACGTCTCAGTAACAACCAAAACTTAAGCAGTTGCTTCAGTTTGAGCTGCAGACTTGTTGTAAGCTTTTGCTAATGAAGCAACGCGATCTGAAGGTTGTGCACCTTTTGCGATCCACGCATTGTACGCTTCCATGTTTAGGCGTACTGCTTCTTCAGACTCTTTAGCGAGTGGGTTAAAAAAGCCGATGTTTTCAATATAGCGACCGTCACGCGCGCGGCGTTGATCAGCAACAACTACTTGATAAAATGGGCGTTTCTTGGCACCGCCCCGTGCTAAACGAATAACAACCATGTGAATTCTCTCTTTCGCAGGTATACCAAAAAGGGCATAATTATATCACAGTCTTTATTTGTTGAAAACATAAACTGTGCATATTTAATTATTTATTAACAATAGCTTAAATGTCGACCTAAGTAAAATATAACTGATGATAATGGCTTATTTTTAAAGTTTTTCTTTAGATTCTATAGATTACTATTGCTCTCTCTAAAAAATAGATGATTGCTAAATATATTTATCCTTCAGCTTAACTTTACATCTATTCTAATGACTATCTGGCTCGCTCGTCGATTGCATACTGTATCAGTACTATTTATTGGTTATGCTATTCTATGATATACCGCTATAGATTGATGCACAGACTAGCTTTAAGACAATCATATTTAGAGAACTACACGCTATATCACAATAACTTTTCTTTTACTCTGTTGGACCCATATGATCTCTCCGAACCCAAAGCCGCGTCGCAAAGGTTGGCTGCCACGCTCTTATTCCAACACTTGGTTAACAACCTTGATGGTTGCCTTTATCGTGCTTATCAGTGTGAGCTTATCAATTTTGTTCTTTTGGCGCAGTCTATATCTGCCAGAGCTAAAAAACCATGCGCGTTATTTGACGAGTGAATTGCAGCTGATCAATAGTGTCAATAAAGACTGGCAAGGTCGTCCCGAAGTACGCCAATGGATTTACCAGCACTCTCATGTCGTCGTGGTAAACAATCCCAGCGACTTTCCAGAAGTCGCTGATAAGCCGTTCGTGAGCTTTTTTACGGACGTACTACAGCGTGAAATCGGTGCGCAGCTTGGTCGTCCTGTAGAGGTCTATTTTAAATTTAAGCCAACGCCACAGCTATGGGTACAAGATAGCCGTGATGACAGTTTTTGGGTGCGTGAGCCTGTGGTTTACTATTCACAATATAGCCCGACGTTACTGGTGCTATTTTTGATCGGACTGCCTATCCTATCGTTACTAACGATTATTCTATTAGCCCGTCAGTTGAATCGCCCGCTACGCTACCTACAGCGGGCAGCCACTAACTATATTAGGCTTGGTCATGCAACCACACTGCCAACGCAAAAAGGCCCCACAGAGATACGTCAGGTTAATATGGCGTTCAACCGACTGTTTACAACATTGAACCAAGCGCAGAAAGAGCGAACCATTATGCTTGCCGGTATCTCACACGATCTGCGGACGCCGTTGACTCGTATGCGCTTGACCGCAGAAATGCTACCAGATGATTTTTTCCGTGAAGGGCTGATTTACGATATTGAGGATATGGATGCCATTTTGGAGCAATTCATCTCATTCATGAAAGACGGTTCTGATGAGCCAGTCAGCTTGACCAACCTAGACACTATATTTAATGAAATCATGGTGCAGTTTGCGCCAATGAAGTTTGTATATGAGTCAGAATGCGACAAGGTCGTTCCCGTACGTCCATTATCCATCAAGCGTCTGATTATAAATTTGGTTAATAATGCCAATCGTTATGGAAAACCACCAATTTATTTATCGGCAACGGTTGTACCGACATTTATAGAAACTTTCGAAGACGAAGATACCGATGTGGTCAGCGAAAATGTGGTGAACAAAGAAGCACAAGAACAGTTAGTGATTTGTGTACGAGATTGCGGTGATGGCGTCGCTGACGATCAATTAGAGCGGATTATGCAACCGTTTGAACGTGGAGAGACGGCACGAACTACTCAAGGTAGCGGACTAGGTCTTGCGATTGTTGATCGTATTGCACGATTACATCATGGTACTGTTGAAGCCATCAACCACCCTGAAGGTGGGTTACAAGTATGCGTACGTATTCCCCTACTCTCTAAAGTCGCTGGAGATACTACGCTAGCGGCTGAAGTAGAAGAGGTATCTGAGGTAGACAATACGGTGCCAAATTCAAAATAGCGATGAGACTTTAATCTGAATAAGCAAAGAGGTCAACGCTAGTCTTTGCTACCAATAGCCGGCGGGATATACTCAGCACTGTTAGTAAAAGCTAGTGGCTGGGTAATTTCAGCCTGAGCTGCTTGTAGTGTTTGGGTCGTTGACGGCTGTTTTAAAAATAAATAATAGCCTAGCGTAATCGCATTCAACACTACCAAGCCACCAAATAAATATGGCATCCTATGCCCTCCTATGACATTGTCCAACTGTCTTAAAAATAGCGACGAGCGCGTCACCCAGCTATAAATCTGTATCCTGTTATACCATTAAGATGACGCTTATTCTCTTTAGCAACATGAATAATAATTATGGCCTAGCCTGATAATTTAGTCTGATGATTTAGCCTGATAGCTTTCTCTTATAGCTTAGCCCTATAACTTGGTTTAATCTGACAACTTAGTATCGAAGTCGCGCTCGCTTTTCTCTTGCGTCAATTCATCAGCAGCAAGAATCTGCGTCAATGGTTTAATAGGCCATGTCATCACAAACCTTGCACCGCCTAATTCACGACTCTCATCTACTTTCATACTACCATTAAACCAAAAGGCAATGCGCGATACAATAGACAAGCCTAAACCATAGCCACCTGACGCGCGTGTACGACTGTCATCTAAGCGTGAGAATGGAATGAATACTTTTTCGCGATCTGCTTCAGGAATACCATGACCATCATCTTCGACACTAACGAAGGCATTGCCTTTTTTGACACCAGCACTAATGATAATGGTTGTTTCTGCATAGCGTAATGCATTACCTGCAAGATTTTGAATCACACGGTGTAAGTAGCGTCTATCCGCAACTGCTGTGACTTTTGCATTTGGTAAACTGGTTACTATTTTGATAGATTTACCTAGCGCATTGGTTTCGCGCTCGATCTGCTCTAACAGCTCTCTTAAGTTTACTGGTTCTAAATCTAACTTTGGTGACCCTTCCTCAAGCTTAGCATAGGTCAAGATCTCATCAATCAAACCATTAAGCGATTCAATATCTTCATCAATATAGTCACGCTGCATAAAACGTGAGTCTTCGTCATCCGTATCAGCAAGCATATCTACGGCAAATCGAATACGAGCCACTGGAGTACGAAGCTCATGTGAAACCGCTCGGGTAAGCTCTCGCTGTGATTCAATCAAACGCTTAATATGCGAGGTCATGGCATTAAAAGTTGCTGACAAACGTGCTATTTCATCTTGACCAATAACCTGTACTTGAATATCAAGGTTACCTTGACTGACCTCATTCACGCCTACCTGAATCAATTGTAGCTTACGTTCAAGCGGGAAGATGAGCGCATATACACCTAAGCTAATTAGGAACATACTAATAAGAATCATACTAATAATTAAGTTAAGCGGAAACCAATTGAATAACGGTATAGGCCCAATCAAAATTGCCATATCATTGATTTCAGAGGGTACCACTACCCTAATCGCAGAGTTACTCGTACTACTGTTAGTATCTTGCAGCGATATAACAACTTCGTCACGACGCAGACGAGCCATCTGATCTGAATCTAACTCAAGCGTATTAACTGCTTTGAATGCTAAAGGAAAAGAAAACTTCTTCTCCAATTCAGCCAGACGTGCGCGCTTGTCCGATAGCGTCATGTGATAAGACAAATCATCTAATAAAAAGACCGCGATTGCCCGTACTTGCTGCTCGGTAACCTGTGAGATTCTCGCTGTTAATACACTCTTATTATCCGGCAGGCGATAATAAACATCTGCATATACAGGCTGGTTGAAATAACGTACAACGGTATTATCATTTTTAAAGCGTCGTAGCTCACTGGCGCTAAAATCTACTTCGTCAATAGGCAAGACTTTAAAAGTAGTACCAAACAAACTACTCGCATCTGATAACCAATATTCACGCTCTTCTTCGCTATTTTGGTGAGAGATGCCTTCACTCACCAAATGAAACGCGCCCTTTGCCATATTTTCACGATAGGACTGGACACGCTCCTTATTGATGGTATCCATCAATAACTGCGCAAACAGTGCCACACATAAGCAGACTATAAGTAGCCCAGCATAGATACGAACAAAAATACTGTGTTTTAAAGAAGAGACTAATGACATACGTGCCGTGACCAACTTAATAAATAGAGATTGCTAATATCATCAAACATATAGGTAGTGCTATGTGTTTGACGATATCGAACATGATCGAATAGGGATAGACTTTAACTTTAACTTTAACTTTAACTTTAACTTTAACTTTAACTTTAACTTTAACTTTAACTTTAACTTTGACTTTAACTTTAACTTTAACTTTAACTTTGACTTTGACTTTGACTTTGACTTTGACTTTGACTTTTAAGTACCGCATTTTAATTCATATGTGGCAATCATCCAAAGACTTATATGTATGACATATATTTAGTCAGCGTCTATAATAATGAGTTAATTAAACCACATAACACTGCATTTAAGTTTAAAAATTAAAATTTAGCCACAAAAAAACCAGCATCGTTGCTGGTTTTTTCGAATAGTGATTAATAATTAATCAACCTATAGAAGCAACAATATTAGTTGCCTTCTTTTACGAATAGATAGCCTTTACTACGTACGGTCTTAATACGCTTTGGATTTTCTGGATCATCACCGATTTTTGGACGAATACGTGAGATACGTACGTCAATTGAACGATCTTGACCATCATACTCAATACCGCGTAGACGCTCAAAGATATCTTCACGAGATAGAATACGACCTGCGTTAGAAGCAAGCAACCATAGTAAATCATATTCAGCACTGGTGAAATCAACCAATTCATCACCTAGATTAACTGAACGACCACCGTTGTCGATTACTAACTCGCCAAACTCTAGACGTTGTGGTACATCTTCTGATGGTGCATTTTCTGAGCGGCGCAGTAGCGCACGAATACGAGCAAGCAATACGCGTGGCTGAGCAGGCTTGGCAACATAGTCGTCAGCACCCATCTCAAGACCCAATACCTGATCCATGTCTTCAGTACGTGCCGTCAACATCAAAATTGGATTTTGATAATGCGGACGCACTTCACGGCATACGGTCAAACCATCGCTACCAGGTAGCATGACATCAAGTACAACCATATCTGGCTGCTCATTGACGATACGGCGAATAGCACGATTACCATCAGTTTCAATTGCCACTTCTAAACCATTTTTGACCAAGTAATCTTGAGTCAACATGGCCAGACGCTCATCATCTTCAACAATCAAGATTCGGGGGGTGTTGTCTTCTTCATTCGTTGTCATTGTTATATCCTCTAATACATCTAATTTAAAAGCAGTAAAAGTAAGAGCGGTAAAATTAATAGCACCGTATAGTGGCACAATTGATGTTCGTATAGCTGTTACAAACTTGGTAGCACAGTATACTATTAAATTATCAGCTTCCTGTACTATAGCTGATAGTCGGTAACAAAACCTATAAACTACCCCTATCAAAACTTTAGTTTGCATCCAGAAATTACGCCAATTACTTCGTTAGTACATCGCAATTTGTATTATCTATCGTTTGCTAATTACCCAAACCATCGAGCCAACGTTATCGCGTACAGTTACTGCTCGTTACTTATAATACGTTATGTCTAATATAACCATATATTACCCTTGTCGCCAGTGTCTTTTTAAGAAAATTTCAATAGGCGATGATTCATTGATAATAAAAGATTTTTCCTGAGAATAGATTGAACTACCACAAATACTATCCAAGTAATAACCGTGTGTATTTACCGCAGAACCGTTAATTTCATAATGAATAGACATAAAAAAACAGCCCATATAATGGACTGTTTTTTATCATTACTTATAGCGATAACTCTAAATGACTAGCTATAGCTATCAGTAGTAAATTACGCGCGGTTTTTGTACTTACGAATAGTCTGTAATTGTCCTACTGACTCTGCAAGTGAGGCCAAAGCCGCATTGGTTTGTAGCGTATCAGACTGATTAACTAGCATTTGCTCAGCCTTTTTACGTGCTTCAACGATTTTGCTTTCGTCAAGATTGTGTGCACGCATGGCTGTATCAGCCAATACCGTAACCATCTTAGGCTGTACTTCTAGTACGCCACCTGAGACGTAAATTACTTCTTCTTCACCGTTTGGTGTTTGCACTCGCATTGCACCTGGCTTTAGCAAAGTAATAAGCGGTGTGTGACCTGGCAATACACCAATCTCGCCTTCGGTACCAGTAGCTATTAACATGCTAATTTCGCCTGAATACAACTCTTCACGAGCACTTACGACGCGACATTGTAACGTTGCCATACTTAATTCCTTACCATCAAAGCGCGATCAAAAAACAGTAAAACTGCGATGCGTTACTGAAGAGTAGATACAAGGTTTATATTATATCTACTCGTTAGCTTATGCTCATACAACTTACGCTGACTTAGACTTCATTTTTTCAGCTTTAGCGACTACTTCATCGATGCTACCAGCCATGTAGAACGCTTGCTCTGGTAGGTCATCGTATTCACCAGCGATGATTGCTTTAAAGCTAGCAATGGTATCGCGTAGTGGTACGTATTTACCAGGTGCACCAGTGAAGACTTCGGCTACGTGGAATGGCTGAGACAAGAAGCGCTGAATCTTACGAGCACGATAAACAACCAGTTTATCTTCTTCTGATAACTCATCCATACCCAAGATAGCGATGATGTCTTTCAGCTCTTTATAACGCTGTAGAACTTCCTGAACACCACGAGCAACATTGTAATGATCTTCACCGATTACTTGTGGATCTAGCTGACGTGATGTTGAATCCAATGGATCAACCGCAGGATAGATACCTTGTGATGCGATATCACGGCTTAGTACAACTGTTGCATCCAAGTGAGCAAACGTTGTAGCAGGTGATGGATCGGTCAAATCATCCGCAGGTACGTATACCGCCTGAACTGAAGTGATAGAGCCTGACTGAGTTGACGTAATACGTTCTTGTAGTAAGCCCATCTCTTCAGCTAGTGTTGGCTGATAACCAACCGCTGATGGCATACGACCAAGTAGTGCTGATACTTCTGTACCCGCTAGTGTATAACGGTAGATGTTATCAACAAACAATAGGACGTCACGACCTTTGCCAGTAACAGGATCTTTGGTATCACGGAAGTACTCAGCCATAGTCAAACCAGACAGTGCAACACGTAAACGGTTACCCGGTGGCTCATTCATCTGGCCATATACCATTGCTACTTTAGACTTACTGAAGTCTTCAGTGTTTACAACGCCAGCTTCCTGCATTTCGTGATAGAAATCGTTACCTTCACGAGTACGCTCACCAACACCAGCAAATACTGACAAACCTTCATGTTTTAGAGCGATGTTGTTAATCAGCTCCATCATGTTAACGGTTTTACCAACACCAGCACCGCCAAACAGACCAACTTTACCACCTTTAGCGAACGGGCAAAGTAGATCGATAACTTTAATACCAGTTTCTAGTAGCTCAGTGCTGTTTGACTGATCTGCGTAGCTTGGCGCTTCACGGTGGATAGACCATTTTTCGTCAGCAACAACAGGACCTTCTTCATCGATAGGACGACCAAGAACATCCATGATGCGACCTAGCGTACCAGTACCTACAGGCACAGAGATAGGTGCGCCAGTATTAGTAACAGGTAGGTTACGCTTTAAACCTTCGGTTGAACCCATTGCAATAGTACGTACAATACCGTCACCCAGCTGTTGCTGTACTTCTAGGGTAGTTTCGGTACCGTCTACTTGCAAGGCATCAAAAATTTGAGGAACTTCATTACGGTTGAACTCAACGTCAAGAACCGCGCCAATAATCTGTACAATACGACCGCTACTCATTGCGTTCTCCTTGAACTTCTATATATAGGTGTAGTCAATTATGAAACAGCAGCAGCACCGCCAACGATTTCCGAGATTTCTCGGGTAATCGCCGCTTGACGCAGCTTGTTATAAACCAACTGTAAATCGTTAATAAGGTCACCAGCATTATCTGTTGCCGCTTTCATCGCAACCATACGTGAAGACTGCTCAGAGGCAATGTTTTCCATTACCGCTTGATAAACAATCGACTCAATATAGCGACCAAGCAATTCATCAATCAACGTCTTGATGTCAGGCTCGTAGATATAATCCCAGCTAAGTTCTGTCTGTAGACCACTGTCTTCATCATCAAATGACTGCTCTGGTAGAGGAACCAACTGATTAACTGTTGGTTTCTGAGTCATTGCATTGACGAATCGGTTATAGACTACATAAATACGGTCAATATTGCCGTTATTATAGTCTTCAAGCATCGCTTGAACCGGTGCATTCAATTGTTCAAACGTTGGTTTATCGCCATAATCGGTCACAGCCGACGTAACTTTACCACCAAAGTTTTTGAAGAAACTCACACCTTTGGCACCGATGACTGCAAACTCAGCCTGTACAGACTGATCTTGATAATCTTGGATACTTTTAGTTAGGGCTTTGAATAAGTTAATATTCAAACCACCCGCTAGGCCACGGTCAGAGGTAATGACAATATAGCCAACCTTATTGACTGGACGCGATACCATATACGGATGTTTGTAGTCTGATGAGGCATGCACCAAATGTGAAATAACCCGGCGCATACTATCAGCATACGGGCGACCCACGTCCATGCGCTCTTGCGCACGGCGCATTTTACTTGCCGCTACCATTTGCATAGCACGAGTAATTTTCTGGGTGCTTTTAATACTGGTGACTTTGGCACGTATCTCTTTTAAGCTTGCCATAATGATTCCAATATAAGAGGGTTAAAAAGCATTGGCGCATGCGACAATCGTTTGATATACAACATCAGTCTTACAGAATAACATTTTATATCTTGTGGCATTACGCGATCTAATACCGATAATGGTTAAAACAGTGGCGCAAATATCTGATCAGACAACGCGCCACTTTATCAGCTCTAAGCTACAGTTATAACCAATTCGGCTTAACCCGTTAAATTAATAACTGTGATTTTGTTTAAAGGTCTCTAGAGATGACTTTAAACGACCTGCGATATCATCGTTGTAGTTCGCAGTGTCATCAATCTCACGCATCAATTCACTTTGCTCATCATGCATATAACGTAGGTATGCTTCTTCGAAAGAACCAATCTTTTCGACAGGTACGTCAGCTAAGAAGCCTTCGTTTGAAGCATAGATAACGGCTGCTTGCTCAGAGATTGACATCGGCTGATACTGCTTCTGCTTCATCAATTCAGTCACACGCTCACCATGATCAAGCTGTTCGCGAGTTGCGTCATCAAGATCTGATGCGAACTGAGCGAATGCTGCTAGTTCACGATACTGAGCTAGAGCGGTACGAATACCACCAGATAGCTTTTTGATGATCTTAGTCTGAGCGGCACCACCAACACGAGATACCGAGATACCAGCGTTTACTGCTGGACGGATACCTGAGGCGAATAAACTAGACTCTAGGAAGATCTGACCATCAGTGATCGAAATCACGTTGGTTGGTACGAATGCAGATACATCACCAGCTTGTGTTTCAATGATTGGTAGTGCGGTTAAAGAACCAGTTTTACCTTTCACTTCACCGTTAGTGAACTTTTCTACATAATCAGCATTTACACGTGATGCACGCTCAAGTAGGCGTGAGTGTAAATAGAATACGTCACCAGGATAAGCTTCACGACCTGGCGGACGACGTAATAGTAGTGAAATCTGACGATAAGCAACGGCTTGCTTTGATAAGTCATCAAATACAATCAGTGCATCTTCGCCGCGGTCACGGAAGTATTCGCCCATCGTACAACCTGAGTACGGTGCGATATACTGAAGTGCTGCAGGCTCTGATGCTGAAGCAACCACAACAGTGGTATATTCTAGTGCACCAGTTTGCTCAAGCTTACGTACGACGTTAGCGATAGTCGAACGTTTCTGTCCGATAGCCACGTATACACATTTAATGCCTGAAGCTTTCTGTGCGATGATCGCATCGATAGCCATCGCTGTTTTACCAGTCTGACGGTCACCAATGATAAGCTCACGCTGACCACGACCGATTGGAATCATGGTATCAACGGCTTTATAACCAGTCATTACTGGTTGATCTACTGATTGACGGTCGATAACGCCTGGAGCGATCTTTTCGACTTTATCAGTCATCTTGGCATCGATAGGACCTTTGCCATCAATAGGATTACCCAAAGCATCAACAACACGGCCTAACAGCTCAGGACCTACTGGTACTTCAAGAATACGACCAGTACAATAGGCTTTTTGACCTTCTTGCAGCTTTAGGTAATCACCAAGTACTACCGCGCCAACAGAATCACGCTCTAAGTTTAGAGCCATTCCGTAGATTTCGCCTTCAAACTCAATCATTTCGCCGTACATGGCATCTTCAAGACCATGAATCTGCACGATACCGTCAGATACTTTGACAATCGTGCCTTCATTCTTTGCAGTTGCACCCGCATCAAGGTCTTGAATACGCTGCTTAATCAGGTTACTGATTTCCGCTGGATTCAATTGTTGCATTGCCTTGTTTCCTTTAATTTATGATAACCCGCCCACTGACTCAAATGCTCTTGCTATGACGCAGATAATATATGACTGCATCAATAAATGGCATTAGGCAGTTAGCTGTGTTTTTAACTGTTGTAACTTGCCGCGCATCGAATCATCAATGACTTTATCACCGACTTTGATTGTAGCGCCTGCCAATAAACTTGGATCAACTGATTCGTGAATCACTACACTGGCATTTAGCGAGGCAGCAAGACGCGTTTGTAGCATTTGACGCTGGTCATCAGTCAATGGGTAGGCAGAAGTCACATATGCGTCAAGCTGCTTTAAGCTTATTGCCTTGTGACGGCGATAATGCTCATAAACTTCAGGAAGCAGCGCTAGACGCTCTTGTTGCGCCAACTGCTTAACAAAATTATTGAGCTGGGGTGATACTTTAGGGTAGCTAATACTGTTACCGTAACGAGAACCTTTGCTCTCGCCTAGTAGCTGTTTAAAAGCAGAGTCGCTATCACCGGCCACTTGTGAGTCATAAAGATCGACCAAAGCAGCTGACTTATGCTCAGCAGAAACAGCTGGATTGTCTAGCCAAGTACTGAACGACTTGTCATTGACAACAGTGCTAGCGACAAGTAAGAAATCTTCCCACTCGTGTACAGCGCCGTTTTCATTGGCATAGTCAAACGCGGCTTTAGCGTACGGTCGTGCTAAGGTTGATAAGTCAGCCATTATATCCTCACAATTACAGCTTCGCCGCCAGTTGGTCTAACATACTGGCATGTTTTTGCACATCGACTTTGTCTTGCAAAATCTTCTCTGCACCAAGTACAGCCAGTTCAGCAACTTGGGCACGTAATGATTCACGCGCTTGATTGATTTCTTGGTCGATAGACGCTTGCGCTTGTTGACGAATGCGCTCGCCTTCCGCTTGGGCTTGCGATTTTGCATCTTCGATGAGCTGATTGGCACTCTTGTTTGCTTGCTCGATTAGAGCGGCAGCCTTGGTCTTTGCAAGATCAAGTTCCTGCTGGACATTTTGCTCCGCGGTCGCCAAATCTGCTTTTGCTTTTTCTGCGGCATTCAGACCTTCAGCAATTTTACGCTGACGCTCATTGATGGCACCGATAAGTGGTGGCCACACGAATTTCATGCAAAAAATCACAAATATTGCAAAAGCAATGGCTTGACCGACGAGGGTAAAATTGATATTCACGTGATCACCTCTTTGTTAATGAAAAATCAGTTTCATTGATCATGTTTGGTAGTCAAATCTTGACTATATTTGATAGAAAGTCTCCGAATACCAAACATTTACAACTGAGCTTTCGGATTAACCTGCTAGAGGGTTAGCGAACAACAATAGCATAGCAATACCAACACCGATCATCGGAATAGCATCAAGAAGACCTGCTACGATGAACATACGAGTTTGCAATTGTGAGCCAAGCTCTGGTTGACGCGCAACGCCTTCTAAGAATTTTCCACCTAGAATAGCAAAACCAATACCTGTGCCAAGTGCGCCAAGACCGATAAGTAGTGCTACTGCGATAACTGTGTAACCACCTAATACTGGATCCATTGATGTATCCTCATTTACCTATTGAATGTCTAATTAATGTTCAGTTGATGATGCAAGCGACATGTAAACTATCGTCAGCATCATGAATACGAACGCTTGAAGTGTAATAACTAAGATGTGGAAGATAGCCCACGGTACCGATAACGCCCATTGAATCCAAAACGGCATTAGAGCAATCAGTATGAAAATCAATTCCCCAGCATACATGTTGCCGAATAGACGCAAACCAAGTGATACAGGTTTGGCTATTAGAGTAACTGCTTCTAGGATGAAGTTGATGGGAATCAAAATCGCTTGTACGATTGGGTTTTTGGCGCCAAACGGATGTAGTGTTAACTCACCGATAAAGCCGCCCAAACCTTTTTCTTTAATGCTATAAAAGATAATCAGTGCAAAGACAGAGAACGACATACCAAGCGTGATGTTAGGATCAGTCGTTGGAACAATCTTAAAGAAAACATGATCTGGATCATGGCCCATAGCGGCACCGATTTGCCCAGCAATACCTGGAATGAAATCAACAGGTATCAAATCCATCAAGTTCATCAAAAAGATCCAGACAAAAATAGTCAACGCCAATGGCGCAATCAGTTTTGATGTACCACTGTATGAATCACGAACGTTGTTATCAACAAACTCAACGATCATCTCAACTGCTGCCTGAGTTTTTCCTGGCACGCCTGAAGTGACTTTTTTGGCAACCATCCAAAAGACGGCGCAAAACAAGATACCTAGACCAATCGACCATAGCATAGAATCAAGATGGATAGCGTTAAAGCCCATTGCCCCTGCTTCTTCAGCAGTATGAGCAACTTTCCAACCTTCGCCCGGCAGATAGCCATACGTCCAATTCGTTAAGTGGTGAGAGATATATTCTGATGATGTTTGCTCGGATGCCATAATGTAAGCTTCTTATTAATCAACGATTTAATCAACTACCAAAAATATGGTTGTCATCTGATGAGGTGTAGTATTTGTATCTGTCTTGCTATTAATCAGACAAATAAACCGTACTAAATCACTCATGTAACCAACAACATCCAACCCATAGTTCTATTACTAATATGCAGTATTTGATAGCGTGAGATAAATTTTAGCTATCAAAAAAGGGCTTATGATAACTCAGTAATAGCCCTTGCATTTTTATACGCAAAATTATTATATATGTGCTTGCCCACTGACCGTTTTTTACAATCGGCGCTTAATGTAGCGCTTATAAGCAAAGTATTTAGCCGCCTATATTAATGCAGCGTTGTATTCGTGTAAAGTCAATTGTGATTTTTTTATCCACTGTATGAATAAGTTAGCCACCAGTTTTACTTGCTAATATAGCTACTAACCATAATCAGATATCAGTAATCTAATTATCAGCAATACAGATAGTTGAATAACCCCTACCCTCTCACTACATACTACGTCTAACATGGAGACTCATAGTGCGGTCTTTATACTCACTGGTGCTATCCTAAGACAGCGTTGTGCTTCGACTTTTCGAACTAGTCATAGAGAAGCTGGACGGCAGGGTGACTTGCCAGTACTATTAATAAACCATCTGTTTAGCGATCATTTATTAGCGCTAGCGTATATGCCACAACATCCAACTGTGACTAATTTGCATTACCATAAAACCGATAAACAGCGCTGGCGCAGATAGGGGTTGTACGGTAATAAAAATTAGTGCAAAACCAAACACGGTCAATAACCATTTTGACATTTGACCCCGATATAGCTGGCTAACGATGTGTTGGCGCGCGCGATATCCGGTGTACCAAAAAATAAAAAACGCAAATACTGCTTGAGTGATAAAACTTAGTAGCGCACCAATTGCAGCGCTTTTTGCTATCGTAAGCTCACTATGTAGCCAAATAGTATCTACTATCCAAGCAATGATAATAAGGATAAATAGTATCCATGCTTGTCGTTTAATATAGATGCCAATCTTGTCTTTTTGCGTGCGTTTGGCAGGCTTGGTCATCGGTATTCCTATAGCCCTTACAGCATTGGGACAATATATCATACTTATGATAATTTTATCCGTGAATGACTTACTCTACAGGTATTACCTTTCGGCCAAAATAAAACGCTACTTATTATAGGTAGAGCGTAACTATTAAGCAAGTAAAATATGACTTTTATCAGTCACCTAACTCGCAGACTTATGGCAATGGCGTGTTCTCATCTATTAAACTCAAATCACGCCATTACTTGAACACCTCTATATGACCCGTGGTGTAGCAGTATATTTCACGTTTATGGTGTTATACATTGATTGATTTGCTGGGCCATGGTTTGCCAACCACTGATAAAATCTGTGCTACTGCTCATGTCTTCAGCCTGTATGCTTGTTTTTACTGGCTGCAACTTGGCAAGCAGACCTTTAGAGACAGCGCCTTGGTTGACCATACACATCTGATTCACAGGGCGATTCTCATTTAACCAACGCAGCTGACTGGCTTTTGGAGAAATATGATGATCAGGGCTCAAGCTACCGGCTAACTTTATATGTGCTGCTTTTTCAATATACTGATAAGCATCATGATAAACCCAGTAAGGACGGACGGTTTGCGACCCTTGCTGGATGTCAGCAACGGCTTTATCCATACGTTCAGAAAACTTTTTGACATTGGCCTGATAAGTACTTGTATACTCCGGATTGGCGTGACTGTGTATCACTGCCAATGCACGGGTAATGGCTTTAGCATTCTCAGGATCTAGCCAAATATGCGGATCCATTGTGCCCTCAATCACCTCGCCTTTTACATCACGCAGCGGATAACGGTTAAACGCATCAAAGTCAAACATCGCAATGGCATTAGGGGCATCTTGCAAACTGCCCGTTAAACTATTTTCTAATGCAGGTCCAAACCAGACGACGAACTTACTTTCTTTGATGGCTTTCATATCACTTGGACTGACACTACCATGATGCCCAACATCGCCTGGCTGTAAGATTCTATTCGCCGATGGTGCACCATCAGTGACCGCTTCACTGAGTAAAAACATCGGATAGTTACTCACACTCACGGTTGCTGCTTGAGCACTAAGTGTCAAAAAGCTGAGCGCCATGCCTGAGATTAGCAAACGTTTTAACAGTAAGCGCTTTAACATAGTAACTGGGCTTAGTAGAGGATTAAAAACTGAGTTCATAGTAAGTGTCTTTGATATATGAATGATGGGGCTTAGGCATCATGTTTGGTAAAGCGTCATCATGATCAAAAGTTACCGTACAGTAGATAACTGCAATAGATACCTTGAGACAGATTATCTGCTTATGGTTTTATTATGTTATACTATAACAATAAAAAAATGAATAAAAAAGCCATTTTATTTTTAGGAGTCCGTACCATGTCTACCCATACGTCGATTTGTGAACATTTACATGATGCGCAAGACTTTACGCCGCAAGAGATTACAGAGCGCCTCAACGCTGCAAAGGAACAATGTCGCTTAAATGGCTCACGTTTTACTGCGCTGCGTCAGCAAATATATCAGCTGATATTAGAAGCCAATAAGCCTATCGGTGCCTATGACTTGATCGCTCAATTACAGAGCATGCGCCTATCAGATACAGACAGTCATGACGAGACACAAAAGCAATCGGGCAAAAAGCAAACCACAAAGAACGTCGCCCCGCCAACGGTTTATCGCAGTTTAGAGTTTTTATTAAGCGAAGGTTTGATTCATCAATTGACCTCTATTAACGCTTATGTTCCTTGCTGTCATCCAAGAGCACAGCATACAGCGGCGTTTCTGATCTGTGGACAGTGCCAGCGGGTGCAAGAATGTAGTAGCTTGCCAGTACAAGAAATAATGGGCTTTGCTGAGCAGGACGTGGGATTTGTCGTTGAACGCAGCGTGATCGAACTCAGTGGACGGTGCCAAGCCTGTCAATAGCTTGTAAATTAAGTAGCCTATAAATTCAGTAGCTTATAAATACTGACTGCTCTTCTTTTAATGCTTTTTTATTCGTTCTTAATACCCATATTTTAGTTATCTCTAACTTTTACTTATTTATTCGTTGTCATATTATGAGCCTGTCTACTCTACCTTCTAAACAGTCATTCGCACCTAATGCATATAGCAATGCTGCAAACGATGCAAGCCAGCTGCTGAGCCTACGTGATATCGGCTACTATATTGGGCCGCAACGTATTCTTTCGAATATCGATATCGACATTGCGACCAACGAAACCGTGAGTCTCGTTGGGCCTAACGGCGCTGGCAAATCCACACTAGTTAAACTCATCTTGGGTTTAATTGACCCGACTAAAGGCAGCATCACAGCGCACCAGCCGTTACAGCTTGGCTACGTGCCGCAGCGATTTACCGTCCCGCCAATATTGCCATTACGAGTCAGTGACCTACTGGATCAAGCAGATAAAAAGCGGCTAACCGCTGAACAGCGCCAGTTTATATTTGATAATTTGGCATTGACGCATTTGTTATCGCGGCAAATGTTGCATTTGTCCGGCGGAGAAGCCCAGCGAGTTTTGCTTGCCAGAGCATTGTTGGACAAACCCAACTTATTGATTTTAGATGAGCCTATGCAAGGGCTTGACCCTGATACAGAAGTTTGGCTATATCAGTTTATCGATAAGTTACCTGATTTCTTACGTTGTGCCATGTTAGTGATATCCCATGATTTGCACTGGGTTATGAGAGGTAGTCGACGCGTTATCTGTCTCAATAAGCATATTTGCTGCGAAGGTCAACCAAGCGAGCTTGCCATTAGTAGCGAGTTCAAAAAGTTGTTTGGTCACTATTATGAGCAGCCCTACGTGCATCAACCACATGCATGCCAGCATCATACACCAAACGAGCTCGAACTATAATCCTTAGCACCACATATATTACAGCTGTATATCTCTTGGTGTTTTGACACCTAGCAATGCAGCATTAAGCCTTTATAAAATTTCACGGATATTTATTATGACCTCTTGGTTAGCTATTATCGCTCCTGCTTGGATCGCTGGCAGTATTTTAGCGCTACTATCAGCACCTTTAGGTTGTTTGGTATTGTGGCGACGTATGGCCTTTTTTGCGGATGCTTTAGCACATGGCACTTTGTTGGGCGTGGCTCTAGCAGCTTGGTGGCAGATGCCGATGGGAATTGGCGTTACGTTAGTCAGTATCGCCGTAGTGTTGGGGCTAGTTTTGATTGATGATGAGCGTTTGCCTGCTGATGCAGTGTTGGCCGTTGTTGCGGTGTCATTGCTGTGTTTGGGTCTATTGACCTTAACCCAGCTGACAGACCAACAAGCCAATGTACTGGGGTTTTTGTTCGGTAATTTACTGGAGCTTGGTTGGGGTGAGTTACCCCTACTCGCAGGGTGCGTACTCGTAGGCTTAGGCCTGCTCAATTATATTTGGCCCGCTCAAATCAAACTAGCCACCCATGAGGCATTGGCACGTATCCAAGGCATTAACCCCACCCGTCAACGACTGTTCTTCATGGGTATTTTGGCAGGTTTTTGTGCCGTTGCCTTACAAGCTGTCGGTAGCTTATTGATCAGTGGGCTATTGGTATTACCTGCTCTTACCGCGCGCTTATGGGTCACCTCACCAAAACAAATGGTGATTGTGGCCATGATCACGGCGCAATGCGGTGTGACACTAGGTGTGTGGGGCAGTATCTGGTTGGACATACAAACTGGTCTGTCTATCGTCTTGATATTGGCGGCTTTATTTTTTGTAGCCTTGATTTTTTCAAAGCTAATAAAGATAAAACTTTAGTTAGCGTCGCTGTAAATACGTTATAATAAATAAAACATGACTGTTTTTCGCTATCTTTTTGTTCAACTTTATTTTATTAATATAATGAATACTTTAGCTCGATAATACTATAAGGTGGATCTAACTTCGATATTACTAGTTGATAGTATAAATATTGTTGATTAGAGTCAAAGTAAGCTCAAGGCAAACGCTGTGCTTTTTTATAGTAGATTGATGATAATTATAAATACCCAGTGAAAAAATAGTAGCTCATTTATCCATACTCGCGCTAACAATACTTATTGTTGTGATTCGATAAGGGACTGAACCAATGCCAAAATATCCTGCCAATAAGTTAAGCACCTCCGACCAAACAATAAATATTTTACAGATTACTGATTTGCATTTATCGACGCCTGTCTTTGTTGCTGAGAGTAATACCTATAGTGATGACATGGCTTGTCAGCATAGCTTTGAAGCAGTTCTCCAACAGGCGCTTAGTGAAGATATTCGCTGTGATTTGATTATTGTGACCGGTGACTTGGTCAATCGAGTAAAGTCTTCAATTTACGATCATATCTTTACTGTATTACAGGCGACTCAGATTCCTTTTGCTTGTATTGCTGGTAATCATGATGTGACGGACGAGAATGGTAAAGACTTGCCGTTTTTTCAGCGAGAGCTTGTCGCTCAACCTGCTGACTCACGTTTGTTAAGTCGTCATGTCATTGAGACTGAATACTGGCAGCTGTTGTTATTAGACTCATCCATTTCCGGTAAGGTCGCAGGCGAGATCACGCCCACTGATATCGATTGGTTATGTGAGAGACTTAGCACCTGTGATAAGCCCGCATTAATCGCCCTACACCATCATATTGTTCCAGTTGATTCTGACTGGATTGATACCCATATGGCAGAAAACACTGAAAGTTTTTGGCAGCATATGGCACCATTTGAACAGCTACAAGTGGTAATCAGTGGCCATACTCACCAAGAGCAAGTTCGACTGCGCCAAGGCGTCACGGTGTATAGCACGCCATCTACCTGCTATCAGTTCAAACCCTATGAAGATGATTTCTCTTATGATGAGCATGCACTACCAGGATATCGCTGGTTGCAATTAGCCAACAATGGAACAGTTGCAAGCTGGGTTGAAAGACTGGATACTTGATGCCCAGAATTATTAGCACTAGTATAAGTCTTAGCCCTTATTACTTATAGCTTTCGTCAATATTTTTTGATAAAAAATACAGTAATAAACAAATAAAATATGCATTCAATATAAAAAATCACTTCATTATTATTACAAACAATGATACAACTTATGAAATAAAGCAAGGGTGGCCCAATATCTAATATGAAGCCACTGCACGATAGCTAGGATGGCCCATTAACCACAAGCTCAGTTTTCACAATCAATGACCTACGGCATGCTTTAGACAGTATTATTAAAACCGAAGTTTGTATAACAACCTATCTAACACTCGGTATATAACTGTCAAGATATAAAGTCTACGATATTATTTGATCAGCTGTGTTACTTGTATTACCAAGTGGTGAAACGTTTGATAAAAGGACAAATTGTAGCGTTTGTAGCATTAATAACGTCTTGTCTTTTGATACGTCGTTTTATTGAATTAATTTGAAAAAGTAGGATACCCATATGAGCACCCTGACCACGAATCCGAGTGAAGTTAAATTTACTCCTTATGTGCCGGCCAAAGACGAAGAGTATATGTCTGATGCGCAGTTGGAGCACTTTAAGGCTATTTTATTGGATTGGAAAAACCAACTGATTGGCGAAGCGGATCGTACCAAAAACTACATCCAAGATGAGTCAAGCGCCATGCCAGACATCAATGACCGTGCCACTCAAGAAGAAGAGTTTGCATTGGCATTACGTACTCGTGACCGTGAGCGCAAACTTATCCGCAAAATCGACAAATCTATGTTAGAAATCGAAAATGATGACTATGGATTTTGTGAGACTTGTGGTGTAGAGATTGGATTACGTCGCCTTGAGGCACGTCCAACCGCTACCCAATGTATCGACTGCAAAACCTTATCTGAAATCAAAGAACGTCAAAACCAAGGCGCTTAGATCAGATATTACAGATATAAATGTAAGCAGAAGCGACCTTGTAATAGGTCGCTTTTTGTATTTTAGACTGTCACTATTTTGCTGCGTTACTGACTTTGCTCTGACAAATATAATCGCCTGAATAATGACATGACTAACAAAACAATCTCATTTAATGAATATCTTTTGATACTCATATTTATTATTCTATCTTTATTACCTTTTATAGACAGCCATTTATTTTGAAAACAATGCCTACCACCATGCCAACTCAAACGCCACCATCACAGCCTATTGGCCGCTTTGCGCCTTCACCAACGGGTGAGTTACATCTCGGCTCTTTAACGACTGCGCTTGCCAGCTTTTGTCATATCAAATCAATCGATGGTAAGTGGTTGTTGCGTATGGAAGATACCGATACTGAACGCTGTGATCGGCAGTTCACTGAGCAAATTTTGATAGATCTTGAGGCACTTGGATTGCATTGGGATGGTGATGTTATTTATCAGTCTGAGCGCATTGATATCTACAACGATTATCTATCATCATACCTGCGACCGTTGACCTATGGCTGCCAATGCTCCCGTAAAGACTTAGAACAGTACTGGGCGCAAGAAGAGATAAGTAGAAACCATAGTCTTGCCAGCTTAGCTGCGCTGACCGACCAATCATTAAACGAACAAGCTTTATCAATTGTCCAAGTACAACCAAATAGGCAGCGGTATCCGCGGCGCTGTGTGGCAGCTGACCTTGATAGACAGCAGCATAAGCTACGTATTCAGCTACCAGACTATCGGATTGGCTTTAATGATGGTATTCAAGGACTACAATGGGATAATCCGCAGCAGACATTAGGCGATATGGTTGCTCGTCGTCAGGATGGTATGATTAACTATATACTGGCAGCCAGTCTCGATGATGGTCTACAGCAGATTACTCATATCATGCGTGGTCTCGACATTCTACCTATGACGACTGCACAGATCGGCATTATGCAAGCCGCCCGCCTACCCACTATTGACCGATGGTATCATCTGCCATTGATTAATAATGCTGACGGCCAAAAGCTCTCTAAGCAAAACCTTGCTCAACCGATCGACACATCAGACCCGAGTCAACTTATTGTTGAAGCCCTATCACTATTACAGCAAGCAGAGATCGATATCGATACTCCAGAAAATATGCTTAAACAAGCCATTGCTCAATGGGACAATACCCCAATACAAGGCAAGCAGCAGTTAAATTTGCCTTATTAATGAGAGTTCAAAAGCTATAAATAGACAATAAAAAGCGCCACTATGAGTGACGCTTTTTATTGCAATAATGCTAGACACTATTTACCGAAACTCTGAAGCTATGCAGAGACTATTATATAGAGCCTATTAGTAATAACGGCATTGGCTTTTCTCGATTTCAGGGCTTTCTTTATATATCTTCAATAATAGCGCGACCATAACCAAGCTAATCAACATAGACGAACCGCCATAACTAAAGAACGGCATAGTCAGACCTTTGGTTGGGATGGCACCCATGTTCATCGCAGCGTTAATAATCGTCTGGGCAATAAATACCACACCAATACCGAAAGCAGTATAGCTCATGCGCATCTGGCGGCGTTTGAGCGCGTTGTAACTGATACGCATCGCACTACCGATGATCAGCGCTTCAAGTATCAGCACCATGCTAACCCCGACGAACCCTAACTCTTCACCCGTAATGGCTAATAGGAAATCCGTGTGCGCCTCAGGCAAATGCGACAGTTTCTGTACACTTTCGCCATAGCCAACACCCGTGAACTGCCCACGACCAAAGGCGATCAAACTACGTGCGAGCTGATAATCAGTATCTTGTACATCGTCAAATGGATCCATAAACGACATCACACGCACCAGTCGGTACTCTGCCGTAGTCACCATCAACACTGCACCACCAACAGCAGCAGCACCCAAGGCTAAGAAGTGCTTATAAGGTGCTCCAGCAATATAAAAAATCGCGAACAGCGTACCAATAATGACGACAAAAGAACCAAAATCCGGCTGCGATAATAGCAGTATCGTTATCAGCGCCACTACCAGCATAATTCGCAAGAAGCCATCTAAGCCATTACGAACTTCAAAAGATCGGCGCACCACAAAGTCAGATACAAATACAATCATGACCAGTTTGGCCAACTCAGCTACCTGAAAGTTAAAGCCGCCTACCGTAAGCCAGCGCTTAGAACCATTAATTGGCGTACTAAACAACGTAGCAACAAGTAATAGCCCTGTGATGCCTAACAAAGCAAACTGAGTCTCGGTCTTATAAAGTGTGCGTAAAGACACGCCATAATAAGGAATGACCGCAACGATTAAACCAATCGTCATATACAACAGCTGGTTTTTGAAAAAATATAGCTCGGTCATACCGCGGCTAAGCGCAAAAGGGATAGAAGCAGAAGCAACCATCAGCAGACTAAGCACCATCATACAGCCGACGCTTGATAACAAAATTGCGCGTGCTGATGGCATAGACAGAACACCGTCTGAGCCAGAGGTTTGCTTGGTTTGGGGCGAGGAACGAAAAAAAGAAGAGAGCGCCATAATTTTATATACACTAACAAACGAAAAAACACGGCGTCTATGAAACGCCACCGTTTAAAAAATCATAAAGTAAATCGTACTAGATAGATGCTAGAAAGCCCTTAACCCTCGGCAAACGCCTTAGCTAGCACCTATTTTAGTAATCAGGATTATATGCTTGACAGTAGCAGCAATCTATAAGCAAAACAATCATTTATCCAGAAAATACTGGCTGTTGCTAAAGGTGCGATATGCGCTATGCCAATCTATATAGCTGATTGATATATTCGGCTACCTATTAAGCTTCTGATTGTGCAGTATCTAATTGATTGACCAGTTGGCTAAAGTGCTCACCGCGAGCCGCATAACCACTATATTGGTCAAAGCTAGCACAGGCAGGTGACAACAATACAGCCTGTACTTGCGATAAACTACTGGTAGTGACTTGTTGAATAGTCGCAAACGCATTCTCTAATGTCTGACACTGATGTAGCGCAACATCATCACTCAATTTCGCCGCTCTTAGATGTTGTTCAATCTGCTGACCATCCTCACCAATAAACAAGACTTGGCTCACATATTGATTGATAAAAGGCGTTAATTCACCAAACTGTTGCCCTTTGCCTTGCCCGCCTAAGATCAATAATAGCTTACCGTCTTTTGGCGCATAGACTGCACCCAAGCCTTCGATAGCGGCCATGGTCGAACCAATATTGGTGCCTTTAGAATCATTGAAGTAATCAATACCAGCAGCATTAGCCACATATTGGCAGCGGTGCTCAAGACCTGTGAACTGCTGCAAAGTGGTTAGCATGCTCTCTAGCGGTAATCCTGCAAGCTCACCAAGTGCCAGAGCCGCTTGAGCATTCAGTAGATTATGACGACCTTTAATCAACAGTTTGTCTGCCGACAGTAATCGTTCTGTACCACGAGCAAGATGAGTTTGGCCTTCTGTGTCGGTAATCAGACCATACTGACCTTTATCAGGGGCATGAATACCCGTACTAATTCTCGGTAGGTTGTCTGCGACCAATGGACGAGTAAGTGCATCTTCGCGGTTAATCATCACCGATTTAGCACCTTGGAAGATACGGTGTTTGGCTTGATGGTAACCGAGCATATCTCCATGACGATCTAAATGATCAGGCGACATATTGAGCACAGTCGCTACTTTTGCGCCCAAGTTGGTGACGGTTTCTAATTGGAAACTAGACAGCTCAAGCACCGCAAGTTCCATATCAGAATTATCTAGCAATGTTAAAGCTGGTACACCGATATTGCCGCCGACACCCACATTAACGCCAGCATCCGCTGCCATTTGGCCGACTAACGTAGTGACCGTACTTTTGGCATTAGAACCTGTAATCGCTACGATGGGTACGGTACACGCTTCACAGAACAGTTGAATATCACTAACTACAGGAATATTGGCTTGGCGAGCAGCAGCCACAGCGTCAGTCTCAAGAGAAATACCTGGGCTAATAATAATACGTGCCGCTTGCTGCAATAAATCGGCATCTATCCCACCAAACTGACGAATCTCAATCTCGGCTGGCAACTTATCGGCCAATTTAGGGGTAACTTGAGCATCAGTGACTGCGACTTGATAGCCTTGTTTGGCCAGATAATGCGCGACTGACAATCCAGACTGCCCCAAACCGACCACGACTTGTAGACCACTACCCTTATGAAGTAAGGCTTCTGTTGCTGTATTAGTGGTCATATCTATTCCTTCTATTAAACGAGAAAAGTTGTAACAAATAAACTTGTTGTATAGCGATTCTAATCGACGCCGCTAAGATGTGAAGCATCTTAACGCCATCGTTCAGATTTCGGTACTGATTTTTTATGAGTTTATGCTATTATTCGCCTGTTTTTATATTAAGTGGCTAATGCTATAATAGTCAGCTTGATTAATATTTATCAGTATTTTGCTGAGCACATTGCTCAAGCATTTTAGTTTAGCATGTTGTCACATTTATCGCGCGATTGTCACGCCTCTTCATCAACGATTCTCGTCGTGATAAGGGTGTATCAGACAATTTTGGTAATTTGACGAGTGATATATCACCTTCTACTACAGCAAGTGATTGCTGATTCTATATATTATTGTAGGTACATCTATCTAGTTGCCTATTTTAAGCAATCTTTTAAAAAATATTTTTAGGTAATTTACTGCCCTTATCATCGTATTGATTATTGATGAGCGTATTTTTGATACCAAAAAAATCAGTAGATACTTTGGTTATTAGTTAGATACCTCAGTTATTAGTTAAATATCTTGGTTATTAGTTTCTCACAATCCAACACAGCAACATGACCTAGTGCATGTTGAAGTAAAAGAAAAATGAATAGCTATTATTAGCGACGCGATCATTTTATAAATGAGTAATGATTACTTTTTTGCCTCTAACCCTATGTAGTTTACTTATGACATCTTTTATTGATAACTTGCGTGACGAGTGGTTTTCCAATGTTCGCGGCGACGTTTTATCGGGTTTGGTTGTAGCCCTAGCCCTTATTCCAGAAGCCATTGCCTTTTCTATTATCGCTGGTGTTGATCCAAAGGTTGGCTTATATGCCTCATTTTGTATCGCGGTAGTGATCAGTTTTGTCGGTGGTCGTCCAGGTATGATTTCGGCGGCGACTGGCGCTATGGCACTGGTCATGGTCGACTTGGTTGCTGACCATGGTCTGCAATATTTGCTTGCCGCAACTTTGCTTTGCGGTGCCATTCAGGTCGTAATGGGCATTTTAAAGCTTGGTAATCTGATGCGCTTTGTCTCTCGCTCAGTGGTTATCGGTTTCGTCAACGCTCTAGCAATATTGATCTTTGCCGCGCAATTACCAGAACTGAACCCAATGACTGAGCGTGTTGGCATGACTGTTTATATCATGACGGCAGCTGGTTTGGCGATTATTTATCTGTTTCCACTTATTCCTAAAATCGGTCGCATCGTTCCTTCACCGCTTATTTGTATTGTAGGTTTGACCGCTGTTGCAATGTATATGAATCTTGATATTCGCAACGTTGGCAGCATGGGTGATTTGCCAGATTCATTACCAGTATTCTTGTTACCTGACATTCCATTAAACCTAAATACCTTGCTGATTATTGCGCCCTATTCTATCGCGCTTGCCATCGTCGGTCTTTTAGAGTCTATGATGACAGCGACGATCGTCGATGAATTGACCGATACACCAAGTGATAAAAACAAAGAGTGTCGTGGTCAAGGTATGGCCAACGTTGTGTCAGGTTTCTTTGGTGGTATGGCAGGCTGTGCGATGATTGGCCAATCAATGATCAACGTCAAATCTGGTGGTCGTACACGTCTATCTACTTTGATGGCTGGTGTTGTTCTTCTTATTATGGTCGTGTTCTTGAGCGAATGGGTCAGTCAAATTCCAATGGCAGCCTTAGTTGCAGTCATGATTATGGTATCGATTGGTACGTTTAACTGGCAATCTATTCGCGAGTTTAAGACGCATCCCATGTCGTTTAATATCGTAATGCTGGCGACTGTATTGACTACTGTCTTTACTCACAATTTAGCTTACGGTGTCGGCGTAGGTGTCTTACTATCTGCCTTGGCATTTGCTAATAAAATTGGTCAGTTCTTAACCATTTTTAGTGAATATGATGACAGCAGCAATACCCGCTACTATTATGTTCAAGGGCAGGTATTCTTTGCCTCTACCACCCAGTTCTTGCATAGTTTCGATACCAAAGAGGCTGTAGATAGTATTCAGATTGATGTAAGCCAAGCACATTTTTGGGATGTTAGCGCTGTTGATACCTTGGACAAGCTAGTGATGCGCTTGCAACGTGAAGGTATTGATGTCAAAGTGGTAGGACTCAACAATGCGAGTCGAACACTGATTGATCGCTTCTCTGTTCATGACCGCCGAGACATTGGCTTGTTAGACTAGGCGAAACTGCTAAGCGAATCTACGCGGTTGCCATGTGGCTATATTCTTAGTCTATGGCTAATATATCGGATATTAATAGACAGTTATATTGGTAAAAGGGTTGGATGTATTTTTCATACGCCAACCCTAAACTAAGATAGCAGATTTTTATTATTAAAATGATGTGGTCGTTTTATGAGTAATTTAAAACCAGATAGTGTGATTGCTTGCTTGGACTGTCCTGATCATGTTCAAGCGGTACTAGAGGCCAGTATGTGGGCTTCTATTCGCCTGCGCGCGCCTGTTGGCTTATTGCACTCGATGCCAAGCTTGCAGCAAAAAGCCGCTATTAATTACTCTGGTTGCCTCAATATTGATGACGAAAATGCTTTGCTCGAACAGTTCACATCCAAAGAGCATCTGAGCAACTGTGAGCTAAAGGCACAGGGCCGATTGCTATTATCTCAAGCAACCTCGTATTGTGAACAGCAACGCCATAAGCTAAAGACATATACACTGCATCGTCATGAGAACCTCAATCAGAGCATTGATTACGTCGATGACCAAGCACAATTGATCGTTATAGGTCACCATGTCACCTGCAAATCAACACTGAGCCAACTCATTCGAGTCAGTCACTGCCCCATTTTGGTGACACATGCACCATTTTTGCCCCCTACTACCGCTTTATTTGCGTTTGATAACAGTCTAACGTGCCATAAACTACTAAATTGGCTGTGTAAAACGCCACTGGTGCGTGCACTAACGGTTCATATTGTGATGGTCGGCAAGGAAACTTCTGATAACTGTGATGCGTTGCGTGAAGCCTATGCCAAGCTCAAACAGGCGGGTATCAAATCCAAAAAGACATTGCTTGACTGCCGTGATGTTGCAGCGGCTTTGAACTACTATCAAAATCAGCATGATATCGGTTTACTTATGACTGGGGCTTTTGGCCAATCTCGTCTCCGCGAATTACTACAAGGTAGCGATACAAAAAAGCTATTGGTCAGCACAAAAACCCCTTATCTATTGTTTCCTAAAGCCTAACGACGTATATATAAACACGCCCAAACCCTTTATTTACCTAAGCCCAGGGGTCTGACTACTATGTTAGGCTCTGCCGCTTATCTCTATTTTCTCTCTACCTTTCCGCCATTCATCTTTGATACGCTTGCATGAAAAGGCCAAGCTAACGACCAAACTCAAGTTAGCAAATCGTCACATGAAATAAAGGGATAGCCTCCCCAAGCACTCAAAAAGTTGGTTATAATAAAGTTTTCGTTAACCAAACGCTAAAGATTGATTCACCTTTATTATGCTTGTAGCGATGGCTCTAATCGTTGCATCGTAGCCCATATTCTATGTTACTACTGTCATTACTTTTTAATGAACAATACCAATTCTACCTCCCCCCTTGAGTAGGTTGGCACGGTTCTTGAATAACTTACAGTAAGCAAGGCAGAGATATGATGATGCACCATAGTACTTCTATCAATCTGCGGCATCACACAAATAAGGAATTTTTTATGAAGCTAATCACTGCGATCTTAAAACCGTTTAAGCTCGACGACGTGCGTGAAGCGCTTTCCGACATCGGTGTTAAAGGTGTCACTGTCACTGAAGTCAAAGGTTTCGGTCGTCAAAAAGGTCATACAGAGCTCTATCGCGGCGCAGAATACGTGGTGGACTTTTTACCTAAAGTAAAAGTCGAAGTCGCTGTGATCGACGAGATGGTTGAGCCTGCTATCGAGGCAATCACTCGTATCGCTAGCACTGGTAAGATTGGTGATGGCAAGATTTTCGTCACTGCACTTGAGCAAGTTATCCGCATCCGTACGGGTGAAACGGGACCTGACGCTATCTAAATTTGAAGACCTACCTACGGGCATAAACTTATAGGTACAGACTCTTACAGCATTTTTATCTATCGGTAATGCCGATATCTATATTATAAATTCAAGGGGGAATTTAAATGGAAAGTCAAATCTTTGAGCTCCAATATGCGCTCGATACGTTTTACTTTTTGATATGTGGTGCGTTGGTCATGTGGATGGCAGCAGGCTTCACTATGTTAGAGGCTGGACTGGTCCGATCAAAAAATACAGTCGAAATCTTAACCAAAAACGTCGCACTATTTGCAACGGCTAGTATCATGTATATGGTATGCGGCTATGCGATTATGTATGGTGGCGACCTATTCTTAAGCGGAATTGCAGGCGGTGATACGTTAGTAGAAGACGCCTTAGCAGCCTCTGCTGAAAACGGCTTCGGTGGCGACTCTGTCTACTCTGCCGCATCAGACTTTTTCTTCCAAGTGGTCTTTGTAGCGACCTGTATGTCAATCGTATCAGGTGCTGTTGCTGAGCGCATGAAACTGTGGTCATTCTTATTATTCGCTGTGGTCATGACCGGTGTTATCTACCCATTAGAAGGTAGCTGGACATGGGGCGGCAACGATGTCTTTGGTCTATTTAACCTAGGCGACATGGGCTTCTCTGACTTTGCAGGCTCTGGTATTGTACATATGGCAGGTGCAGCAGCAGCTCTAGCAGGTGTATTGCTCTTAGGCTCACGTAAAGGTAAATATGGCCCTAATGGCGAGATACGCGCTATTCCTGGTGCCAACCTACCATTGGCGGCACTCGGTACACTAATCTTATGGATGGGTTGGTTCGGTTTCAACGGTGGTTCAGTGCTTAAATTAGGCGACATCGCTAGTGCTAATGCTGTTGCAATGGTATTCTTGAACACTAATGCTGCTGCTGCTGGCGGTGCTGTCGGTGCCTTAATCTTAGCCCGCATCATCTTTGGTAAAGCGGATCTAACCATGCTTCTAAACGGTGTACTAGCAGGTCTAGTTGCCATTACTGCTGAGCCTTCAACTCCTTCTGCATTACAAGCTACTATCTTCGGTGTTATTGCCGGTATCATTGTAGTGTTATCAATCTTAGCCTTAGACAAAATTAAAATTGATGATCCAGTTGGTGCAATCTCAGTTCACGGTGTGGTCGGTCTATTCGGTCTACTAATCGTACCTATTACTAACCCAGCATCTACCTTTATCGGTCAGATTGTGGGTGCTGCAACCATCTTTGCTTGGGTATTCATTGCCAGCTTAGTGGTTTGGTCTATCATCAAGCTAGTTATCGGTCTACGTATCTCTGAAGAAGACGAGTACGAAGGTGCTGATATTGCAGAATGTGGTATGGAAGCTTACCCAGAATTTATAAGATAAGCTCCTTTCAAGTAAGCTAAAGATTGATGTTAAATGCGCTGATACTACCCACTGTAGTATCGGCGTTTATAATTTTAGTGTTTAAAGTTCTCCCCTGTTGAAGCCATAAGCTTAAATCTAAAACGTAAAAAATCCCGCGAGACCTTTCGGTAACGCGGGATTTTTATGTATTACGCTAAAACTAATTTTTTAGTTTATTTCTTTTTCCACTCTTGGCTACGAGAGAATGGTCCGATATAGCCTTTTAGCTTCAATGTGTTGCCGCTTAAGCTTGCAGTCATACGATAGTCTTTGCCTTTTTCAGGGTCAGTAATCGTACCACCACTATATTTACCACCACCGTCAGCTTTTAGACCTTTAATAATGGTCGTACCAACGTGCTTTTTGCCTTTAGCTGAGTTAGTAGCAATAAGAGTACCGGTCAACACACCATTTGACTCAGTGATCTTTACCGTACCTTTTGGCTTGCCTTCATCATATGTCTGCCAAGTAGTGTTGGCTAATGGGTCAGCGGCGAATGCCATGCTAGCAATACCAATACCAGCAACTGCTAAAGTGGTCTTTGTAAATAATTTCATAGATTGACTCCCTTCATACAATGATTACTCGAAACGTTATGTTTCTGTTGTCCTATGCTTATCCTTTGCTAGAACCTTTCATTACGAGCTTTACGGTTTCGACCTTTTTAAATGATAGTTACCATTACAACTTATAAGCTTTTGGTTAAAGATTCAAGCGACACAAGCGATGTCTTAACTCATTATAAGCAATTTTTAGGTTTTGCCTAGTAATTTTTTTATAGTTTCTTATTTCTGTAAAAATAAAACTATATCAAAGACTTATAGGAAAGGATTGTCGATATCTTTATCTAATTGGTCATCATTTTCCTTTGACTTAGCATCATTCTTACTATATAGATTTTTATCTGCAAATGCTTGTACGATTTTCCCCGACAGCTCATGTAGCTGTTGGGCTTGGTCGTATCCTAATTCGTCAAAAGTGAGATCAATATCACCATATATAATAATCTTGTCTTTTTGATTTTCAATGACAAGATCACCAATCTGCATGCTTTGATGGTCGTTGGCGAATGGCTCAATCATTTGATTATCCTTATTATCAGTAACATTTTATTTTTTTCGAAATGAGGCTATTTTTGGGTCTTACTTTCAGCTTAAGCTTGCAACTGTGCAATTAACCATTCTAAAATAGCCCAGACAAATAGCATCCACTCAGGCTCCTCCACAGGTGCCTCAGGGGTATCTGAGCTCTCACCTGCCTTCAATGGTAAATCAAACGCTTGAGATTTGGACTGACTATCTAGCATAGGTAATACATCGATGCCAATCTCAGTGGTCAGCTCATCGATACTGATCACATCGATGCGTTCTGACTCATCATTTGGTGCGTAATACACGCCTGCTTGATTGGTTGCTGGGATATATACCGCTTTGAAGAAGTGGCTAGGCACAAGGACACGGTTAGCGAGCTGCTTGGTTTTTTTATCAGTAAATGCCACACCCGTGATGGTATACACCTCACCGTATTGCTGAGTCAAATATCGAGTGGCAGATTCAATATTACGCCAAATGTAGCGATTGTTACGTGGTGACTGCGGGGCAATATTGGCTAAACTAAAACTATCATACTGCTGGCTGCGATTGGCCATATTGGCATTGGGTGCCAAATGACCTCGATCATAGCCAGAACCTGAATAATCAGACAATGAGGCTCGTGCTGACTTTGGTAGTTTACTCTCTTCGTGGAAGCTATCTTCACGATCGATCTGCTTAGCTTGTTGCAGACGTGTGCGATCGAGATGCTCTGCTGACCAAAGCGGTGTACGCGATACTCCTGAATACATAACCGCAAAGCCATCCATGCATAGCGCTTGTGTGTCTTTTTTTAGCTTGGTATTGGTAAATTCAGGATAAACACCCCCATAAAAAGACTGGCTACACTGGGTCAAATCATCAGCGTGTGCTTGGGTAATACCCGTCGCGACAAGCAATACTGCCATCAGTGCACTATTCTTACATCCGTACTTAAGCCTACTAAAACTTATCATTCAACTTTCAACCATTTATACTTGCCGTTACATACTTGCTATCCTAGCAGGCGCTTGCCAATAAAGAAAGATAGCGCGCAAGTCGTGACATTCTAAATGGTATCCGCTATACTTAGGCGTTCAAAAAACGGTGAAGTGGGTGAGTGGCTGAAACCGCACGCCTGGAAAGTGTGTATACGTTCATAGCGTATCGAGGGTTCGAATCCCTCCTTCACCGCCAATCTTATTTTGCTTAAGCAAAGCATCAGTTTTCCTGTCTTGTTCTACCTTTCTTTAGATATTTTTTATACTTTTTAATAGTAAGACTTTCAGTCTATACTCATTCTCTACTGCTGTCTGAAACACTTCTGTTTAGCCTTAATTCTGGGTGTTGTATGAGTCTAATAACTATATACCTAGTCAAATAACACATTAATTGACCAAGCTAAAAATTTCGTACCATGGGCTGAGAGTTACTTATAAAAGGTTATAACACAGGATAACTACCTACTCTTCTATACCGATAGTAGCGCCTGCACCGTTTTTCAAAGTGCCAACCACACCAGTGCCACCCAAGCCTTGATAAACTTTAATACCAAAAGATGGTAATTTATCTACGATGAATGAATAGGTCTTAAATTCTTTGAATCCACGTTCAGGCTAGCTATGGATCTGCTTGCGCCATTGTTTGACTTCATCTAATAATGCTTCATTAACTGACATTTATTTTTTCCTTTGAGAGTATGTATTGATATACCGACGCTGGCATTGATACGCGCTATCGACTTTTGGACAGCGAAAAACCCTCTAATTTTTTGCACTCTTTTATTTTTACCAAATAACTAAGCCACTTAAAGTAGCTTGTTTATGACGTACTAGAGGTATGTTTTCTTGGACAACCATAGTAACCTATTTTCACGCACTCGAATAATGTCAAGCCGTATTAGCAGGCTTCGCCTTTGTCTCTTTTTTGAATAGATTTTTTACAGTAGTGCAGATTATAAGCATTTTTCAGTCGTGTTTGGCCGCATAAAACTGCCGTTAAATGAGTGGATGCTCTATTACGATTCGTTTTATTATCAGCTTAATTTTATTCCTAAACCCTTATACGAAAAGGCTTTAAGTTTTTTTAAGCGTTCAATCTAGTTTTATATCGATGCTGGTCAATATTGCTATTCCGTACAAAAATGTAATAACGATAGGGTCTCTGATACTCGGCAAGTGCCATTGTCAAAAAATTGAATTATAGTAGATATCGGTAGTATTTATTTAAATAAACTAAAGGATACAATAATGAAAACACTAGGAATGTGTATCGTGGCAGGACTCGGATTGAGTGCTTGCGCTACCGGCATGGGCGGCATGGCAACAGGCAATACCAATCAAAATAACAACTCTGATAACGTTGTCACTCAATACCCAGTTGAAACTGCCCTACTCAATATCTATACCAAACAACGTAGTGAAAAATTGGTAGCCACTATCGGCGGACAAAGCGTAGCCGCAGATATTCAAATAACCCCTAAAGGCAGCATGCGTTTTAATAATAAAATGGTACAAGGCGCAGAAGTCAGCACAATCAACACAGTGAATCAGCAGATTACGGATCAGTCCGTCACTATCAATTACTTTACGCTAAATCCATTGGTGTTCCATGGTTTTACGGATAGTACGGGTGAGTATTCAATCGCTAACCAAACGACTAGTATCCCTAAAATGGCTACTGTAGGCGACTCAAATCAGCTCATCACTGAAAACGTATATGCTGACAGTAGTATGCGTCAGAAAACCGCCACTTATAAGCAGGACTGGTCACTCACACAAGATACAAATAACACAGCGTGGCTCTGTATAGAGACCTCCGGCAATCTGCTTTTGACTTCTGATGCTGCAGGTACGTCTTCAGAGTGCTATAAAATCAATGCTAAAGGCGATGTTTTGAGTAGCAAGGTCACACTTACTCAGCCTAATAAAAATGGCGTGTCCAAATCAATGACGTTAATTAGTCAGTAGCGTTTGCTCAACTAGTAACGATCAATAGTGTCATATAAAAAAAATAGCGCCTAATTAAGGCGCTATTTTTGGATGCTAGGATTGTATTTTTACGAGCGACGATCATGGTTGTTTCTGTCATGATTGTTTTTATCATGGCTATTTTTAGCATGAACATTTTTGGCTATTGCTTTGTGTTTAGCAGCCACTACATTCGCTTTGTGATGTGACTTGGCTGCCTTAACTTTGGCATGCTTATAGTTATTACTCGTTTTATTGCTACTATGCTTTTGTTGCTGTACTTGAGCCGAATGATGCTTATCAAAATTAGGTGCAGCATTGGCTTGACCCACCATCGACAAACAAGCAGTAGCGGCTAAAATCGAACTAACTAGTATCTTTTTCATCATTTTATTCCTTTCAATTTATATTTAGAGTCGTTATAGATAATTCACTTAGTGTTAAATGAACTATCGTGATAAAGCTTTACTCTATCGACAAAGAGAATGATAAATGATTCTAGTATTAAGTAGATTTATGAAACTTGAAGAAAGGTTGCGATTGTTACGAGGGCATGCGTGCTTAAGGGCATGTTAGGTATTGGCGTAATGTTTGGTTAAATAACAGCGCATTTACGCTTTATCGGTAAGCATCGTAAACAGGATATTTATAAAAACGCGAATTACTAACTAGTTGATAACGAATGCAAATACGGACATGGTGGAGTTACTGGCTAATATTTAAAACGAGCATAGCAATACTCCATACTACTATGCTCTAAATGTGCTAAACAGAAGTTTTCCGCAAAATATAAACCACAAACTTCGCCTCTGTGCCAAATGCTGCTGTTTCTACGGCGGCCAATAGTGCTTGCCTTTTTTCACTGCGGGCACGGTACGCATAAGGTGTCATCGTCATCAAATCAGCCAAATCCTCTGCGGATAACGTCAGCTCTGTACTGACACGGCAGGTCTCAACCAATGTAAAATATGGTGCCAATTCTTGTAAGAATTTATCAGAATCATGCTCACGCACATCATCAAATAGCGCATCACGCATCGTTGCCAAATGCCCGATATCAGGTTTGGCAATGATTAAATAGCCACCATCCATCAATACATTATCAAACGCCTCGGGCAAAATAGGGCTAAAAATACTGCTAATACCCGTCATACTGTGCGGGCGTAATGGTAAATGTGCAGCACTGGTCACTAATGGATAGACCGCTGTCGTATTGGCAGTATCTTCTTTACGCATCTGATACCATAGACGACCTGCTACTTTACTGACTTTGGCCAGCTCAACCACTGCAGGCTTACTGATGTCAGCGGCTATCAGCGTGTCTATAACATCCGATCCCATTTGTGCCATTGCGTGCGTGTAGTATCCTTCTCCGCAACCAATATCTAGCCAATTGACTGGCTTGTTATCTTGTTTATCCACTAACTCATCGTTAGACAGTAACTCTGTCATCTTTTGGCTAATTAAGTTTTGTAGCGGTGCGTAGTGCCCATGATTCAAGAACCGTTTACGCGCATCGATAGACTCTTGGCTATCCCCAGGTGCTTTAGACTTTTTTTGTTGTACTGGCAGCAGGTTGACATAGCCTTGACGCGCCACATCAAAGGGATGTGAAGTCTGCTTAGGGTGCAAACTACCATCACAGCGCCAAGTATCTGCGGCGGGTTGTAGCGGTGACTGACAAAGTGGACAAATAAATAACGACACGGGCATCTCAAAGTGATAGCAGTATGCTTGGCATTTTAACAAAATTCATCTGCCTTGAGCGACAAAAAGCCGTCTCAATCATGATTGAAACGGCTTTTTGGAGTTATGCAAATATCTATATAGATATTTGGCGGTTATAGCTTAACGCAGTTTTAGCGTCATTAGCCCAAGGATGACAAGAATAATGGCAATAATCCAAAATCTAGCTACCACTTGCGTTTCTTTCCAGCCAATTTCTTCAAAATGATGATGCAGCGGTGCCATACGGAAGACGCGTTTCTTGCGCAGTTTGTACGAGCCAACTTGCAACATCACTGATAGCGCTTCTGCGACAAACAAACCACCCATAATTGCAAAGGCAATCTCTTGACGGGTCATCACGGCGATAGTACCTAGCATTGCACCCAGTGCTAGCGCGCCAACATCACCCATAAACACTTGTGCTGGATGCGCGTTGAACCATAGGAAACCAAGGCCTGCTCCCACCATTGAGCCACAGACGATGATGACTTCGGAGTTATAAGGAATATAAGGCACATGCAAGTAATCAGCAAAGCGTACATCGCCTGATACATAGGCCATCGCACCCAAACCTGCAGCGACGAGAACGACTGGCAAAATCGCTAAACCATCCAACCCATCGGTTAGATTGACTGCGTTAGAAGCGCCATTAATCACAAAGTAGGTAAAGATGATGAAGCCAATACCAAATGGCACTGCTGAAAATGGAATCATCCAATCTTTGAATACTGGCAATAGCAAATCCTGCATCTCGCGCGTGGTGTTGATATTGGGTTGTAGCGTGGCGATATAGTACAAAGAAACACCGACAAATAGCGCGCCTATAGATAGCCAAAAATACTTTTTGCGAGCGATTAGGCCTTTCGGATCTTTGTACTTAATTTTTAACCAATCATCAGCCCAACCTACGGCACCAAAGATAACCATAACCACGAGCAAAATCCAAACATAAGGATTGTTTAATCGTGCCCACAGTAGCGTCGATATCCCAATCGCACTTAGGATCAGTACCCCGCCCATGGTTGGTGTGCCAGTCTTGGCTAAATGCGATTGAGGTCCGTCATTACGAATGGCCTGACCATATTTGAGCGATCGCAGGTGCCGAATGACACGGCCACCAAACATCATGCTAAACATAAGGGCGGTAACAACGGCAAGCAATGCTCGCAGCGTCAACGAAGAAACCGCAGAAAACGGCGTATAATACTGGCCAAGCCAGCCGAACAACCAAACTAACACCGCCTACTCCTCTACTAGCGCATGAATAAGTGTTTCCATTCCCATGGAACGAGAGCCTTTGAACAACACAGTACAAGGCTTAGCTTGTTGCGCTTGCAAATACGGCTGTAAATACTGTAATAAACTGTCTTTATCTGCAAAGGCATGAGCACTGATATCAGATACCTCTTGCGCACCCGCAACGGTATAAGGGGCATATTCGCCAACACAAAGCAGCACGTTGATACCTGTGGTTGCGATAGTACGGCCCAAGCTTTGATGCTCACTGATAGCCGCCTCTCCTAGCTCACCGATATCGCCTAGCACCATGACCTGCGTACCTGTTTGCGCAGCCAATACTTTGGCAGCAGCACGTACCGAATGAGGGTTGGCATTATAAGTATCATCAATAAGACGATGCATACCAAGTATCTGGCTATTTAGACGACCTTTAGCAGGGCGTGCATTTTCGAGCCCGATGACGATGTCGCTTACCTCAATATTTAGCGCATGCGCACAGGCAGCAGCGGCCAAGGCATTATTGACATTGTGTTCACCTGCCAATGGCAAATTGATATCATGGACTTGGTTACCAATATGTAGCTTAAATTCGCTACGTTCAGGCTCTACGTCTAGATGGCTTGCGCTTACATCCGTATTACCAAAGCCAATCACATGTGAGGTGTGCTTTTCAGCGATACGACGCAACTGATTGGTAAAATCATCCTTATCGGGAACGATTGCAAACTGCGCGTCCGTCAAAGTATGGTAAATCTCAGCCTTGGTTTGGCAGATGCCTTCACGGCTACCGAACTCACCCAAATGCGCTGTACCGATGTTTAAGATACAGGCCACATCAGGCTGAACAATTTCAGTCGTATAAGCAATCTCGCCAATATGGTTTGCGCCCAACTCTAAAATAGCATAGCGATGATGGTCTGATAGCTCAAGCAACATCATTGGCACACCCAAATCGTTATTGAGGTTACCACGAGTGATCAAGGTCGGTGCCAATCTACCAAAAATACTGCCTAGCATTTCTTTGCAAGTAGTCTTGCCACTAGAACCCGTAATAGCAATCACGGTTAAATCTGGATGCTGCTGACGACGATATGCTGCCAATTGACCTAGCGCCAAACGGGTATCGCTGACCACCAATTGCGGAATAGCATTTGGGCCGGACAACGAGATAGGACGCGAGACGACAGCGGCAACAGCGCCTTTAGACATCGCTGTCTCAATATAATCATGTCCATCGAAATTATCGCCGCTTAGCGCCAAAAATATATCGCCTGGCTTTATCGTACGGGTATCGGTGGCTATACGTTTACTGGCTAAAGCAGTCTGCTCTGCTGCATAGCCTTGTGGTAGTTGCCACTGCCCATCGAGCGACGTGGTCGCTGCGAGCAGATTGTCCATTTGCCAGACATAGAGCCCTTGCGACTGGGCAGTATTATCGGTGTCGGCTGTCATAATGATTACCTTATATGATGACTACTTAATTTTTATATTTAATGATCAATTTTTACTAATGCATGTATTGAAAGCCAATCAATTACACACGTCCCGCCTGACTCAACGCCTGCTGCAACACAACACTGTCATCGAAATCATAGCGAACGTTATTAATCTCTTGATAGGTCTCATGACCTTTGCCTGCGATGACAACGATATCATCTACACCTGAGTGACTAACTGCATACTCAATAGCGGTTTGGCGGGCAGGCTCGATATGGGTTCGTTGATATTGCTCAGCGGTCATACCAGCCTGCATATCTTGCAAAATTACATTTGGGTCTTCGGTACGTGGATTATCCGCGGTCAAAATAACTTGATCAGCACCTTCTAGACCTGCTTGCGCCATCAACGGTCGCTTGCCTGCATCACGATCTCCGCCGCAACCAAATACCGCCCAAAGCTGACCTTTACAGTGGGTTTTTAAACTTGCCAGCACTTGGTTTAGAGCGTCTGGAGTATGCGCATAATCAACGATAAAGCAGCCATCATTTGATGGTACGCGCTGCATACGCCCAACTGCACCTTGCAACTGTGCAACAGCAGGCGCAATACGCTCGATATTCATAGCCAAGTCATCATCAAGTGCTACGACGGCTGCTATCGCTGCGAGCAAATTGGCTACATTGAAGCGACCTAATAATGGACTGAAAATCTCTATGTTATCAGCTTTGTCATCACCAAAATCAGTACGCAGATTGATTTTGACGCCTTGCAGACTGGGTGTAATATCAGCAGCAACAAAAGTAGCAGTTTTTGATGAATCCAAACTGTATGTCCATACCGTCAAACCGCTAGCGTTTGCCGTATCTAACATAACCTGAGCGTGCTCATCATCGATGTTGATAATGGCATGGGTCAAATCTGGAAAATGTGCTTTATCAAACAGCTTGGCTTTGGCAGCGGCGTACTCTGCCATATCGGCATGATAGTCTAAATGGTCACGACTCAAATTGGTATAAATCGCCACAGTGACTGGCATACCTTGTAGACGTTGTTGATCTAACCCGTGAGAGCTGGCCTCTAATGCCAATATCTCAGCCTCTTCTGTTCCCATTTGATATAAGAACTGTTGGACAGCTAAAGCATCGCCCGTGGTATGACTGGCCTGTACTAGAGCGCCAAGTCGACCATTACCTGCCGTACCCATCACCGCGCTACTCTGACCCATCAACTGAGTAAGCTGTGCTACTAATTGACTGATGGTTGTTTTGCCATTCGTACCAGTTACTGCAACCACAGTCGGTAGAGTCACTGGCTGCTGATATTGCAGGCGCGCTTGAATTAAGCTACCTAAAAAGTCGCGAATGTTAGGAACGTACAATACAGGGCATGACAGTGCTGCTAATTGCTGTGCATTAGCAATACTATCTGTCTGCGGTTCACTACTGGGATTTGAGGGATTTGTTGCTTCGCTAAGTAAAACACTAGGGTCAATTTCTGAGAGAATAAACGCGGCTTGTTTAGCGGCTTGCCGTAAATAGTCGCGACTTTTTTGAGGGTTGGCTGTTTGACTCTTTAGAAGGACGAATACGTCGTTCACTTCCAATTGGCGATTATCCAAGCGAAACTGTTGAAACGGAATATGGGCAGTAGATTGAGCTTGTTCTGACTCTGCCTGCTTGAATACTTTCTGAATCGATGTTTCTATCATCGCTGTAAGTTGCTCAGCCAGTTTTTGCTGCTGGCTTTTATTGGCATCTATAAGCTGTTTTAAGGTAACAGTAGCGCTATCTAGCGATGATATAGTCATAGATAAATCCTAAACAGTTAAAACGTGTCAGCTCAGTAGAGCTGGACATTTAAAATAATTGAACGCTTACTGCGCTTCCGTTTTTAGTGGCTTATCCAAAGGCACATTATACAATCGCAATGCTTCTTTCATCACATTATGGAAGACAGGGGCGACCGTTAGACCAGCATAAATCTGACCGCGCGGGTCTTCGATAAGCATTACGCCTACCAGCTTTGGATTAGATGCAGGTGCCATACCAGCAAAGACGTTACGATACTGATCCGTATAGTAACCACCGTCTGGATTGATACGGCGTGACGTACCCGTCTTACCTGCCACGCGATATCCATCAATGGCGGCGGCTTTCGCCGTACCACCAGGCTCAGTCACGCTCTCAAGCATCTGTACAATCGACATTGCTTGCTCATGTGCCATAATGCGTTTGCTTGGCTGCGACTTATCATCTTTAATTAAAGTTAATGGATGCATGACTCCACCTGCTGCTAGGGCTGAATACGCCTGTGCAACCTGTGCCAATGTCACTTGCAGACCATAACCATAACTAACCGTCGCACGGCGCGAGGTTTCTTTCTCTTTTGGCGTAACAATCAGACCGCTGCCCTCACCTGGGAACTGCAAAGGTGTTTTTGAGCCAAAGCCAAACTGTCGTTGCATATTGCTAATAGCATCGGCTGGCAGTGATAGCGCAATCTTGGTAGAAGCAACGTTACTGGATTTCTGTAGTAGCGTTGCCATGTTAATCATACCCAAATTATTATGATCTCGAATGGTATAGCCACGTACGCGAATCGAACCGGGATTGGTATCAATCAAGGTCGTTGGCGTATATTTACCCGAGTCTAGCGCTGCCGCCACGGTAAACGGTTTCATCACCGAACCTGGCTCAAACACATCTAACAGTGCGCGGTTACGCTGATTTTCACCTGTCATCTCGTTAAGGTTGTTCGAGTTAAACGACGGCCATGTCGATAGTGCTAATACTTCACCAGTTTGTACATCAACAATCATACCCGTGGACCAGCGGGCTTTTTGCAAGCGTCCAGCTTTTTCTAACTCTTTATATAGCAAATACTGTAAGCGCGAATCAATCGTCAATGCCACATCTTTGCCTGGTACTTCCGGCTCAATCTGCTTAATTTCTTTTAGGCTGTTTTGTTTGGCGTCTTTTAGAACCAGAACTTTCCCATCATCACCTGCCAGATCTTTTTCATACTGACGCTCAATACCAGCACGGCCTTCATAGCCGCCTTCAGGATCCTTGGCGTTTTGACCCATAAAGCCCAGCAGCTGTGCATTAGACTGTGGCTGCGGGTAATAACGCTGAAAGAAATTCTTTTCGTAGACACCAGGGAAATCAAGCGAACTGACGCTTTGGGCAATCTCAGGTGTGACCTTATTAAGCAGTGGCAAATAGTGCGAACCTGCGCCAGATGGCAAAGCAGCTTTTACGGCTTTCTCATCGGTCACATCGATACTGTCATCAATAGCCGTGACTTTCTTTAGTTCATCGACCGAGATATTGGCAGCAGCGGCTAGCTTGGTCAGGTCCATATTATCTAGACGCTTTTGCATACGCGCCTGTAATTGTGGACTGCTAGGATTGGTAATGATAATGCGCTTTAGCTCGTAATATTCACGCGAATAATCATGCGGACTGAATGAAACCGTCGCGAGCGGCGCGCTGACCGCAAGCGGTAGATTATTACGATCGGTAATCATACCGCGATAAGACTTCTGGGTACGCTCACTGGTAATAAGCTCATTGCCTTTGTCTTGATAGAACTGTGCGTTGGCAACCTGAATATAATAGGCGCGGCTAATCAATAGCGCTAATATGACCAGCGCTAGACCCCAGACCATACGAAAACGGTTTTTGTCTTGTTCGAAACCACCGAGAGCAGAAGCACCTGACGCTTTGCTCGAAAAAACCATTTTGCTCTTGCGGTTTTTTACACTGGTGTAAGCCCCTTGGGTATCGCTTTTTTTGATGCGTCCGAATAGTTTTGCCTTACGATTGCTTGCAGCTTTATCGGGCTTGCTGCTCGTCTGACCAGATTTAGCAGCACTGGCTCGGCGGAGAGGTTTGGTTATCTTGCCGCTGGCTGGTTTCTTGCTGGTGTTTTTTGCGGTGGATTTAGGCTTTTTCTCACTCATTGTCCTGCCTCCATCGCTGGTTCTTCAGGAGAGATGTCGGTAGAGGCACGTGGACCAATAACGTCAGACATATCTTCATCTGAGTCTTCCGTAACCACTGGCACCAATGCCGTAGCGACACCAGGCTGGATAATCAGCTTATCCTTTAATGTTGGCGAATACATACCCAGTTCAGCAACCGCTCGACTGGCAATCTGCGGAGTGGCGCTAAAAGTTTGTTGCTCAATCAATAGACGCTGATGCTCTACTTGTAGCTTACGTTCTTGTTTTTTCATGTCTTGCAAGGTTTTGTAGTCCTGATGATATTGCTGAACTTCTTCGGCAGTTTTGATACCACTCCATACAATCGTGGCTGCCAATAGCAGTAGCACGACCACATAAATGCTCACCACATTAAACCGGCGCACGAACAGCTCGCCGACATCGGTATTATAAGGTGTAGCAGTGCGGCGATTCGCAGGTTTGTCAGATATTGCCATGACGATCTCAAAAAGGTGAACGTAAACGATAGAGTAGATAACGGATTGCGAAAGATGAACGTGTCATTATTCGGTCATACCATCGATAAATATAAAAACAAAGACACTTATAAGTGTAAAAACTAAACTAAAAAAAACGAATGTAAAAACACATTCAATAGCTAATATATTTAGGAGCCATAAATCATTACAACTCATGGCTATCAATAGGTCATGCCACAACCAAACACGTTGCATGGCTATCTACATATAAAGCCATTCAACTATCATGCAGATAAAAACCAACTGCTGAGCCTAACAGACAATATTTACAGATTTTTAACAGTGGCGTAGCCATTAGGACATTTGCGCATCATTTAGACAAACATTAGCAATCTTATTCGACTATGGCTTGTGGCATCATGTTGTTCTATGATTTTGTTGTCTGCTCATAAGCTGTATCAGTACGCGTTGCCATACGCAACCATGCACTGCGCGCGCGCGGGTTTTGGCTCGTTTCAGCTTTGCTTGGGCCAACGCGTTTAGGTTTGCTAAAGTAACGTGGACGATTCGGCGGCATTGGCAGGTTTTCGTCTTCTGGATACTGCCCTTTGCTATGACGCTGCAAAAACTGCTTGATACGGCGATCTTCTAATGAGTGAAAACTAATGACCGCAAGCTGCCCACCTGACTTTAAGATAGGAATGCTTTGCGCTAAAAAGTCGTCAACATCGCCCAACTCATTATTAATAAAGATACGCATGGCCTGAAAGCTTTGCGTTGCTGGATGTTTGCCGCGCTGCCAGTTGGGATGCGCTACTTTGATAACTTCTGCTAGCTCGAGCGTAGACTCATAGCTCTCCATCTGTTTGATAGCGCGGGCAATACGGCGACTATGACGCTCTTCGCCAAACTCATAAAGCACATTGGCCAACGTTTCATCATCGACTTTCTCAAGCCATTCGGCAACTGACTGGCCACGACTGGTATCCATACGCATGTCTACTGCCCCATCACGCATAAAGCTAAAGCCGCGACTACCATCATCAATCTGCGGTGATGAAATACCCAAATCTGCCATTAAGCCATCAACTTCACTGGTACCCATAGCAGCCAGACTGTCGGTCAACGTCGCAAAACTATCGTGAACCACACGCACGCGGCTGTCTTTGCTTGCCAGCTCTTGCGCCACACTAATGGCTGTTGGATCTTTGTCAAAGACAATCAGTGTGGCGTCATCGGCAAGTTGACTTAGTAGCAGTCGGCTATGGCCACCACGGCCAAAAGTTGCATCAACGTAGATACCACTTATATTTAAGCTATTTTGGTCGCCTTCTGTTTGCTTAGGCAAGGATTTTACACCGAGCACCGCAGCGACAGTCTCTTGCAGCAGCACCGCATCATGGACAAAACTTAATTCATCAGACGTGATATCGCCCTCATGACGGGCGTGAGTAACATCCAGATCGACATCTTGCGTAGACGCATCCTTTATAGCAGAAGGACTAGACACTGACTCAGAGAGATCAGCGGCGGCAGAAGGACTGGCTTTCGATTTTGGCTTAGACTTTGATAGGGACACAAACAACTCAATAGATGACGACCGTACTGGCCAGTAATTAGATGAAAATAAACAAGTTATGACTTGCTTAGCATTATTATCGCAAGGATACACCTGTAGTCAAGCACTAGAAGGGCTTTTCATTAAAAATATCACATGTCTCTGTTATACTAGCGCTATATTTTACGCTATTTCTTAACATCGACTTCATATCTTTCATCGCTATTTATACTAATAGCTTATATCGATAGCAAACTTTGAGACTTTTATCATGCAAACCTCTACTGACAGCACGCGCCCTGTACGTACGCGTATCGCCCCATCACCAACTGGCTTCCCGCACGTAGGTACTGCCTATATTGCTCTATTTAACTTGGCTTTTGCCAAAGCTCACGGCGGCGAATTCATCTTACGTATCGAAGACACTGATCAGACTCGCTCGACTGAGCAATCAGAACAAATGATTTTGGATGCCCTACGCTGGGTTGGTCTAGATTGGAGCGAGGGCCCAGATATTGGCGGCCCACACGCCCCTTATCGTCAGAGCGAACGTAGCGATATCTATAAAAAGCACGCTGAGATACTCATAGAAAAAGACCATGCGTTCCGCTGTTTTTGTACCCCTGAAGAGTTAGACGCTATGCGTGCTGAGCAAATGGCCAATGGCGAGACCCCTCGTTATGATGGTCGCTGTGCCCATCTTGCACCAGAAAAAACTGAGCAATTGGTAAGCGAGGGCAAATCACACGTGATTCGTATGCGAGTGCCAACCGAAGGCACTTGTCAAGTACAAGACATGCTGCGCGGTACGGTTGAGTTCCCTTGGACTCAAGTCGATATGCAAGTACTGCTAAAAACAGACGGCATGCCAACCTATCATCTAGCCAACGTCGTCGATGACCATCTGATGGAAATCACCCATGTGATGCGCGGTGAAGAGTGGTTGAACTCTGCGCCTAAGCATCAACTACTTTATGATTATTTTGGTTGGGAAATGCCTACGCTTTGCCACATGCCGCTACTGCGTAATCCTGATAAATCAAAACTGTCTAAACGCAAAAACCCAACCTCTATCACCTACTATCGTGATGCAGGCGTGCTACCTGAAGCGCTGCTAAACTATCTCGGTCGTATGGGCTACTCAATGCCTAATGATGCTGAGCAGTTCACACTAGAAGAAATGATTGCCAGCTTTGATATTCAGCGTGTGTCGCTTGGTGGCCCTATCTTCGATATCGAAAAGCTCAACTGGCTCAATGCAGAATGGCTACGTGCGCTTAGCCCTGAAGAGCTAAAGAATAAAATCCTTGAGTGGGCCAGCAACAGTGACAAGCTAACCGCTATCGCAGCGGCGATTCAGCCACGTATCGAGCTATTGTCTGATGCGGTTAATTGGGGTGGTTTCTACTTCCAAAACCTACCTGACATCAATGCTGAGAGTTTCACTCATAAATCGCTCACCCCTGAGCAAATTATCGAGATGCTGCAATTAGCACTTTGGCAATTAGAAGTCTTGCCAACGTGGTCAGAAGAAAACATCTACGCCACACTAAAAGGCCTTGCTGCTCATCTGGATATCAAGATGCGTGACTTTATGGCGCCGTTCTTTATCGCTATCGCTGGTAGCACCTCATCGACGCCAGTCATGAACTCTATGGCGATTATCGGTGCTGACATGACCTTGACTCGCTTGCGTCATGCAGTTGATGTATTAGGCGGCCTCGGTAAAAAGAAACTGAAAAAACTTGAGAAACAAGCGGCAGAATTGCCAGATTTCTTAGCTGCTGCTGAATAGTTCAGAAGCTGAACAACTTATCTACTAAACAGTTAACTAGCTAAACTTGTCGAATGTAAAAGGGTCAGGCCATCTCTGGCCCTTTTTTCGTTGTTAATCAGTACAACTACCCTCGTATTATTAAACGTCTTTTATTAAATATTTCAATTGGAAATAAACATGGCCGCTAAAACCATCACAATAGAAAGCAAAGATTATGTCTTTAACACGCTAAAAGAAGCACAGAAATATTATGATGCCATCGTCAAAGAGCTTTTTGAGGCAAACCTAACCCTGACGACAGGTCAAGACTTCGAAGATTTTAAATGGATATACACCACGTACTGTGGCTACACCAAGCATAATCTAGATAAATTGGGCGAATATGACATCATTGGCGTCAAAGGTATCAGAACGATCCGAGAAAAAGGCGGTCAATATATGCCAACTGAATGCTGTGCGATTGTTTTTTCTGATGGCAGCGAAGAAGAGTTTTATACCGATAAAGCCATCAAAGAGATCGCACTTAAGCAAAATCCACGCTAATTCGGACGTGTTGAGCCTTTAAAATAGGCTAAATCACTTTTTTTTGCATATTTATGAATTATTTTTAAAATAGTTGTTGACAGGGCTGCCGGTCTTGCATAAAATACGCACACTCTTAGCGAGGGGCTATAGCTCAGTTGGTAGAGCACTTGCATGGCATGCAAGGGGTCAACGGTTCGACTCCGTTTAGCTCCACCATACTTATTTATAGCAACGCTCAGTATTACTGAAACGTAATAATAAATACTCGCTAGTAGGACGATATCAGCACCTAGGCAATGCTTATTTAATAAGCTATCTGATATTGTGAAGTACCGTTGTAACCACTGGTTATAACACTCTATGCGTCCCCATCGTCTAGAGGCCTAGGACACCGCCCTTTCACGGCGGTAACGGGGGTTCGAATCCCCCTGGGGACGCCACTATTCGGCGTCACTTATTAGCACTTTTGCTTAGCATTAGGTTAGACTAATAAGCGAACAATAAAAAAGCCCAGCCATCATATGGTGACTGGGCTTTTTTATGTCTGTCGTTTCTCAACATCCTCTATTCTGTTGTCGTTAGCTTATTATTAATAGCTGCTAGCTTACTGTTGATAGCACTATTGCCAACCTATCTAATACTCGTTAATATCGATCTGACAAGCGTATTTATAAAGTGCAGCCACATACTATAAATGATGGGGCTTAGCGTGATTAAAGGGAAGTGATTGCTATGTTTGGTATCGAGAATTATCTAGGGTTTATTTTAGCGGCTATTTTGTTAAACCTAACGCCAGGTACGGATAGCATGTACATCATCACCCGTAGTGTCTCACAGGGGCAAACAGCAGGGGTTTATTCTGTTCTTGGCATTACTTCGGGTATTTTGGTACATACGTTATTGGCGGCGCTAGGATTGTCCGTATTACTTGCCAACTCCCCTACCGCTTTTATGATTGTTAAGTATATTGGGGCCAGCTATTTGTGTTATTTAGGTCTAAAAATGCTACTGAGCAAAAACTCGAGCTCGATAGCAAACAATTTATTCAAAGATCAGAACGTGACTAGCCAAAAGGCTGTAGATGGTTGGCAAATATATAAGCAAGGTGTGTTAACCAATACTTTTAACCCAAAAGTCGCTCTATTCTTTCTCGCGTTTTTTCCTCAGTTTATCGACGCTAATTATGCTTATGGCATGCTGTCATTTTTAATGTTGGGACTGACTTTTGCCACCACAGGCTTTATATGGTGCTTGTGTTTGGCAATGTTGGCGTCAAAGTTCAGCAAAAAACTAAGAGAGAATCCAAAAATTGAATCCATGATGAATAAAATAAGTGGTGTCGTATTTATGGGGCTAGGAATTAAGCTGTTGACTGAGAAGACTTAAAGAGTAAAGTAACAAGAAGAAAAACGTCTTCCATAAAAAAGCCCAATCCCCTACTTTGAAGGAGATTGGGCTTTTTGTCATATAAAGCTTAACTAATTGCTAGCCTGCTTCTTTGCTCTCAGCAGCCAATTGACGTAGTACATAGTGTAATACGCCGCCATGACGCACATACTCGCGCTCTTTTGGCGTTTGTAGACCGACATTTACCTCAAAGGTTTCTGCCGTTCCGTCAGCACGTGTAGCCGTGACAGTGGCGGTTTTACTCTCGCCATTGTCCAGACCTGTGATGCTAAGCACTTCAGAACCATCTAGTTTGTAGGTTTCTGCATTTTGACCATCTTTGAATGTCAATGGCAATACACCCATACCGACAAGGTTTGAGCGGTGAATACGCTCAAACGAGCTGGTCAACACGGCTTTTACACCTAGCAAAATAGTACCTTTAGCTGCCCAATCACGGCTCGAGCCTGAGCCATACTCTGACCCGCCCAATACCACGAGCGGACGCTTATCTTCTTTATACTTCATCGCTGCGTTATAGATAGGCATTTCTTCTCCATCTTGTAGCGTAGCTCTGTCGTCTTTGAAGTAATAAGTGTAGCCGCCCTCTTTGCCACCCATCATTGTGTTTTTGATACGGATGTTGGCAAAGGTACCACGAGTCATGACTGCATCATTACCACGGCGCGAGCCATAGCTGTTGAAGTCTGCTTCCATCACACCGCGCTCTTGCAAGTACTTACCTGCTGGTGAGTCTGGATCGATATTACCTGCTGGTGAGATATGATCGGTGGTGATTGAGTCACCAAACAGACCTAAAATACGCGCGCCTTCGATATCAGGGATACCTTCTGGCTCCATAGTCATACCATCAAAGAACGGTGGGTTTTTAATATACGTTGACCCTTCATCCCATGGATACAATTGGCTATCCGCTGAACTAATTGCGTTCCACGCGGCACTACCATCAAACACTTCGCCATAGTTCTTGCGGAACATATCAGCATCAATATTGTTGGCAATTAACTCGTTGATCTCTTCTGAAGTTGGCCAGATGTCTTTTAAATAAACATCATTGCCATCTTGATCCTGTCCTAGTGGATGAGTGGTCAGATCGATATCGACAGTGCCTGCCAATGCATAGGCAACGACCAATGGTGGTGAGGCTAAGTAACTGGCTTTGACATGCGAGTGAATCCGACCTTCAAAGTTACGGTTACCAGACAGTACCGCTGCCGCGACCAAATCATTTTCTTCAATGCCTTTTTCGATCTCTTCTGACAATGGTCCTGAGTTACCGATACATGTCGTACACCCATACCCTACTAGATAGAAGCCTGTTTTTTCTAGCTCATCCATCAGATGGGTTTTTTCTAAATAGTCGGTGACCACTTTAGAACCGGGTGCGAGCGATGTCTTAACCCAAGGCTTGGCTTTGAGACCTTTTGCAGCCGCTTTTTTGGCCACTAGACCTGCACCAATCATTACCGCTGGATTGGAAGTATTGGTACAAGAAGTAATGGCGGCAATAACTACCGATCCGTCTCGTAGCTTGTGTTGTTTGTCATCGATGCTGACATTTGAAAAGACATTGTTTGCTGGCGCATAACCTGCGTTATCATCACTGGTATCAACTTCGATATTCGGTTCAGCCGCCAAGTGTTCAGCTTGCTCTTGCTCGCCGCCTTCTTGGTCAAAGCGTATTTTGCCTTCTACTTCTGACTTGCGATCTTTGGTCATTCTCTCTAACGTTTCGCCAAACTTCTCATGCATATCAGATAAATTGATACGCTGCTGTGGCAAGTTTGGACCAGCTAGTGCTGGCTGTACTGACGATAGATCTAGTTCTAACTTACTTGAATAAGTCGCCGCAGGTGTATCGGCGTCGTGCCATAAGCCTTGCGCCTTAGCATACTTTTCAACCAGCTCAATCTGCTCTTCGTCACGACCAGAGAGACGCAAGTAATCAATCGCCATTTGGTCAATTGGAAAAATACCACAAGTCGCACCGTACTCTGGTGACATATTGGCAATAGTAGCGCGGTCCGCTAACGGCATGCTATGTAAGCCTTCGCCATAAAACTCAACGAACTTACCAACTACGCCATGTGCACGCAGCATTTCAACGACACGTAGTACCAAATCGGTCGCCGTGACGCCTTCGGTTAGCTTACCTTTTAGCTCAAAGCCGACCACTTGCGGAATCAGCATCGAGGACGGTTGACCTAGCATCGCGGCTTCAGCTTCAATACCGCCCACACCCCAACCAAGCACACCGATACCATTAATCATCGTAGTATGGCTATCTGTACCAAATACTGTATCTGGATAAGCCGTCAGCTCGCCATCAACGTCCGCTGCCATCACGACACGAGCTAAATACTCAAGGTTAACCTGATGCACGATACCTGTCGCTGGCGGTACCACGACGAAGTTTTCAAAAGCTTGCTTGCCCCAATGCAAAAACTCATAGCGCTCATTGTTACGCTTAAATTCAATTTTTTCGTTCAAATCTAGCGCATCTTCGCGGCCATAAGCATCGACCTGTACAGAGTGATCGACGACTAGCTCACTAGGGATAAACGGATTGATCTGCTCAGCCTTTCCGCCAAGCTCGACCACTGCATCACGCATCGCCGCCAAATCGACTACTGAAGGTACACCAGTGAAATCCTGCAATACCACACGCGCTGGCATAAAGGCGATTTCTTTTGACGCTTCAGCGCCTGCATCCCAGTTGGCAACCGCTTCGATATGGTTTTTGCCAACCGACTGGCCACCGTCTTCGTTACGCAATAGGTTTTCTAGTACCACTTTCATACAAAATGGTAGTGTCTTGATATGCTCATAAGTTTCAGTCAGCTTTGGCAGGCTGTAGTAGGCATGTTCCTTGCCAGCAACCGAAAGGGTGTCTTTTACATCAAAAATATCACTCATGATAGCTTCCTTATCGTTGTTATAAATCCTGGACATAAATTATTATAAGTCTATGTATGACTAGTGGCTCAATAAATGATTGATCTGTCTTGAATCAATATCGCAGTTTCGCAAAACTGTCTGATAGAAGTCAGTGTTAACAAAAGAGATAATCATATCTATAGTGATTAACAGAAACTTCCTTTTACCATAACAAACATACAAGGCTTTGTTAACGTCTGGACGTTGTCGAATCGTGGCACAATCGTAAACGTAACAACGGTTTAGCGAGCTATTCTCAAGCAATCCTCTTCCTATTTATTTTTTGTCTTTTTTACGTCGTCCACTGCGGAACACGTAGCTGTCCTCATAGAAGTCAGTATCTGCATTTTCTGCCCAAAAATGCGGCACCCCTAAAATCGGTAGCGGCGCAAGCTGGCGCGGTTTGACGTCATCATTTGATAATAATGTGTCCATGTATTCGGCAACTTTGTCATCCAAATAGCGCATACGTTCAGCTAACGATAAGGTAAAGAATTCTTGTGCAACGTGAATGACAATGCTGTGAGCGCATAGAGGTTTGCGTGGGTGTACCAACTGCTCAAGCAGGGCATGCCCAAAGATATAAACTGCGGCTTGAGCGCTGTTATCAGGCTGGGTTGGGTTATCCCATTTAGCACGTGGTTTCACCAAACTTGCCTGCCAGTCAAAACTAACCAACGCCTCACCGATACTAGCATCAGAAGTCACCAGCACGGCGCCATTCTCATCAAAGACAGTAATAGTGTCACGCACACGTCCTCGTCGCTCATTGATGCCTTGCTTGGCAATCTCTAGCATATGATAGTAATTGAGCATAGCCTTAGTCTTTGGGAAGGTCAGCCAAATACTGCCATTAAACAAATCATGCAAGTTGTCCCGCGTCGGAATATTGCCGCTCGTCCCGATAAAATGCTCGTAAGCTTCGCCATCGGGCAATGCATTTTGAGAGACGAATTGTAGCGTCTGAGATTTGTGGTCATGAGCTGGTTTGGTATGTGGTAACGGCTGTTGCAAATGTTCAGCCTGCTGCAGCATCGCCGTTTTTAAGACTTTGGCAATCGTGTCAGGCGTATTGATGTCAGAAGCATTTATATCGTGTCTATTTGGACTTTTCACATTATCCAAACCTTTTGAATCATTCGAACCATCCAAGCTATTTCTCTGTGATTTCGAGTGACTAAGGCGCTCAATCGTGTTGCTGATATAACTCAATTGAGTGATATGCGATAACCAAGGCATTTGCCAGTCAATGGTAGCAAAGCTGTGATCAAGCTGACCTTCTACTACAGGTAGCTGCTTAGTATGAGTATCAGAGTTAAGTGTGGCGGGTAAATCATTGGCAGGCATAGAAGCTCTCTCTTACAGGCTATCTCTATTAGACGTATGGGCGGTCTATGGTATCATGGTGCGCTTTTTTACTGCTAGATACGCCGCTCGAAAGGACTTTTTGAGCGCTATGGAAGAATGAGTTTTATGGCAAATTTTAATACCCACTTAAATGTCGCCTTTATGGTCAGCGGCACACTGAGTTTGACGGTTTATAAAGCTGGATTGATTGATGATTCAGGGTTTTTGGTGTGCGTAGCGCTTGGTACTATCGGTGGATTGCTGCCAGACTTAGATTCTGATAATTCAACACCGATTAAGCTCGGTTTTAATATCACCTCGTTTATATTTGCCTTTGGGCTGGTCATGCATTGGCGTAGTGACTTGAGCTTACTGGCATTGATAGTATTGTGGCTAGCAGGCTACGGTTTTATGCGTTACGTGGTTTTTCATATTTTTACTACTATGACGGTGCATCGCGGCGTCATCCACTCTGTGCCGTATATGGCAATACTGGGATTGGGGTTGACGTGCCTAAGTTATTATGGCTTGCACCTACCACTGACGACTAGCTGGTTTTATGGTCTGTTTTTATTTGGTGGCGCGATGGTACATTTGTCATTGGACGAGCTGTATAGCGTCAATTTGTCCAATATGAAAATGAAGCGCTCATCGGGCACGGCGATGAAGTTTTATCAGCCAAAAGACAAATGGTGGTATTTGCTCTTATATACTATCCTTGCGCTACTGGTATATGCCGCCCCGCCTTTTGAAATGTTTTGGTCACGACTAAGTGATCCTTCCGCATGGGCGCAGCTCAAAGTCGGCATATTGCCAGAATTAATAAAAAGCATGCTGCAATAAAGTTATCAAAAGACCATTAAGCCTAAACGAATAAGCCCAAACAAAAATTAGAGTAAAACATGCAATCTTACCCAGATACTTGCCCGTGCCAAATTAATCCAACAGCAGAGACGACAGACGCTCCGCTATCCTATCCAGACTGCTGCCAGCCATATCATGATGCTTTTTATAATAATGAGGTTGATAAAGCAGATGGTATAAAAGCGGAGACAGCCAAACGGCTTATGCGCACGCGCTATAGTGCCTTTGTACTCATAAAACCAGAGTATATCATCAAGACCACAGTGCCTGCTCAGCAAACATTACTTGATGTTGCAGCGATTGAAAGTTGGGCCAAAGAGACAGATTGGGCAGGATTAGAGATTGTAGAGCACACGCCAAAACTGGGTAAACGTCATGCACAGGTTGAGTTTAAGGCTTATTTTAAAAGCTCTGAGGAAACAATAAGTGGTTTAGAAGAAAAAATACAGGCGCATCATGAGTTGTCCACCTTCGTAAAGGTAAAAAGCAAAGCTAATCAAGATGCACGTTGGTACTTCTTAGATCCGACGGTTGCGATGACTGTGAGCCAAAAGCAACCGTGTATTTGTGGGTCGGGTGAAAAGTTTAAACGGTGTTGTGGGGGTTATATTTAAACAACATTAGATATCTATTAACCGCTAAACACTCGCCCCAACCGCGCGTGCAATTGCAATACCTTCATCAACGGTCAAAAATTTACGCTGGCTTGGGCTGTCTTTATAAATGACGTCACCATCTTGAAAGATTAAGCATTCATTGACGGCGAGCTGCTGCCATTTTTCATTTTCAGTCAATGGCACGGTGACTAGAATAGTAACTTTATCCGTATCTGTAGTCACATCACCAAAGTTAATCGCCATATCATCATCAGCGAGTTTCGCTTCACCAAATGGCGCTTTACGCGTGAGATAAAACAGCAAGCTACCTGCATAAGCCAGTTGCCACCTGCCATTCGATATTAAGCAGTTAAACAACCCATTGGCGGACAGATAACGACATTGCGTGGTCAAAAAATTAAACAACGTTTTGTCATCAGGACGCGACTTAAAGCTGCTTTTTAGACGATTGACCAAATAACAGAATGCCATTTCTGAGTCAGTATTGCCGACTGGCTGACAGTGTGAGGCATTGCCGTTGTCTTGTAGGCGCTGACAGCGTTTGATAAATTCGCTATTCATCTGCCCATTGTGCGCAAATACCCACTGCTCGCCCCATACTTCACGGACAAAGGGATGCGTGTTTGCCAAACAATTCTGCCCTTGCGTCGCTTTACGAATATGCGCGATGACATTCATAGCTTTGATTGGATAATTATTGACCAAGTCAGCGACTGGCGACAGATGGCTTGGACGATTGTCATGAAACAGACGCAGACCCGTTGAGTCATTTGCCGTCTCATCGTTGGTTTTGTCATTATTGCTGCATTCGCTGCGCTCAAAAAAGGCAATACCAAAGCCATCTTCATGACTGTCCGTCATGCCGCCGCGCTTGCGAAATCCTGCAAAACTAAAGCCAATATCCGTTGGGGTATTGCAGTTCATTCCTAAGAGTTGACACATTTAATCATTACCGCCGTTATTGTCGTCTATTATCGAGTTACCTTGAGTAGGATTGTTTTGAGCAGCAGATAGCGCATCAAAATCAGCATCACTCATCTCATCAAGCAAAGCGGCACCATCAGTTGGGATGGTATCCAAAATGCGCTGAGCTTCTGCCAGATCGGTACTTTCTACCCAGAGAACGATACCCGAGTTCATACCGGGGATAGCGCTGAGCGGCTGCAAGGACACGGTAATGCCGTTATTACGTAGTAGGTTGGCGTGTAGCTCACCTTGCATATTGGTATCGTAGCGCGCCAGTTTGTGCCAGTTATCAACTTGGTCGGTCATGGGGTCGCCTCTAAGTTTTCGGTACTAAAATTAGTACTAACATTGGTACTAGAATAAATGAATAGGCAATGCTTAAGACAATTGATCTAGCGTATATTCTTTGATTGCGAACTCACTACTATTTAATGTTTCCTGCGCTTGTTCGGCTTGCATGATACTGCTAAACACGCCGACTATTTGATTGTCTGGTTTGGTTGATAGTACAAATACGGTATTTTGCGACTTTTCAACATGCGCCCAATGGTAAGCGGCCAAACGTTTCATCAAGTCAGGGTTTTTGACCATGATGTTATCACCCGTACGACCTTCAGTGCGATTGTAGTGAATCACATTTAAGCGTAATAACCAGAAAATCACCGCTGCCTTTGCCAGCATCACAGGGAGTGCGCGTTTTTCATCACTGTTTAGCGGACGTATCGATTCATAACCTTGTAAGAACGCTGCCATTTTACTACGATCAAAGTTAACGGATTCGCCTTGTTCCGCAACGCCCCATGTGGTACAAAAATCATTGATAGTAATGGCAATATCCATCACGTAATGCTCAACGCTTACCTCGGTAAAGTCTAGTAGACCCGTCAAACGCGCTTCGCCCTTTTGTAGATTCCATAAGGTATTGTCGGCAAACATATCTAAATGACACAGACCTTTTGGCAAAGTGGTCAGTGGCAATTCTGAATAAGCGCGCCAGATATCGCTCATCAGCTTGGCTTCGTCACCTGGCATAAACTGCATTTCACGGTCGCGCACATCTGCCCATGGATACAAAGGCACGCCGTATTGCTCGCTTGGTTGTAGTGCTTGTAGCGTTTCATGCAGCATGGCTAATGCCGCGCCAATGTCATGACACATCGCTTGCGTGGTTTGCTCAGGATGTGAGCCTGCTAGGCATGGTACTAGCGTAATCGCTTTGTCTTCATAATGGATGACATAGCGTTTATCATCGATGTCGCCATCCGCCTGAGCACTATTTGATTCAATAACGGCTAGCGGCGCAGCGACTGGTAACTTGCCATTTAACTGATTGAGGATAACGGCCATTTTTTCGATATCAGCGGGCGGACGTTCTTCAAATAAAGTGAATACATAAGAGTACGTGCCGTCTACATCGTCAGTCGTTTGAATAAACCAGTTTGAGTTTTTAATGCCTTGAGTGATCGGAATCGCGCGGGCAAACGACACGCCAAAGCTTTGGCAGAAGGCAGCAAACTGGTCATCGGTTAACTGGGTATAGACGGACATGACATCTCACTTATCGTAATTAAAGAGTAAATAAAAGTATATTTTAGCTTATTATAACTAAATTCAACCTGCATTGGCTTCTAAGGAATGTGGATTTAAGTGGAACAAATAGTAATGAATAAATTTATTATGTTTTGGGACTGTTTAGGAATTAATTCTGGACAAATCCAAGTTGTCTTGAACTTGATTGTGATTGTACTAGCAACTATCGCTGCATTATATGCGAAAAAACAAATAGCAATCGCTCTGCAACTGAGAGAAGATGAAATACGGCTATCAAGGCATAGACTAACCGTCTCAATTTTAGATTTAGCCTATAGCTGTAAAAAGGACATCTTCAAGCTAAGAAAAGACTTTGATAATTTTGAAATAGAGTTTAGCAAATTATTGCAAAGTAGAGGTTTTAAGCTAGACGATCCGATGCCAGAATTTGACTATACATTCAGAGAGTGGCTTAAGTTTCCTACCGAAACTTTAAGTCGTATAGAAAAAACAAATAGGGATCTAGTCGCTAAACTACATACTAATAATGGTAACTCAGATTTGAGTCTACATGAACTTGAAACTATTCTTATACAACTTATGGATATTGCTTCCTCATTAGAAAATAGCAAACAAGGCATTATCGAAAGGATTGAAGAAATACGAACCTCATATAATACGATATAGCTCAAAAAACCTGCCTGAAATAGCAGTGATTTTGCTAGACTAGCGCCTATGAATTGATTATAAGGTGAAAGACCCTATGTTAGCAAAGCGTATCATTCCTTGCTTGGACGTTGACAATGGCCGCGTGGTCAAAGGCGTACAATTTGTCGATATAAAAGACGCAGGCGATCCTGTCGAAGTGGCCAAACGTTACAACGAACAAGGCGCTGATGAGATTACTTTTTTGGATATTACTGCGACCAATGATGAGCGCGATACCACTTATCATACTGTTGAGCGCATGGCAGAAACGGTATTCGTTCCGCTGACCGTTGGCGGTGGCGTACGTAAAATCGCTGATATCCGCAATTTACTCAATGCTGGCGCGGATAAAGTCGCCATCAACTCAGCAGCCGTATTTACGCCGGAGTTCGTTGGTGAAGCCGCACAGAAATTTGGCAACCAGTGTATCGTCGTTGCCATCGATGCCAAACGTGTCGCTGATATCAACGTCGATGGTATTGTTGTGCCACGTTGGGAGATTTTTACTCATGGTGGCCGTAAGCCAACGGGTATCGATGCCGTTGCTTGGGCGAGCAAAATGGCAGAGCTGGGCGCTGGTGAATTACTAGTCACCTCGATGGACGGTGATGGCACCAAAAAAGGCTATGATTTGGCGCTGATGCAGCAAATTACGAGCCGCGTTAATGTACCAGTTATCGCCTCAGGCGGCGTTGGTAACCTGCAACATTTAGCAGAAGGTGTACTAGAAGGCGGCGTAGATGCCGTACTTGCCGCCAGTATTTTTCACTTCGGTGAGTACACCGTGTTGGAGGCCAAAGAATATATGGCAGCACAAGGAATACAGATGCGTCTTTAGCACGCTCGTAATATACAAATAAAACCTAAAAAAATGCTATCATAGCGCTAACCATTTATTTTCGTTCAATTAACTAGGGCAACGCCAAAATAATAGGCGACCGAGTTGATTGAACGCATTAGACTATTTAGCTATTTATTGACGCCTATATTTCAATTGAACGCTTATTAAGCGAAGGATTTTTTATGTCGAATTTACAACAGCAGCGCAACGACGTGACTCATATCGATGGTAACCTACATCAAAACGCTGATGCTCGCATTGGTATCGTTGTTGGTCGTTTTAACGGTTTTGTCGTTGAGTCATTGGTTGATGGTGCAATCGATGCCCTACTCCGTCATGGCGTACTGGGTAGCAACATTACTGTTATTCGTGTACCTGGCGCATTTGAGCTACCACTTGTCGCCCAACGTGCTGCTGAATCAGATCGTTTTGACGCGATTGTGGCACTGGGTGCAATCATCCGTGGCAGCACGCCACATTTTGATATTGTAGCTAGCGAATCTGCCAAAGGTTTGAGCGCTGTTGCAATGGATTATAATATCCCTGTTGCTAACGGTATCATCACTACTGACAGCATCGAGCAAGCCATCGAGCGCTCTGGTACTAAAGCTGGCAACAAAGGCTCTGAAGCTGCGATGGTCGTACTAGAAATGATCGCTGTTTTGTCACAGCTAGATATTGATGACAGCATCGATGAAGCATAAGCTTTGAAGCTCAAATTTATTAGTTTAACTGGTGCGCTATTTAGTAATAACAGCACCTCATAGCACTAGCCAGCTATCAAAACAATTGGCTACTTTTTGAATTTTCGCCGTATTTCTATACCCTTTGAAATTTAGAATAAGCATAGCTAAAAAGCTACTTTGTTAATTTATATTTTGACTGGGTATCATCTCAAGAATTTAGGTACAGACCCCCTATGACTGACCAACTCAAGCGCGCTATTAGCGCTGCGAAAACCGTACAAGCCAATGATGGACAAGCTGAAGCTACTCGTATAGCGAGCAGTAGTGCGGGTGATCAAACATTCGATATGAGTGAGTCTTCTTACAAGACCAGTCACACTGCTATTCGTAAGGCACGTCGCTTTGCGATGCAAGGCCTATACGAATGGCTCGTCACTGATCGCCGCTTTGATGTAGATGGCAAGCTTGGCTGGAAAGCCAATGCTCCGCACGATATTGCTGCTCGCACGCGTGCAACCAATGCCATGCATACCGTCCATATCGGTTATTATCATGAAATGATGCGCGACATCCCAGAGCAAATTGAAGCTCTCGATGCGCTTATCAGTCAGCATCTCGATCGTGAGGTTGATAAGCTAGATACTGTTGAGCACGCTATCTTGTTGATTGGCGCGTATGAGCTACAAAACCGTGTAGAGATTCCTTACAAGGTCGTGCTCGATGAAGCGATGAAGCTAAATAATCACTTTGGGGCGACTGATGCTCACAAATTGATCAATGCGGTACTGGATAAAATGGCTAGTGAGCTGCGTGCTTTAGAGGTACAAGCAGATACCAATGCCAATCTACGTACGTCACAAAAAGCGGCAGCTAAACAGTCTGAAGCAAATCCAGTCGATAGCATCGAAACTGCTGCTGAAACGGAAAGCGCGATCGTCGATGAACCGACTGCATCAAACAAGCCGCGTATCAGTGCTAACAAAGCCAACGTTAAACGCAGTAGTGCCAGTAAAGCCAGTGCAAATATCAGTGACTTTAAGGCGAGCAAGAAAAACGCTAACGATACCAAAGACTAAGACTAACCATGAACGAGTTTGAGCTGATTGAGCGTATATTCTCACAGATGCAGGCCACGGATGCACCATTAACTGGTATCGAAAAAGGTATTGGTGACGACGCGGCTGTGATGGCATTGCCAGCAGGATCACGCTTGGTTAGCTGTATTGATACACTGGTTCAAGGTCGTCACTTTCATGCTGATTGGCAAAGAGTTGACGAGTTAGCATTTGCGATTGGCTATAAAGCCGTGGCGGTTAATGTCTCAGATATCGCTGCTATGGGTGCGACGCCGCATAGCATTATGCTAGCGCTGGCATTACCTGAACGTCTAGCAAATCACGCATGGCTCACTGAGTTTGCCAAAGGGCTGTTTCATGCTTGCCAGCTGTTTGGCGTGACGCTGATAGGTGGTGACACCACGCGCAGTGAGCGTTTAGTACTTAGTATCAGCGCACAAGGGTTGCTCGCCGCAGATACACCAGCCATTTATCGCTCAGGTGCACAAGTTGGTGATAAGGTTTATGTCTCAGGCACACTTGGTGATGCTGCTTTTGCCTTGCAGCATCCTGACAGCGCACAAGGTATCGAGTTAGCGCATCGTCTACATATGCCAACGCCGCGTATTGCACTAGGTGCAGCATTGGCAAAGATGGGTGCAACAGCGATGATAGACATCTCCGACGGTCTTTATCAAGATCTTGGTCATATCTGTCAGCAAAGCTCTGTAGGTATGCGCATCCATTTAGACAAGCTACCGAGTAGCGAGTCATTGTCTACTGTCGATTTGTCTGATCGCTTATTAGGTCAGCTAGCGGGAGGCGATGATTATGAACTGGCATTTACTTTGCCTGCTCATATCAAACCGCCTATAGGCAACACACCTGTCACTTGTATCGGCGAGGTAATTGTACTAGCAGATCCTATAGCGATAGATACCAAGTCTTCTAATAACTCACGTCTTGAACTGCTTTATCAAAATCAGCCAGTGACGCCAACTCAGCCCGCACCGTTTTTAACGTGGCCCAATCTTACTGGTTACCAACACTTTACAGGCTAATCCATGACTGATCACGACTTATCTAAGCCTGACATCCGTAAAGCGAATGACTGCCCACCATTACCGGTTGGTGCTAATATGCTTGACCATGTGGTCTATTGGCTTGGTATCGGTTTAGGTAGTGGTCTGCCGCGCCGTGCACCTGGCACTTGGGGTACTGTTGGTGGGCTGATTGTGGGCGTGCCCCTCATGAGTCTAGGTTTTATTCCTTTTTTACTGCTGACTATTTTATCTTGTTTGGTTGGTATCTGGATCTGTGGGCGTACTTCTGAATTAATGCAGGTGCACGATGATCCACATATTGTGTGGGATGAATGGGCAGGCATGTGGATTACCTTATTACCGTTATCTTACATTTTGTCTTATTTATTTCCTAAGCCTGAAAACACATTGTCGTTAATGATGATGCCTATGTTTTGGGGCTGGCTACCGACCGCCTTTATCCTATTTCGCGTATTTGATATCTTAAAGCCGCCACCGATTGGCTGGGCAGACAAAAAAGTTGCTGGCGGTCTTGGGGTAATGTTAGATGATATTATTGCAGGCATCATGGCAGCGGTCATTTGGTTGGTTATTTACGTCATTGTGATGATGTTCATGTCTTTTTGATATTAGCGCACAGAAATATTTACTACAGTTTTAGCTATCTTATATATTTGATTTTACTTACTTAAGTTATTGGTATTCAAATTACAAAGCCTGCACATCACAGCGTTTTTATAAATGAACATTTGCGCTATAATCCAATCTTATATTTTGTTACATTTGCGAGCCTATTATGACATCTCCTCTTTCTGTAATTATTTTAGCTGCCGGTAAAGGCACACGTATGCAATCAGCAAAGCCAAAGGTATTGCAGACCTTGGCTGGGAAGTCTTTATTAGGTCATGTGCTAGATACTTGTCATCAGCTCACTGTTGATGAAACCATCATTGTTCATGGCTTTGGTGGTGATCAAGTAAAATCGGAGATTACCAATCAATATACACAAGCATCGATTACTTGGGTTGCTCAAACTGAGCAATTGGGAACTGGCCATGCGGTCAAAGTGACATTATCTGATTTACCTAAGTCAGGACAAAGTCTCATTCTTTACGGTGATGTACCATTGGTCAGCTGTGAGACACTAGCAGCATTAAAAACTGCCAATACTGATGGCATGTCTATGCTGACGCTGACAGTCGATAATCCATTTGGCTTGGGTCGTATTAAACGCGACCAAGCAGGTAATATTGAAGCCATCGTTGAACAAAAAGATGCTGATGCTGAAGAGCAAAGTATTAAAGAAATTAACAGCGGTATTTACTGTGTTGACAATGCTCTATTGCACAAATATTTGCCTGAGCTCTCTAACGACAATGCACAGCAAGAATATTATCTGACGGATATCGTTAAAATGGCAGTCGCCGATGGTATTACTATCGCGGCGATTGAACCTGAGCATACGTTTGAGATTGAAGGAGTTAATAATCGTCAACAGCTTGCTAGTCTAGAGCGCTCTTGGCAGCGCAAACTAGTTGCTGACTTACAAGAAGCTGGCGTACAGTTCGCCGACCCTACTCGTGTCGATATTCGTGGTACGTTGACCGCTGGTCAAGATGTGTTTATTGACGTTAATGTGGTATTTGAAGGTGACTGTACCTTAGGTGACAACGTCTATATCGAAGCAGGCTGTGTTATTAAAAATGCCAAGATTGGTAATGCCTGCTATATTAAACCGTATTGCGTGATCGATCGCGCTGATATTGGTGCTGGTGTTGATATTGGGCCTTTTGCGCACTTGCGTCCTGATACCGTACTATCTGATAACAGCAAAGTTGGTAACTTTGTCGAAATTAAAAAATCGACTATTGGTCAAGGCAGTAAAGTAAATCACTTAAGCTATGTCGGTGATGCAACTGTCGGTACAGGCGTTAATATTGGTGCTGGTGTTATTACCTGTAATTATGACGGTGCCAATAAATCGCAAACCATCATTGAAGACAATGCGTTTATCGGCTCCAATGCTAGCTTAGTCGCGCCAGTGACGATTGGCGATACAGCTACCGTTGCCGCTGGATCTGTGATTACCAAAGACGTTGATCGTAGTGCCTTAGCGTTTGGCCGTGCGCGTCAGATACAAAAAAATGACTTTCAACGACCCACTAAAAAATAATTGCTCATTGGTGGTTTAGCCAACCTCAGTCATTTTTGGATAAACCTAAGCAGTACGGCAACCTTTGTGGTGCTGCTTCATTATATTTATCTGTTGATGACTCATCATTAATGTCCGACCAAATTATTTGATCTTGCAACATTATATATTGAACTACTAAAATTTGAATCTAAGGAATAGCCATGTGTGGAATTGTAGGCGCCGTTGCTGAGCGAAATATCGCTAATATCTTACTTGAAGGCCTAAAGCGTTTAGAATATCGCGGCTATGACTCAGCTGGCCTGACGGTTATTCGTGATGGTGAACTACACCGTGAGCGTCAAGTAGGTAAAGTACAGGCACTGGTCAATGCCGTCGCTATCAATCCAGAGTTTTTTGATGGTCATATCGGTATTGCTCATACGCGCTGGGCAACTCATGGTGAGCCAGCACAGCGTAATGCGCACCCACACGTATCAGGCAAAATTGCGGTCGTGCACAATGGTATCGTCGAAAACTACGCTGAGCTGAAAGAAGAGTTAATAGCCAAAGGCTACGTATTTACTTCACAGACAGATACTGAAGTTGTGGCGCATCTAATCCATGATATCTACAAAAAGACACCTGACTTATTAGAAGCGGTCCGCACCATTATCCCGTTATTGCACGGTGCTTTTGCATTGGGTATCGTCCACGTAGATTGCCCTGATGAGCTCATTACTGTACGTCTAGGCTCACCTTTAGTGATTGGTGTCGGTATCGGTGAGAACTTTATCGCATCAGATCAGTTGGCATTGCTGCCGGTGACTAACCGCTTTATGTACCTAGAAGAAGGTGATATCGCCAAATTAACTCGTAATAACATTCAAGTTTATGCAGATGGTGTTGAAGTCCAACGTCAGATACATGAAATTGATGCCACCCAGCACAATGCCGATAAAGGCGAGTTCAAACATTATATGCTCAAAGAAATTTACGAGCAGCCAGATGCCGTCGCTCGTACGATCGAGATGGCTTTGGATAATGGTGAAACCACCAAACTACGCGACGATTTTTTACAGCGTCATGAGACACTGTTATCAGGTGTTCGTCATGTACAAGTCATTGCTTGTGGTACCAGTTATCACGCCGGTATGGTCGCAAAATACTGGTTTGAGAGCCTTATTCGTATACCTTGTTCCGTCGAGGTTGCCAGCGAATTCCGCTATCGCAATCCTGTCGTTGTCGATAATACTTTGGTCATCTGTATTTCTCAATCTGGTGAAACGGCCGACACCTTATCAGCGTTACGTGATATCCAGAAGCAAACACCAGCAGGCTTAGTCAGCTTGGCATTATGTAATGTACCGACGTCATCGCTGGTACGCGAAACAGACATTTTCTTGCCAACATTGGCAGGGCCTGAGATTGGCGTCGCCTCTACCAAAGCATTTACCACTCAGCTTGTGGCTTTGATACTATTGATATTAAAAGTTGGCGTCACGCAGCAGCGCATGACTGACGAACAGTTAAATACGTTATTAAGTGAGTTACATCAATTACCAGGACAACTCTACGCCAGCTTAAACCTTGATGCTCATATCAAGACCATGAGTGAAAGCTTTGAAGATAAGAAGAGCTGTCTATTCTTAGGTCGCGGGTTACAGTTCCCGATTGCGCTAGAAGGCGCGTTAAAGCTAAAAGAAATTTCTTACATTCATGCAGAAGGTTATGCGGCAGGTGAACTCAAACACGGTCCATTAGCATTGGTCGATAAAGACATGCCAATCGTCGTACTAGCGCCCAAAGACAGTATGTTTGATAAGTTAAAAGCCAACATGCAAGAAGTGCATGCACGCCATGGCGAGCTATTTGTCTTCGCTAGCGAAGCCAGTCAAATGGTCGCTGAAGATAGACTGCACTTAGTATATGTGCCCGATGTTTGCGAGACGCTTGCCCCTATCGTCTACAGCGTGCCTATGCAGCTGTTGTCATACCATGTAGCAGTACTGCGTGGCACAGATGTCGACCAGCCACGCAATTTGGCAAAATCAGTCACGGTAGAATAAACAAAGTTACTCTACGACAGCTCTGAAAAAGATAAGTATTTACCCCTGCTACTGTAAACTCAGTAGCAGGGGTTTTTTACGATTTTAAAACGACCTACTAGCAGTTTAGAAAAAAGCAGTAAGAACTACATCTGTAAAGAATCAAATAAAAATACTTAGACCCAATTCCAAATAATCCGCATATTTTAAAAGCTGGTCAAAAGTAGAATTTCGATATAAAAAAATAGTGACACTCTATCTATTAATTAGAGTATCACTATTATTGCGCTTATTTGGTGGCTACATTTAGTTGCCTCTAACGACGTTTAGTCTCTTTCTAGCACCACTCTATAGCGAGCATTACCACTCTCTAATCGCTCAAATGCTTCATTAATCTCAGACATTTTATACGTTTCAGTGACTGGCTGAATATTATGGCGCGCAGCAAAATCTAGCATTTTGCGTAGCGTCGCTGGTGAGCCAACTGGCGAGCCTGATAGACTATTCTGAGCCATAATCATTGGTGCAGCCGATATTTCTAATGGCGCTTCTAACAGTCCAACAAAATGCAGCTTACCTTTTGGTCTTAGCGTCTTGATCACAACATCCCAGTTCATATCAACGTTCACTGTTGAGATGATTAAATCAAAAGAACCTGCGGCTTTTTCAATTTCGCTATCATCTCTTGAGTTTAGTGAATGGTGAGCGCCCATCTCTTTTGCTTCTTCCATTTTCGATTCACTGGTAAATGCCGTCACTTCACAGCCCCACGCATTGGCAAACTGCAATGCCAAATGACCCAAACCACCAATACCGATTACAGCCACTCTAGAAGTTGGTTTGATGTCATACTGCATAAGTGGGTTGAACACTGTGATACCGCCACATAGCAGTGGTCCTACCGCGTTAAAATCAAGCCCTTCAGGTATCTTGATGACGCTAGTATCTTTTGCGCGTACTTTATCTGCGAAGCCGCCGTGGTTACCAATGATCGTACCTTCTTGCTCAGGGCATAGATTGTGGTCTCCATCGATACATAGATCACAAACGTTACAGTATCCTTTATGCCAACCAAGTCCGACTTTATCGCCCAACTCTAGATGCTTGACGTGCTTGCCCTTATTGAGGACTTTCCCTGCAACCTCATGCCCACCGACAAACGGATATTGAGTCATACCCCATTCATTTTGCCACATCGATAAATCACTGTGGCAGATACCGCAGCTATGTACTTCGATTTCTACTTCGTGATCGCCTAGAGCACCTGGGTCATACTCATAAGGCTCAAATTTGCCACCTTTCTCTTGTGCTGCATATGCGTTAATCATAGTTATTCCTTATTTTCTAGTTTTTTTGAAAGATTAGTTCGTAGAGATTGGTTTATAGCTCTAGCAGCTATTAATATGTTAGTAAAATTAAAATAGTGCTATAAGATATGAATAATTTCTTCAATTAATTTGGTTGGACAGACTATAGCAAAGACTGACCCAACTAATCCATTCAACTTACCAGTTTTAGACTAACGACATACAAAGAGTCATACTTAGCAGGCGGTAACTCATCAAAAGACTGCTTATCGTCAGAAATATTGCTTGGTTACTTATATAGTGCACGCCTTCCTCGATAACCTGTCAGTTTTGGCGTCTTTATTACCTGCAGTAAAAGACAGATTATCATGAGTGACATTCCTAGCCAGCCGATAGGAGAGAATGTTTCACCGATTATGATGATAGCCAATATAGTGGCTACAATAGGTTCTAATAACGTAATAAGCGTGGCTTTGCTCGCCTCAATCACTCTCAACGCTTGGCCAAAGAGCAAATAACCAAAGAACATCGGCGCAATTGCCAGATATAGTGCAACGCTTATATGTTTTGCATCCAAAAACAGGTTTCCCCCTGTCAATAATAATGATGGCAACAATAAGATTGCCGACAGACCAAACATACTGGCCATCGCTGATTTCGAGTTTACCCCGTTCTCTATCATCTGACGTGCTGTCCATGAGTATGTGGCATAGGTCAATCCTGCAACTAATCCTAATAAAATGCCTAATATTCGATTATTTGCTTGTGCGTTTACATCTAAATATTGGGTTTTCCCTAAAGTCAGCAAAATAACGCCAACCACACCAAATATAAAACTTACCACCCATCGACTAGTGACTCTTTTATTGCTAATCAGACGCTCCATGATAATAGTAAAAAATGGTGCGCTAGCAATTGAGATTACTGTACCAATAGCGACACCTGCCAATCTCATAGAGGAATAAAAAGCTAAAGGATAGATAGCAACACATAGGCTACCAATGAACAAGAGACTGGGTTTAGAAAGTAGTTTCTGTCTATCGCTTAATAAATTATTCTTAGCATTCAATACTAGCAATACACCGCCTATCCCCATCGAAAACGCACCAACGGCTAATGGACTAACGTCAGGTATAAAAGCAGACGCTGTACCTGTCGTTCCCCAAAGGACACTGGCAGCTATCACACATAAAATAGCACTTAGACTAGATTTATTCTGCAGCATAGTAGCTACCTCTGACGTTATAATGAATAACATTATTATAGAGAGTTACAGAATATAATTTTTGCAGATTAGACGGTTTGCATGTCTGGTTAGACGTGTTTTAATTTGGAAGGGGCAATACCGAAATATTTAGAAAAGCGGCGGCTAAAAGCGCTAACATCCGTATAACCAACCAGTTCGGCTATGATAGTGATAGGTGAATCAGTATGTAGTAATAAAGCTTGCGCCTTTTGCATCCTGATCTTTGTGATGTACTCAGTGACAGTTTGGTTTGTTTGCAATTTGAAGTTCTTTTTGAACTGCGTAGCACTGAGACAAGAGATATCCGCCAACACTTCGACAGAAAGGTTTTTAGCAAAATTGTGGTGAATATATGCGACGACTGCTCTAATTCGAGCATCATATTGCACAAATAGATTTTGTTGTTCTAGAAGCTTATAAAAGGTATCAAACATCAGTCTCTCGACTTCAGGATTGATTTGATACCTTAACTGACTCTCTGAAAACTCCAAAAATGCCAACAATGGCGAACTTATAGAAAAGACAATTTGTGATGAATGAAGCACATTTTCTGGTAATAAGTCTGTATCCACAACGATAAACTTTGCATTCTCCTCAGCGCTAAAGTAGTGCTTTTCATTTGCCTTGACCACAACACATTCGCTCGGGATAACTTTTCCAGTATAGCTCCCAACTTCGATATTGATTGCCCCTCGCAAAGGCAAAACAATCTGATGAAAGTCATGAGAATGTCCTTTAATCTGACGAGTGTATGACCTAATTGAGAGCGCGTTAATCATACAGCGTTTTCCAGATTGCTATTATTGTGTCGTGTTTTGGCTCATTAGTTGGTTAGCTATTTGGCACTCTATGAGAAGTAGCTATTAGAGGTCACTAGGTTTACCATGTGGAGCTAGCCATTTAGCAAACCATCCAGATAGATCATCCATCAAAGTATAGACGACAGGAATAACAACCAAGCTCAATAGCGTAGAGGTTACCAGACCACCCAGTACCGCTGCTGCCATCGGTCGCCTGAAGGTAGGATCTGCATCGCCCCAACCAAATACTAGAGGCAACATACCTGCACCCATCGCAATGGTCGTCATGATAATAGGCCGTGCACGCTTGCGACATGCATCTACGATAGCCTCAAAACGTGCCAGCCCACGTCGCTGGGCAATCAACGCGTAATCGACCAGCAGGATTGAGTTTTTGGTCGCAATACCCATTAGCATAATAAAGCCAATCATCGAAGGCATCGATAAGCTACTATTGGTAATAACCAAGCCAACAAACGCCCCACCGATCGATAGAGGTAGTGCCATCAGAATGGTAAAAGGCTGTAACAAACGCCCGAACAGTAAAATCAGTACGCCTAAAATACAAACCACACCGACGGACATCGCAATGATAAAGCCACTAAAGAGGTCTGCCATGTTTTCAGCTTGGCCCTGATCGATGATGGTAATCGAAGGCGGCAATTGTTGCATGGTCGGCACTGCTTTGACCGCTTGTACCAAATCGCCAAGCTCGCCACTCGCAGGCTGTACCGTGATACTAATAGCACGCTCTCGATCCAGTCTGCTAATCTGCGCAGGTCCAGTGCCAAAGTCTAGCGTAGCAACCTCACCGACGCGCACGCCTTGACCTGCAGGCATAGTACTCGGCACGTACAAACCTTCTAGTTGGCTAACATTTTGCTTAGCCACGTCAGGTAAACGTACGACGATTGGTACTTGGCGCGTATCAAGATTAAGCTTGGACAATTGCTGCTCGTAGTCGCCTACAGTCGCCACACGTAAAGTTGTAGCGATATCTTGCGTCGTGACCCCTTTATCCGCCATTGCTAACCTATCTGGCGTTACTGTTAGCTCTTGACGAGGCAAACTGCGATCACTGGTCACAGCGCCTGCACTTGGCAGCCCTCGAATCTCAGACATGATTTTTTGTGCAGTTTGTTCAAGCAGTTGCGGGTTGGTACTGGTTAATGAAAAGTTATAACCGCTCTCACCACCACTCGATAGCCCGACTGTAAACCGTGCTCCTGGCACTTCTGTCATTAGCTTACTAATTTTGCGCTCTATCTCTTGCTTGGTGCCTCGTTCTGCACGCGGAGCAAGCACGATATCCAAACCGGCAATGTTTTCAGCCTTACCGCCGCCACCATCTGACGCACCCATCGACGCCTGCGCCTCTCCCACTGAGGTAAAGATATTGGTCACCTCAGGCATGGCCAAGATACGTGCACTTGCTAACGCCGCCACGCGCTCAGTATCTGCCAACGACACGTCAGGTGTCAGCTCAATAGCCACTCGAGTTTGATCGATATCATTATCAGGGATAAATGACGTGGGTAGCAACTTAACCAAAGCTAATGAGGCTACAAATAAAACAAGCGTTGCACCCATGGTCAACCAACGATGATGTAGGGTCCAAGACACAATCTTAAGATAGTACTTCATCATCGCGCTTTGTTTTTCGACGTGCTTTTTCTCAGGTCGCAAGATATAAGCTGCCATCATAGGGGTAATCAGGCGAGCCACCATCAGCGAGGCAAAAATTGATAAGGCAGCCGTCCAACCAAACTGACGGAAAAACTGTCCAACGATACCGCCCATAAAGGCCGTTGGTAAAAACACCGCAATCAAAGTAAAAGTAGTCGCGACAACGGCCAGACCGATTTCATCAGCGGCTTCCATCGCCGCTTCATAAGGCGTCTTACCCATGCGTAGATGACGTATGATGTTTTCGACTTCAACAATTGCATCATCGACCAGCACCCCAATGACCAATGATAATGCCAGTAGTGAGATGATATTCAGACTAAAGCCAAACAGATACATACCCAAAAAGGTTGGAATCACTGATAACGGCAAAGCAACCGCGGCAACGATAGTCGCTCGAATATTGCGCAAAAACAGAAAGACTACCACTACAGCCAACAAACCACCCTCGATGAGCATTCTTAATGAGGCTTCATAATCCTCTGCAATGGGTGTGGCTCGGTCATAGACTTTTTCAATACTGATATTACCGACATCAGCAGTCAGCTTGGCAAGCTCCTCATCGACCAGATCCATCACGTCGACCTCACTGGCACCGCGCGATCGAGTAATGTTAAATGCCACCACTGTTTGACCGTCCAGCTTAGCAATTGAGCTTGGATCTGCTGCGCCATCAGTGATTTTTGCCATCCGACCTAAAGCCTGTGTCCCACCTGTAGGGACAGCCACTTGCAAATCGTTTAGCTCATTTGCTCGCTCAACGGCACCGAGAACACGGATGGTCTGAGTCGTATTGCCAACTTCCGCCTCCCCACCAGAACTGTCTTGCTGGATACCAGCGATTTGCTGCGATAATTGTGAAATAGAAAACTTTAGACCACTTAACGCAATTGGGTCAGCAGCAACCGTGATTTCACGCTGCAACCCGCCAACACGGCTCACGGTACTAACGCCTGGTATGTCTGATAGCCGCTTGGTAACGGTATCATCGACAAACCACGATAGATCTTCCACGCTCATATTCTCAGCAGCGACAGAGTAAGTAACCACTGGAAACCCAGCGGTAGATACTTTGGTAATAATAGGATCGTTAGCCGCAGCTGGAAGATCACCACGTACTTCGCCGACTGCTGACCGCACATCGTCTACCGCTTCTTGAATGTCTTTTTCTAAGGTAAATTCGGTGGCAATGGTCGCCGCACCTGTCTGTAGCGTGGTGCGAATATGACTCACGCCTTCGATACTGGTCAGTTTGTTTTCAATCTTTTTGGCAATATCGTTTTCGAGCTGTGAAGGCGCAGCACCCGGTAGCGTCACCGTAACCACTACGGCTGGTAAGTCTATATCCGGAAACTGCTGGACTTTCATTTTCATGAAACCGTAAATACCGCCCAACGTTAGCAGCACAAACAGCAAGATAGCAACGAGCGGATTTTTAATCGAATAAGCGGAGACGTTTAAGCTCATGGCTGTGCCTGCGCTGGCTTACTGGTTTGAGTTACACCATTAACAACGCGCACTAGGTCACCATCATTTAAGAAGCTACCGCCCTGTTTTACGATACGACTGTCACTTGGCAAGGGCTCTAGCACTGCTACACTATCGCCCAATCGCTCACCCAATGTGACTCGCTGCTGCTTGATACGTCCCATCGATCGATCGTCTCGAGTAGTCGACTCGGTAACGAGCATCACATAATCATAACCATCATTACTGACCACTGCGCTATTAGGAATCGTTTGCGTACTGGTACTTCCTAATAGGAATTCGCCTGTTTGATACATGCCTGCACGTATCTTTGAGTTGGCAGCTAGGCTGGCATAAATCGTAATCTGACGGTTGTTGTCTGCGGTGGGTGCGATGCGGTTTACTTGCCCCATCACTGTATCACCACCCGGTAGACTGACTTGTACAGGCGTACCGACGTTTATATCACCGACAAGCTTAGGATCTACATCTGCTCGCCATTCCAAAACCCCGCCTTTGATAATCGTAAATAGCGGATCCCCGCCTGTCACCTGCCCAACTTCTACCATTTTTTCACTGATAATACCGCTGACAGGAGCGACGACTTTTGCGTTCTCTAATGTCAAACGCTGATTGCTCAAACGAGCTTTGGATGCTTGCAAAGAAGCTCTGGCACGAACTTCCGAAGTACGGTAACGATCGGCTTCTTGCTTGCTGATGGCATCGATATCGATCAATGGCAGCACACGTGCAGCGTCAGCGCTAGCATTGGCAAGAGTGGCTTCCGCTTCTGCGACATCTGCTTGCGCTTGTAGCACTTGCTGCTCCATAGCATCGGTGTCGAACACGGCTAAGACTTGACCCGCTCTGACGCGGTCGCCTTCTTCGACCAAAATACGCTCGATAGCCACACCATTGACTTTTGCACTGACATTCGCAGTATCTTTAGCATTGATAGTTCCATCGGCACTGAGCTTGCTACCGATATCATCTTGGCTTGGACTGACTGTTTCTACTGAGAGTACTGATTGCTCAATACTGGCATCGCTACCAGTTGCCTGATCGTTTGCGACAGAATTAGAAGTTGCTGACTCATCTACAGCCGCACTACCATTATTGCCCCAATACTTGCCAAGCAGTACTCCAATCACTAGTACGGCTGCCAATACGGGCCACAACCATATTGGTGGTTTTGCAGGTGGCCTTTTAGATACAGTGTCAGTTTGACGATACGGCGGCAACTCAGATTCAGCTGACGGCTTAGAATGGGTTTCTTCAAAATCGCTCATGATAACTCTCTGTAGGTACAGTCAATATTGAAATACTCGATATAGAATGACTAAAAATATCAATCATTCACAGCAATAATAAAAAGTGGCACGCAATCGAAGCAATGTTTGGATAGCCTGATATAGGGCTATGAGCGTTACTTACAGAGAGTATTACGATGTTCTCTAAAGCACTGTTTATTATTATAATAGTCCATCAAATTATCGAGAATAGCATATATTTAGTCATCATCTTATTTTTATATATAGGGTCTAGCGTTCATAAATTTAATTGAAACTTAGACCGAATACATGTGCAATGTTCAAGGCATATCGACCAATTTAAAGAAATAAGAGCGCGTGTAGTCAATCGCTGAATATCTGATGTATTCAACGACTGACTATGGATTGAGGATTGTCTATAAATAACTTTAACCTTGTGGCCATGCTGTTTGATTATATCCAGAGCTAGGTTCAATGACATACTGAACCTACTTGCCGATACCGATACTAAGCACTAAGCACTTATTACTAGATACTGAGTACTAAGCGCTGATTACCAGACACTAGGCATTGGTATAGCGACTTGCCTCAGGCATCCAACGATGAATCAATTGACTGACATCTGTTTTTCGCGCAGGGTCTGCTATTAAATGCTTCGCTAACCGCTGAGCAATGGCAAATAATTGCTCATCACGGATCAGATCAGCCAGATAGTAGCCAACGTTACCCGTTTGACGTTTGCCTAGCAGCTCTCCTGGCCCACGTAGCTCTAAGTCTTTTTGAGCAATGACAAAACCATCAGTACTATCGCGTAGGACGTTTAGTCGCTCAGTACCTGTCTCCGATAGCGGCTTTTGATATAACAGTACACAGAAGCTTTTGGTCGAGCCACGTCCGACTCGCCCGCGTAGCTGATGCAATTGGGATAATCCCAAACGCTCCGCATTTTCGATAACCATCAATGATGCATTGGGTACATCGACCCCTACCTCGATGACGGTCGTCGCAATCAGCAAGTCCAAATTACCTGCTTTGAACTCTTGCATGATGGCTTGCTTATCGGCAGACTTCATCTTGCCATGCACCAGTCCAATACGAATATCTAGACGTTCATTTAAATCCTCATAAGTGGCTTCGGCTGCCTGCGCATCCAAGACACTAGACGCCTCTACCAATGAGCATACCCAATATGCTTGCCTGCCCGCTTCGCAATTAATCGCAATACGTTCTATGACTTCATCGCGTCGATTGCGATCGATGGTTACTGTCGTAATTGGGGTACGCCCCGGTGGCAATTCATCGATGATTGAGGTATCCATATCGCCATAGACGCTCATCGCTAAGGTTCTTGGAATCGGTGTCGCGGTCATGATTAGCTGGTGTGGTGTACTATTAGCAACACCTTTATTGGTCAATGCCATACGCTGCTCAACACCAAAACGATGTTGCTCATCAATGATAACCAAACCTAACTTAGCGAACTGAACTTGCTCCTGAAACAGTGCATGAGTACCGACCACCACTTGCACGGTATTTTCCGCGACTGCTTCCAATGCTTCGCGGCGCTGTTTGGCCGTTTGCTTACCTGCAAGCCAACCGACACCAATACCTAATGGCTCAAACCATTGCTTAAAATTCAGTAGATGCTGCTCTGCCAAAATCTCAGTCGGTGCCATGACCGCGACCTGCCAGCCACTATCGAGCGCATAACCCGCTGCTCCTGCTGCAACCAATGTCTTGCCAGCACCCACATCTCCCTGTACCAGTCGTAGCATCGGAATTGAGGTCGCCATATCGGCAGTGATGTCTTTCATCACTCTTTTTTGCGCACCCGTTAAATCAAAAGGCAATGCAGAAAATAGCTTGTCAGCAAGAGTACTGTTGATAGTGCATTTGGGCGCTTTATGCTGATGTAACTGTTGGCGACGATATAGCAAACTGAGCTGATGCGCAGTCAATTCTTCAATAATCAAGCGCTGGCAAGCAGCATGCGTACGAGCACTGAGTTGAGTGAATAGTTTGTATTGCTGAGACGCACTGGTATAAGTAGGCGGCGTATGCAGCAGTACCAATGCTTCAAATATCGTTAAATTATAGACATTGTGCTGAGCAATACTGGCCGCGACGCTATGTATGTCATTATCTGCCTGATAGTTAGAAGGACTGGGTTTGTATACGCTATTGCCAATCGCATTATCAGGTACGCTGCGTGCTAACGTCGAAAAAATATCTTCGGTATATTCGGCCTCTGATACTGTTGATTTAGATGGCTCAAAAGGCACTAATGGCAAATCGGATACAACTGCAAAATCTTCAGCCGTAAACAATGTCATCGGCAGACCTTGGCTCCGAACCGTTTGCAATGCTAGCTTAATTAAAGTGCGCAGCTTGTTTTGATGTAAGCTTTTAACTGTAGGGTAAATAGGCTGCAATCCCGTATCGGTCATGACTGTGTTATCAGTGATAATCTGATATTCAGGATGATGTATCTGCTTACCGTAGCGGCTGACTTTGACCTCACCAAATAGCTGTAAACGTGTTCCTAAATTCATAGTCTGTACCAGACCACGATAGACCTTAAAAAACCGCAACGATATCGTACCCGTATCATCATCCACCGTCACAGTCATCCCACTGCGCTTGGTATCGACATGGACGATGTGACCAGTAATTAGCGCTGATTGTCCATGCTCTACATCGGCGATTGATACCAGTCGACTACGATCCTCATAATCACGGGGCAAATGTAACAGCAAATCGAATATCCGCTTGATATTCAATTGCGCCAACTGCTCTGCCACTTTTACCCCCACACCTGCTAGCGCAGACACTGGCATATCTAGTGCTGACAGCGGCATGTCAGATCTAAAGTGATCTAATGAGTTGGCTGAGGCATGACTCTCCGATATTGGCATTAAAGATCCTAACAATATTATTTTTAATTTTTGTATGCTAAATCGAGCATTTTTAATTGGCTGTACATGATGACTTGTAGCATAGAATAGCTATAACGATAGTACGTATAAAAAGTCGACTCATTTCATTATAGCTGACAATACAATTGCTTATGCTAGGCTATTTAGTAAAATAGCATCTATACAGTCCATCTACTATAGATAAACCGCTTCTTCTCATCATATCAATAACTGATGTCTGATTTTTTGAATTCTGGCAATTTCGTAAGGTGTTTTTCTATGCTTGTTTCTATTTTGCCTTGTCAGTTTCGTCACAATCTGATTCGCCATAATCTAAAATTACTGAGGTTGAGCTTAATACCCATTCTCGGTTTGTATATTAGCGCCTGTAGCACCTTGCCATCGACTATTCCTGCAACGCCAGAGCCTGTTATTAAAGCCCCTACTGTCGCACTGGTATTGGGTGGTGGCGGTGCAAAAGGGTTTGCCCATGTGGGCGTCATTAAGGCGCTAGAGGAAAACGGTATCAAACCAACATTGGTAGTCGGTACGAGTGTGGGTAGCTTGATCGGCAGCTTATACGCCAGTGGTTACACGCCTGCACAGCTTGAGCAATTGGCACTGACCACTACAGATAGCCAGCTCACAGACTTTACCTTGTCCAATCAAGGTTTTATCGAAGGTATTAAGTTAAAAAACTTTATTAATAGCAAAGTGAATGCGCGAACCATAGAAGACTTTCCCATTGCTTTTGCGGCAATCGCAGCAGAGAAACACACGCTAAACAAAACAGTCTTTACCACTGGCGATGCAGGGCTTGCCGTACAAGCGTCCTGTAGCGTACCCAATATTTTTATTGCCCCGCGCATTCCTGAAAAGGTCGGTAAAAAATATATCGATGGTGGTGTGGTCAGTTTAGTACCAGTAGATAGCGCCTATGACTTAGGTGCTGATATTGTCATTGCTGTAGATGTAACGGGAGCTCAAGGCAGTGATAATACGAGCAATCAAATACCGACTATGAACTCATTGAGTGATTTTTGGAGTTTTCTAGAAACCAATATTCTAGCTACCAACCTGACTGCTAAGCGCTCCGCATCAATTCACAGTGAGCGGGATCGAGCGGATATTGTTATTACTCCCAATGTCGGACGTAACAGTTCGATAGATACGAAGCAGCGACGCAGTCTGATACAAGCAGGCGCTCAAGCTACAACGCCGCAAATCAATGCTATTAAACAACTTATCCAAGAGAAATCTAGTAGCAAATATGCCACGCTGTAATTGAGCACTTTTACTTACTTATCAGCAAAAATACCAAACGGCCTGATACACCATAAAAAAGCACCGCAGCTATAAACTGCGGTGCTTTTTTATTGATGGCTTTCAGTACTAAATGGATAGTTTTCAGTGCTAACTACATCAATGCTAGCTAAATTCTAATCCAAAAATTCAGGACTATTTAACGCGCGCGCGATATTTTACAGCGACGGTATCATTTAGGCCTACACCTTCTAAGTCCCAACGTACCGCTTTATAATATTTAAGCGCGACGTCTTGTAGCTGATTATCAACTTTGGTACGTAGTGGCATACGAGCAAAATTATTGCCATCTACACTGCCGTACGGAAATTCAGGAGCAACCGTTTTTAATAGTTCTACCTGTTCTGGGATACTCATCGTAACGGTCATTTTACGGACGCGATCTGCATTGGTATTGGTAAAGTACCCTTGATACTCCAATACATTACCTGACTGCAAACGAGTCTTGGTATCTACAGGGACAAGCACTTCTTGACCATTGGCATCAACACTGACCAATGACGCTGTGATTCTGCTGTTAACGGCCTGAGCACTTGAGTTGCTGCTCTTGTTAGCATTTGTCTGAATAGCCATCGAGCTATCAACCGCTTGCTCTGGTGTTGGCAGCATTGCTGAGGCTTGTGTGACTACCATCGCACCGATAAGCGTACCGGCAACAACGTGAAATAAGCGGTGGCCGCTCCAAGCACTGAACGGGCTAGCAAACTGGTTACTTTTTTTCATGATTTTCATTATCCCTGGTTGATATATCGGTAAAACACAGATGGTGCAACTTAAGTTATTTTTATAATTTGTTCAACAGATAAAACGCATTGCGATGTATATAAGATATTGCTGTAAAATAGTTCATGCAATCTATGAAACACACGAACTCACTTATCTAATCTGATTATCTTCGCTCAGCATCTGTAAAGCAATAGCGCTTAGCATAACAAAAAGCATTTGTACGTACATTAACCCAGTGTTGAGGTTGTGTATATCAGCGATTGGCAATAAGAATGCTTGAATACAGCTGAAATAAAAGATAGCTCATAACCGCGTTTTTTGCTATGGTAAATCTTTAGCGTTAGGCATTTTTTTGCTGCGCCCCTTTTCTTATTCTAACGACTACTGCTCCCATTATGACTACTAGCTCCATGCCCCAGATTAACCCTGAATACGTCCATTGGTTCCGTAACTCTGCACCCTACATTAATACCCATCGCGGCAAAACTTTCGTGATCATGTTTGGTGGTGAAGCGGTCAATCATGCGAATTTCAGCACACTTATTCATGATTTTGCCTTGTTGCATAGCTTGGGTATCAAGCTAGTACTGGTACACGGGGCACGACCGCAAATTGAAAAGAACTTAAAAGACGCTAACATTGAATCGCCGCTACATCAAGACATCCGTATTACGCCACGTGCAGCGATGCCATCTATCTTACAAGCCGTTGGTGCTATTCGTTTACAGATTGAAGCTCAGCTATCAATGGGGCTGGCCAACTCTCCGATGTATGGTTCACGTATCGATGCGATATCGGGTAATTTCGTGACAGCTCGCCCATATGGTATCCGTGAAGGTATTGATTACCAAATGACGGGTGAAGTGCGTTCTATCGATGTGGAAGCCATCAAAAACAACCTACTTCATGACCATATCGTTGTACTAGGCTCGATGGGCTACTCTGCGACTGGCGAAGTATTTAACTTACTGGCCGAAGATGTTGCCCTAAGCGCTGCCGTAGCACTTGGCGCTGACAAGCTTATCTTCTTAGGTGAAGAAGCGGGTATCAACGACGACGATCGTTTATTACGTGAAATGATTCCAAATGAAGTTGATCGCTTCTTACGAGACCGTGATCTAAATTGTGAAATCAATTATTTCTTGAATTGTGCAAGCTTGGCCTGTCGTCAAGGCGTCCATCGCACGCATATTATCTCGTATGCCAAAAACGGCGCATTACTAGAAGAGCTATTCACACGTGATGGTTCTGGTACGCTGATTAGTCATGACCCTTATGAAGAAATTCGCCGTGCCAATATCGATGACGTAGTTGGTCTTATTGAGCTGCTGTCACCTCTAGAAGAGCAAGGCATCTTGGTCAGTCGTTCACGCGAGCGCTTGGAGCAAGAGATTGATAATTATAGTGTGATTGAGCGCGATGGTATGATTTTGGGCTGTGCAGCATTGCATACACTAGACTCAGAGTCAGCAGAAGTTGCCTGTGTTGCCGTGCGCCCTGAGTACCGTAGTGGTAGCCGCGGTGCAGATTTACTAGCGTTTCTAGAACAGCAAGCACGCAGTCATGGTTTGTACAAGCTGTTTGTTTTGACCACTCGTACCGCACACTGGTTCGTCGAGCAAGGCTTCGCTGAAGTTGAAGCCAGCGCTTTACCTGAAGCACGTTTAGAAAAATACCATAATGGCCGCAACTCTAAAGTCTTTCAAAAGAATCTATAATTTATCGCCAACTTGATATGGGCTTTATAAGATCGATATCAGTCTGATATAGAATATTTAATCAAAAAAAGCCTTCATATAATTATGAAGGCTTTTTTTTAAGTTAAGTACCTAAACAATATTTGCTTTAGATACTTATTTTACTTTTAATAGCTCAACAGTAAAGATAAGTGTACTGTTAGGCTCAATACCAGCGTTACCCGCTTCGCCATAAGCGATATCTGATGGGATATAGAACTCGTATTTTCCGCCTTCTTTCATCAACTGTAGACCTTCAGTCCAGCCAGCGATTACTTGGTTTAATGGGAACTCGATTGGCTCACCGCGCTCATAAGAGCTGTCAAATACCGTACCATCAAGCAATTTACCTTCGTAATTTACTTCAACCACGTCAGTTGCTTTTGGTGATTTACCAGTACCTGCTTTGATAACTTTATACTGTAAACCAGACTCTGTTTGCTTCACGCCTTCTTTTTTAGCGTTTTCTGCTAAGAATGCAGTACCAGCGGCTTTATTTTCTGTCGCTTTGGTTTCCATGTCTTTAACGAATTGCTCTTCTTGCTCTTTTTGATAGTCCATCAATACTTGTTGCATTTGCTCTTGGGTCAATGCTGATTCATTGCCTTCGTAGCCATCACGGAAGCCTTTTTCAAAAGTATTTAGGTCTAGATCTTTGACAGCGTCTTTATTGCCTTCTGCCATCATGAAGCCTAAGCTATAACCTACTTTTTCACTAGCTGAGCTTTGTTCAGTAATGGAAACGCTTTGAGCGGCTGTTTCTTGATTGCCATTGTTGGTGCTACAGCCTGTTACTAACAACATAGCGCTAGCAAGTGCACTAACGCCTAAAGTAGTGATTTTTTTCATAAAGTACTCTCTAATTGTAAGAATAGTGGCGAGATGTCACATTCCTCTATAATAACAAATCTTAGTTTTGGGAACCACGCTTTGCACGAAATTATCGGGTCAATGTATAGTCTATGTTAATATCTTCTATCATAATAACAAGTTATCACACAAATATAGTAACAGGTAAAGCTTTCTGTCTTTAAATCCATCAATACATCAGCTAAGCTGAATTAGTTAAGGAGATAAGTAACCGAGCGTTAATTTTTATCAAAAATAAGCAGATATCGATAGCGAAGTCACTGTAATATAAATAAGAGATACTGCTGATAATAATTTATTCTCAAAAACGATAATATCTCTATATAACTGATTCTAAAAATACTATTTATGACAACCATCTGTATGTCTTGCTCATTAATCGCTGTATGAACATTGTTTTTGGCGAGTTATATAAGATGCTTCAAGGAGGATAAGATGAACCCAATGTACACATCTTTTAACGGCTATCTCGGTGGACCTATCGGTTCCATCATTGGTGCTATTTTGATATTCGTTATTGGTTGGCTAGTAGCCCTTGGTATCGCAGCACTGGTACGCGGCGTACTCTCTAAAGTTAATCTCAATCAGCGTATGAACTCTTCAACTGGTAAGACCTACGACCTTGAAGGTATCATCTCCAAAATTGTTTTCTGGTTTATTTTCATCATTGCTATCTCAGGCGCACTTAGCCAACTAAACTTAAACTCTATCTCAGCACCATTCGCAAATATGGTTAATCAAGTATTGGCATTTATCCCTAATCTTATCGGCGCTATCGCACTTGGTGTGATTGGTTGGGTTGTAGCTACTGTTGCACGCACAGCGATCAATGCAGCACTCGCAAAAACCTCTATGGATGAGCGTTTAAGTGCACAAGCTGGTGTAAAACCAATGAGCAGCACGATTGCTGATATGGTTTACTGGTTCATCTTATTGGTTGTGTTGACCATGGTACTTGGTCAATTAGAGCTTGATGGCTTGTTCGCTCCATTAACTAACATGGTCGACAAAATCTTTAGCTTCATCCCTAATATCTTGATTGCTGGTGTGGTCTTCGTCGTTGGTTATATCATTGCCAAAGTCGTACGCGGCATCGTCACCAATCTTGTTTCTACTTTTAATGTACAAGAATTGGCGTCAAAAGCAGGTTTAAGTGAGCAAAACAGCTTACCTAACATTGCAGGTTCATTAGCATTTCTTGTGGTTATTATTCCAACCATTATCGCTGCTCTAAATGCACTAAAAATCGAAGTAATTGCTCGCCCTGCGACCAATATGCTTAACAAAATCATGGAAGCCTTGCCAAACATCTTTATGGCAGTCGCTATCCTAGTAGTAACTTACTATGTTGTACGTATGGTTGCCAACATCATCAAAGGTCTGATTGAGAACACTCAAATCAATCAATTACCTGCGAAAGTTGGTCTACAAGAAACCATGGGCGATAAGAAAATCTCTGACCTAGTTGGTTATGCGATTATCTTCTTCGCTATGCTATTTGCCGCTATTGCAGCTGCTGACTTGTTAGGTTTCGAGCCTATCTCAGCTATTATTACGATGTTTATCGCATTCGGTGCAAACATCATCCTAGGCGCAATTATCCTATTCATCGGATTCTGGCTTGCCAATATCATTGCAGGTGTGGTTGAACGTTCTGAGCAAGGTTCACAATTCCTAGCAAACATCGTACGTGTATTGATTATGGGCCTAGTATTAGCAATGGGTCTAAAAGCGATGGGTATTGCCGATTCAATCGTTAACCTAGCATTTGGTCTAACACTAGGCGCGGTAGCCGTTGCCTTTGCTCTATCATTTGGTCTTGGTGGTCAAGAAGCTGCAGCTCGCTTCTTACGTAAAATGCAGGATAAGATGGATCATGAACGTACTGAAGCGAAAGCAAAATCTGCGCTACAGCCAAGTTCATCAACTCAAGAAAAAGTTGCTGATTCAGTTCGTGAAAACACGCCATCTGCTGCTAGCACACCTACCACTGATTTACGTACCGATGTAGTTGATACACCACGTGTTGATACTAATGACATCTACAACAGTGATGACGTACTTCCTGGTAGCGGTCTCAATGACGACCTCAATAAATAAGTATTTTTGATTGTTTAGTTTAGATACGAAAAAGACAGCCTAGGCTGTCTTTTTTTATGTCAGTAAATATATTAATAAATCTGTGGTTCTTCTTATTAATAAACGGGTAGAAAGCTAACTACGTCTATCTACTGCTTATCTTTGCGCGCTGGAATCGTCAAGCTCATCTGTACTTGAGGTAATTTTTCTTTTTGCGCCTTCGCAGGTTTACTATCTTCCACGCTACTAGCAGGTGGTGTATTTTGCTTATTCATCTCTTGTTGTTTTAGTTTCTGCATTTGCTTAGTAAGTTGGCGCTCCCTTTGAGTCATCGCATCAACTGGCTGAATCCACAAGTCAATATCGAAAAAATTCTCATTATTTTCAGTGATAAAATCGATACCAAGCACGACTACATGATGTAGCTCAATAATTGGCAAACGTGTGGCAACGTCCTGTGCGATCTTTGCTAGCTTTGGTTGGACAGTGGCTTTGCTATTAGGCCCTTTTGGCTCTTGACCATAAAACACCAGTACATAATGTCGTCCCAAACTCTCATAAGAATGTTGGTGTACCACATAGCCATCTTTTTGCAGCGCTGCGCTTTGTTTAGGGTGTCTATATAGCGTACGAATAAGCTCGTGACGTGAAAACAAAGACTCATCTAGCAGTTGTTGTTGCCAGTGAGCGAGCGGTGTTTCTGTCTGTTCGTCACTGCTAGTTACGTGATTTTTACCATACGTATCTATCATCTGCATACTTAGCTGAGACCATATAGTGGCTGCTTGTATCATATGCTGATGGTACATTTGAGAAGTTGAACTTTGGTTCTTGTATGCAAGCGTAATGGCGACCAGTGCTGAGTTAGGTTCATCTTGTACTTCATTTTTGATGAGCGCATTATCGACTACAATGGCAGGAGCAAACAGGTCTGGACTTTGTAAGAAACGCTCAACCAAAGCGTCTTCCGATTCAAAACTTGGGATATGGTTTACGGCCGACTGCTGCAGCTGTTCTAAATGATAAGCTAAGAAACGCCATAACTCACATGGGGTTCGTACCGCTGCTGCTATCGAGTACCAGTCGTCCCAACTAAAGACTTGCAGCTGCTGCATGCTTTCGCTCATGTCGACAACTAAGTCTTCTAAAAAGTAACGAACCCCAAAATTGTGTTTAAGTCGCTGTAGAGCACTATTTGAATGGTTTGCACTGTCATCGTTATCACCTTGATTAAGACTGCTACTTCCTCCGACAAGCTGAATGTCAAAAATCATGGCTTCATAACCAATTGAAGCATTGTCTTCATTTTGAGATGATAATGACTTGTACCACGTAAGTGCTGACTTTACCGCAGTCATGCGTACAGCCTCAATGTCGGCTGATTCTGTATCATAGGGTAGATACAGTGTCAGCTCCAACAGCTGTAGCTTGCCAAGTGGTAACTGATACTGATAGTGACGAGCGATATACTGAGCATTGTATTCATGCTCAATCGTATGCATGCCTGCTAAAGTCACTGCCATAGCATCTGCTTGTAAATAACTGACTAGCTCGGTCGTCAGATAGCCCCAGTCGGGCATGGTAGTAATCGAATGGGACACAAGTTCCAACCTTCTATTATCGTATGGTGAATATCGCACATGCCAGCTCGTAATAATAACAACATGATTATCGCGTATTACAAATATCTGAATGATGCAAAATTATGCTACATAAGCACTATCAGAGACAGTCGCTTTCAAAGCGTTCACTTGTTATGATGATATCAAAGCAGTATTGCTTGCGTGCAAGTTTATGGATGACAAACTGTACTTAGTTGTATTTATCGAAACCGTAGTCATTGAAATTTTAATCATCGAGTTTTAAATGACTATTATATAATAATAAGGATTAAACATTATGAAGCGTTTTAAAGAAAAGACCGTCGTTGTAACGGGTGCAGGTTCTGGTATTGGCCGTGCAACTGCCATTCGCTTTGCCGAGGAAGGCGCTAGCGTGGTTCTAGTAGGACGTACGGCAGCAACACTAGAAGAAACTGCCAAAGAGTTGCCACAAGATCGTACTTGGATTCACACCGATAATTATCTCATTATTACGTGCGATATCAGTGTCCAAAGCCAAGTACAAGAGATGGTTGAGCGCGCTATCGACAAATTCGGCAAAATTGATATCTTGGTCAACAATGCTGGCAAAGCAACCCAAGGCAAAATCACAGAATTATCTGCTGATGATTGGCGCTCTGCTATCGATGTGAATCTAAACGGGACTTTTTACGTCTCTCAAGCGGCTATGCCTCACTTAATTGCATCAAAGGGCAACATCGTCAATATTTCATCACTCTCAGGTGTGGGTGGAGACTGGAATATGGCTGCTTACAATGCTGCTAAAGCGGGTGTGACCAATTTAACCCGTACATTGGCATTAGATCATGGTTCAGATGGCGTTCGTGTTAATGCGGTTAATCCAAGCGTCACCAAAACTGATATGACTACGGCTATTCAAGATAATGAATCTAAGACGGATAAGTTTTTAGCTCGCTGTCCGCTTGGACGCTTGGCAACCCCAGAGGATATCGCCGCTGCCATTACTTTCTTAGCAAGTGATGATGCCTCTATGATTACTGGTGTCAACCTACCTGTCGATGGTGGTGTTAGCGCTTCTAACGGCCAACCACAGTTTTAGACTTTTGCACTGATAAACATTCAAAGATTACTTAAAAAAAGCCCCTGATATCATCATATCAGGGGCTCTTTCAACATCAATTATTAGAACTTAATTGTAGGTAGCTTTTAGTCTTCATATCTGTAATACAGCTAGTACCTATAACTTAATTAATTAAACCAATATTTATATCATTTAACTTATTCAGCTGCATTATTGATATCTTGTAGTGGCTGTGACAAACGCTCAAGGTGTCTTGGTAGCACCCCTTTATACTGAGAATATATTTTTGGTAAATCTGCTTCGATATCACCTGTAGGATAAACCAGCGACATAAACCGTATTTCTTTAGTATTGTAGTCCATCGCTACTGGCAAAATCGGTACACCAGCACCCACCGCTAAATAATAAAAACCTGTTTTCCACGACTCAGTATATTGCCGTGTGCCCTCTGGTTGTAGTGGCATAATAAACTTGGACAGTGCATAAGAGGTTTATACTACCCTAAAAAAGGAAACTAGTATGACCAACAAACGCAACCAATATACCCGAGAATTCAAACTTGAAGCCATCAGCTTAGTCA
>NZ_CAJHBO010000012.1 GCF_904846645.1 Psychrobacter sp. Pi2-1
ATGTCATCGAAGCTTTTCATGCTACCAGCCATCTGCTGGGCCAGTTTTTTAATGTCGTTTTGGTTAGTCATTGCTTATTCTCCTGTTAATGGATTATAAGCAGTTACACAGTTTTTAGGAAACTCCCACATATCTTTGATGTGACTCCTCCCGTATATGAAATTGAACCTTCTGATGATTAGGGTCGTACAATTGAAACTGTACCTTTGAAAGAAGAAGATGTAAGTCTTCATTGGGTTGCCAGCACTAAAAAATATTCTAATTAATTGTTTCGATCATTAAGTACACTCAGATGTACATTGATTCAACCTAAAATCTCATATACAGTGAAATCACTTAGCTACAGTCAAACATTCAAGTCCTCACTAGGGAACCATCAGTTTTACTAACGCCTACCATAACGTAAGAAAGCGAACGATATTTTATAACCAAAAAATATAATAAACAGTGGAATATTAAACTGGCTTTACAATCCTTTCCAATAAACTGGCAAATCCCTGCATATACGCCGTATCTTTACTTGAGGTACGCGTCGCGGCGTATAGCTGACAATGAACCCCTTCTCCTAGTGGCCGCGAGACGACCCAACCTTTTTTCTCGTATTCAGCAACTACCCAATCAGGCAATGCTGCTACGCCGCGTTCACTGGCAACCAACTGAATCAGCATCGCGGTCAGCTCTGTCGTACGAACACTCTCAAAGCTTACCTGTGCTGGCGTCATAAAATTAGCAATGATGTCGAGACGTTTGGCCTCTACGGGATAGGCAATTAATGTCTCATTAACCAAATCATCAGGTTCAATAAATTTCTGAGCAGCTAAATCATGCGTTGGTGAGAGTACCAAACGACTCTCATATTCAAACAATGGCTGATAGCTGATACCGTCGAGCGGTAAATCACTGGTAGTAATAAGCAGATCAATATCACCTTCCATGAGTAGATGATGCGGCTCAGGCTCAAACCCGGTGGCAAAGTCTAGCTCGACATCTGACCACTCACGGCGATAGTGGTTAAGTATCGGCATGAGCCAATCAAAGCAGCTATGGCACTCTGATGCTAGGCGTAATCTGCCTGCTTGGCCGTGAGCCAAGCGTTTAAGGTTAGATTTGGTACGAGTTACTTGCGGTAGGATGTTGTCTGCTAACGCCAGTACCGCTTTACCTGCTGGCGTAAAGCTAAGCGGGCGAGTTCGGCGATTGACTAAGCTGATGTCGTAGTAGTTCTCAAGCTCTTTTAATTGATGTGAAACGGCCGAGGCAGTAACGTGTAGCTCATCCGCCGCTGCTGCAAGTGAACCATGCGCTCGTAGCGCGGTTAACGTATTAAGATGACGTAGCTCAAGCATAATATAACCTAACCGCTAAGGTGAGAAAAATTCATTATAGTCAATATAGCGCTGACTTTCACTCATAGTCCATTATTAATGAGTAGTTAATAGGCAATTAGTCAGCAATCAACATCTAGCGCTTGCGTAATAATAACTGTGAGATAAACACCAATACTAGTGAAGCAACCAGCAATAACGTACCAATGGCGTTGACTTCTGGCTTGAGTCCTACGCGCACCATAGAATAAATGCGCAGCGGTAAAATCTCATAGCTAGGCCCTGTGACAAAGGTCGACACCACTACATCATCTAGCGATAAGGTAAAAGCCAGCAACCAACCTGCCATAACCGCAGGCAAGATAACTGGAATCAATACGGTGCGCACCATGGTTGATTCGTTAGCCCCCAAGTCACGTGCCGCTTCCATTAGACGCTCATCTAAACTACTTAATCGTGCAAAGACGGTAATAACGACGAAGGGTAAGCAAAAGGTAATGTGTGCCAATAATAGTGACACAAAACCTAACTGTAGACCGATTAACAAAAACAGTGCTAATAATGAAATGGCTAATACAATCTCAGGCGACATCATCAGGACAAACAGTAGCCCATTTAGTAAGCCTTTACCGCGAAAGTTGTAACGATGTAACGCCAGCGCTGTAAGCGTGCCTATCAAAGTTGAGACGGTGGCTGCCACCAATCCTAAGACAATCGAGTGCCAAAATGCATCTAGCATCGCTTGGTTATTGAATAGTGATTCGTACCACTTTAAGCTAAAGCCGCCCCAGTTGTAGCCAATTTTCGACTTGTTAAATGACAGCACCACCAAAACAATGATGGGCAGATACAACAGGGTATAAATAAGTCCGAGATAGCCTTTGGCAGCGATACTACCAATCTTGAGCGTACGAGTTTTTTTATTCGGTGAGCTATAAGACATTAGGCCACCTCATTAAAGTCAGTTTTGCCAATGCGGCGGCTACTGGCACGGTAGGCCAGTAATAATACCGCCATCGCTAATGTCAATAAGACGCTGGCCGCAGCACCAAAGGGCCAATCACGCGCATCCAAAAATTGGTTTTTAATAATATTACCGACCAGTAAATTGCGAGAGCCACCCAAGATATCCGCCACATAAAACATGCCCATTGCAGGCAACAGCACGAGCAGTACACCAGAGATAATCCCAGGGGTCGTTAGTGGCAATACCACATGCCAAAAGGTCTGTGTTTTAGTTGCGCCCAAATCCTGCGAAGCCAATAGCATGTCATTGCGTAAGTCAGTAAATACGGCATATAGCGGTAGCACCATAAACGGAAATAACAAGTAAGTTAGTCCTGCGATCACCGCGCCTTGGGTATATAAAATATCGATAGGGGTATCGATTACGCCGATTGCCAATAGCAATTTATTAATCAAGCCATTGTTAGCAAATAGTAATTTGAGCGCATAAGTCCGCACTAAAGAGTTGGTCCAAAAAGGCAGTATCAGTAGTAGCATCAGCAACGGCTGCCAACGTACTTTTGCTTTAGATATTAGCCATGCAAAAGGGTAGCCAAGCAATAGGCAGATAACCGTTGTGATACCTGCCATCCATAATGAGTGGACAAATACTTCAAAATACAATGGGTCAATCATCCGCACATAGCTGTCGATACTGACTGGCAAGCTGATAAAGGCACTACTATCACGGGTCAAAAAACTGACAGCGATGACTAGGATATTTGGTAATAGTGCAAATATCAGCAGCCAACCCCAGATTAGCCAAAGCGTGGCGGTACGAAATGGACTTTTACTGCCTAAGTGGTTGCGGACCATCAGCTACCATCCTTTTGTGCAGTTGTGTCTGGCATAGTTTCAGAGTCTTCTGGCAATACCCATTCCCAGCCATCTACCCATGAGACTTTAACGCCTTCATTTAGTTTGTAATCAAAGCTCGGGTCGTCTTCATCAAAAAACTCAGAGGCTTTAATGATATGACCATTTGCCAGTTCGATAATCGAGTCTAAGGTGCTGCCTTTATAGTTACTCTCGATGACACGGCCTAACAGTCCACTATGCTCGTTATCTTTTGGATCATATATTCGTAAGTCTTCGGGGCGCAGTAGTAAATTGACGATATCGCCCACTTGTACATCATTGGCAAAATTGGGACGACGTAAGTTGCGTAAGGTGGTTGGCCCTGCTTGCGCCTGCGCTTCACAGACTTCGACCTCTATACGTCCGTTGGTCATTTTACCATCGCGATCTGGCTGGTCTGGATGGACACCTTTAACCTCAGCTCTAAATAAATTGGTCTCGCCGATAAATTTGGCAGTAAACAGATTGGCAGGGGTTTCATAGATCTCGATAGGCGTACCGATTTGCTGGAACGTACCGTCTTTCATCACGGCAATACGGTCTGACATTGACAGCGCTTCTTCTTGGTCATGAGTCACGAAAACGAAGGTAATGCCCAGCTCACGTTGTAGACGCTTCAGCTCAGATTGCATTTGCAGGCGTAGTTTGTGATCGAGTGCGGATAACGGTTCATCAAGCAATAGTAATTTAGGACGGTTAATCACCGCACGAGCAATCGCAACTCGCTGCTGCTGACCACCAGATAGATCTTGTGGCTTGCGGTTGGCCAAATGCTCTAGCTGTACCATCGCTAGCATCTCACTGACGCGTTTTTGAATCTCAGCTTTTGGCACTTTTTTTAGCTTTAGGCCATAAGCCACGTTTTGGGCAACGCTCATATGAGGAAACAACGCATACTGCTGAAATACGGTATTGACCGGACGTTTATCAGCGGACAAGCCTGCCATCTGTACGCCATCCAAATATATCGCCCCAGCGTTCGGCTGCTCAAAGCCTGCAATCAAGCGTAGTAATGTCGTCTTACCACAGCCTGATGGGCCAAGTAACGTCAAAAACTCACCATGCTTGATATCAAGGTTGATGTCTTTTAGGACTTCAGTTTGATCATAGGTTTTTTTTAGACCAGTCAGTTGCAGCAGCACCTGATCATCATGAGGTGACGCAGAGGTGTTATGCGTATTTTGAGATAAGTCGGTCATAATATCTGTTCCTGAGCGTCCAATAGCTATATGCAGCTGGCTGTCATTATAGGGATTGGCATGAGCGTAAGCGCGGTCTAAATGCTGCCTGATTGCTGCCTGAATGATGCGTATTATAACAAACCCTTAATAGAATTCAGTGCAAGTTCGTTATAAGTTACGCGAGTCATACTGTCGTAGCAGCGATATATACAGCTGTCTTTTTAGATGTGACTACATTCACCTAGCGATATTTAGACAAATTTTTTTACCATTTTTTGGTTTTTATTGCTATACAATCACGTTATGGCTGACAAACATGATTAGCCTGATAGTTTGGCGATAATTAGCCAATCTGTGCTTGAATACATATATGCAAAACAGCTTATAACTCTAATATTATTGATGATAAAGGATCTCTCATGCCTACCGATACACGTCCAACCACAGGTCAAGAAGCGCTTGAGCTTTTAAAAGCAGGTAATGCACGCTACGTTGATAGCCTCACCAGTACCGATGAGTATATGCAGCGCCGTCCAGAGTTGGTCAAGGATCAAAATCCATTGGCTATTATTTTGGGTTGCTCAGATGCGCGAGTACCCGTTGAGATTGTTTTTGATCAAGGTTTGGGAGATTTGTTTGTTATACGAGTTGCGGGTAACGTGGTTGCACCATCGCAGATTGGTTCAATCGAGTTTGCAGCTGAAGCCTTTGGTACGCAATTGGTAGTGGTACTTGGACATTCAAAATGTGGCGCTGTCACGGCTTGCGTTGAGACATTGATTAACCCTGAGCAGAACTATTCACCTAACTTGCAATCTATCGTTGATCGTATTCGCCCAAGCGTTTATAACTTGCACGAACTGGCAACTGCTAATGGTCAAGACGTCGATGCAGACGAGCTGGTCGATCGCTCTATCCGCGCGAACGTACGTATGTCAGTCAGTCAGCTAAAGCATGGCTCACGTGCATTAGAGGACTTAACCAATAGTGGTCAGCTATTGGTAGTCGGCGCTGAGTATGACTTAGAGACAGGAAAAGTGCGTTTTTTAGATAGCTAATCAGTCTTAGGTAGATTCAGATAACTAGCTAGTTAGGGCATAAAGACGAACATACCTTGTTCATATTCTTACAAAACCCTATCAGTTATTTTGCCATTTTTTATTATGATAAGAGAACGGCGCAAATTACGACAATCGTGATTTGCGTGTTTATGTATTTATTTTTGAATTATATTAGGATAATTATGTCTACTTCATCTAACAACAATAACGACGCAATAGACCAGCCTGCTAGCAGCGTTAATATGGATGGTGTTCAGCCAATTTCATCACAGACGACCGGTTTTACTTTTAACCACACCATGCTACGTGTCAAAGATCCTGTTAAATCACTAGCGTTTTACACTGGTGTCTTGGGCATGACCTTGCTTGCTGTTAAGAAGTTCCCTGACATGGGATTCGATTTATATTTCTTGGCTAAGTTGACTGAGAGCGAGCGCGAAAACTTGCCAACTGGCGATGATCTAGAAATTTTTGCTTTCCGTCAACGTGGTATTTTAGAGTTGACGCACAACTACGGTACCGAGACAAAAGCTGACTTTAGCTATCATGACGGCAATCAAGATCCACAAGGTTTTGGTCATATTTGCTTTAGCGTACCGAATTTAGAAGAAGCAGTTGCTTGGTTTGATAAAAATGACGTCGAATTTAAAAAGCGTCCAGAAGATGGCAGCATGAAAAATATTGCTTTTATCAAGGACGTTGATGGCTATTGGATCGAAATCGTACAAGCTGATTTGATGTCATAACTGGCAAAGAAGCAGTGAGGTTTTCATTTGTTTATCCCCTTAAACACGCGCTAAGACAGCAATAGGAGCAACCCTTTATGCCCACCCCCGACGTGAGTCGCATATCGAATACTCTAACCGATGGTGTAACCATCTATCAACAAGTGGTCTATACCACGCAAGACTTGGCAAGTGGCTTTATTGAGCGCATTCCATATTTTGTGGCGGCGCTCATTGTGTTGGGGATTTTTTGGCTATTGTCGATTATTTTCAAAAAAGTAGTGCATAAAACCTTAGGCGCGCGCGTGCGTCATCAAAATTTGGTGAAGGTGTTTCAGCGGATAGGTGGGGCGCTTATTTTCTTTATTGGTTTTATGATAGCGATGGTTATTGCAGTGCCAGGATTCACCCCTGCTAAGCTGATTGGCGCGCTCGGTATTGGTTCCGTTGCTATCGGTTTTGCTTTTAAGGATATCTTCCAAAACTTACTCTCTGGTATCTTGCTGCTAATTTCAGAGCCGTTTCGTATCGGTGATCAGATTGTCTCAGGCGACTATGAAGGAACAGTCGAAGATATCAAAATTCGCGCAACCACCATCAGGACTTATGATGGCCGTCAAGTGGTGATTCCAAATTCAGATCTCTATACCTCAGCATTGACCGTCAATACCGCTTATAAGCAGCGCCGTCTGCAAGTCGCAGTTGGTATCGGTTATGAAGATGATATCGAAGCGGCCAAAGCTGAGATTATAAAAGCATTAGATAAGATAGAGAGCGTCTCGAAGAAAGCAACGCCAAGCGTGATTGCTACTGGTTTTGGTGGTTCGTCCATTGATCTAATGGTACGCTGGTTTATCGAAGATGGTACGCAAGCCAATAAGGTTGCCTCGATTCATCAAGTAATTGTAGGTATCAAAAACTCGTTGGATGCAGCGGGCGTAAATATTCCATTCCCAATACGTACGATCGATTTGAGTGATCCTTCAGTGAGTGCAATCGTTAATAAAATGAACGAGCAGCAAGACGTTGTGGATGTGAATAAAACAGTAGCAGAGTAGGGCGCTCGGTGAAATATTTAATTAGTGTTAAAACTTTGATTTCCACATTATTCAGAAAACTAAAAAACCGCCACATCAATTGATATGGCGGTTTTTTTATACGTGTCTACGTGCTATAAATACAAAGCTTTATTCGTCTTTCGCTCTAAAGTCGGTATGGCATGATTTACAGCTTGCACCAACTTGTCCAAACGCAGGCTTAACATCGTCCATGCTAGTGGCGTTTTGGGCGGCGGCGTTTAGCTCAGCAGTGACTTTTTGAAAGTTTTCCGCTTCAGCACTGAATCCATCAGCATTAGACCAAACCGCTTCGGTAGCATTGCCTACCGCTTCTGGATCTTCAAAATGACTCCAAGGCTTGGCGGCATCTTCCGCCAAGAACGCCGCTTGCTCTTTAAATACATCGGCATCAAATGTGTCAGGTGCTTTTGCCATATCACCCATAACGCCCATTGCATCGCCCCAGTTTTTCATGGCGTCTTGACGCGCTTGCACGTCAGGGTTAGATCCTGTTGAGGTGCTACAGGCCGTTAGACCCAGTGCAGCCGCTATCAAAGTAACGCTAAACAGAGATTTGAAAGATTTGTTGGTATGAACCTGTGCCATATGACTTACTCCTTTAAACTTGGCTAATAGTAAGCGCGATTAAAAACGCTCGCTTTGACTTAAAATATAGTTATACAAAATACTGCCTAAAATTCTTCTGAGCACAGTTGCTAATAAAGAACGTCTTCTATTGTAACGGTTATCTGCGCGTTGGGAATTATATAGTTGTTATATCCTCGTAATATTTTAAATAAGCATACTTTAACTTGGTTGTGTGTGCTTAAGGTTAGTTGCGGTGATTGTATAGTAGCTACACAACATATTTCTGTACGATAAGAATGTGAGAAGAGTTCTTTTGGATAGTACTGACAATAAAAAAGGCCAGCGAATAGAGGCTGACCTTCTTAGTATTCTCAAAAAATATGAATGCCGTGATATTTACGGAAACTACAGTGCTAACCAATCACGTGGCTTTAGATAATAATCGGTCAACTCAAATTCAGGCGTTCCTTCAGCAGGCTCAAAACGATAATGCCAGCTGGCAAGTGGTGGCATACTGACTAGAATGGATTCGATACGTCCATTACTCTGTAGCCCAAATAGCGTGCCACGATCGTAGACTAGGTTGTACTCGACATAGCGGCCACGGCGATAGAGTTGAAACTCGCGCTGCGCTTCAGTATAAGGCGTGTTTTTACGTTGTTCAAAAATCGGCATGATACCGTCAAGATAACCGTTGCCCACGGCTTTCATAAAGTTAAAGCAGGTCTCGAAGTCCCAGCCACGACTTTCAGTACTGACGTCATCATAAAACAAACCACCAATACCGCGTTGCTCATCACGATGGCGCAGATGGAAATACTCGTCACACCACTGCTTAAAATCAGCGTAAATATTGTCTCCAAAAGGCGCACATAGATCATGACAAACTTGATGCCAGTGTACACAATCAGCGAGTACTGGATAGAATGGCGTTAAGTCAAAACCACCGCCAAACCACCAAATAGGCGCTTCGCCTTCCGCTTCCGCTACGAATAAACGCACATTGGCATGGCTCGTAGGCACGTTTGGATTTCTGGGATGGACAACCAGTGATACGCCCATTGCTTGAGCTTTACGTCCAGCGATATTGGGGTGACGCGCAGTCGCAGAGGCAGGTAGGTTATGTACATGAATATGGCTAAACATGACGCCCGCTTTTTCGATGACTTCACCATCTGCCAATACGCATGACCGACCGCCGCCGCCTTCAGGACGTTCCCAGTCATCAGGTACAAAGGTCGCATACTCATTGTCATTAATGCTGCCGTCACGCTCTTGTGCTTCTAGCGATTCACAGATACGTGCCTGTAAATCAACCAAAAATTCACGCACTCGCATGATGTCGTTATTGGTTGGCGTCGTCACTGATGCTACCGTTGATAAGTCTGTTTCGTTATTTGTATTTGTAATACTCATAAGATATCTATTTATTCAGGTGTATGGCGGTATTAAGGTCTGTATCGAGAGAAGCGTCTATATCAAGATTGATATTTTTATCAAACAAGTGGCCCATGCGATCACGTTTGGTTGCTAGATATTCCGCATTCATATCATTGACACCGACCAACAATGGAACCCGTTCGACTACATCAATACCATGCTCAGTCAGATAAGCGACTTTGTTTGGATTGTTGGTGATGAGCCTGACAGCGTCGACACCGATATGGGCAAGCATCGGACCACACATATCATAGATACGTGCATCGGCCGGTAAGCCTAACATGAGGTTTGCATCCAACGTATCATGTCCTTGATCTTGGAGGGCGTACGCACGAATCTTATTGGTCAAACCAATACCGCGGCCTTCTTGACGCAAATACAAAATCGCACCGCAACCTGACTCTTGGATGGCTTGCATGGCAGTATTGAGCTGTGGACCACAGTCACATTTCAATGAGCTAAACGCATCGCCTGTCAGACATTCAGAATGAATGCGAATGAGCGGTACTTGCTTCGCTATCGATTCGTTCTTTTGGTTCAATATCGTGTCGTTTGAGGATTGGCTAGCCATGACATTTTTCTGTTGATCGACCACAGCTAGACCAACGGTCAGCATGACATGCTCTTGACCTTCGCTATTTTCAAAGATATGAATATCAAACTCGCCGTGACGAGTGGGTAATTTGGCACTAGTGATAAATTGATATGACATTGCTGTCCTACATAAGCCTAAAGTCGTGGCGGTGAAAAGTATGTTATTGCTGTTCTAGATGAGCGCTGTTTGAGCCGGTTACTGTTCGAGATAACTACTGTTTTCGATATAACTATTAGTTGAGATGAGCATGTCACCTAAACTTTACTGCTAAAATTAAGATGATACCAGTATAACCTGTTCATAAAGACAGCGTGCTCATTGTATTTTTTATAAAAACACACAAAGTTCACAGACGACGCACGATGATTAAAGCGACAATTAAAAAAAAATGCTATTATGCCATACTATTTTGACGGATACAGTGACAAGTCTTTACCCTTACATTACTATGTCGTCACTAACATCCGCTATTGATGCAAAATAATAGGGCATAATGTCACCCCTCAGTTGTCAATAGTATGAAAGCATCAATATTTTGATATCAAAACGTTGGTATTGACGCGCGGTCTATTGTGCTAGCGTGTCTACTGTCGTAAGTAGCGCAGCTATACAAATACGAAAGTTGCATGAATAATTATATGGTCGATTACATCAATAATGATGTAGGTATTATTGACGTCTTTTGATTATAGTCACCGCTATATTTTAAAGACACGTCTTGTCAGCAGATTGGTAGGTATCGTACGGTTTATGCAGCAGTCACCTCATTCTCCAAAGTCTCAGTCCCTATCTACATCAGTGCTGGATTCTGCTGCTCAGTTATCGAGCTTACAGCAGACCTATACTGTGATTCCACGTGTGCGTCCTCATACGCCGTTGCTTGATGCAATTGATACACCCACTGACCTCAGCACGCTTTCGGCTGCCAAGCTTATTACGCTGGCTGATGAATTGCGCCTTTTTCTATTGTATTCAGCTGGTCAAAGCGGTGGGCATTTTGGTGCCAATTTGGGCGTGGTTGAGCTGACCATAGTATTGCACTATTTGTTAGAGACGCCGCAAGACCAAATTGTCTGGGATGTAGGTCATCAAGCCTATGCTCATAAAGTACTGACAGGTCGCCGTGAGCAGCTAGGTACTATCAGGTCTAAAGATGGTCTGACAGCATTTCCTGAGCGCGCAGAATCTGTCTACGATACATTTGGCGTTGGGCATTCATCGACCTCTATCTCAGCTGGTCTGGGTATGAGTCTCGCACTGCGTTATCGAGGCCGCGAGCAAACGGTTGCTTGCATCATCGGCGATGGTGCAATGACGGGCGGCATGGCATTTGAAGCCATGAATGACGCAGTACAGCAAGATGCTGATTTGCTGGTCATCCTAAACGATAATGATATGTCGATATCTTGCTCTATTGGTGGATTTTCACGACATTTAGCCATGCTTTGGGAGTCAGGTTATCAAGTTGATATCTCTGCGTCAGGTGAGCCAGTACTCTGTCATCGTCCTGATATGCAAGCGTTCGATCGCCGCAAACGTCATAAAGAGATGCGCGATGTTCCGCAGCTAGAAGATAACTTATTCAAAGCCATTGGTTTTACCTATTTTGGTCCGTTTGATGGGCATAATATTCCTGAGTTACTGCGCGTATTGTCACTGGCGAAGCAAGTAAAAGGCCCAGTACTAGTGCATATCTATACCACTAAGGGTAAAGGCTTTGCGCCAGCAGAATTAGACCCAGTGGGCTATCACGCAATCAGTAAGTTGCCAGTAGAAAATCATAAAGAACATGAAGCGTCTAAAGCTGACTCTATAGAGCAGCTAAAAAAACAACCAAGTACAAAGCCAGCGTTAAAATATTCGCAAGTGTTTGGCCAATTCTTATGTGATAAAGCGGCCGAAGACGATAAGCTACTAGCTGTCACCCCTGCCATGGAAGAAGGATCAGGGATGACGGACTTTGCTCGTCACTTTCCAGAGCGTTTCTTTGATGTGGCCATTGCTGAGCAACACGCTGTCACGCTAGCGGCTGGGATGGCAACTCAAGGCGTCAAACCTATTGTCGCGATTTATTCAACGTTCTTGCAGCGTGGATATGATCAGCTGATTCATGACGTGGCCTTACAGAATCTCGATGTAATGTTTGCCATTGATCGAGCGGGCTTAGTCGGTGAAGACGGTGCCACGCATGCTGGCGTGTTTGATTTTGGATTTTTACGTTGTGTACCTAATATGGTGATTGCAGCGCCAAAAGATGAGAACGAATGCTACCACTTGCTCAATACTTGCTATGAGTATCCAGGCTGCACGGCGGTACGTTATCCGCGTGGTACAGGCACAGGTGCTGATATTAAGCAGCCAGCTCAAACTTATAAAGTTGGTGAAGCGGTGGTCGAGTCAGTATTAGGTAAAGCTGATGCGCCTTACAAATTGGCACTATTGGCCTTTGGTACGATGGTCGCAACTGCTCAGCAAGCCGCAGAAAGCTTAATAAATAATGATGCAGCGTTAGATTGCCAGATACAGGTGGTCAATATGCGCTGGGTAAAACCGCTAGACACAGCAATGCTTGAGACGTTATTAGCGCAAGGGGTTACTCATATAGCAACCCTAGAAGAGCACATGATTATGGGCGGCGCAGGTAGTGCAGTGAATGAGTATTTACTCAATGAGTCGGCAGCCTTTAAGCAAAGTCGTCCAGCTATTGCTAATATCGGTATTCCTGACCGCTTTATTGCACATGGCTCCCAAGCAGAACAATTGGCTGACTGTGGTTTAGATGTCGAGGGCGTAATTAAGCAACTTAAAATGCTCTTATCGTAAGCGTTACAATATTATTTTAAAAAATTAATGCGCTAAAAATGTGTTAATTAAAACTAACATAAGCTCCTTAAACAGAGCAAACGCCTGCTAGCCGCAGGTGTTAACTTTTTTACAACTTGCGCAGTTTATATGATCGCCAAAGTACTGGCTTGGTCAGCGTGACGGTTTTTTCGTTTTTATTGAACAATTTTAGTATAATGCGGGTATCTTTTATAAGTTTTCGTTTATAAGAGACACGTTTTTAATCGCATAGATGTGGTGTGATGCGGCGGCTGTTTGGCATGTTGTGGGCACAAAGTTAGTCTTATTTTTTATATTCATTCATCAAGCAAATAGGTTATTTATGGAACCCATGGTCGTCATCGCAGCGCGTACTGCTGAAAAAGTTGGTAAAGAGATTTTATATGCGCATCAAAACCGCCACAAAATCGAGTTAGATATTGAGTCTAAAGGACTTGATGGTTTGGTTACCCGTATTGATCGCTTTAGCGAAGAGCTCACGATTGAGACGCTAAAAGCCAGCTATCCTAATCATTCATTTTTGGGTGAAGAGTTCGGTATGCAAGAAGGCCGCGGCGAAGATGCTGACTGGTGCTGGATTATCGATCCACTAGACGGCACTAAGAACTTTGTCCACGGTGTACCGCAGTTCTGCGTATCTATCGCAGTACAGCACAAAGGCGTTACCCAACATGGTGTGGTCTATGATCCAGTACGTGATGAGATGTTCTCAGCGAGCCGCGGTAAAGGCGCGCGTTTGAACAATCGCCGTATGCAAGTGAGCGAGCGCAAAACCATTGATGGCGGTTTCTTTACGACCGGTCATCCGCTTGAGCGTAAGCGCAATGGCGAAGTGGTTTCTTTTGCGAAACAGCACTTTGAGAGCTTGCAGAAGATATCTGAGGCAGGTGGTCAGGTACGTCGTATGGGTTCAGCTGCGCTTGATTTGTGCTATGTTGCTGCTGGTCGTTTTGACGGTTATTTTGAGATGTCTATCAAGCCTTGGGACATCGCTGCGGGCGAGCTTATCGTAACTGAAGCACGCGGTGTGGTGGTTGATCATACTGGCGCGCACAACTCTATGACATCAGGCTCTATCTTTGCTTGTAATGTGAAATTGCTTAAGCCATTGATGCAAACAGTTGTACCAATCTGGGGTGACGCAATCTAAACGTTAATCTTAATGGTATTAACGTTTAGCGCTTTCAGGATTTAGATGTGGTTAGTGTCTAGATTGAGCATGAATGAAAAAAGCTGGTTCCATTATGGAGCCAGCTTTTTTGTTTTATCATTACCCTTATTGCTGCTTTTATCTTTGACAGTAATGCCTTTGAATGCTAATTCTTTACTGGTAGTTTCTAGCAGCTGCAACTCTTCTTCTATCAGCATGAGCATATCTTGTACGCGAGGTAATGCCTTGCTACAAGCGGTAATACCAAACTCAATCTTATCTAGATAACTGGCTAAAGTGATATTCATCGCTTGACCATTGAAGACGATAGAAGCGGGGTACAATGATTGCAAACGAGCACCATTCCAGTACAGCGGTTTTTCAGAACCAGGTACGTTAGAGATAATCAGGTTAAATGCCTGCTTTCTAGGAAACAGTCCTGTCGCCAAATTAATGCCTTGCCACGCGTATGAGACGATACTGTAGTTAATGACCTGCGCTTGGTTCATGCGGCGAAAGCGACGTTTGCCATGATTCATACTACGATGGATAAGCTCTATCCTGCGCAGTGGATTGTCCAAATGCGTACCCAAATTTGCCAATACAAATGACAGCTGATTGCCCGAGATACTGTTATCAGTACGCAGTGACATCGGTACAAACGCAATCAACGGTTTGCTTGGTAGTGCATCCATTGAGATTAGATAACGACGAATAGCACCCGCACAGACCGCCAGTACCACATCGTTCCTGCTAATTTTGAGCCTTTCGGCTATATCGTTAAACCGCTTTATATCATAAGACTGTGCGGCTATACGTCGTGAGGCTGATATACGTTTATTCAAGATACTCATTGGGGCGTCAAAAGTACCGACGTACCCTTCATCACCGTAGTTTTTCACATTATCTAGCAATTCTGTAAATACAGGTTTGATGGTAGATATCTGCTCTTTTATGACGCCCCTGATAGATCGTTCGGCAGGTAAGATAGCGTTTACTTGGTTGCGATGGCGCGCCATCAACGACCAGACAGGGAGGGTCACTGGTTCGGTTGGCGATTGTGATAAGGATTTTTGAACCAAACGCATCGCTGCGATGCCATCAACCAAAGAGTGATGAATCTTAAAATACCATGCAAAACGTTCAGGTCCACCTTCGACTTCTGGCTGTATACCTTCGATGACATGACATTCCCACAAAGGCATGGCACGATCTAATAAACGTCCATGTTCTCTTGAGACGTACATCAATAGTTCACGTACGCGTCCAGGACTTGGTAGCGCGACATGATGCAAATGATGCTCGACATCAAAGTCTTTGTCTTTTTTCCAAAAGGCTAAATGCTCAAGTACCTGATTAAAAGGAAAGCTGGGCGGCACATCAGATTCTTGCATTTGTTTTACCAATTGATAGACAAAATCGCTATCCGCATTGTCTGGTAATTCAAATACAAACAGCCCACCAACGTGCATGGGCTGTTTACGCGACTCAAGAAGTAGAAACAACTGGTCGACTGCTGTGAGAAGTCGCATAATAAATCCTTTTATGACGATAAGTGTTATGTAAAAATTATAATAAGTAGATATTCAATCAAATAACATTTTTTATTATTTTATAGAGCGTGTTAAGCAATCAACCATAGCACTGACAGCACTATACGTAAATACTCAACACGCTCTATTATGACATGTCATTTATGCTTCAATTTATTGAAAGAAATACCCAGTTTGTGGTGAGCTGGCAGTAGCCATCTTACGCATAGGCATACGACCTGCTAAAAACGCAGCGCGGCCTGCCCACATAGCATGTTTCATTGCGTGTGCCATCATTACTGGATTTTGTGCATTGGCAATGGCTGAGTTCATCAGTACGCCATCACAGCCAAGCTCCATCGCAAGTGCAGCATCAGACGCAGTGCCGACACCAGCGTCAACCAATACGGGTACTTTAGCATTTTCGATTATTAAGCTAAGTGTATGACGATTGAGTAGACCAAGTCCTGAACCAATCAAGCTGCCAAGCGGCATAATAGCGACACAGCCCATGCTTTCTAATTCTTGTGCAACGATAGGGTCATCTGACGTATAAACCATTACTTCAAAACCATCATCGATCAATACTTTGGCAGCTTTTAAGGTTTCCATAACGTTTGGATATAAGGTTTTTTCATCCCCCAATACCTCAAGCTTAACCAAATTATGCCCACCCAATAACTCGCGAGCAAGCTTACAAGTGCGAATGGCTGTTTCGGCATCAAAGCAGCCAGCAGTATTCGGTAATATCGTATATTTATCAGGTGAAATCACATCTAATAAGTTAGGCTCATCACTATTTTGTCCAATATTGACACGGCGAATGGCGACGGTCACGATTTCGGCTGCTGAAGCGGCAATGGCTTCTCCAGTCTCTGTCATGTCTTTATACTTGCCAGTACCAACCAGCAGACGCGAAGAAAAGGTACGGCTACCGACAGTAAAGGTATCTTGTAAAAGTGGTGTTGGACGAGTAGTGCTAACGTTCTCTGACATAACGGAAAATCCTAATATCGAGCGGGAGAAGGGATAGACAAAATATGATGGGCAATCTAAGTAATCTAAAAGGTGTAATAGACAATGGCAAGCGGTCTGCAAAAAATCGCATGATATGCTAACTCTGATAGTAATGATATGTGCTGGGCGATAGATATAAAGCGCCAGTCACATAAAATAATACCCGTCTAAAACAAAATGCTATTATAACAAACTCATGCAACCTTACTGGCAGTCTTTTTTGATTCGAACTGTTAAGGTCAAGGCATCCATCATGTCTTGGCGTGCGTACTTCTTATCCTCTCCTCACTTACTGGGCCGTCTTTATGATGCAGTTGCCATACAGCTTTGCGAAACGCCATCAGATTTTGGCCATACTTGCGATAGATCCGGAATTGCCGCCAACATTGGTACTTACCAAAGCGACCCCGTTGTCAGCGATCAATGAAGCGGTACGGTTTTTACAGCAGCAAGGCATTCGCGGTGTACCCACTTACGAAAGTGTCAGCGCGGACGATTTTGAAAAACGTATGAACGCAGCTTATGCTGGCAATACAGGAGAGTCGCAGCATATTGCTGCTGGACTTGAAGACCATCCTGATCTCGATAGCTTGGCAGATAGCGTCCCTGAAACTGAAGACTTGATGGATCAACAAGACGACGCGCCTATCATTCGTCTGATCAACGCCTTGTTGTCCGAAGCCATCCGTTTAAGCGCCTCAGACATTCATATTGAGACCTTTGAAAAGCGTTTGGTCGTCCGTTTCCGAGTCGATGGTGAGCTAAAAGAAATCATCACACCAAAACGTCAACTAGCTCCATTGTTAGTCTCGCGTATTAAGGTAATGGCTAAATTGGATATCGCTGAAAAGCGAGTGCCGCAAGATGGTCGTATCAGTTTAAGACTGGCAGGGCGAGAGGTCGATGTGCGTGTATCGACTTTGCCATCAAGCTTTGGTGAGCGTGTAGTGATGCGTCTATTAGACAAGCAAGCTGGCCGTTTGAATATGACGTATTTGGGGTTGTCTGATAATGACTATACTGAGCTAAAACGCTTAATCCATCGTCCGCATGGCATTATTTTGGTGACAGGGCCGACTGGCTCGGGCAAGACGACCACGCTCTATTCGGCGCTGACTGATCTGAACGATCAAACCCGTAATATCTTGACTGCTGAAGACCCGATTGAGTTTCAGCTCGATGGTATTGGACAAACGCAGGTCAACAATAAAGTCGATATGACCTTTGCCAAGAGTTTGCGTGCAATGCTGCGTCAAGATCCCGATGTGGTGATGGTTGGTGAAATTCGTGATTTAGAGACAGCTGAGATTGCCGTACAGGCCTCTTTGACAGGGCATTTGGTATTATCGACGTTGCATACCAACACTGCTATTGGCGCGGTCACTCGCTTGCAAGACATGGGTGTTGAGCCGTTTCTATTGTCGTCGTCACTTATTGGCGTAGTAGCGCAGCGTTTGGTACGTACTTTATGTGCACATTGTCAAAGCTGGCAGGCCGCTGATACCGAGCAAGCCAAGCTGTTTACTGAAATTGGCATTGGATCAACGCTGAAAAGTGATGCCAAAGATATAGCAAGTGAGTCGATTCGTTTGCCCAAGCCAGTTGGCTGCGATAAATGTAATCAGTCAGGGTTTAAAGGCCGTACCGCCATCTATGAAGTCGTGCCAATCGACGATACATTGCGCCGTATGATTCATAGCAATACGGCTGAGTATGAGCTGGAAGAATATGCGCGCCAGCAAACACCGTCGATACGTGCAGATGGCTTACGTAAGGTCATAGAAGGGCGTACGACATTGGAAGAGGTGCTACGTGTAACGAAAGAGAGCGCCTTAACGGACGAGACAATACTGGTATAAATTTGCGGACTGGATCTCGCGGACTGGACATTGGGATAGCAAATAAAAAACAACTGGCGTAAATAGCCAGTTGTTTTAAGATTTTTCTAGTTTTGGAGCTTTAGAGTTTTTAGTCGCTATTATTTTGCAGCCATACACTCAATCTCAACGCTTGCTCCCGCAGCCAGTTCTGATACACCAAAAGCCGAGCGCACAGGATAAGGCTTTATCATCTCAGCTTTATAGACCTTATTAAAATCATCAAAGTCATCCATATCAGTCAGCATGACCATACATTTAACGATATCAGACTTTCGGTAGCCATATTTTAATAGCGTGCTATGGATATTATCTAGCACTTGCTTGGTTTCAGCCTTGATACCGCCTTTGACCAGTTTGCCATCTTTAAAGCCAATTTGCCCCGACATATACAATGTATTGCCCACGCGTACAGCCTCTGAAAAAGGATAAGTACCGCCATCGCCCAAGAAAGTAGGGCTAGATTTAGCAATGCTGACAGCCGTCGTTGTGTTGGCATTAGCGCTATGAACAAAACCCAATGAGCACATAGTGGCTAGCGCTAGCGTAGATAGGCAAGTACTAGGTTTGAACATACTGTTTCCTCATTGGGTTTGTTATCAATTTTTCACTAACTACTTATCAGTACTATTATTTTGAGTAGATGAGGCATCGCTTTCTTTGATTGGTGCCTCGGTTCCAGTGTCATCTTCTGCAACTTTTTCAGACGTTTTACCTTGGCGGCGTGCCTCTAGCTCCGCTTTTGGTATCCATGCCCACGTCATCTCAACCACAATTGGATCGCGGTCACTATCAGATTCACGATCTTTGATGACACAAGGAATAACCATCTCACCTTTTGGTGTGTTTAGGATATCCAAACGCTGTTCATCAGACAAGCTTGCAATAGCAGCAATTTGACCTTTTTTGATTGGACGATGGAAATTTACCGAGTAAGATTTAATCAGCAGAATGCGATCAGAGGGCAAGTTCAAACCCAAAATAAACCCCGTAGCCGTCTCAGCCAGTAACGTGATGGCGACTGCATGAATAGAGCCGATATGATTTTGGACGGCTTTATTGTTGTTTAAACTAACGACGACTTGGTTTGGTTCTACCGTTTCATAATAAATGCCAGTCGTGCCGACATATGGGACGACCTTGCCAAAGGCTTTAGATAAAATACTTGAACGTGCTCCAGCAGGCAGATATTTGGTGACGGATAACAGTTTGGTAAATTGATTGCTAATTGGTTTTAGCGTGCTGCTAGGTTTCTCAACTGAAGATTTTGTGCTGTCAGATACTTTGGCTGGCAGTTTATTGGTCAACTTGGCGGGTAGTTTTTTTAATAATCCTGACATACAAAATTCCTTAACGTAAATGAGTTGAATGACATTCTTAGCATGGCTTTTTATGATAGCGACACAAATATAGATAATGAAAGTCGCTACAAATACTATGGTACATCAACCATTGCCTTCCTACTATTATTAGCATGAACTGCTGCGCTTACAAAACAATAGTAGCGTGGCTATGTTGCTAGGTTATGTCATCAGTTTAGATCGCCACTTAAAGTAGCCTAGTCATCTTATCTATCAGCGTCATTTGGACAAAGGAAGCTAAGTGAAAGTGCTACAAGTAGTAGACTAGGCGAGACTGACACCCTATCTAATTTATAGAGGGTTGACTATAGTTACCATGCCAATAGATAGCCACGTTATAATGACAAAATGTTAGCATGTCTATTTCAAACCTGTTTTCAATGCTGCTGGATAATGTTATGCCTGATATGTCTACTCATGAACCGACCAATATTGTTTATACGGGCGTTGCTGGTACAGGTAAAACCTATAGATTGCTGCAAATCGCGAAGCAATACACCGACTATCTACCCAAGACTGAAAATGAGGACTTATTAGAACAACTGCTGCAAGGTCTAAGCTGGCGCGAAGTATTGTGTCTGGTGTTTTTAGATTTACGTGCTGAACAACAGGATTTGTTAAAGGTACGAGAAATTATTGATCATCCTTTTTTTATGACCAAAGCTGCTCAGAACTCACGTGATAAAAATTTGGATAGTACAGCTTGGTTAGAGCTACGCAGACATAGTCCTACGAACTCTCAAACAGTCAGCTTTGATAACCGCGCTAGCCAAGCTTATTTTGATAAAGACAATAGTGGAGCATGGTATTTATTACCTGAGTGTATGGTGCTACTAGAAGATTTATCGCAGCAATTAGCAGAGTTTCAGCAGGCACAGCGCGACAACCAACCCCATCAAAATCAAAACATCGGTCAGCAACGTTTTAGTATGGTGAGCTTCCATCAAGCCTACGGTTATGAAGAATTTGTAGAAGGTATACGGCCTGTCATGAGTAACGCTGCACAAGCAAATAACAGCCCTTCTAATCAAAATCAAATGAGTTACGCGGTGCAAGATGGAGCATTCCTGAGGCTATGTCAACGCGCAGCTCGTGACCCTCAGCAGCGTTATGCAATGCTGATTGATGAGATTAACCGTGCTAACGTGTCACGAGTATTTGGCGAGCTTCTCAGTTTGATAGAGCCTGATAAACGAGCGGGCAAGCCGAATGCGATGACAGTGAGTTTGGCGTATTCTGGGCGTGCTTTTAGTGTTCCTGCCAATGTCGATATTTATGCCACTATGAATACCCAGGACCATTCTTTAGCGCCACTTGATATGGCATTACGCCGACGTTTTCGCTTTATGGATTGTCCGCCGCAGCCTAATTTACTATCAACAATTCGAGCCAGCAATGACACCGACACTGGACTGTCTGAAGACTTAGAAGCAGGTGCGATAGATTTGAGTAAATTACTAACAGGCTTGAATAGACGTATCGTGCAGACACTGGGAGTAGAAGCGCAGTTGGGGCATGCGTTTTTATTGGCAGTCACTCAGTTAGAGCAATTACAAACGGCGCTCGTCGAACAAATTATCCCTCAATTGGCTCAAGCAGCTGGAGGTCAAATTACGGTGCTGCAGTATATCTTTAGAGATGAGCAGCAACCGACGAGCAAGCAGTTCGTACAGGACAGTCAAGCATTGATGAATGATGACTTGTATAATCTGATGGGCAACCAAAACAATGCTTCCGCTGAACACCAAATGTTTGCAGAGCAGGGTTCTTTTCTTGGTCAGTCTATGAGTATGAATAGCTATACTATCAATGCCGATTTGATCGCTAGGGATGGTGAGTTTAATCATGCTGCTATCTATCAGCGTTTGTACTAGCAGGGTAACTGTTCAGTGATAACAAATAATCCATATTACGCCAAAGAGCACATTATTAAGGCAAACAGTCGCCAGACTCGTGTCCCTAACAGTAGTGTCGCTACCATGAACGTTATCACCGTGTTTGAGCATCAACGTTTGACCGTGCATGATTTTTTGCACGCATCTGATTTCGATTGGCTAATAGCGCAAGAGTTTGCAGCATTTACTATCAAGCGTAAGCGAGGGCAATGGCAGCTTAAGGTTGGGCACTATATTGGGGTTATTCTCCTACCTAGTGGCATAACGCTTGAGATATTGCCAAAGCTCAATCAGTCTACTCAGACTAGCGATATCGTCCAGACTCGTCATTGGGTACAGGGTATGCTATCGGATTTGATACATCTTGATGCGCATAACAATCACAAGTTACCCAATACGAAAAATTTCGGTCAGTTTAGTTCCCAGTCCACTCCTTTACCGTTAAAAGTATTGCCTATATCAGATTGGCTGATTGAGCAGTTTTTGCAGCGTTTAATGGATTATCAACCAACCAAGCATTATCAGGCTCAGATTGAAAATCAAGCATCCCTGCAAGGTCGACTGCTCATCAAAGAACAACTGCGTCACAATAGTATGCAACCGCATAAGTTCATCTGTGAAAGTAGCGTATTAAGTTACGACATGTTGGCCAATCGGTTGATTAAGAGTGCATTGGTTTACTTGATGCCTTTATTGCCCCAGCTTATTTCTTCAAAACTGTTGCAGCTATGGCAGCAGGTGTCTACGCTCAACAACCGCGAAATGCAGCAGGTAGCGTTAATATATGCTCAAGCAAAGCATCAGCTAGACGTTCAGCCACTCCAAAGACAAAAATTGCACGCCGCGCAGCAGTTAGTAGACTTGGCATACTGGTTATTGAAACAGACGACAGCTGTGACAGGTAACGGTATTGATCCAAATAGACAAAATAGCTCTCAGCTAAGATTGTGTTTATTGATTGATATGAATCAAGCTTTTGAACAATGGACAAGTCAGCGTATCGCATCGATGTTTCAACAGGTTAGTAGCAATTATCGTCCCTTCTATCAAACCCAAAGTGTCTGGCTTAACGATGCTGAGGGACTAGCATGCTTATCTATACGGCCTGATTTGCTGATATTTAAAACCGTCTCTGATGATTGTCAAAATCAGAACGATATAGTAGTTAGTCAAACTAAAGCCAAAGACAAGACCAAAGGTCACTATAGTCATGTCATCGATATTAAGTGGAAGTACTTACCGCATGCTGCTGCAATTAGTGCAAGCGACGCTTATCAATTGACCAGCTATGCACAAGCTTACTTGGCGGGGCAGGTCTGGTTGGTTTACCCAGTGCTAGGTAGTGATAGGCAGCCAGTAGCGCTCAAGCAGCAAACTCATTATGGTAGTAATGATAGCAGTAGTGATAATATTAAAAACAATGAATCAATTGATGCCCATTTATGGTTAATGCCGTTTGATGTTTTGACAGGTACGCTCAACGGTGAAGTACTGCCACATCTGGACAAAGCTTAATATCGTTATCAATGACAGCGCGAATGACTGACTGATTGATAGGTAAATAAGAAAAGGGTCTTGCTACCGTTATTTTGGCGAAATTGACGTAATTTTAAAAAAATTAGCGATTATTTGAAATTAATCGAAAATAGGTGTTGACACAATCGCCTTTACCCCTTAATATGTGCACCTCGATAGCGAGGAACATTAACAAGTTAGCGGCATTGCCAACAACGAGTTGATTAACAAACTATCGTGATAATAGAGAATTTCGGAGTGTGGCGCAGTTTGGTAGCGCATCTGGTTTGGGACCAGAGGGTCGTAGGTTCGAATCCTATCACTCCGACCATCTATTTTAAGAGCCTTACAGGCTTTTTTTTATGTATAACGGTTTAGTTTCTGATATAGTAAAATATATCGTAAAGTAAGCTTAGTATATAAAAGTCCTCTAAGAGCGCCTGTAGCTCAGCTGGATAGAGCATCTCCCTTCTAAGGAGGTGGCCGCAGGTTCGAATCCTGCCAGGCGCACCATTTAGCCTGCAAATCTTGCCTATTCTTTGGCAATAGTTATGGCGGTTGTAGCTCAGTTGGTAGAGCCCCGGGTTGTGATCTCGGTTGTCGTGGGTTCGAGTCCCATCAGTCGCCCCATATTTTATTTTGTATATATCTACATACAAATCATATCTTAATCTAAAAATATATCAGTAATAGCACTCGCCCTTGATGGCGATTTTTTTATGCCTATTCGATTTTATCTCTATATTACCTTTATAATATTAAACAGATTGAGTTTGATAGCACCTTCAATACTAGATAATCCCCCAAATTTTTATCATCATTTCCTGTAGGTTTTCCTTAAGGCCTAGCGTGACTGTGTCTACTCTATTATTGTTTAGTAATTCTAATAAGTAAATAGACATGACGTTTTAAATGCTGCATTATGCTTAAGTGTTATCACATCCATTGTATTTAATAATAATTATTTATTGGAGCAAGTATTGGTATAGAGGAAACTGACAGAAATCGTTATTAAGAATACTATTATTTTTTTAAGATGAATCGTTATTAATCTGCATTATTGAGGAATTGATTGATGGACGCACTGAGTGTATTGCTGCAAAACGTGCATTTATTTGAGACTAAGTATTATCGTCTAAATGGCACTGGCAATTGGTCTTATTCTATTACTAGAAAAGACACCATTTTATTTTACTTAGTAATGTCTGGCGGTTTTTGCATTGATGTTGGTAATGGTCTACGAGAAGCTCGCGCTGGCGACATGATTATGATTCCGAATGCGCACAAGCATGTGAGTTACGCACTCAATCACCATGGCGATGTTGCTGAGTCGCTTGATGAGCTATTGAGTAATTGCACCGAGCGTACACTTGATATCGATGGCGATGGAGACCCCAATTCATCTTTGATACTGATCGAATGTAAGTACGACAAAGAGATGATTAATCCTCTGTTGTCAGTACTGCCACCGATATTGCCTGAACTCAATGATGCTGCTGACGGTCGGTTTGAAGTGATCGATGTAGAGATAAAGCTGCTAACACTAGAAGCTGAGCGTGAGCGTATGGGAAAAACAGCTGTAATCAATCATTGGGCGAGTATCATGATGATTGAGTGTTTGCGCGTCTATATCGAAAGCTTGCCTGAAGCCACAGAAAACTGGCTCAAAGCCATGAAGGATCCATTTTTGACCAAAGCGCTAGCCGCGATGCATGGGGCACCGAGTGAGAGCTGGACCATTCATCAGCTTGCCGAAGTAGCAGGGATGTCGCGTTCTAGCTTTGCACAGCGATTCAAAGACACCGTTGGCATGCCGCCACTGACTTATCTGATCGATTACCGCTTACGATTGGCGGCTCGTTATCTACGCTTACAGCAAAACAGTATTAGCCGTATCAGCGAGATGGTGGGCTACGCCTCAGATTCGACTTTTAGTCAGGCATTTAAACGTGTGTATGGTGTCTCGCCAAAAGCATACCGTCAGCAGTATCGACAGAATAATCTTGCATAGTTCTAGTTGCTGTTTATTTAAGTTATTTAAGTAGAATCTCAACGATAAGCGCTAGGGTCATCTATATGTCCTTAGCGCTTTTTTTTATTTGTGAATGCTTGTTATTTGTAGTTGTTGAACCACTCATATCTATAAGGCCTTTAGTAATTTGCTATGGCTATTTTAGTTAAGGGCAGCTGACATTGAGTCTGTGTTAAGGTACTATAGGTTGATGAGTCGTCGAGACAAAAGCGTTGGTACTATAACGCGTTATATGTCCTTATACGATAGGTATATAAAAGGATCGAGACGATGTTTATTTTCGCTGCTGATGGTATGTTATGACTGAACCGACCGCAAAGCTAAATGCAGGAAGCAATGGCCAACAAGAGGCTGGTGCAACTGCTAAAACAGAAAGTAATGTTGATAAAAACACTGCTATAGAGAACCCGCATGTCGGCAAAGATGCTCCGAAAAATGAGCCGGTAGAGACACCTGATAAGGCGGCATTATTGACGATGTTTACTTTGTCAGATATCGAGGCGGTAGCAACTGAAGCAGTAATATCTGAGTTATCCGATAGCCTTACAGTAGCTGCAAAACCTGTGGCTCAAGAAACCAATGTTGCTACGCAGCGTGTTGCGCTTTATCGTGCTCAGCATGAGCGTACTCGACTGTTATATATGGCATCTGCCAATACGCGTCCTACTTACTTAGTACAAACCTTGAAGCCGCAATTCGCAGAATATCAGCAATATTTACTTGCGCAGCAGCTTGATAAGCGTGGGTTGATGGATACGGATACGCTCGAAAGACTCTGGCAGCAGCTGCATGTGGTCGATGACATTATTGCAGATATCGTACGTCACATGCCTGCGCAGCAGCCCGCCGGTTGGCAACTGACGACTCAAGATGGTCGCAATCCATTGTGCTTTGCTACGGTCGGTAAGTTAAAGCACGGCAAGCCAATTCGCGACCAAGGTAGCCTCAACAGTTATGTACTTGGGCACTTTGGCGTGAGTAGTTTTACTTACGATCGAGGCTATTATATCGGTCATGTGGTTGGTTATTTATTTAGTTGTTATTATTGTGCCCATCTGTCGATTACTTATGGTGTCACAGCCCTTGGCCAGCAAGTCGTGGCTGACTATGATTACGCCAGTCTTGAAACCCCGCATATGGTTAGATTATTACAAGGTCTTGACGGTTATTGCAAAAAACGCATTTATCAGTTAGCCGTTATTTGTGCGCGCTTGAGCGTTTTCGCGAGTGATAAACGTATTGAAAGAATGCTAATCGCTGAGGTCAATGACTTCGATAAAAAGCTACAGCAGCAGCATTTGGATGTCTTATTATTACAAGGTTTGATGCCTGATAGTAATGACTCAACGCCACTTTTTTAAGCGTAGAATGTCAAGTTAATAAATTTCTATTAAGTCATAAATTATAACTGTCTATCTGTAAGCCTCTTAGGATATCTGCTGCCATGCCTGCCTATCATTTCAAAGCGCTTGACGACCATGGCGTTGTCCAAAAAGGCTTGCTAGAGGGGGACTCTGCGCGGCAAATTCGCCAGCAGCTGCGTGATAAGCAATGGACACCCGTTGAAGTCAACCCGGTCAATGACAGACAGAGTCAGAGCAAGAACCGCTACAAAAAACCGTCTGCATACGAGCTGGCATTGCTGACACGTCAGTTATCTGTATTATTGGCAGCAGGTATTCCACTTGAGGAAACCTTGGCAGCGGTTGCTAAGCAATCACCAAAGACTCATATCAAATCCCTGATGCTTGCAGTGCGCTCACATGTCTTGGAAGGACTCAGCTTAGCACGTGCCCTGCAACAAGCCGCTAGCTTTCCGCCGTTATACATCGCTACGATTGCCGCAGGCGAAAAATCTGGTCACCTCGACCTTATCCTCAATCAGCTAGCAGACTACACCGAAAACCGTTTTGCTCTCCAAAAGAAAATCCAAGGCGCCATGGTCTATCCGATTGTCCTGATGGTAATGGCAATTGCGGTAATTATGGGACTGATGAGCTTCGTTGTGCCCAAAATTGTCAAAGTCTTTGAACAGTCTGAGCAAGCGTTGCCTCTAATTACTCAAATCGTTCTCACGCTATCGAATATCATTACTCAGTGGTGGTGGCTAATACTATTGGTATTGGCGAGTACCGCATTTTTATTCTACCGTTTTGCCCAAACGCAAGCCGGTAAGTTAACTATTGATAGTGTGGTGCTTAGACTACCGATACTCGCCAGATTATCGAAAGGATTGAATGCCGCGCGATTTGCCAGTACTCTTGCGATACTAGTACGCTCAGGAGTGCCTTTAATTGAGGCATTACATATCGGTGCTGCGGTCACGACCAATTTGCATATCCAAAAAACCATTATCACTGCGGCTGATAGGGTCACAGAAGGCTCTAGTTTGTCTAGCCAGCTAGAGAAATCTACTTACTTTCCACCGATGATGGTGCAGATGATAAAAAGTGGAGAAAACTCAGGTGAGCTTGAAAATATGCTCAGCCGTGCCGCCAATATGCAAGAGGCAGAAGCAACCAATTTTATCAGTACTTTATTATCACTACTTGAACCTCTAATGCTGGTGCTAATGGGCGTAGTAGTCATGATTATTGTGATGGCGGTTATGCTACCTATCGTTAATATGAACGATTTAGCAGGCTAAGTTAATTCGCTAGCCGATGATTCATTATGCTATTCACATACAGACAGCTTCCTATCTCCAAAATCTCTATTTAGTTCTCTTTTACTCTATTTATATCACCTCACTTGCTTGCTAAACCTTGGACTAACTTTCTTAAGGTTTGCTTACTGTTGTATATTGTTGAACGAACGCTATTTTTGCTATGGCAAACACAAGCGCCGCGCTATAGTAAGCACGAATCAATAGTCATACAGTTGGTGCCATTCAATATTTAGCTTCGGCTGAAATAGCAAACTCAAACTAGGCGCAGCGCTGGATAAAAATAAAACCATGGTTTATAGTGACAATAGTTTCAGAGCTCATTGATATGTCATTAATGAGAGCTATGATAGAACGCCACTTTTACTATTTACATAACTGTGATGACCAAAGCGATGACTATGACTGACAAACTCCAAGTAAATATGACGCCAAAAAGTGCTATTCAGAATATGCAATCCCATTCAAATATTGTAAGTGACCAAAAGACTGCTTCTTCAGCTATGCAGCGCAGTGTGGCAACAAAGTCTGGTCAAGCAGGATTCACTCTTATCGAGATTATGGTCGTTATTGTGATCCTAGCCATTCTTGCTGGATTAGTGGTACCAAAAGTAGTCGGTCAAAGTGACAAGGCCCGTGTTAAAACAACTGAAACGGCGCTTGCCACTGTCTCAAATGCGCTAGATATGTATAAGGTTGATAATTCGCGCTATCCGACGACTGCTCAAGGATTAGAGGCGCTTACGACACCGCCTGCTGATGCAAAAAACTATCCTGAAGGTGGGTATATTAAAGGTGGCTATCCAACCGATGGCTGGGAAAATGAGATGCAATATGTTGCACCAGGTAGTGAAGGGCGGCCTTATGATTTGTTTTCGTTAGGCGCTGATGGTCAACAAGGTGGTGAAGGTCAAGATGCGGATCTTTATGCTCAGCTATAAAGCTTAATAACAGACGTATAGTGAACAAATTCTGATACTGATATAGCTTTGTAGAATGAAACATTCGTTCATCGATGCACTTTCAACAATCTATAAATATCAACCAATATTCCCTTATTGGTTGATATTTTTTATCAGTAGACAAATTTCCTGCTGTTCAGTACAAGTTTGATAGCCAGTGTTATAGATATATCTAAGCGCTCAGCAAAACAGTCATCGCAAACTGCAATTAAAGGTAATCATCTATGTCGATCCAACAGTCTAATAAATACTTTTCTAAAAACCTTTATAAATTGGTTCTAACCGTCGCAAGTACTTCATTAGTAACGGTTCTATCAATGACATCGGTCAGTGCACAAGCAGCAGGGTTAAATGACTTATTTAAAAATAGCTCCTCGTCAAAATCAAAGTTCTTACCAGTGGATGAGGCCTTTCAGGTGGTCAGCAATACCAAAGCGACGTCCAAAGGCACGCGGTTGTCGATCAGTTTTGAAATTACGCCAGGGCATTATGTCTATAAGGATAAGCTTACGTTGAGCTTCCCTAAAGGAATAAACGCCACGCCGTTCACTTTCAATCAAGCACCAGTATCAATCAATGATCCGACCTTTGGTCAGGTTCCTGTATTTACGCAAAGAAGTGTCATTGCAACCACGACACTGACGACCAGTAATGGTAAGGGCGCCAAAAACGCGCCTATTATTATTGGTTGGCAAGGGTGTGCAACCGCTGGGCTATGCTATCCACCAGAAAAAGTTAAAACCAAGATAGACATTGCTGCGACGCGCAAATAAATAGCGAGCAGATTGATTAAAATATCGGTAATAATAGGTAGCCATTCATGTCCATCAAGACATCACCAAAGTCCTCATCATCTAGCGTATCTACCCATTCGAAAAAATCCTATATCTTAGCGCTTGCCATCGCTAGTGGCTCATTGCTGGCAGGTTTGTCAGCGACATCGACGGTACAAGCGGCAGGGTTAGGCGACCTTTTCGGTAGTAGTGAAAGCTCCTCGAAGTCAAAGTTTTTGCCAGTAGATCAAGCGTTTCAGGTGAGTACAGATAGTACCCCTGTCAAAGCAGGTACGCGGTTATCTGTTAATTTTGATATCACTCCTGAACATTACGTCTATAAAAAGCAAATCAAGCTTACGCTACCCGCTGGCGTGACGGCTGCACCTTTTACCTTTAGCCAGACACCATATTCGATAGATGATCCAACATTTGGCAAGGTACTGGTATTTGACCAAGCAAATATGGTCGCTACCACAACACTGACAAACAATAGTGGCAAGAATATAGATAGTGCCGCTATCGTCGTTGGCTGGCAAGGCTGTGCAAAAGCAGGACTGTGCTATCCACCTGAAAAGATTAATACGACTGTCGATATTGCAGTGGCATCGACGCAGGTATCAGCAGATAGTGAGAGTAGTGCGAGCTCGACCGATTCAGAGAATAGTGCTACGGCGACACCAGAGGAAGCAGGTTCAACAGCTCTTGATAATGCTTTGTCTGATGAGGCGCAAGCACTGACAGACGATGGCGCTATTGATTATGACCTCATTGATGACAGCGCTGTAGAGTATGATTCTTTAGATAGTAGTGCGGCGACGAATACGATTTCTACAGCAAATAGCAGCGTAACAGGCGAGACGACCAATAGCGAAGATGCCTCAAACAACAGTTTTGTTGATAGCGATCCTTTTGGTTTGGCTTCTCACCCTTGGCTGGCATTAGTACTATTATTTTTAGCAGGCTTAGGCTTGGCCTTGACGCCATGTGTGTTACCGATGTTACCTATCGTGGCCAACATTGTAGCCCGCGAACAAAACCCAACGGTCAAACGCGGTGTCATCTTGACCACCAGTTACGCGATTGGGGTAGCGACTGCTTATGGTATTTTGGGCGCTGTCATTGCAGTATTCGGTGAGTCTTTAGGTATTATTGGTTGGCTGCAGAATCCAATTATTCTCATTAGCTTTGCTATTGTTTTTATACTGCTAGCGCTATATATGCTGGGCCTTTTCAGTATACGTTTACCGCATACAATCAGTCGAAAGATGCAAGGCTTAAGCCAAGCAGGTGACAGTAAGCTTGGTAGTACAGGCGGCAGTTTAATCGCTGGGTTTTTATCAGCGCTAGTCGTGTCACCTTGTGTTTCTGCGCCATTATTTGGGGCATTATTGGCGGTCTCTACCATTGGTAGTCCATTGCTCGGCTTTGCCGCTTTATTCATGCTTGGCTTTGGGTTATCAGCGCCGCTTATCCTAATCGGTGCTACTCAAGGCAAGATTATGCCAAAGGCAGGCGAGTGGATGAATTGGGTCAAGCAAGGCTTTGCTTTACTACTATTTGCCGTGGCACTGCTATTGATTGAGCGCGTGTTTATATCGCCAGTCATGCTTATGGTATGGGCGTTATGGTTTATGGTCGTGGCAACATGGGCATGGAGTTGGCTAGGTAAAGGTCGTATGCTGACCCAAGCATTAAGCCTTATCGCTGGTATTTGGGCAGCATGTTTAATAGTCGGCGCTGCACTGGGTAATGACGATAGCTTACATCCATTAGCGTCATTGGGCGCAGCACCGATGATGGTACAGTCAACGTTTGGTCAACCAGTGAATAGTGATAGCACCACTGATAAGACGATCACGACGCTTGCAGAGCTAGATGCCATTGTCGCAGCCAATCCGAATGTCATTGTCGATCTGACAGCAGAGTGGTGTATTGAGTGCCGCATTATGGACAAGAACCTGTTTCACAATCGTCCAGTGCAGATGCAAGGTTGGCAACTAGTGAAGCTTGATATCACTGAGACGACAGCAGACTCAAAAGCGGTGTTGTCTCGTTACCAACTCTTTGGTCCACCAGCGCTACTATATTATATTGATGGTCAGCTAGTAAATCAGCAAGTGGGTGAGATTGGTCGCTCAGAGTTTGAGCAAACATTATCGGCATTGAACAACTAACATTTAATAATGAACACTTAAGAAACAAGTGTAATACTTCGAAAATTCTTAAGAATATTAAGAAGGCCAGTATACTAAGAAAAGTATGCTGGCTTTTTTAGCACTCTTAAATTCATACTATAGAATATTTATTAAGTATTTGTTATATAAGTAATTATATTGATAGGTGGTTATTTTAACTATCGATAAAGCTAGTATCGTGCTTATATTTTCATTACAATAAAGAAACAATGCAGCAGGGGCACTAATTGTCATTTTTTCCGCTCCTAATATCTGCGATTAGCTGATAGTCTCAGTCAATTCTATTTTAGCGATAACGCTAATGGCCATATTAATTACCTCATATACTCTGCTAGCGCTAATGCTAGTTAGATAAAGGACACTTATGTTTGCCCATACCATTATTCAGCGTCACCAACAGCCGTCTTACCAGAATGCACATATGCCTCTTCGTATTGCAGTTGCTCTTGCGTTGAGTTGTACCGCGATACAAGTACAAGCTGCTGGTGACTCTCAGACTTATAACGAACTGCCAGCACCTGAAGCTGCGTTTGAATACGAGGGTCTTGACCTATCACAGAGTCTCGATAACAGTGCGATATCTTCTGATATGAGTACACAAAGTGGCAAAATAATTAGCAAAGAATTTATTGCCCAGCAAGCCAAGCTGTTTTCTGAATGTACTCAAGTCCAGTCTAGTGCTGCTCGCCTAGCTTGTTTTGATAAAGTGGCTGAACAAGGTAAGACACCAAGCTATACCTCAACTAAACAACCAATTGATTTGGCAAAGACCTTTCAAAGTACGGTCTCAGGTAATCCAAAAGTGATATTGGCTGAGTCTCAAACGGCAATGAGTGGGACGACAGTTGAAGATGCAGATACCATCTTGATGACCAATCAGCAAACAGCTGCCAGCAAATTGAAGGCAAATGGCAACGTAGAAGTAGATGCTGAAACGAATAGCGAGGCACAGATTTTAGAAAATGTTGGTGTCACTCAAACAGACATCGAAAAATTCTCGCCACTCAGTCTATCTTATGACCTAGACAAAAATAGTGAGCGTGGTACTTGGACGGTCAGACCATATCGACCGACATACCTGTTGCCATTATTTTATACCTTCGATCCCAATTTGAATCCAAGCACACCATCACAAGAAACAGATCCTTTTGATTCTAATGATATACGCGAAACTGAGCTAAAATTCCAATTATCTCTAAAAACAAAAGTCGCAGAAGATTTGTTTGATACCAGTGCTGATCTATGGTTTGGCTATACCCAAGAATCACATTGGCAAGTTTATAACGAAGACAACTCGCGTCCATTCCGTGCTACCGATTATCAACCTGAAATATTCTTAACCCAACCTGTGACAGCAGATCTGCCTTTTGGTGGACGTCTGCGTATGTTGGGCGCAGGTGCTGTGCATCACTCGAATGGACAAGATGATCCATTATCACGTTCATGGAATCGTGCTTACCTCATGGCAGGCGCAGAGTGGGGCAAGCTATCAGTCATACCGCGTTTATGGGCTCGAGTAAATAACGAAAGTAGTAGCGATGACGATAATCCAGATATCGAAGACTACATGGGCTATGGTGATATCAAATTCTTGTATGATTTGCCGGCTGATCAGAGCATTAGCGGTACCTTGCGCTACAATCCAGGTACCAATAAAGGTGCTGCGCAAATCGACTATATCTATCCTATCTCAGAGAACGTTAATGGTATGGTTCAGCTATTCCAAGGCTATGGTGAGTCGATCATTGATTACAATCATGAAAATACCTCTATCGGCTTTGGTATTGTACTGAATGATTGGAAAGGGCTTTAATTCGGAAAAGGCATCAATTTGAGAAAGGCTCTAATATAAGTGAAATTTATGATAAGTTATGACAAATAATAGTTTATGCGCCGCTTAGCGCCTTATCAAACTGGACTGTGGTTGGCAGAGTATATGGATATGCGCTGCCAACTATGCCGTATTTATCGTAGTACACCACAATCTCAACTACTGCACCATCAAGCACCATCTAGTCTATATGATGTAACGGATACGCCGCCTACACGGATAGCCTTAAAGAAACACTCTTTTCTCACTAATATCCGTCATCAAGCAAACAGCTATTTGAGCAGTGGTTTACTTTGTGCTCACTGTCACAACGATATCACTTGGTTACCAAGACCTTTTGAAGTGGATATCGCTCCTAGTATATCTCTATCTATCCAAGCCTCTACTTACTACGAGTATCCAATACGTCAAGCTATCCGAGCATTTAAGCATCAAGAGGATATGACGAAATTGCCGTTACTATTACATGCCATACGTCAATTACCGCGTCCACACGGTTGTCATCGCAATAACAGCGTGATTGTTGCTATGCCCACAACAAGTCAACGATTGGTCAAACGTGGGTTCGATCCTGTCAGTATTTTATCATCACAACTGTCAAAGCATTGGCAAATACCTTTATGGCACGGTGTTGAACGTATTGATAATACGGTCAGTCAGCAAGGACTCACACGTGCTGAGCGTTTAAGCAATCTAGACAATGCATTTGCGATAATTGAAAAACCTCCAGTAAAACGCTTACTATTGTTCGATGATGTCTCTACGACAGGCGCAAGCTTGCAAGCATTGGCACGTGCATTCATCTCATCTGAGCAAACAGCGACCATAAATGCTCAAACCCATAATAAATATCATGTCTTTGCCTATGCGTTAGCTCATGGTAATCAATAATATTAATGAAGCTATCTATTTGAAATCATTAATATATTGCTAATTCTTTACCTTCACGATATATTATTAAATACGTATATAGTTGTTGACGCATTGAATAGGGATTTTTGTCGTTTTGTATATAAGCTAAGCAGAATTTTGTGGAACAAAAATTGCATGTTATTTAGTACATTGAATATAAAGTTATTAATAAAAGCGATATAAAATTTTTATTATTTTTAAGTCATGGTTGATATCAGACAGACACTAGCAGTTATAAACAGGGATTTGATGTGAACGCATCTATGAATAGTCTACCGATCTCGCTACGGAAAGCCAGTTCAGGCTTTACCTTAATTGAATTAATGGTAACCATTGCTGTTCTTGCCATTATTGCGGGTATTGCGGCGCCTAATATTAGTACCCAGCTTGCCAATCAGCGCGTGAAGTCGACGGCTGCGACGCTTGAAAATGCATTAAAAGAAGCTAAGGCTGAGAGTATCATCCGTCGACAAGACGTCAGTGTTATATATGATGCCTCTGCTACGCCGAAAAGTGTTACTTTGCAGGCCAATGGCAATAATATATCTAGCTATACGGTTAGTGTAAGCAGTACGATAAGTATTACACCTACAACAGCAACGACAGTTGTTTTTCAGCCCAATAAATTAATTGCAGGTGACGACGAAATATTGTATTCCATATGCGATAGTGGCTCTAGTAATGAAACGCTTGGGCAAGTACGTGTCAATAAAACTGCTAATATTGATACCGTATATTCTGGGAACTGCTAATGACAACTAAATCTGGACAGAAAGGTGTGGGACTCATCGAAGTGATGGTTGCACTATTGCTGCTAATGGTAGCGATACTAGGCTATACGGCTTTGCAGGGTCAGGCTATTAATTCGACGAATGAAGCATATGAACGCACCCAGTCTCTAGTGATGATGCGCACAATAGCCGAAAAGATACGAGCCAATCCTTCTGGTATAGCGACTTACGAAAATCAGATAAACGCTTCTGCTGCCAATAGTGCGCCAGCTAAGCAGTGCGGTCTAAATGGTGAGGCAATAACGGCGCTCTGTACCCCAGCGGAGGTTGCTGAAGCTGAAAGTTATCTATTTAAAACAGAACTGGCTAACTATGATTTTCAGATTCAGATGCATCCTTGCCCTAATACAGGCGGTACAGGTACAGATGCGGCAAACAACATTATGTTCTCTTACTGTCTTATTGCAGCGTGGGGCGATACCACACCTACTATCGGTACAAATGGTGAAATCGATTGTCTCACTGAAAGAGTAGTGGGTGAGGATGATGTTGTAGAAGCGGCTGGTGGTAATTATCACGTCAAGGCGACATGTATGATGATGGAGATATAATATGAAGACGATCGTTCATACGTGTATCAAGCAGCCTACATCATATTTGAGTCATATATCTAAGTCTTCTGCTCGTAACAGTGGTTTTACTTTGGTTGAGCTGATGATAGCGCTGGTATTAGGTCTACTAATATCAGCTGCTGCGCTTCAGATTTTTTATACCAGTTCTGTAAACAGCCGTAGACAAGAAGCAAGCTCACAGATTCAAGACAATGCAACTTTTGGCTTGGCCCAAATGCAAAAGCATATCAGGCGTGCCAATTATGGTGCCAAGCCAACAGCGACTTTTGATGAATATTTTATGAATCATAGAACACCGCAAGGGGGCGTTGTACTGACTGCGCCTACTGGAACACCTCTTGTAAGCGGTGGAGCCAAAAACTGGCTAACAGACAATTTATCGGGTTTAGTGTTAGATGGAGCTGCCATTTCATCAGAATGGCTAACTCAGAATCAGTCAGCAAAGAGCAAAAGTAATCTGGATGGTATAGACAATAGTGACCAGCTAACTATTCAGTATCAGGCAGGTTCTGCAAGTATGTTTGATTGTGAAGGCGCTGCCATACCAGAAGGGTTTTATGTGATTGAGCGTTATTTTGTTCGAGATGCAGGACTGGCATGTGCATCAGCCATTTACAACTATGAGGAAGATGCTGCTGGAAAACCTGCAGGTATTGATATAAAAAATTATACTGTACCAGCAGTTCCTGCAATTCCGGCGGTAACTACACCGCCTACGGCAGCCGCTGTGCCAGCAGTAGCAGCGAAAGTGAAGTCTAACAATCTGACAGAGGACGGCACAGTCATCATTCCTAATGTAGACTACTTTAGAGTGATGTTAGGTATATCGTCCAGTACAGATTTTGCGACTGATCCTGCTAGTGCACGTATTTCTTATATGCCAATACCAGCAACTGTTAACACACTCAATAACCAGCGTATCTTTGGTATACAGTTCGGTATATTGGCACGCTCAGACAATCCCACTGCAACAGCACAAGACAACAATGCTCTGAGATTTACCATACTTGATAAAAGTAATCAAAGCTTAAACGCTGCAACGGTATCTGGACCAAAAAATCTGCGTAATGTGTACGAAAGCACTGTACTGATTCGCAACGCGAGAGGTGGGTTGTAATGAACAATCAGATCAGAACAGACCGACAGAAAATAATTGCAACCACTATGCATAGGGAGTCTGGTGCCGTACTCATCGTGGTACTACTGGTATTGATATTGATATTGATCGTAGGAGCGATAGCCGTTCGGCAAAGTACCACAGACCTTAGAGTGGCAACAGCAGGCCAAGTCAATCAGCTTTTGTTTCAAGCAAATGATGCAGCGTTTATGAAAGTAGAAAAAGAAGATCGAATTCTAAGTAATAGTCGAGAGGATATCGATGTACTCAAAGGTTATATGTCAAATATAGAACGAGCTGGTCATGAAGTGAGTTTATGTGTGCGACCACGTAGTACTCGATTATTCAGTATTCTCGAGATCAGTGAGCGTAATGAAAATGGCGATTTACTGACAAATCGAAATAATGGATATTGTGACCCTAGTGACAGCAATGACTATGTGAGCGAAGGTCGAGTTATCACACAATTGTCATTTGTCAGACCTGATGACTCAAGCTCAGAAGGGGCATTCGGCAGAGAGGTGTCAGGCACTTATTCTGGTGATTTTACAAAACCAGAAACAGGTGGGAACGCTACTATCAGTTGTACTAAGTTTGAAGGTTATGCAACATCAGTCATACCTGCTTTTTCTGATGTACCGTTAGGCGATGCAAGTAGTACAGGAACAGCGACTATTGCGGGTTGTTTTAAGCAGCCACGTACAGGAGCATCTACCGTTGATACCTGTCTTGCTGCATTAGGTGTGCCTTTTCAGACACATCAACAGCAGTATATCAATCAGCCTGTAGGCGTAGAGTGTCTCTCTGGCAGCTAAAGATCAGTTAACGCATTGCAGATGATTTTTTTAAAATAGATTAAGTAAAAGCGGTAGGTTTTATAGACCGAAATCAAATCATACAGGTGGTTATTATGAAAATCTCACGCGGTAAAAAAATTAATGCGTCCTACACCATGACAAAAAAACGGTCTATAAAATTACTGTCGCTTGCCATACTGGCATCAGCAACCAGTAGCGTCAATCATGCCAGTGATCTTGAGATATACCAAGCACCAGAGGGCGGCAAGGTTGTCATCACCATGATGCTGGATAACTCAATCAGTATGAGTTATACAAGGCAGTCTGACAGCATCAATAATGACTATGGTATAACAGGAAATACTTATCAGTATGATATTACACAACCTATTTATGATAACAATGGTATAGAAATCAATGGCTCTTCTGTGAGTTACAGAGTGTATTATCGTGTGAGCAACGATAAGCTGTATTTCGATCGCATATCACGTTTAAAGATGGCATTGATTCCTATGTTTGCCAACCCCAAAAGTGATGAAGGATTTGGTGCTGAGACGAACCTTGATAAATATATGATTGGCTTTGGTAGCTTTTTTGGGGATAGCCGAGAAGGTGGCGGTAAAATAGATGCGCCAGCCATGCCTCTAACGCTTGCAAATAGAAAAGAACTGCTTGGAAAGTTAGTTAATCTAAAACCAGAGACATTTACGCCGATCGCAAATGCTTATGCCGAGGCAGGTGCATATATGCTTGGGACTAATACGCAGGCAGGTGCATCCAAACTAGTATACGAAGAGATGGGGTATTCAGCCTATGAAGATAAAAATAATGGTAAAGGCAATGATAAAAAACAATACGTATTATATGAGTGTGATGATAGAAAATCAGATTTGATTACAAGAAAAGGCTATACTTACTATCCTTGTAAATCCAATGAATATGATGATGAGGATAAAGCTGATGAGAAAGAAAATTTAGATCTTGATGAGATTGGTATTGATAGAGGTGATATTTATGTGACATATGAAGAAGACGATAAAACTTATTATCTAAAATTAATAGATAATGGTGATGATAACTTATCTGAGAGTGGTTTTTCGCGATCAGAAGATAGTACCAAAAATGCGACAACGTATAACTCCCCCATTGATGGGTCAGACAATCAATGCAACGGCTACGGTATTTACTTTTTGACTGATGGTGAACCAAACGTAGCATCTGACGAAACAATTAATTTAATGAACAATAGTTTGTCAAATAGTACGCTAACTATGGGGAACTCATGCAATTCCGATCTAGCAAACTCAGGCGCTAGGTTTGGCAATGCCTCAGGTTGGCAGTGTATTGGTGAGTATGGCCCACTATTAAACAGTATCAGTAATTCTAAAAAGACAGCGATAAAGACGGCGACCGTCGGCTTTGGTAGCGTTTATCAGACATTATCTGAAATACCGAAAGTAACCAAAAATGTGAGGCTTGATAACGGCACAGTGGAAGCACGAGAAGTGTATAACTGTGACGGTGTGTCGGATAGGGACGCCAAAAACTTATGCAAACTGGGTGAAAAGGGCTATGAGTTCGGTGAAGGCGGGTTTTACTATACCAAAGAGAGCAAGGATATCTCTGACAGTGTAAAAAGTTTTGCAAAATCTTTAGGTGACAATGTCATCCAGCCCATATCGACAGGGACGATGTCAGTACCGCTAGATAGCTTAAGTGGATTAAAGTCACGTGGCTTTGCCTACTTACCGATACTAGAGCCAGTACCGAGATCACCACGACTCTGGAATGGCAACCTCAAAAAATATAAAGTAAAAGATGCAACCCTTTTCGGCGCGGATAACAACCCTGTTTTTTCCAATACAGATGGGGAGTTTGCCAAAAACACCCATGATTTATGGAACACTATTACAGATAGTTCACGTATAGATACACTCAGACCCGATCAAAGCAGGCCGCAAGTGGGCGGTGCCTATCAAAAAGTGTTTGAAAACGCGACTCCGCCTACTACTGGTGATCGCAATCTATTTGTTGATAGTGGAAGCGCGCTTGTTAACTTGACAGTCGATGTAGCCAATGTACCTAACAATTTTGACGCACTAACCTCTCTATCTGGCAATGACAGTGAGAAAAATGATAAAAAGCGCGCTTTGCTAAACTTTATGGGTTATCCGGTATCAGACATTGGTGTCACAGATGGCGTCGCGCTCGATGCAACAAAAAATAAATCATTAAAGAATATCGGTGGTGTTTTACACTCTATACCGCAGCTGATTACTCAAAAGGTTAATATTGATGGGGCAGGTAAGTTCGATGTGAGCAGTCGTAAGGATTATGTGCTCTACGGTTCTATGGATGGTGCACTACACATGTTGGACGACAGTACTGGTGAGGAAACTTTTACCTTTATTCCAAAACAGATACTAGAGCTGCAGCCTGATGCCATCAGTGGCGAGGGTAGTGCAGTAAATGGTAGCTATCCTTATGGTGTGGATGCACCTTGGCTAACCTATGCATCCTATACCGTAAAAGCAACTACTGAGGGAGAAGGTGAAAGTGCGCAGACCACAAATAGTTACGAAGCGTCTCAGAGCTTTGCATTAGGTGGACTACGTATGGGCGGGTCAATGTATTATGCCCTAGATGTCTCAAACCCTAAATCACCCAAAATGATCTATAGTGTGGGATCAAACTATGCCAATCGCCAAAAAGGACTTACTACAGATGTAAGAGGTGTAGCAAATGGTATCAGTGCCATTACGACTGCGGCAACAGCAACAGCTGACCAGAAAGCCTATGCTCGCATGGGACAGTCGTGGGGCAAGCCGACGCTTGGTTATGTCAAAAGTGGCGGCAAAAAAGTCATGGTCAGCTTTTTGCCGGGTGGTTATGATGACTGTTATGAAAACCCAAACTTTAAGCTATCTACGGTCAATACCGCCAATCTTGCTTGTAGTAATAAGGCGAGTGCTCAAGGTAATGCCATGTATATGGTACAAGTGGGTGAAGTCGAAATAGATGCGACAAGTAAAGAAGAAACCGTAAAAACTTCTACCAACAATGGCAATTTACTTTGGTGGGCAAGTAATAGCGATAGTAACATCACGGCTGCATCTACGGCTACTAGTCCCTCATTACAGTACTCACAAGCTGATGATCTTAAGCACAGTGTAGTGACGCAGGTCAGAGCTTTGGATCGTAACTATGACGGTTTGATAGATCATATCTACTTTGCTGACTTAGGTGGGCAGGTTTGGCGCGCTGATATCAACAACAATGCAGATACTGCAAACTTTAAAGTAGACCGTGTGGTAAAAGTATTAGACGTTAGTGACCAAGCATCAGACGGAGATGCACCTCCTCGCATCTATGAGCGCCCATTGATTACCTTCCATAATGGTACACACGCTTATATAGACGATGACAATCAAACAGGACAGTACTCAGGCGTACAAGCGATCGTGACAGTAGGCACAGGAGATCGTAGTAGCCCAGTATCTGCAACAAGAAGTACACCTAATGCAATCTATAGCGTGATAGATAAAGACGTCAGTCGTAATGAGTTGTTTTATTACGGTACAGAAACCGCGCCAACGCTGAACTTACGTACACCAGTCATCAAGGTTGCAGGAACCAGTACCAGAAACGACAAGCTGAAAGAGCTCACCTTTACAGATGCAGATCTAGGTACGAATGGTATTAGGGCTGGTATGCAAAACAATACTATTCAAGGCTGGTATATGCCTCTAACACATTGGCTAGATGAAGATGCAAAAATAGGTGGCAAATACAAGCTTAAAATGTTCAATGAACCAGATGCTATCGCTGGGGTATTAATATCTTCTTCTTTTAATCCAGATGAAGGTCAAGCAGCCAATACTTGTAGTGCGGGTGTGATCGGAGAAACACAACGTGAGCGTACCTGTTTGCCTTATGGTGTTTGCCTTGACAATACAAAGTCTGAAATACTGACATCACGCTCATCGTATAGTGCTGGTTTGGGTATCGTTGATAATATCGTTAGTCAGTACAATGATACCTCTACCTTTACCTCGTTAAAAAATTATTGTGAAGGTGATGACTGCGAACCAGAAGTTATCTGTACAGGGGATGACTGTAGTGACGTTAATCAGTGCGTAGGTCCTAACTGTGACGCGGATGCGGGTGTCAATGTCGACCAGCGAATCAATCCACTTAGCTGGATGGAACATTGATATGCTGTTTAAGAGTAGCCACTCGACCAGAGAGGCAGGCTTTACGCTTATAGAGCTGATGGTTACCGTCGCTATCGTTGCTATATTAGCCGCTGTTGCTATACCAAGCTATCGCGCCTTTGTTATTCGCAATGCGGAAGCAGACGTACAGCGAAAAATGCTCTCTCTTTCAAATGAGCTTGAGCAATGGCGTGCCAAAGCTTTGACTTACAAGGGTTTTAAGCCTCAGTCAGATGCTATCGCAAATAGTACGGGAGCAATCAATCAGCCTAATAATAATCCACGTTATACTATTACACTTGGACACATTACAGGTGATACCCCGACATTCAGTACTCTGCATGAGGGAAGTGGGCGCGCTACCAATTGGATAATGGTGGCCACACCAGTAGATTTGACAGGGGCGGATAATTTTTTGCTCTCAAGTCAAGGGTTACGCTGTGCAAGTAATAGCAGTTTTGATGTTACAGATGCAGATTGTACAGGAGCGACAACATGGTAAATGCGGCATCATTAGAGAATGTATCAGTTGAGCCTGTTAGTCAGAAAGGATTTACACTGATAGAGCTGATGATAGTCGTAGCTATCATAGGTGTCTTGGCAGTAATAGCTTATCCAAGCTATCAAGGATATGTTGAGCGCACCAATCGTGCTGATATGATGAGTGAAATGCAGCAGATTGCTGGACGAATAGAGTCTAATAAAATCAATTACAAACGCTACGATAATATACCACTGTCTGCTATATTCTCAGGTACAGTGGCTGCTGATGGTAGCGTGAATTTTCCATCATCGAGTACAGCTTTATATATTGTTACTGTCACGCCTAATGATGCGACTACTCTTACTAGTAAAGATTGGACAGTTACGGCGGCTCCTATAACAGGTACACGCATGGCAGGCGATGGTAACCTAACTCTAGATAGTACTGGAGAAAAATGTAGAGGTACTACATGTGGTGTGGACGATGAATGGCAATAAATGTTTAGTATCCAAATTACTTGACAAAAAACGTCATCTGCAACTACTTTTATCTTCTACAATTTACATAAACTGACAATTTTTAGCAATAAACTGGCAATGTTTTCTATTAATTAAATGTTTTTTAGTGACAAAGTCAATATGATACGATATTTACCCATTTTCAGCGAGCATTATGAGTTACTGGCTAGAACTTATATGACAATAAAACTGAGCTGTTAGTACAACTTATAGATACAGATATATTTTTTGTAGTAGCGCAAAAAGTTGGCACGCTAACTGCAGCAATAGTAACAAGAAGGTTAGAGAAGTAATTTAAGTATTTACTCAAACTAACAACTCTCGTATTTATAATGGATAGCAGATAGTGATACCAAATAGCGTATCAATCGACTTGTTATCACCTTACTCTAAAGGACGTACTATGAACGCTACTACCCAAAAAGGTTTTACCTTAATCGAACTAATGATCGTTATCGCTATTATCGGTATTTTGGCTGCGATCGCTCTACCTGCTTATCAGACATACACCAAAAAAGCACGTTTCACAGAAGTCGTATTAGCCGCATCATCAGTGAAAGGTGCGATTGATACTTGTTATCAGACTCGTGGAGAGGGAGACATAGCAAACTGTGACTCTGCTGGTGAGGTCGGTGCAGACTTAACGGGAGCAGCTACAGGTGACCAAGTAGCAAGCGTCGAGATTTCTGACGGAACCGCTACAACTGAAGACTCTGCAGGCACTGCTGTTACAATTCCAGCTGGTGGTGTATTAGCAACAGGTGATGCAACATCAGTTGATGGTGAAGATTTCGCACTTATTCCTGATGTAACAGGCGACTCAATCGTCTGGTCAGAGGCTGGTACTTGTATCGCTGCTGGCCTATGCTAGTAGGATCGTATTGAGCAATGTAATGATGTAAATCATGTTGCCTAATATTTAAAAAATACCCTATTGACCAATGTTGTTAGTAGGGTATTTTTATGCCCAGTACTTATCTAAATCAATAGGAAGGTGTGCTATGTCAAAACAAAAGGGCTTTACCTTAATTGAGTTGATGATTGTTATCGCCATCATTGGTATCCTTGCTGCAGTTGCACTACCTGCCTATGAAAATTATGCTAAAAAAACCAAGTTCACTGAGGTAATATTTGCGGCTTCAGCAGTCAAAACAAGTATTGATAGCTGCTTTCAAGGAAGAGGGAGTCACATATTGACCAATTGTGATAGTATCTCTGAAGTAAGTATTGATGCGTCTGGAGTGGCATCTGCCAACAACGTCAGCTCCATAAATATTGCACCCAATACCGCTTTGGTAACAGTGACTGGCGAGCCTAGTGTGAACAGTGAGACGTATACACTGCTCCCGACTGTGAGTAATGGCTCCCTAAACTGGACTACTGGTGGCACATGTATTGCCGCAGGCCTTTGTTAACTCCCTGAATCTACTAGGAAATTAGATACATGGTTCAACAACCCATACGAATTTGGGCGGACTCATTTAGAGCAGCTGCTATTCATCTGATAGTGAGCTTACTCATAGTAGGTGCATTAGCACTACTAATATTCAAGGTTTGGTATCCTATGCCATTGGCTACAGCCACTGGTGTATTTACCATATTTGCTATGGTGTTCGTGGTAGATTTGTTCATTGGACCATTATTCACACTAGTTGTTTATAAGAAAAATAAAAAATCACTAGCGTTTGATCTTACCGTAATCGCAATCATTCAGCTTGCAGCGCTTGCTTTTGGTATCTATAGCCTATCGCAAGCCCGTCCAGTATGGTTGAGCTTTTATAACAATCGGTTCGAAGTCGTGAGGCTTAATGATATAGAGAGTGTCTATCTTGAGAAAGCTCCCAAAAATTATACTGAGATGTCACTCACAGGGCCCGAATGGGTAGCGGCAAAACCGGTAGGGGATGCTCAGGAAGTTAAGGATCTAGAGTTTGGCAATAAGCTAGGTGCAAAAATAGCGCATCAACCTGCACTGTACTATCCAATTGAACAAGCTTACCCTGAGATAGCGGCCAAAGCCTATAAGCTATCTGCATTAGAAGCTCCTAATAATAAAGTGGACATCGACAAATATCTCGGTCAAAATCCAAAAGCAGTAGGGTGGCTACCGCTATGGGGGCAACAGCAGCATATGGTTGTTTTAATTGATGAAAGTGGTATGCCTCTTAAAGTTGTGGATTTGCGTCCTTGGACTGAAGAGCAAATGAATACAGTACTAACGTCTACTTTGTAATGATATAAGTAACAAAAAACCACCTAGCAGCAATCGCTATTAGGTGGTTTTTTATTGGTTCAATATATAAATACTTTAAGAAGATAATTACCTTTCTAAATACTGAATCTTTCCTTCTACACCATCCCACTTCGCGGCTTCTGGCATTTGTTCTTTCATCTCAGTAATGTTCGGCCACTTTTGTGCCAGTTCTTCATTTAGCTGAGTAAACATCTCTTGGTCTTTCGGTACTTCATCTTCTGAGAAAATCGCATTGGCTGGACATTCAGGCTCGCATAGTGCGCAATCGATACACTCATCAGGATCGATGACAAGGAAGTTTGGGCCTTCATAAAAGCAGTCCACAGGACAGACTTCTACACAGTCGGTGTATTTGCAAAGAATGCAGTTATCTGTAACGACAAAGGTCATAGTAATGTCTACCTGTTATTGATTTGGCTTTTGGCTAAATAGAATAGTCGAAAATAAAGCGTATTTTAGCGCCTTTACTACGATTTGACAATTCCCTTTAATGACCAATGATTTTCTTCAAATGATAGATCAAATCATGCGCTTGCTTAGGTGTCAGGCTATCAGGATCAATCATGCTTAGCTCATCTTGTAGGCTAAATAGCTGATTTTGTTTTAAATTGTTCATTATGTCTGTCGCTTGAGCGGTATGAGTTATTTTTTGATTAAGAGTAGCATTATTATAACTCTCTTGCCGTTTATCCTTTACTGACTTAGCTAATTCATTTTTATCATCAATAGTTTGTGCTTTATCTACGGCTAAATGGTCTGACTGTAAGTTGTCTGCTAAATAGCGCTTAGCATCCTCTAGCACTTGGGTGGGAATACCAGCCATTTTTGCGACATGCAGCCCAAAGCTAGAACTTGCTGCGCCATCTTTAATTTGATGCAATAGCAATAACTGACCATCAACTTCACTGGCGGCTACATGAACGTTACGGATATCAGCATGATGATTGCCAATATCATTCGTTAATTGTGTCAGTTCAAAATAGTGAGTGGCAAATAATGTCAGACAACCAATCTCGACTAGGCGATTGACACAGGCATGAGCAATGGCCAAACCGTCAGTGGTAGCAGTACCGCGACCGACTTCGTCCATTAATACCAGTGACTTATTGGTGGCTTGATTTAAGATGTTAGCCGTCTCAATCATCTCCACCATAAAGGTCGATTTGCCACCAGCCAAGTCATCAGCTGAGCCGATACGGGTAAATATCCGATCTATGTCACCAATATGCGCAGACTCAGCGGGTACAAAGCTCCCGCAATGAGCAAGCAAAACAATCAGCGCGGTCTGGCGCATATAGGTCGATTTACCACCCATATTAGGGCCGGTAATAAGCAGCAGTCTTTCAGGATGCCCATCACTACCTAGTGCACAGTCATTGGCGACAAAGTGGTTTGTACTTAAGGAATTACCGTTTCTACTGTTGGCGTTTGTTTGATTCAATGCTGCTTCAACCACAACATGACGACCTTGACGAATATCAATGTTGGTTTGATTTTTGGCCACCGATTCGTTTTGGTCTTTTGTATGTAGCCCCATGATTGGGCGCTGCCAGTTATACATTATGGCAAGATAGGCCCAATTGCTTAGCACATCTAGTTGGGCGATAGCCGCGCTAAGCTGCTGTAGATCAGCCAAGTGTTGGTTTAATTGAGTGAGCAGCTCTTGATACAGCTGTTTTTCACGCGCCAACGCCAAGGACTGGGCACTTAGATACTCTGTCTCGACTGCCTTTAGCTCATCAGTGATAAACCGTTCACTACTTTTAAGCGTTTGCCGACGGATAAAGTGGGCAGGAGCATTTTTTGCTTGCATCTTGGGCAATTCAAAGTAAAAGCCGCTAACTTTATTAAAGCCAACTTTTAGACTCGGTAATTGATTGTCTTGACGGGCACGCTCGACCATCTCGTCTAGCGTCGATTGGATATTGTCATGCAAATGGGTAAGACGATCAAACTCTTCATCAAAGCCCGCTGCTAGCATTCCGCCATCACGGATATGCGCAGGGGGTTCAATGACAATAGCGCGCTCGATTAATTCGGCGACGGATTGAACAGCAGGTAGTTGATCTGGCAATTGCTGCATCAGCACTGGTAACAGTCCAGCGTCTTCATGACTGATACCGGATTCTGTCAATAGGGTAGTAAGCTGGGCGCTACTAGCGATACCATCGGCAAGCTTACGTAAGTCACGAGGTTTAGCACTCATTAGCCCGATTCGACTACTGATTCGTTCGATATCGCCAATAGTATTCAGCGTTTCTCGTAAACGTGCAACCAGTAAGCTATCTTTTACATCTTGGTTTGACTGAATTGAGTCACTCTTTGGGTTTAGCAAACAAGTTATCGCATCTAGACGCATATTGATACGTGAATGCTGACGCAGTGGACGTTTCATTTGCTGCACGAGTAAACGCTTGCCCATCGGAGTCTGACAATGATTCAGCACAGATATCAAAGAAGTGCCGTTGCTACTAACAGGGGTAAATAGCTCGAGATTTTGCTGGCTATTGGCATCGATAATCAAATAGTCATCGCTGTACTCAACAATGAGTTGGTTGACTTGAGGCACGTGGCGTTGCTGAGTTTGACGCGCATAGTGGATAAGCGCAGCACAACTGGTTTGTGCAAGTGGAGCCTCATGAATGCCCAACCCATCGAGACGCTGGACTTCGAACTGCTGACAAAGCGTGTCACTGGCATGCTCACGATGGAAATCATTGGCAGCGACTTCTATAATAGGGCAGTCCATATTTTGTCGTAACCACAGTAGCCACTCTGTATCATTGCTTCCAATGCTGTCGCCAACGCTATCAATAAGCGCTTCACTAATGATACATTCACTAGGCGCAAAACGTGCAAGTACCGTCAGCATTTGAGTTCGTAAATTATCGATATCGTTTTTGTCTGCTATCAGTGTCTGGGTAGTCAGTGTGCCTGCAGCCAAATCCATCTGGCTAACGGCTGCTTGTAACGTCTGGCTATGGTCTTGCGTTTTCATAGTCGCAATATCGATGGCAACCACAGTCGGCGTATGATTAGGTGCAATCAATGCATCATCGGTAATAGTACCTGCCGTCAGCGTCTTAACCACTTCGCGGCGCATGATGCTACCAGCAGCAGATTTTCTTTTGTCTTTCTTTTGCTTGTCGCCCATTGCAGGGACATTAGACTTATTATCAGCGTTGCCAGTTGTCGATTCGTCAATTTGTTCGCATACAACTACTGTCTGACCAGCCGCGATCAAGCGTGCCATATAGCTATCGGCTGCATGAAACGGTACACCCGCCATCGCTATCGTATTGCCTGCTTTATCCGTACCACGGCGCGTCAATGTGATATCTAATATTTGCGCCGCTCGCTTAGCATCGTCAAAGAAAAGCTCATAGAAGTCACCCATCCGGTACAAGAGCAATGCTTGTGGATAGTTGGCTTTCATGGTTAGATATTGCACCATCATCGGCGTATGGTCTGCTAGCTTGTAGACGGCATCGCCTATACTTAAGCAGTCAGAGTTCTCTTGTTTTGATAAGGGTTTTTCTGATGAGTTAGGATTTGACGACTGATTTTGTCCAGATGGCTTTACGGTCATGCAGAGTCTCTTATAGTGCTTTAATGAGTGGTAATGAGTATTTTGTGATAGGGGTACTAAAGGGTTATTTTTCTTATATATGAGTTTGATGTATAGCTTTGAGCTTTGGCTTTATCAATAAGCCAGTCACTTGTAGATAAATGGCTTAACGACAAATTTTGAGCCAAGATGCAGTGGTAGCAAGCGTATAAAAATCAAAATGTAAAAAATAAATAAAGTCGCTAAAAAAGCTAAGAAATTTAACAAGGTATTCGCTATTTTAACACGTCCTACTAGGTTTTTACTGTGGCAAATATCTACTCGTTGCCCTTGTATCCATCAGCGTCATAACCATATATAATGACGGCACACTTAATTGGGCGATACTAAATTAGGTAGTACTTAGTCGGGTGATGACAAGGCAGAGAGCTAAGCTTTGGCTAATGCGCACTAATTATCGAATATTCCATAGGTCAAAAAATTATGTTATCAAAGATTATAGGCAGTGTGGTTGGCACCAAAAATGACCGCGAATTAAAACGCATGCGTAAAGTGGTCAGCAAGATCAACGCACGAGAGGCTGAAATACAAGCCCTGTCTGATGAGCAACTACAACAAAAAACTGAAGAATTTAAAGCCAGACATCAAAAAGGCGAAAGCTTAGATGCATTATTGCCAGAAGCATTTGCTGTCTGCCGCGAAGCATCATTACGTGTCAACGGCATGCGTCACTATGATGTGCAGCTGATCGGTGGTATCACCTTGCACGAAGGTAAAATCGCTGAGATGAAAACTGGTGAAGGTAAAACCCTAATGGGAACTTTGGCCATGTACCTAAATGCGATCAGCGGTAAAGGGGTTCATCTGGTCACGGTCAACGATTATTTGGCCGCGCGTGATGCTGAGCTAAACCGTCCGTTGTTTGGGTTTTTGGGTATGACTGTGGGTGTGATTTACTCACAGCAGCCGCCACAAGAAAAAATCGCAGCGTATCAAGCCGACATTACCTATGGTACCAATAACGAATACGGTTTTGATTATCTACGCGATAACATGGTCTTTAGCCTTGCGGAGAAAAAACAGCGCCCGCTAAACTTTTGTATTATCGATGAAATTGACTCAATCTTGATTGATGAGGCTCGTACGCCGCTTATTATTTCGGGTCAAGCTGAAGATTCATCACGCATGTATGCGCTGATTAATACGATTATTCCTGTGCTAATCCGTTCAAAAGACGAAGAAGCGAACAAGAATAACGAAGAAGAAGACTTTTGGATTGATGAAAAAAATCGCCAGATTGAGATCAGTGAAAAAGGCTATGAGAAAATCGAGCGCTTCTTAATCGAAGTGGGCGAGCTGGGTGAAAACGAAAGCTTGTATAGCCCAAGTCGTTTGCCACTTTTGGCTCACGTTCAAGCTGCCATTCGTGCGCATCACGTGTTTGTCAAAAACGTTCACTATATCGTCGATGAAGGCGAAGTGGTCATCGTTGATGAAAATACAGGCCGTACTATGCCTGGTCGTCGCTGGTCAGAAGGCTTGCATCAAGCAGTAGAAGCGAAGGAAAACGTTGAGATTCAAGCAGAAAACCAAACGCTTGCCACAACGACATTCCAGAACTACTTCCGTTTATACGACAAGTTATCTGGTATGACGGGTACCGCTGATACTGAAGCTGCCGAGTTCAAATCGACTTATGATCTAGATGTCATCGTGATTCCAACGCATGAGCCGATTGCTCGTATCGATATGGATGACCAGATTTTCTTAACCAAGTTAGGCAAATACAAAGGCATCATTCGCGAAATTAAAGAAATTCAAGCCAAAGGCGCGCCAGTACTGGTTGGTACAGCGACGATTGAGGCCAGTGAAGAGTTGTCTTACTTGCTTGACCAAGAAGGCGTTAAGCACAACGTTCTAAACGCCAAGCAGCATGAGCGTGAAGCAGAAATTATCGCACAGGCAGGTAGTCCAAAGTCAGTCACGATCGCAACCAACATGGCAGGCCGTGGTACGGATATTATCCTTGGTGGTAACTGGCAGTCGTTTATCGAAGATATCGATGCGGTTAGCCCAGAAGAGATGCAGCGTCTAAAGTCTCAATGGCAAGTCAAGCATGACCAAGTCGTAGCAGCTGGTGGTTTACATATCATCGGCTCTGAACGTCATGAGTCACGCCGTATCGATAACCAGCTACGTGGTCGTGCTGGTCGTCAGGGTGACCCTGGTATGTCACGCTTTTTCCTATCGCTTGAAGATGATCTGATGCGTATCTTCGCAGGCGATCGTGTGGTCAATATGATGCGTGCGATGGGTCTTAAGGAAGATGAGGCCATCGAACATAAAATGGTCTCTAAATCGATCGAAAATGCGCAAGGCAAAGTTGAGAGTCGCGATTTTGATGCTCGTAAAAACCTACTGAAATACGATGATGTTGCCAATGAACAGCGTAAAGTTATCTACGGTCAGCGTGATGATTTATTAGCAGAGATGGACTTATTAGAAGCCATCGAAGTGATGCATCATGAAGTATATAACGCGATGATTAATCAGTTTATTCCGCCTGGCTCTATTGATGATCAGTGGAATATTGATGGATTAGAAGACGAGTTAGAAGACGAGTTCAAAATCTCAATGCCGATTAATGATTGGTTAGATGAAGATCGTCGTCTGGATGAAGAAGGTCTGCGTGAGAAAATCGTTCAAACAGCGATAGATCGTTATCACAGTCGCCGTGAGCAGATGGGTGAAAAAGACGCAGCTCAGCTTGAGCGTCATTTCATGCTACAGAGTCTAGATAAGCATTGGAAAGAGCATTTAACTCAGATGGATCAGCTACGTAAAGGGATTCATTTACGTGGTTATGCACAGAAAAACCCTGAGCAAGAATACAAGCGTGAGTCGTTTGAATTGTTCCAGATGATGCTTGGTGCGATTAAGTCTGAAACAGTACAAGACTTGTCACGTGTTCATATCCCAACCAAGGAAGAACTGGAAGCATTAGAAATTCAGCAACGTGAGAACGCTGCCCATATGCAAATGCAGTTCGAACATGACGATGTAGATAATTTGGATAGCAATGCGAGTGGTTCAGCTGCTCAGCCGCAACCACAAAGCCGCAATCTAAACAACGGTGCTGCGGCAGCTGGCGTTGGTGCTGCTATAGCAGGTAACGGTAGTAATGCTAACGAACCAAACCCATATGCAGGTATGAATATCAGTCGTAATGCAGCGTGTCCTTGTGGATCAGGTCTTAAGTACAAGCAGTGTCATGGTAAAATCTAGTTGTTATTCATGATAAGTTAATAGCTATGTATTGAACTGCTATTAAAGACAGCCTTTATCTGAAAAAGCCCTTATCTTAAGTAGGTAGGGGCTTTTTTATATCTGCTAGATAACTTATGCAAACTTAAAACTTGCTAGACTAAGACCAACAAACACTTTGTATTGATTACTTACAAATTCAGCATAGGCGTGAATTTATGGACACGCTATAGTGTTTAACATATTTATTTGGGAGAGTGTCATGAGTGTAGAATTCTTAAAAAAAGTACGCAGCTCAGTAGTTTTAACAAGTTTGTTGGCTGGCGCCTTGACGGTCAGTGCTTGTCAGCAACAATCAGAGCCAGAGTCGGGAATGGAAGACGGTACTAATACAGAAGAGTCCGTTCCAATGTCAGCGGAGCCTGCTGAACCTAGTGATGTCGTCGTCGATACCGAAGACGCTTCACTTAACGAAGTAGAAGGTGATACCACCGCTTCAGTAAACAGCGGTGTGATGCAGATGTCATATCTATGTACACCTGAACTAAAAGTTGAGGCGACTTATAAAGAAGATGCCAATCAAGTTGTTGTCGCAACTGACATGGGTACAGTAACGTTGAACCAAACCAATGAAGGTAGTAATCCTGAGGTGTTTGAAGTGGCGACCGCAATTGATGGTGGTCAAGGATTCACACAATGGCGCGTAGGGCATGAAGCTCGTAAAACTGGCGTTATGCGTACTGCTGGTGCAGATGAGTCAAATGTTAATACATTCGAGTGTAATGAAGCTTCGTAATTTGTCTTCAATATTTAGTAAGTGATAGGCATCAAAAAAGCAACGCTAAGATAGCGTTGCTTTTTTATGTTGTGAAATAATCTTTATCAATCATACAATTTCGTAGTGGCTAAACTATCAGCGCTTATTTTAACGGAGTTGTATCAGAACCATGAGCCAACAGACCTTCTTCAGTCACATCTAACTCTTCATGCTTGAGCTCTACTTGAATACTATCAGTATGCACATGGGTGCTTTTGTTAATTTCGATATCTTGAATAGCGTAGGTGTCTTTGGTAATGGTAGCCACTTGGCGAGATAGCACAATATCAATCGGTTCATCGCCAATCTCTATTTGTTTGCCATTAATGGTCACTACGGCTTTGCTATCTAAAGAAGGCTCGACATGGCGCAATATATCTTTTTCATCATAGTTACCAGAGAGTAAGTCTTGGCTCTCTGCATCATGATACTCAGTACGAATGGTGATATATTCTTCTACCAACTCAATTGGCACTTCGACAGTTTTAGTACGTGAATGCTTGGTGACGGTCACTTTACCCACATCCAAGCGCTCTTTATTAATCACAGGACGTTCTTCTAATAGCTCTAAGTGTCCAACATTAACAGTATTATTCGTCTGCTTCGTTGAGATATTTTGTTCTTTATCCAAGTTATCTTGGTAAAGGCTGTTTCCATTTTCAGTAGTCATTATTATTCCTTTATAATTATAAAATGATGAATTTCTAATAATTTCAAACGTAATATATTAACTAACCACATATATTAACTAACCACATATATTAACTAACCACATATATTAACTAACCACATATATTAACTAACCACATATATTAACTAACCACATATATTAATTAGTTACATTTAATACTATAAACCATTCACTCATGTTATGAATACAAAAAAGACCAGAGACATGCTCTGATCTTAATGGCTAAACATATGAGCTTAGCTACTTACTATCATCATATTTAACTGACGGTATAGGAAGCTTACGTCGTTAAACTATGACGTATTAGCATATTACATGCCACGAGCACGGCGTACATCTTCTGCTGTGATACCATCACGGTCTACTAAGTTACCCTCACGGTCAACCACGTTGCCGTCGCCATCAACATCTAGCTCTTCACGTTGAATGGTCTCAATTAGGGTTTCGGTATGGTGATCGGTCGTTTTACCGACATTTACTTCTTCAGAAACATAGGTTTCTTTGCTGACGCGAGCACGTTCGGCCTGTAGTTCGACTTCAACTGTTTCAGTAGCATCGAGGTCACCAATACGACGGTCTGTTGGACGATCTACGCTAGTACGTTGGATATTGGCATGTTCTTCTTCTAAATCTACATCGACATTGCGCTCTTCAGTAACGACATGCTTACCTACTTTTACTAGACCAGCAACGATACGGTCTTTATTTACCGTCAGACGCTCTTCTAATAGCTCCAGTGTATTTGGTGCATCATAAGAGTGATCTTCAATATCAACGCGATCTTCTACAGGAAGTGTATCGGCGTTAAACGCTTGACGATCTCTTTCATACTGCTCTTTGTAGCTGTACTGATAGTCGTGATCGTATACTTCCATGGCTTCTACTTGTGTTTTTGTTAAGCTATCAAAGAAGACATCATCACCAACGATACGCGCTAAACCTGCTGGTACCAGTACTTCTTTTGAACTAAACCAGCCGCCTGCATCTACGATTAAGTAACGAATACGACCAGTCGTGTCTTCCACTAGGGCGCCTTCGATCTTACCGATTTTCTCTTCGTTGATACCATAAGCAGTTTTGTGCGTTGGGTCATAATAGTCATCACCAATTAAGTCTTGATGAGTAGCTTGAATATCTTTTAAACGGATTAGTTGACTCATTGTTATATTCCTTTTTTGCGAGTTTATTTTTTATAATGTAATGGTTGGTGTTGTTATTAATTTTTAGTAAAACCATATTTATTACAGTTGAGGGTAAGTCAAATGAATAGCTTCCCTATCAACTTGTAGCTATCCTAACACCGTGATTTTTGATGAGATATATGAGCAAGGTAGCAAAGTGTGCGCTTGCAGTAATTGCGTGTAATAGGCTGTAAGTGGCATAACATAGGAGGGGGTAGAAGTTAACGAGTCTTTACACAGAGTAATATTCAACATTCATCGAAAAAAAGCAGACACAAAAAAACCGCATCACCATTAGCAATGCGGTTTCTCAATGAACAATAATTACATAAGTATTACTTAGCTAACTTACTTTAAGTCAGTTAGACCTGCTTTATTTAAGCAAGTTCAATAGCAACAGCTACCGCTTCACCACCACCGATACATAGCGTTGCGATGCCTTTTTTGCCACCAGTGCGCTTTAGAGAGTTGATAAGCGTAATTAGAATACGAGCACCTGAACAGCCTACTGGATGACCAAGGGCACATGCACCGCCTTCGATATTTACTTTAGCATGGTCAAGTTTCAGCTCGTCCATCGCAGCCATAGTAACCATCGCAAAGGCTTCATTGATTTCCCATAGATCTACGTCATCTACTGACCAGCCAGCACCTGCTAATACTTTTTCGATGGCACCAATTGGCGCAATAGTAAATTCGCTTGGGTGACGTGAGTTTGAGGCAGTAGCAACGATACGAGCTTGGTAGTTAAGGCCTTCAGCTTTCGCTTGTGACTCTTTCATTACTACGACTGCTGCAGCACCGTCTGAGATTGAGCTGGCGTTTGCAGCAGTAATCGTACCATCTTTAGCAAATGCTGGACGCAAAGTAGGAATACGATCAGCATTAGCAAGGGCAGGTTGCTCATCGGTATCAACAGTTTGCTCGCCTTTGCGAGTGGCAAACGTAACAGGCTCAATCTCATCTTTAAAGTGGTTGTCTTTGATAGCAGTCAGCGCACGGTTTAATGACTCAATAGCAAACTCATCCATTTGCTCACGTGTATAGCCTTTTTCATCAGCCATTTCCTGAGCAAACATACCCATTAGCTTACCAGTATCAGCATCTTCTAGGCCATCTAAGAACATATGGTCTTTGACTTCTTTGTGACCCATACGATAGCCGCCACGTGAACCTGGCATAATATACGGTGCATTGGTCATTGACTCCATGCCGCCTGCGACTGCAACGTCGAAGCTACCGGCTTTGATACCGTCATGCGCTTGCATGACTGCTTTTAGGCCTGAACCACAAAGCTTATTGATCGTGACAGCACCAGTCGCATCCGGTAGACCTGCTTTACGCATGGCTTGACGGGCAGGGCCTTGACCCAGACCTGCCGTCAAGATACAACCCATAATGACTTCATCAACACTGTCAGCGCTAACACCTGAGCGTTCAACAGCAGCTTTGATAGCGGCGGCACCCAGCTCGGTAGCACTCATGTCTTTTAGTGCGCCTTGAAAGCCACCCATTGGTGTACGTGCGCCGTTTAGGATTACAATTGCATCATTTGACATCGTTATTATTCCTTGTTGTGCGTTTTGATTAAGTATCTACCAAGAAATCAGATGCCGATTGGCTAGCTTTTGCTTATATTATAAGCATCTGTCTTCTTCAGTATGTGGTTTATGCTAGCTCATCTAATCGTATGCGTACTACTTTATCAGTAATGGTCTCTAACTTTTCAATTTTTTCGATAGCAAGATTCATCTGACTCTCAACCACAGGTAGCGTCAGAATAATCACCGGCACTTGACCTACTTTATGCGCAGGCTTTTGCAAGATTGCATCGATGTTGATACCGGCATCACTTAGGATGCGCGTGATATCTGCCAGTACGCCTGGGCTATCATAAGCATGCACACGCAAATAATATCCAGTTACCATCTGATCAGCACGCAATATAGGCGTGTCTGATAGCTGATCAGGGATAAATGCTAAATGCGGGACATGATGACCAGTGTTGCTCTGGTCGTCGCGGTCTTTGCTACCCAGCACACGAACCAAATCCATGACATCGGCCATCACTGCAGAAGCAGTTGCACCAGCCCCAGCCCCATCGCCGCAATAGAGCGTCTGACCAAGTGGATGTGAGTTAACCAGTACTGCATTTTTTACACCATTGACGTTCGCCAATAGCGCATCTTGTGGAATAAGTGTCGGGTGTACGCGTAATTCAACCCCTGCGTCACCATCGTTTTCGCTATCGCGGCGTACGGCAAACCCTAAATGCTTGATACGGTAGCCAAGCTCTTCGGCATAGTTCACGTCTTGCAGGGTAATACCAGTGATACCTTCACAGTAGACTTTATCAAATTGTAGCGGAATACCAAAAGCGATAGAGGCGAGTAGCGCCAATTTATGAGCGGCATCAATACCTTCAACATCAAAAGTAGGATCTGCTTCTGCGTAACCCAACTCTTGTGCTTCGCTCAATACGTCAGCAAAAGGACGACCCTTATCACGCATTTCGGTCATGATAAAGTTACCAGTACCGTTGATGATACCCGCGAGCCAGTCGATTTTGTTGGCGGCCAGTGCTTCACGCATTACCTTGATAATAGGAATACCGCCTGCTACCGCTGCTTCATAAGCAACGTGCACGTTGTTTTCTTCAGCGAAGGCAAAGATCTCATTACCGTGTTCAGCGAGTAGAGCCTTGTTTGCCGTGACCACATGCTTGCCGTTTTTAATGGCCTGCATAATGACGTCTTTGGCTAAGGTGGTACCACCAATCACTTCGATAACAATATCGACATTATCGCTTGCGGCAATTGCCATCAGATCGCTGTTTTGCATGATATTGGTATCAATATCATCACGCTGACGACGCGTACCGACTTCGGTAATAATAATGTCGCGTCCGCTACGGCGTTTTAGCTCATTTAAATTGTCATTGATCAGATTGATCACGCCCGTTCCGACGGTGCCCAGACCAAGTATCGCTAGTTTGATGGAATTACTCACAGTATCCTCAAGAGGTTAAATACAATGAAGTTAGTATAAGCGATAACAGTGTCAAATGAATCTGCGACATCAAACAGAATGTCTGTGCGCATTGTCTAGTACTGCCTGCCTATCTACTTCATCATAGTTGAATAAAAAAAGCTCAAATAAAAAGGGTGTTGCTCATTTTGCATCGCACTTTATCGTATCATACCGACAAGGCATTGTGACGTCTATACAATCTCATAAAAGCCGATTTTATGAAGGTTAATACCATAAAAGCCAATGTTCTGAAGGTTGATTTCATAAAGGCTAATATTAAAAAGACAACGTCATCAAGGTTATATCAGCTTACGATTATAAAAAAGCAGTAGCTTCAATCTTGTTTGGCATATGTATATGTCATTTATGCTTGGTTACTAGTATTAGTCACTCTAATATGAGTGATTAATACTGGTAATTCATATGATTAGTTAGCGCCTACTGCTTGTGCCAATTCTGCTGCAGGCAAGTAGCCACCTACTTGTTGTCCTGTTTCGGTAAACACCGCAGGCGTACCGCGCACCCCAAGTTTTGAGCCTAGAGCCATATGTTCTTGTACAGGGTTGGCGCAGCTAGGGGCTTGTACGTTGGCACCGATTTTTGCTTGATCCATCGCAGCTTTACGATCCTGACTACACCAGATAGCTTCCATCTTTGGTACAGACTCTTGACTGCGTGGCCATGCCAGATAACGAACCTCGATACCACGCGCATTGATATCATCCATTTCAGAATGTAGTTTGCGACAGTAGCCACAGTCTGCATCGGTAAAGGCATAGATGACGGCCTTGGTTTCACCTTTTGCTGGATAAATCACCATGTCTTTTTTATCGACGGCTTTTAGCGCTTCTTGTGCTGTCGTAGCAACCAATGCAGCACTGATATCAACCGGAGCGGCTTCACCCACAGCGATGATCTGACCTTGAATAATATGCTTGCCAGCTTTATCAGTAAAGAAAGAAGGTAGACCTTCAGCGGTCACCCAATAAATACCATCCATATCTGTCGGTACAGCTGAAACGATAGTTTCCTCGATACCAGAGCTTTTTAGGTTCGTCTGTAACGCCTTCACTACGGTTGTATCATTACCAGCTGAGGGATTAGTAGCAGTGGATTTTGTCTGTGCAGCGTTTACAACACTGGTATTGCTGGTTGCATCAGCGGCATTGTTTGAGCAGCCAGCAGCGATACCAACTAACAGCGCACTCATCATAAAACGAGATAGAACGGTACGAGAAAGAGGATTACGCAAGGTGATGTTTTTGACAGTGGGGAACGGCATACGGGTTTCCTATAGGCGTCGCGCCTAATCATGAGTTCGTTATAAAAAGCGCTATAAACTTTTCTATATAGTAATGTGTCTTGGCAGTGTTTTAAAGGTCTAACATTGAAGAAGTTTTTATAACTTATTGATAATAAAAGATAGGTAGTAATAGCCTTCATATTACCATATTTACGCCAAATAATAGCAAAGGGAAGACTGCCAAGAAGTATCAACAAAGCCAACTTTAAAAGATAGCTATCAACATAAATTCAAAAAATAAGATACATTTGTGCTATTTAACATAGTTGCTTGAACTTGTAGTCTAAGGCTAATCGCATTGTTTTTATAAAAATCTATATAAAATGCGTTGTATAAACTATTTGAGAACGACTTACTTTAACAAATTTGCTTTAAGGAGCACACATGGCAGGTGCCAGTTTATTAACCTTACTCGATGACATCAGCGTCTTAATGGATGACGTGAGCGTCATGACCAAAGTTGCCGCCAAAAAAACCGCGGGCTTAGTTGGGGATGATTTAGCACTCAATGCCGAGCAGGTCACAGGGGTTAAGCCAAATCGTGAGCTCCCCGTCATTTGGGCAGTTGCCAAAGGCTCTGCCGTGAACAAAGTGATTTTAGTACCAGCGGCGCTATTGATCAGTTATTTTATACCGTGGTTGATTACTCCGCTATTGATGATCGGAGGGTTATACCTGAGTTATGAAGGGGCTGAAAAGGTCATTCACAAATTTTGGCCGAAGTTGTTGCCTCATGATGAAGAGCAAAATGCCCGTTTAAAAGCCAATGCAGATGAGTCGGTAGATTTGGTCGCGTTTGAAAAAGACAAAATCAAAGGTGCCATACGTACAGACTTTATCTTATCAGCTGAGATTATTGTTATCTCTTTAGGCGCAGTTACAGCAGCTGGTGGCGATATTGTCCAAAAAGGCATTGTACTTTCGATAGTGGCTGCTGTCGTGACCGTCGGTATTTATGGCTTAGTTGCAGGCATCGTAAAGATTGATGATGCGGGTCTGCATTTGATTGAAAACTCACAAGCAGGTGATAGTAAACGCAAATTTGGCGAGTTTATGCTTGCAGCTGCGCCAAAGCTTATGAAGTTTTTATCCATAGCGGGCACGATTGCGATGTTCTTGGTGGGCGGCGGTATTATCGTTCACGGTATCGGCTTTTTGCATCACAGTGTAGAAGACATTGCCCATCTTACTGGGGTATTTGAAGGGTTAACCGCGTCATTGTTAAATGGGTTGGTCGGCCTAATCGTTGGCGCTATTGTGGTAGCTATTGTTACTACTATTGGCAAAATGCGTGGTAAAGATGACACAGCGTCTTCTGCGCACTAAGCTTATCTGCTTTCTATTGTCTCTCGTTTGAATTAGCAAGTAAGTTTGACTGTATTAAACTAAAAAGCCCCAAAGCTACGAATAGCTTTGGGGCTTTTACGTTTGAGCTTATATGACTAGCTGTCGCTGTCTGTATCGTCAGATGCGAGCTTTTCAGCCTGCGTCGGCTTTTTGTGATCCGTCTTAGGCTTACGAGTGCGCGCCTTTGGTACTTTTGGCGTAGTCAGATTGAACATACCAGTCTGTGGAAGCAATTGCTCAGCCACATTTTCGATCATGTTTTTATAGCTGGCTATGGTCGTCTTAGACTTAGCTGCCTGACTGTCTTCTTTGCTAGCTTCTTTAGTAGTTTCTTCTACTGCCGAGTCAGTCGTTTGCTCAGTCTCTGCTACTATATTTTCTGCATCGTCTTCTACTTCATTGCCAGTTGGCTTTGCAGGGATTTCGACTTCTGCGTCCTTAGCTTCTGATTGAGCACGCTCGACTTCTAGCAATTGCTCACTATCAGCACTGATATCATTAGTTTGAGCCTGATTGGTGAGGGCGGTCGCTTCAACGTCATGCGCATCGACTTCGCTATCTGTTTGCTCAGTGATAGCTGGTTCCGCATCGCTTACTTGTTCAGCAGGTACGCTCAGTACAGCTGGTTCCTGATAATCAGGGTGCTGTCCGCGTGGATCATTGCTAGCACGTTTAGTGATAGCACGTGGCTCAACGTCTGTCTTACCTTGCTCGGCTGCGAATTGACTGACGGCTTGGGTCATCGCTTCAAAGCGTGCAAGGTAGTCGGCAGCCAATGGTTGATAGCCATAGTTGCTAAAGTCAAAGCTCTGGCTAGCAGCATTAGGGCTGTTATCAGCATTCTGAGCTTGCTCATTATGCAATGCAATAGTCGTAATAAAGCAGTTGATAATGCCTTCTTCCGCTAAGCGCGTTTGCGCCTCTGGTAACGTTGCACGAATAAACTCACCAACCGTGCCACGTATTGCTGGCACATTAGTGGCAGCTGGCTTGTCCGCTTGAGCGGCTTGCTGAGCGAGTACTACACGAGGATCGTTACTCGCTTGCCCAAACTTTTCAGCAGTCACGTAACGTGTGCCAAATAGTGCTTCATGAGTTAGCTCAAGTGCTGAGTTACTTACATTATTTGTGCTTGCACTATTACTATCAGCCTGAGTATTCTGAGCTTCATCGCCCTTACTCACATTTTCAGCAGTCTTGGTTTCCTGCTGTTTTGGAGTCTCTGTAGCTTTTTCAGCATCAGCAGTTACCGACGTTGGAGCTTCCGCTTTACTTTCGGTGTTACTCGTAGAGGTCGATTGAGCTTCTATAACTACAGGTGCTTTTTTCTCTTCAGCAGCCTGCTCATGCTTAAGAGCATCGTTTTGAACCTTAGCGTGTTCAGTAGTTGCACGCTTATCGTCATTTACCTGATTAGCATTTGCTTCCACCGTACTTTTTGCGTTATCACTTTTCTTCTCAGCATTCGAAGCACTGGTGTTTTGCTTGCTAGTATTCTGCTCATTGCTACTATGCTTATCAGTAGATTTTTGAGCAGCTGTTTCGTTTGAACGCTCATCTTTTGCTACGTTATTTGTCGCGCTTCGCTGCTCACTAGGCTGAGTTTTGGCCTGTGTGGATTTGCTATCATCTAAAGATAGGTGAACCACTTCAGGGGCTTTTAGCTCAGTTGGCGCTTCATTAACCTGTAGCACGACCTCGTTAGGGTCTTGATTGCGACGTGCGCTAGATTGATTTTTGCTACTGGCAGCATCGTTGTTTCTAGCGTTCTGCTGCTTGCTGTGCTTAACGCTGTCAGCCGTTAGTGTTTCACCGCGCTCTAGCTTACCGCGTGAGCCGCGTTGGCTATGCGATTTACGCTTAGTACGGGTTTGCTCATCTGCTTTAGAGCTGTTTTCGTTATCAGCATCACTGCGCTCGCTTGCGTTACGATTGCTGCTCTGTTGATTGCTATCTTGGCGGTTATTACGATTGCGATCATTTGTGCGTCTATTATCGTTCTGACGCTTGTCTTGCTGTCTTTGGTCTTGAGTATCAGATGATTTGTCATCAGCATTGTTTGAGCCAGTACTTTCTGAACTACTATTTACGTTGCCAGTAGTCTCGTCAGCTGTCTCTTTTCTTTGACGCGGCTTAGAAGATCTAGACTTACGCGGCTTACGTCTTCTTCTGTCTTCATTGCTGCTGTCGTCAGTATCGCTGTCATTGCGACGCGCCTGTTGACGATTAGCGTTGTTATCTGACTGTTGGCTGTCATTTTTCTGACTGTTGCTTTGTTGAGTTGGCTGCTCGCCAGTTGAAGCGGCACTATTCAATGCATTGCTATCAACTTGACCAAACGAGCCTAAGCTTTGCGCGCCAGTGTTTACTAGCGCTTCGATTGCTTCAGCGGCATCTCGGCTACTGACACTAGGTGTCGTAGTAGCTTGCGGTGCTTGAGCAAATAGGTTTGATAACCACGCGACGGCTTTTGGTTGAGCAGTAGCTTCGACACTCTGTGTCTGCGGCGCTACTGGAACGGCAACACTAGCGGTTTTATTGGCTTGCGGTACATGTGTAGGCGACACGTCGTTGGTGTTTTTATGATTACGACGATCATTGCTATGATTTACCGTATCGTTCTGTGCTTGCGTGGCTGCATTCGGCTGTGTGTTTGAGCGGCTCTGCTTATCATCTGCAGTTTTACGAGGTTGGCGAGTAGGTTGCTGTTCAGGACGTTCTTTTTCAGCAGTCTGCCAGTCAACGTTGTAGCCAAGGTCACTGTGCTCTTGTTGCTGAGTGTCAGTAATACGCTCATAGCTTGATGGTGCAAAGCCATCGCGGTTGAAATGGAGCTTGAAGTTTGGTGATTCTAAATGCGCGTGTGGCAAAATAGTGATACGCGTGCCACTGTCTTGCTCAAGGTAAACCAAGCTATCGCGCTTTTCATTTAATAAGAATGCTGCGATGTCCGTTGGAACCTCTGCTTGTACTTCACCTTGGCGTTCTTTAAGGGCGATTTGCTCAATTTGACGCATGATAGATAGCGACAATGAGCGCAAGTCACGAATCATACCGTTGCCATGACAACGTGGGCAGATATAGCCTGTTGACTCTTCTAAGGAAGGACGTAGACGCTGACGGCTCATTTCCATTAGACCGAACTTGGAAATATCACCAAATTGAACGCGCGCACGATCGTATTTGGTCGCGTCGATTAGACGTTTTTCTACTTCTTTTTGGTGCTTGTTGTCATTCATGTCAATGAAATCAATAACAATCAAACCACCCATATCACGCAAACGAAGCTGACGGGCAATCTCATCAGCTGCTTCTAAGTTGGTATGGTAAGCGGTCTCAGCAACATCTGAACCTTTGGTTGACTTAGCTGAGTTAATATCGATAGAGACCAGTGCTTCTGTTTGGTCAATAACGATTGAACCACCTGATGGCAGACGAACTTCACGCTGATAAGCGGTTTCGATTTGTTTTTCGATATTGAAGCGCGAAAACATCGGTTCATAATCGGTATATTTGCGTAGCTTTTCGGCTTGTTTTGGCATTACCGCATCGATAAACCCAGCCGCTTCAATGTAAGCGTTTTCGTTATCAATCCAAATCTCAGCGATATCATCACGCAGATAATCACGAACAGCACGTGTGACGACGCCCGCTTCTTGGTGAACCAAGCGCGGTGAAGGGTATTTCTGGTTTTGTTCTTGAATGGCTTGCCAAATATTGAGCAAGTGATTTAGGTCGTGCTGCAAGTCTTCTTGCGTTTTACCAATACCAGCAGTACGAATGATAACACTCATGCCTTTTGGTAAATCAAGGTTGCTCAGCATACGCTTCATATCTTCGCGCAGTTTGCCCGAGATTTGACGTGAGATACCACCGCCACGAGGGTTGTTTGGCATCAATACTAGGTAGCGACCGGCTAATGACACATACGTCGATAGGGCAGCGCCTTTATTGCCGCGCTCTTCTTTTTCGACTTGTACGATTAGCTCGTCGCCTTCTTTGATCAGTTTTTTGATGTTTTCGTCACGTGGGTTGCCGCTTAGGTATTCAGCAGAGATTTCACGAATTGGTAAAAAGCCTTGGCGCTGAGAACCGTATTCAACGAATACTGCTTCGAGCGATGGCTCAACACGGGTCACATGACCTTTGTAGATGTTAGATTTTTTTTGCTCGCGAGTACGGTTTTCTAGGTCGAAATCGTACAGATGATTGCCTTTACATAAGGCGACACGAATCTCTTCGTTTTGAGTGGCGTTGATCAAAATGCGTTTCATATTTGTATCCTATGAGTACGCATGACAACGATAAGACAGTCTTTAGGACATAGTGGCAAGTGTGGCTAATATTGTGATTAGCGTGTGTAGATGTTCATTAACGGTAGAACGTAAATCGTGGGTTTCATAAAGCACATGGGCTTTTTCAATGGCTTCTTTTTTACCTGAAGTAATGAGCAGTGCTCACGTTAATATCAGTAATATAGGCTGTAAGGCTACGGTACTTATATTTTATCATCAGTAAACTTGGTACATATATGATTGGGTCAGCGAGTTAAAGCGCTCTTATTCTCAGTACGTTCTATTGGTAGTGATTTCAGCGCACGTTGTAAGCGTGGGCGAGGGTCAGTTACAGTTCTAAAAAATACTGATATTAAAAAGGCGTGGTGCTGTTGCCATTCATCCATCAAAGTCTAACAATAATATTGCGGTCATGATTGCTACTATATAGTGGCGTCATTCAGCGGTTGTTTGTTCAGGCGAAGCAATTGGTTACTCTTTGTTTATCGTTCTTTGTCTAACGTCAATAATATCTTGGGTGTTTCAAGGTTAGGTGTCGCAGCTTTTGTTATCAGCGGGGCGTACTTGGCAAACAGAGTAATGGACCAGCTTGTCAGCGTGGTATCGTATTTACATTGTTATCGTCATCTGTTTGACCACCAATACTTAGGCAGCTATCGATATACTTTTCGATCCTAACGCTAAACTACCCATACTTGCTCAACTATGCTGGCATAAAGAACCATCAGATAAATAGTCATTAAATAATGATTGATTATCGAGTACGGTCGTTGTCATGCAATTAGTGAGTCAGTGTTGTGTTGTAATCGGTTAATAAGCTGATTTATTATCAGAGTGATTAACGCGATGGTATTTAGTGTCACTATTTATTTTATGGTACCGAATAACATTCAGTACAGTATTTTTAATTTGTAGGGCTATATTTGGTAAGTAATACCTCTAAATAAATAAAGCGCCCTAAAATCAGATGAAACGTGTCATGTCAGCAGGATAAATAGTGTCAACCTCTTTACTGGCAAGTAGTGGAAAACTGACAAGCAATAAAATGGTGGTCAACTATTTGTAACAACAATGATTATTGCTGTCGCCTCTGCTTAATTGTCGCTCAACATGCTAAACTATAGCAAATCTTTGTGTAAATACCTAACTAAAAATGACAAACTCAAAAATGACTGACGACGCTACTACCCATGAAGCCCCTGCTATTTTTAATAGCAAAACACGCCCACAAAGCGCTGACGATGAGATTAGCAACTTCGGTAAGGTGAACTACCTCGAAGTAACGCGCCATCAACACGACCAGCGTTTGGATAATTTTTTGTTAAACCGTTTAAAAGGTTTGCCAAAATCACATATCTACAAAATGATTCGCTCAGATGAGATACGTGTCAATAATAAGCGCTGCAAAGCACACGATAGAGTGCAGCGTGAAGATGTGGTACGTATTGCCCCTGTAGAGCTAGCAACGCGCGAGAAACCAATTATTAGTACCGAGTTTGCCAAAAGCTTGCTGGCTCGTGTGGTCTATGAAGATGACGGTTTGTTAGTGCTAAATAAGCCCTCTGGTATCGCTGTGCATGGCGGTAGCGGCTTGGACTTTGGGGTTATCGAAGCCATGCGTGAAGTGACGGGTAAAAAATACCTAGAGCTAATCCATCGCATTGATAAAGACACATCAGGGTTACTGATGATTTCCAAAAAACGCTCAACGCTCAAAGTGTTACAGCAGCATTTGGTAGACAAGACCATTCAAAAGCACTATCTATGTCTAGCCAAGGGACAGCCTGCGCTTAATGAGCAGCGTATTAATGCACCATTGCTAAGATATACGCTTGCCAGTGGTGAGCGCCGAGTGAAAGTAGATAGCCAAGACCCTCAAGCGAAAGAAAGCCAGACTGATATCATTATCCATGATCGCTTTATGATTAATGGTCAGCCAGTCAGCTTAATTGAAGCCAAGCCATTGACGGGTCGCACGCATCAAATCCGTGTGCATTTGGCTCATATTGGTCATGCCATCTTGGGTGATGACAAATACAACGTCCATGATAAATCAGGCGTCCATCGTCTGTGTTTACATGCATGGCGCTTAGACATTCCAGGCTACAAGACCATTACTGCGCCATTGCCAGACGATATGGCAGATTGGTTACCAGAAACAACGAAATTGCCTGAATAGTTTTTTAAACTTAATTCTTAAGCCAAACTATTTTCGTATTTTCCCAAACGTCACGATATCTTATTTTTACGAATAAGCCACCGTGACGTTTTGGTGTCTGCTATTTATTATTGTTATTCATTAAGGTAAATCCATGACCAAACCAGCTATAACTTCAGAGTGTGTTATAAATGCTCAACTAGCGGTAGAACACAATCTGTCTGACAAAACGTTGATTATTTTTGATTGGGACGGCACGCTAATGGATTCAATCGGTCTAATCGTTGAGTCTATGCATGTGGCTGGCGAAGCACACGGGTTTAAGACGACTGATAAAGCCGTGAAAGACATCATTGGTCTGAGCTTGATGAATGGGATTAAGATTTTATATCCGCAGGCAAACGATGCGCAACTGCTTGAGATTCAGCAAACCTATGCAGAGTACTATATTGCTAATAGTCATAGTACGCCGCTATTTGAGCCGATAGAGCATATGTTAGAAACTTTGCAGCAGCAAGGCAAAACGCTCGCCGTAGCAACGGGTAAAAAAAGAAAAGGGCTAGATCGTGTATTAGATGCCTCAGATAGCCATGATTACTTTGCGATTACACGTTGTGCTGATGAGTCAGGCTCAAAACCTGATCCGCAGATGTTGACCGATATCTTGGATTATACGCAGCAGCAGGTTTCTAATGCTGTGTTTATCGGCGACAGTATCTATGACATTCAAATGGCAACAGCATTGGGCATGACCAGTATAGCGGTGAACTATGGTACGGCAACGAGTACAGAGCTTGCTGAGCAAAATCCAACCTACCAAGTTGATACTCCACAAGCGCTAGTGGATTTGCTATGCGGGTAGAGCTACTTTTATCATTCTTATTATTTTAATATCACACCGATGATAATAATGAGTGAATAAATAGGCAATAAAAAAGGGTTTATCGTAATAGCGATAAACCCTTTTTTGTTAACGATGATGATATCTATTTGTTTTCTTTTTCAACACTCTCTTTTCCAACGCTTTCTTTTTCAATAGCGTCTTCTAACTCATCGCCTTCTAGCAATGCAAAAGAAGACTCAATGATTTTGTCTGCATCAAGCTGATACTCATACCAGTTGCCCATTACCCCAGCCAACTCATCGAGACCTTCCTTTCTGAGGGCCGAAAACAACTGAATGGTACAGTTTAGTCCCAGTTTTTTGAGGCGTTTACGAGTCTCAAGGAGGGCGTTCTTAGAAGCACCGTACTTCAATTTATCTGCTTTGGTCAGCAGAATATGTACTGGTAGCTCACCATCGTTTGCCCAGTGCAGCATTTGCTCATCAAAAAACTTAAGCGGATGGCGAATATCTGTCATCAGTACCAGACCTGCAAGGCTTGAGCGTGATACCAAGTATTCTTCTAGCTCAACTTGCCATTCTTTTTTCATCTCTAGCGGAACAGCTGCATAGCCGTAACCAGGCAAATCGACCAAACGTCTGTCAGTATCACCGATACTAAAAAAGTTAATCATCTGCGTGCGTCCAGGTGTTTTAGACGAGCGAGCTAATTGACGCTGATTGGTTAAGGCGTTGATGGCTGATGATTTGCCAGCGTTTGAGCGACCTGCAAAAGCGACTTCCAATCCCATATCAGGCGGACAGAGACGAAAGGTAGGTGCTGACATCATAAACTCAGTTTGCTGAATTTTCTGACGAGATTTGGTATTGAACAAGGCATGTTCAGCGGCGACATCGTTAAACGGGGTACTCATAAATGGCTCATTAATCTTAAAAAATTGGATGCGATTATAAAATTTTAGTCAGCTGATGATTCAAGTCATCGGTGCGGTCAAGTAGTTGGTAAAGCAATAGGTAAATCAAGTTAAAAGGCTGTTCTTTATCAATACAGTTATGTACAAATCATAAAAGTAGCTATTTAATATTACTGGCTATTCTATACTATTCCGTGTCTTACTTATTGAAATAACTGCGATTAGCATCATATAAATAGTAGGATAACATTAAAGTTGGCCAGTCATTAAGACAAGTTCTCAGCTTTAACAAAGCCATATCCAAATTCTCTATGTTTATATGACATATATTGTTACAATGTTTAACGAAGGATGTTTAATAGAACGATTGATGAGACACGTGAAATATCACGAGGAGGTGCTCTATGTTTTCAATCAGTAAACTTCTTAGCACGAGTTATCGCGCTATAACGGCTAGCAGTGCTGCACTATTATTAAGTGGCATTATGATTAGCAGCGCAAGTGCGGCGGATATCGCTACTACCTATAATAACTCATGTGCAGCCTGTCACGATAGTGGGGCGTTAAATGCCATCAAAAAAGGTGATAGTGCCAAATGGCAACAGTTGATTAAACAAAAAAGTATGTCGACACTCATTAAGTCTGTCAAAGGTGGTATGCCGCAGATGCCAGCAGGTGGTCTTTGCGACAAATGTAGTGATGACGACTATCGTAAACTTATCGAATATATGAGCAAATAATCGACTTATAAATATAATTTAAACATATAAAATAAAGCGCTGGGCTAATAACCTATCTGCGCTTTTTGTTTTTACGTCATATTGTATATTGTGTTGCCAGAAAACTGATGGATACTATGATTAAGTAGGCAAATGATACAAAGTCTTGCTATAATAATCGAAAATAAACCCTGATGTTAGTAAGTACTTTCAGACTGCTTGTGTCCAAGACCTCAAAATATACGCCATTCTCATGATTAAAGAGGCGGCTATATCAGGTATCTTACCAGTGCAATCACTCTAAATAATGCTTACGCCGAGCTAGTAGGATTTGTATCAATGAAAAAGTTAATCGCTGCTGCCAGCTTATGCGTTGCAAGTTTCAGCGTACAAGCTGCTATTATTGTTCCTGAATATGACGTCAATGCAGGTCAAAAAGTTGCAGAAACCGTTTGTGCCGCTTGTCATGGTCTTAATGGCGTCAGCATTGTTCCTGCACAGCCAAACCTTGGCGGCCAAAACGTAAAGTACCTATATAAACAGCTAGTCAACTTTAAAGCAGGTTATCGCAAAAACGGTATCATGCAGTCACAAGTTGCTAATCTGTCTCAGCAAGACCTAGCCAACGTAGCAGGTTATTACGCCAGTCAAGCGCCTTGGGGCGTTGGCTACGGCAATCCTGCAACCAACCAAGAAGCGACTAAACTATTCTTGGGCGGTGATAAGTCGCGCGGTGTTATTGGTTGTGCCGGCTGTCATGGTCCAGATGCTGCAGGTAACACTTGGGCTGCATTTCCAAAACTAGGTGGACAGCACGCTCAGTATATTGCTACTCAGCTAAAACTATTCCGTGCCGCTGGACGTGTTGATGATATCGATAGCGATGATCAAAAACGAGTCAATGATGCCGCCAAAGAAGGCGAGATGGGTATGATGCAAACGGTTGCATCGAAACTATCAGATCGTGACATTCGTATCCTGTCAGACTATGTAAGTGCTATTCACTAATTGAGTCGCATTGATGCGATATCTGATACATACTTTGCTTTGCATAGAAGGCCATTGAGCAAAGCCACTGAGTATTGAATCGCATATTGATTATATCTGAATGACTAAACCCCGATTTCGGGGTTTTTTTATAACTGTTTGTCCCTTATATTAAGACAGTATTTAGATGAATTCATTTACAGAGGCCAGTCGTTGCTCTGTATAATTATAAATTATCGTTATTCACTTTATACCAATTTTCAAAATACGATTAGCCTTGTCAAACATGTTCAGTCTACTATGCGTGGTAATGGCACTTGTTTTTTTGCTAACTCAGTTTTTGCGAATGGTATTAGATCGTTTGGATTGAAATTATGATGATCCGTTATGCTTCTTATTTTATTGCGGCGTTACTACCGTTATTGCTATTTCGTTGGTTTGCACCTGCGTCAATTGGTGAGATCGACTTTTGGTTACTATGGCTATTAGCCATGGTATTGGTTGCGCTGCCAGTCATTTATGCTGAGATAGCATTGGCCTACCGCAGTGTCGAAGGACCTCTAGCGGGTATGCAAAAGCTCACTCGTGAAGCAGATGTCAGTCCGATTTGGCGTAGCTTTGGTTGGTTAGCGGCGCTCGTTTCTATTGTGATTGCAGCGTTGGTTATATCTGGCGCAAGTACAGGTATATTGTCTGCATTAACTGAGCTAAATAGCGTACCCGATGTACCTAGCTTCGCAGTTGCTGCAGGCCTGATGGTCATTGCAGTACTTTTAAGCTTGCTGGGTGTTACGCCTTTACCTATTGGTTTAGGATTGATGGTAATAGGGTTACTGCTAGGGTTCGCAAACGGTGTACCCAATGCTAGTTTTGCTATGACTGATGTCAGTTTGACGGAATGGGCTCGCGCAGTCGCGTTAGCATTAGTGAGTGTCGGTGCAGGTACAGGATTATACTGGTTCGGTCAGAACTTGGTGAGTAAGCAGACCGTCACAGCGGTAGAAGCAAACAATCAGCAAGCAAAAAACAGAGCGGCTACTCGTGAGTACCGTGCAACCAAGCTAGTGTTACCGATTTGGGTATTGCAACTGCTGATAGGAGTAGTGGCTTTATTTACTAGCGGTATGTCGCTACCGCCGATTGGACAGCTTTTATATTGGGGCGGGGTGTTATTTGTAGCCAGTTACTTGCTCCATTACAGTACTCAACAGTTAACGCATAAGTTTGGATTATTAGTTAGTTTGATAATCACTTTTGCTGTAGCGTTACTATTAGTGGTTGCGATTCCGACAGCATGGTTAGTTGGCATCTTGGTCATTATTAGTAGCATTGCTGTACTATTATTATCAGTATTTGCGGGTTGGCAGATGAAGATTAGCCATCTACGCAAGTCGTTAAATTTTAGCAATGAAGCAGTTTATAACTTGTGGCGAGTGGCGATACGTTTAGTCGTACCATTAGCATTACTGCTAGCATTGGTAGGTTGGGTGATGCAGTGGTTGAGCTAACAGTCGAAGGTCGTGACAGCAGTGTGCCACAGTCTACGCAAGCCAATCTAATGACCGTATATCTGGCGTATGCTGAAGATGAGCAGCGCCAGCATTATCTAGCTTTGCAGGTTAGACAAGGTACTAGTTTGCATGAAGCATTGGCGCAAGCAGGGTGGCTTGAGAAATTTGCAGAACTGGCGAAGTGGTGTGAGCAAGTAATAGATATCACCACGCCAACTGCGAAACGTTGGCATGTAGGGATTTATGCACAGAAACAGCCATTAAGCTATTTGCTACAGCCTTTTGACCGTATCGAGGTATATCGTAGTTTAAGCGCTGATCCTATGTCTCAGCGCAAAAATAAATCTCGTAGCTAACCGTTAACTATTTAAGCTAATAGGTTTCGCTAACTATGATGCTGGCAGACTCTCAATACCTTCGATGCGCGTGACCAAACCATTATCATCAAAGTAAACAACTAAATGCTGGCTGGCGTTTTTGACATCTGCGATGCCTTTGCGGCTACCTTCGGTGCCTGCTTTGTAGTCATAGATATAATCCCAGCGTTTAGGCTCAAGAGTATCTCGAATCGCAGGGCTGCCAAGAGTATAAAGAACTTGGTTTTGATTCATACCCACTTTTAGCTTTTGAGCTTGGGTTTGCGTAATCGCTGTGCCTTGTGGCAAATCAATCTTATAAACACTCAATAATGAGCAGCCAGACATAGCAACAGTAGCGCTAAGCATACTGGTGATAACGATCTTACGTAATGCGCTTGTGTGGCTTAACGGACGGAAATTTAATGTCTTTATCATGGTAAGATGACTCATAAGAAATGAATTAGGTGTGGCCAGCGTGAGGTCGTACCAGTCTGACCGACAATCTTGGACAAATGATACGTCATTTACTTGCAATTGCCTACCACTTACGACATTATTTACCAAACACAATCTGAATAGTTAGATTAATTATATTTTAAATTCATAGGCTTGCATCTCGATATTTAGAAAATAATAAGAGAGATGTCTGCGTAAGTTTTATCAGTTTATTATTAATCATTTACTTTATATTAAATAAAAATAATCTTTGTTGATTATTTATCTCATATTTTCTATTTGTTAAGGCTGTCACAGTCAAAAGGGATATTATGGCTTCTTTTACCAATCAAGATTTACGTAGAGCAGGACTCAAGGTCACGTTACCTCGTATCAAAATTTTAGAGCTATTAGAAAGCGCAGAGCTGCACCACATGAGTGCAGAAGAAGTGTATAAGGCGCTTATCGAGCAAGGTGAAGATGTAGGTCTTGCCACTGTCTATCGTGTACTGACACAGTTTGAACAAGCAGGTATTGTTGAGCGTCATAACTTCGAAAACAATCTATCTGTATTTGAGATTACCCAAGAAGAGCATCACGATCACCTAGTTTGTGATGTGTGTGGCAAGATTATAGAGTTTCATAATGAAGTCATCGAAGAAGAGCAACTAAAAGTAGCAGAAAAACATGGCTTTAAACTGTCTGGGCATTCTCTCGTGCTATATGGCATTTGTGCGGATCAAGCCTGTAGAGATAGCGCGAAATAATTGTCTAGCGTACTAGTAGAAACGCTTATTTCTACTAGTACTACGATATTGAACAGTAAAAAACCCTCGTTATTTATAACGAGGGTTTCTTTTTATATGTCTATTATGCCTAGAAAGCGCAATAATTTAGCTCACATCTAACGATAAACTATCAGCACCTTCATCTAAATTAGCCTTGCCGTTTTTGCTACTGAGCTTAATTTTTAGGCGTAGATCATTAGGAGAGTCGGCATGTAAAATCGCTTCTTTATACGTTATCTCTCCTTGTTCATACAAATCAAAAAGTGCCTGATCAAAGGTTTGCATGCCACTGTCTCGTGAGCGTGTCATCACATCTTTGATTTCATGGACTTCTCCTTTACGGATATAGTCACTAATCAGCTGCGAATTTAGCAAAATCTCAATAGCAGCGCGTCGCCCTTTACCATCAGGTGTGGGGATAAGTTGCTGCGCGATAATAGCTTGCAGGTTCAACGACAAATCCATAAATAACTGGTTATGGCGATTGGTTTCAAAGAAGTGAATGATACGATCAATTGCTTGGTTGGCATTGTTTGCGTGCAACGTTGCAAACACTAGATGGCCTGTCTCAGCATACTGAATAGCATAACTCATGACTTCACGGTTACGAATCTCTCCGATTAAGATAACATCGGGTGCTTGGCGTAGCGTGTTTTTTAGGCCTGCTTCAAATGAATGGGTATCGATACCAACTTCACGCTGGGTAATAATACAGCCGCGATGTTTATGGACAAATTCAATAGGGTCTTCTATCGTAATGATATGACCATGAGAGTTTTGATTGCGATGTCCTATCATTGCCGCAAGGGTAGTAGATTTACCTGTACCTGTTGCGCCAACTAATAGAATAATACCGCGTTTTTTCATGGCCAACTCTTTTAGCGCTGGCGGTAAACGTAACTCTTCAACCGTTGGAATATTATTTTCAATTTTCCTTAAAATCATTCCTGCCATATCACGCTGTATAAATGCACTGACTCGAAAACGAGCTTGTTGTGCTTCATCAGAGATGGCAAATTGACATTCGTTGGTTTCTTCAAACTCTTTTTGCTGGCTTGGTGTCATTACACCTTTGACCAATCTCATGGTTTGCTCAGCACTCAAAGGTGTCCTACCGACAGGTAAAATTTTTCCATTCACTTTCATGGAAGGCGCTACGTCAGCAGTAATAAAAAGGTCAGAGCCATTTTTGCTGATCATCAACTGTAATAGTTTATCAATGTCCATATCGCACCTATACCAGATGTAAGTCAATTAAAATCATATTTCAAATACGTCAGTAAAAAGTAAGAAAGTAATTACAGAGACCATAAGTTGTTTGTTATTTTTAGTGGTATCTGTCAATACTGTCTGTCAGTACTATAAAAATGCCTCAGGCTGCTTGGCATAAGGACGAGCAACATCTTTACTAATGGTTCCCTTACTTACCAAGTTCTTTAACGTCTGATCGAGGGTAATCATGCCATCACCTGCACCCGTTTGGATAGCAGAATACATCTGAGCGATTTTGTTCTCACGTATCAAGTTACGGATAGCAGGGGTACCTATCATGATTTCATGGGCGGCTATACGTCCACCCGCTTGACGACGTAACAGGGTCTGTGAAATAACAGCTTGCAATGATTCTGACAGCATCGCACGAATCATATCTTTTTCAGCAGCTGGGAATACATCAATAACACGGTCAATTGTTTTAGCCGCTGAGCTGGTATGCAAGGTGCCGAACACTAAGTGACCAGTCTCTGCTGCCGTCAATGCCAAACGGATGGTCTCAAGGTCACGTAGCTCACCTACCAAGATTACATCGGGATCTTCACGTAGGGCAGAGCGCAGTGCTGGCTCAAAACCCAAAGTATCACGGTGTACTTCACGCTGATTGATCAAGCTTTTTTTAGATTGATGTACAAATTCAATCGGATCTTCAATAGTTAAAATATGCTCTTTACGGCTTTCGTTAATATAATCAATCATCGCTGCAAGTGTTGTTGACTTACCTGAACCTGTTGGGCCCGTGACCAATACCACACCACGCTTAAAGTCTGAAACGCGTCTAAAAACATCGCCCATACCTAAGTCTTCCATCGTTAATACTTTGGAAGGAATGGTACGAAATACAGCACCTGCACCGCGGTTTTGATTAAAAGCGTTGACACGAAAACGTGCTAGATTAGGAATTTCAAAAGAAAAATCCGTTTCAAAAAACTCTTCAAAGTCAGCACGTTGCTTATCATTCATGATGTCATAAATAAGCTGATGCACGACCTGATGGGTCATCTCTGGCATATTGATACGGGTCATTTCACCATCAACACGTATCATTGCCGGCATACCCGCTGAAATATGTAAATCTGACGCCTTATGCTTAACGGTAAAGCGCAGCAAGTCTTCGATATTAAGATTATTTTTTTCAGCCATAATTTGATATTCCTATCACTTAGTCTAGGTAAGACAAAACACTATAAAAGTACGTGGTAAACTATTTATCGATAACCTTAATATAATAAAAGATGATAAGAAGCTCACCAGTACAGGTCTTTACCATCACTAGCATATTCAGCAGCATATGTTAAAGCATGTAACAATATCATAACAAGACTATGAGTATTTAACCATCTACTAAATTAAGAAAAAATAGAACTGGATCGTTTTAAAATAATTCTTATAGAAATTATTTTCAATTTACTTTTAAAAATCGGATAGTTATGTTTTTTTTTATAATAAAAATTGCAGAAAAAAATCTCAAAAAATTAATCAAGCAGTAAGGGCAAAATATGAAGGAAATGAATGGCAATATTGATGAAGTGACACTTATCGATAACTGGCAACAAGTTAGTAAGCAGATGAAGCAAGCGTGTGATCATGCTGACAGACAGGCTGATAATGTTATGCTGCTGGCTGTTTCGAAAACGAAACCTGCCGATATGATTGCAACTTTAGCAGAACAAGGACAGCGTGATTTTGGTGAAAACTATCTACAAGAAGCCATCGAAAAAATTGCTGCTCTTAAAGCTCAACCTGTAGGCAAGAGTATCGTTTGGCATTATATCGGTAGTATTCAACGTAATAAGACACGTGACATTGCAGAGCACTTTGATTGGGTACAAACTGTTGAGCGCGATATCATCGCCAAACGATTGAATGACCAACGACCAGCTGACCTGCCACCATTGAATGTGCTGATCCAATTAAATATCGATAACGAAGATAGCAAATCCGGATGTTTGCCAGCCCAGTTGCCAGAGCTGATAACAGCGATAAAAGGCTACGAGCGTCTACAGCTACGTGGTCTGATGATTATTCCTGCTAAGGCAAATACGGATGCCTTTGCTCGAACTAAGCAGTTGTTTGAAGAGATTAAAGCTGACCATCCAGAGTTAAGTGGTTGGGATACGCTTAGTATGGGTATGAGTGGTGATATGGCAGAAGCGATAGAAAGCGGCACAACGATGGTACGTGTCGGAACCGCTATCTTTGGTCAACGTGCTTAAAACAATGTCAATGGGCTAATTAAGCATTCTTTAACTAGCTAGTAAATTAAAGGACATCTTCTAATTTGGTGACTAGCATCTGTGTAATTTTAAGATTATCAGTTGCGATAATCTCAAATCGATAATTAGCATACTCAATCGTGTCGGTCTTTTTAGGGATTTTTCGGAGCATATACATCATAAATCCACTGATAGTCTCGTAATTTTGACTTCGTGGTAAGTCGACGATATCTAATGCACGAATTACATCTTCGATAGGGGTCATGCCATCGATTAGCCACGAGTTGTCAGTGCGCTGGACAATAGGCTGTTCCTCGAGCGTTACCAACTCACCCATTACAATGCTCATCACGTCCTTTAAGGTGATAACACCAACGACTAGGGCATATTCATTCACAATTACCGCAAAATCAGCGCCAGTAGATTTAAACATCTCTAATACTTCAAATAGAGACAAAGTATCAGGCACGAAAAGTGCTGGCTTCAATAGAGTTTTGTTCGTTAAGCTAACTTCTTGTTGGTTCAAAACCAAAGCCAAAAAGCTACGAGATTCTACATAACCAACGATATGCTCTAAATCGTCATCATGGCAGACCAAAAATTTATTGTGGGGCTGCTCAATCATGATATTCACGACTTCTTCGGTACTTGTCTTGGTATCAAAGTAAACGATATTTTCTCGAGGATTCATCACTGAGGTGACGGTACGCTCCTGCATATCAAAGATGTTTTCGATCAAGTGATGCTCTTGCTTCTTTAGTACACCCGCTTCGGCACCAGCATCCATCACTGCATAAATATCTTCTGGTGTCATATCATCTTGACGTATGGTCGAGATGCCAAAAAGCTTAAACAGGATATTTGCAGCCCCATCGAACACCCATATAATAGGCTTTAGTATAAATATCAACAACATCATCGGGCGTACGAGCCGTACCGCTATCGTCTCAGCGTTTGACATGGCCAAACGCCTAGGCATTAGGTCGGCAAGTAGTGAAAACAAACTCGTGATAAGTACAAACGATATAACTGATGCTATCGTTTCACTATTTAATAACTGCTCGAGATAAGGGCTAATGGCCGATTCACCCACGGCACCAGCTGAAATAGCGACCGCATTTAGCACTATTTGTACGACGGTGATAAAGCTACCAGGATGCTCTTGCATATTGAGCACATCAAGTGCGCGAACATCGCCTTCTTTTGCCATAATTTGGAGCTTGATTTTGCGGCCTGCGGCAATGGCAATCTCAGCAGCAGAGACAAAGGTACTTAAGGCAAGCAGTAAAAGAAGAAAGATACTAGCGGTTAGCAAACTCATGACGTACTCGAAAAAGAAATAAAGATAATTGAGGCAAAATAGTTAGTGAAACTGTGTGGAAAAGAATATGGTTAGGTGTAAAAATTTTTGATGGATAAAAACCAAAAAAGCTGAGTAAGCACCCAGCTAATAGTAAAAATTCGATATCTTGTAAAACTGGCTAACTAGTACCTCTCAACTCATAGACAGTAGAAATTGAGAGGTGTGTAGTAATTAACCTTTGATTGACCACTTATTGACCAATGGATAACGGCGCTCACGCCCAAAAGCTTTATGGCTAATCTTAGTGCCGATAGGAGATTGCAAGCGTTTGTATTCGCTGTTGTCTACCATTTTGATGACTTTAGCGACCATCTCAGCATCGAAGCCTTTATCAATAATTTCTTGATAGCCCATATCTTCATCGATATATGACGTCAAGATACCATCTAATACATCGTAGTCAGGCAAGCTGTCTTGATCTTTTTGATCTGGACGTAATTCAGCTGATGGCGGACGAGTAATAACACGCTCAGGAATAACAGGCGTATCTTCTAAACGGTTGCGATAGCTCGCTAATTTATAAACTTGAGACTTATATACGTCTTTTAGTACGTCAAAGCCACCAGCCATGTCGCCATATAGCGTTGAGTAACCAACTGCCAATTCTGACTTGTTACCAGTCGTAATAACTAAATGACCGAATTTATTGGACAATGCCATTAAAATAACACCGCGAGCGCGCGCTTGGATGTTTTCTTCGGTCGTGTCCGCTGGCGATTTATTGAATAACGGTGCTAGCGTATGACGGATGCCTTCGACAGCGTCAAAAATAGGACAAACGGTGTAAGAAACATTTAAGCGACGTGCCTGTGCTTGAGCATCTTCTAGACTGATTTGAGAGGTATACTCGTATGGCATCATGACCGCATATACCTTATCAGCGCCTAACGCGTCAACAGCGATACAGAGCGTCAATGCTGAGTCAATACCACCTGATAACCCGACAATAATGCCAGAGAATCCTGAATGGTTGACATAGTCGCGTAGACCGACGACTAACGCCTGATACATTTCAGATTCACGGCTCAAGGTTAGAGGCGCTTTTGTCTGCTCGTTAAACTTCGCAGTTTTCACATCTAACGTGGCCAGTAGCAACTGGTTCATAAAGCGCGGCGCTTCATGGGCAATGCTACCGTCAGCTTGTACAGCCATAGAGCCACCATCAAACACGAGATCGTCTTGCCCGCCCACTGCGTTGACATAGACGATAGGTAGTTTGTTTTCACGGCTACGCTTGGCGAGCATGGTTTTACGATTGTCTTGCTTTTCAATCTCAAAAGGTGACGCGTTTAAGCTTACGATTAAATCAGCACCTTGCTTTTTAAGCTCAGAGATAGGCCCTTTTTCCCACAAATCTTCACAGATAAGCAGACCAATAGTAATACCTTTATAGTCAAATAAAACTTGATTGCGACCTTTATCGAAGTAGCGACGCTCATCAAACACGCCATAATTTGGCAAAATTTGCTTATGATAAAAGCCTTTTTGATGACCATTATGCAGGATGGCAGCAGAGTTAAAAGTACCGTGATGATCGACATGTGGATAGCCGACAATCATGACGATATCATCAATATCACTCAAAGTAGATAAAGCGCTTTTGACGCGACCTGATAAGCTTGGACGTAGCAATAAATCTTGTGGAGGGTAACCTAACAGAGCTAGCTCTGGGAATACGATTACGTCAGCACCTTGTTCGCGTGCTTGTAATGCTAGGGTACGCATTTTTTCGACGTTGGTTGCGATATCACCGACCAAAAAATGTGATTGAGCTAAAGCAAAAGTGACAGTATCTTGTGGTTTATTGGTCTTACTGGCTTCGTTTGAGGTGTTAGAGTTGGGGTTATCAGTGTCTTTTGACATTGTTATTGTTCCTATCGATATATTATTAAAATTTGGTGTGTCTGTATTGATTTCAAATAAAATCAAAGTAAATCCGAAATTAACTCAAAACTGCGTTCTTACATATCAAGCTCAAATATTGAGCTGATACGCTGAGTCTAAATCTTATATAAGCCTGTATAAAAGACTTATGATTTTGCTCAAGTAACTCACTCTAAGTAATAGCGACACCCTAAAATTAGAACTTATAATAGTCTAAAAGAAGACGATATAAGCGGGTGTTGAAATCTGTCTCAGAGGACTTAATGTCTGTACGACGATGTAAATAAACATGTGCAAATAAACTTAACTACACTGAAAAGCTTAAAATAATTGCTTTAGTATAACATCAATTGTCGCGACAAATAGAACGCACCAGTGGATTCCCTTATAAGATAACAGTTTAAAAGCTGAACATAAAAGCAGTTTTCAAGACATCATTTTTACACACTAAATTCATGCATTATGCGCTAGTCATTATCGTCGTCATCTAGTAAGCTTGCATAGACAAAGTTGTAAGTAAAGATTACAACAACGCGTTATATAATTCACACGCTTTATTGCATAATAAAGTGTGCTAGCTGCATTTTTATTATTTTATCTATGATAATAAATGGCTATAAATTTGTAGTATGGAACTGAACACAGTCACACTATTTAATCGTCATACTATTTAGCAGTCATATTACTTAATCGTCATGTGACTCCATAAGTCCGACGCAATGCTTTTTTGTACGACTCGCAACTCTCGCTAATGGATATGGCTTACAGACAGTGTCTAAGAGCTGATATTCATCACACATTTATAAACTCGCCAGCAAAATTATCATTTGCTGTCCGCTTTTGGTTTATACGCTATGATTGAAAACTGGACAAAAGAATTTATTATTCAGCGCTTATTAGCAATTACGTTGCTAGTGGTGCTATTCGTATTGTGTTTTCAAGTGGTGCAGTTTTTTATTGTACCAGCGCTGTGGGCAGCGATTTTGGCCTATGTGACTTTTCCTATCTATAATTTCTTCCATGAAAAGGTAAAACTAAGCCCAGACTTTAGCGCCGCTATTATGACGGTGAGCATCTCACTGATAATAGGCGTGCCATTGGTCATCGGTGTATTTATCTTGCAGCAAGAAGCTTTGAGTTTAATCAGTAATTTGATTTACCGTATCAAGGTAGGTTACTTAGATGTGCCTGACTCTCTCAAAGATTTGCCTATCATCGGTCAGCAAGTAAAAGACGTACTATGGCGTATCAATAAAAACCCAGAAGGGACGCTAGAAGCTTTTCGCATTTGGGTTCAGTCGCATTTATATTATGGCAAAATAGCATTTGATGTGGTGTTCAGTAGTTTGGCCAAACTCGGTATGGCGTTAATGACGCTCTTCTTCTTTTACCGAGATGGCACCAGTCTGGTTCGGCAGATTCGTCAAGCGCTGCGTAACATCATCGGTAATCGCATTGATGGTTACATCGATTCTGTGGGTACAACTACGCGCGCTGTGGTATACGGCATTGGGCTGACGGCATTGGCTCAGGCACTATTGGCTGGTATCGGCTATTACTTCGCTGGTGCGCCAAGTCCTATCTTATTGACCATTGTCACGTTTATTATTGCCTTGATTCCATTCGGCACACCATTCGTTTGGGGAGGTGTGTCGATTTGGCTATTGAGTCAAGGGCATACTGCAGAAGGTATTGGTTTGGCACTGTGGGGTGTACTGGTGATTAGCTGGGTAGATAACTTGATTCGTCCTATCGTCATTAGCGGCGCGACCAAGATTCCTTTTATCATTATTTTTATTGGTGTACTGGGTGGTCTAACAGCGTTCGGCTTTGTCGGTTTATTTATTGGACCTGTCGTGTTGGCCATCGGGCTTGCGGTATGGCGCGAGTGGATATCACAGCATAAGAATGAGATATTTGCTCAGCAAGAGGTGATGCTTTCTGACTCTCGTGCGATAGATCCTGTGCACGAACCAGAATAATGAATCGCTAGCAAATACGATGTAAAAAATTATCGACAGAGACGATGAATAATGACGAATGAGAATATGGCAGAATCGACGAATAATAAGATCGATAAATTAAATGCAATTAAAAATATCACTATTTTAGCGGACAGCAATATCGCCAGTCTGAATGATTTTTTTAATGATTCTATGCTAGGTCAGCTGACTGAGCATAGGGTTAAAATTATCACTGTCGCTGGTCGAGATATCGATGCCGCGCTACTTGCTGATGTGCAGCCAAATGTACTGTTAATACGCTCGGTGACGAAAGTAGACGAAGCGCTACTGGTTGATAATAACAGTGTACAGTTTGTTGGGTCTGCGACTATTGGTACCGACCATGTAGATCAGGATTATCTAGCGTCTCGCAATATCACTTTTGCCAATGCGGCTGGTTGTAGCAAGCATTCTGTGGCTCAATATGTATTGACGGCTGTTTTCACTTTGCGTCCGCAGTATTGGCAGCAGTCAGCGTTATTAACATTAGGTATCATTGGTCTTGGTAATATCGGTAGTACACTTGCTCAATATGCCTATGATTTGGGTTGGCAGGTGCTAGGTTATGATCCCTTGTTACCAGCCTCTAAAACTAACAATGCTAGTCTTGAGCAGGTACTTAGCCAAAGTGACGTGATCAGTCTGCATGTACCTTTGACAAATGAAAAGAATGCGACGAATCCTAAAGGTAGTGATTACCCAACACGTCACCTTATCAACGCAGCTGCATTAGCAATGATGCCTGTCGATACGATGTTAATTAATAGTGCGCGCGGGCCTGTGATCGAAGAAGGCGCAATTAAAGCAGACATTGAGCATACTGGACGACAAGTGGTGCTAGATGTGTTTGAGCATGAGCCAGAAGTCGCAGCAAGCTTACTATCCAAACTTGCTATTGCCACACCGCATATCGCTGGCTATACGCTAGAAGGTAAGCTGCGTGGCACACAAACTATTTATGATGTCTTGTGTGAAAAATTATCGATACCTCCAACTCAATCTATGTCCAATCTGCTACCGCTAAATATGTTCCTATGGTCTGAATTAAAATCATATCCGGATAGACTGCCAAAGTTTTATAACATTATGCAGGATGATGCCTCGTTGCGAAATAAAGCAGTTGATGGGCAAGTAAATGGTGCTGATTTCGACGGTCTGAGACGTGACTACCACCTGCGCCGTGAGTGGCAGTTTTAATTAAACAAGATACTGAGCAACCAATTATTCATCAGTCGCAGTAGAGCCCAATGACTCAAGTAAATAACATTTCTTCGCAGCCTATTACTTCTAAGCCTAGCTACGCACCAACCATGACACTTGCGATGGCACAACAACGCGCGCAATTCATTAGCAATATTCGTCAGTTTTTTACCAGTCGACAAGTGCTAGAAGTGCAGACACCGCTATTATCCCAAGCAGGCAACACAGACACTTTTTTGCAGTCTGTAGCAGCTCATGTGACCTATCAAGACCGTCCGCGCACTTATTATCTGCATACCTCGCCTGAGTTTGCAATGAAGCGTTTATTAGCCAGCTGGCAAGTACCTATTTATCAGATTTGTCCTGTCTTTCGTGATAACGAGATAGGCGCGCGTCATAATATTGAATTTACGATGCTTGAATGGTATCAACCGAATTATAGTCTGGACGAGATAGCAACTGAACTTAATGAGTTGTTAGAAGCGCTTTATGGTCATTCTGTTGTGATGAGTCATTATCGCTATGTCGATGCCTTTATGGATTATGTTGGCATACATCCGTTGACAGCGAGTTTAACTGCATTGCAAGCCGTAGCAGAAGATATGGGTTTGACAGGATTTAATTTTAATAATGCTGAAGACAGTGAAGAAAACCGTCGTCAGAGCTGGTTAGATTTGTTATTCAGTCATGCCGTAGAGCCAAATCTAGGTCATGATTTGCCGACATTAATTATAGAGTATCCACCTGCGACCGCTGCACTAGCGAAGATAGCTATGGACAAAGACGGTAATAAAATTGCGAAACGTTTTGAGCTGTATATTAATGGCATTGAAATTGCCAATGCTTATGATGAGCTAGCAGATGGTCAAGCATTGCGTGACCGTTTTGAACAAGACAATCAATTGCGCGCGCGTCATAATCTACCTCAAATGCCAATCGATGAGCATCTATTAGCTGCCTCCAATGATTTGATGCCATGTAGCGGTATCGCAGTCGGTATGGATAGATTGCTAATGGTGTTGACAGGTGCAAGCAGCTTGGAAGAAGTCATTCCTTTTCCCAGTGGGCAAGCATAATTGGATGTGAATCTTTTCAATTATCAGTGATTTAAATACGTAATAAAAAGGCCGTTGCCGATTTACCAATTAGATATTGGCGAATCGACAACGACCTTTTGTATTGGCTGCTTCTAAAATTTAGCAGATACAACCAATTTTAGTAATACTAAACTTATTTATACGGTAGCAACTGCTTCATTGATATCAATGTCGCCATTGTGTAGATTGAAGACTTTGCCTATGGTGTTATCTGCGGTTAGCACCGCGGCTAGCGTTGTGGCTACATCTTCGATTGCATTCTCACCAGAGCTGGTATCATTAATAGTGATTTTGCCTGTACCAGCGCGTTCTTTTAGTGCGCCTGGCTGTACGATAGTGTAATCAAGTGAGCTGTTGTTCACTAACCAGTGATCGGCGTAGTGTTTAGAGATGTAGTATTCTTTTAGATCTGCAATACCTGGGTTTTCATCCCATTTGTCAGTTTCTAATGAAAAGACTGAACTCAGCATAATATAACGTTTAATACCTTTATCTTGTGCAGCCTGCATTGTTTTTACAGCACCGTGCAAGTCAACTTCTAGGACGTTTTTGCCACCAGATCCTGCAACAAAGTAAACAGCTTCAATGTCCTGATCCAGTTGTTTTTCAATAGAGTCTTTGCTGGCTGTAATGTCTAAATCTAGCTGAGTGTAATTATCATTATCAAATAGCTTTTCTTTCTGACGAGTCGTGCCAATAACTTGATGATCATCAGCCAATAACTGCTTAACCAAATCACCGCCCACTCGACCACTTGCACCAACGACTAAAATTTTCATAATCATTCCTATTCTTATTTAAATGCTATTTTTTGAATTATTCAGTAAGTTTATTTATCTTAAAAACTGAATATAGAGTAACAAAGATAGGTAGCACGCTTCGTTATAAAGCGTGCTGATTGAATAGTGTTTGGTTATAGAGTGTATACAGTTTGCAAGGAAGCAAACGTTGGCTAGATAATGTTACTTAATAGAAGACAGGATGGGTAGGCGTCAGATAAAACGATAAAAAGCACTAACGAACCAAGCGATTGAGACCATCGGCAAAGGCTTTTTTATCTCGATCACCGTAGGGTTTCTGACCGCTCATTTCCTGCAACTCTAGGACACCAGTACCGCGCATAGTATCCATAAAGTCGCGCATATTGAGCTTCTGCTTGATGTTGTTTTTATCGTAGACCACACCGCGCGTCGTCAATACCATACCACCTTTATCCAAAATGTCATTGGCCAAAGGAATGTCGCTAGTGATAGCCAAGTCACCAGCCTGTATCTGCTCGACGATATAATCATCCGCTTTGTCGAACCCTGATGGCACGACAGTCATAACAAGTAAGGGCGATTTGCGTAACTTAATCGGCTGATTGGCCACAAATATAGTCATGGTCTTGGTACGTTCAGCCGTTTTAATAATCAAATCTTTGGCAATCAATGGTACCGAGTCTGCGTCCACCCAAATCTGCATTATTTATTGGCCTTCTCAGATTTTGCTGAAGGAGCAGACAGGCTATCTGCTTGGCTGTCTTTATTGTCTAGAACATCAGCTGTGGCATCATTTTGAACACTGTTCTGAGTACTGTTTTTAGCATTAATCTTAACATCGACATCTGCTTTACTAGGCTGAGTATCCACGCTTGCATATTCTTTATCTAGACCAACCTTGTTTGGCAAGATAGCAACCAGTTTTGCCATAGCAGGTTCTAAATCAGTCACGTCATTAGGCATTAAGGTGATATGAGCAATCTTACGATCGTCACGCTCAGCCTTATGATAGCTATGATAATGAGCGCCATCGATATTTAACACTGCACTGATATCAGGATATTGACCCAGCACATTTACCATAATCGCAGGATGCACGTTATCTGTATCGCCTAATGGCAAATTAACCACGGCACGGATATGGTTCTCAAACTGGCTGGTAATAGCGCCTTCGATACTCCAGTGTCCAGAGTTGTGGACCCGTGGTGCGATCTCATTCGCCAATATTGCGTTATGACCGCGAGCATCTTTGGTGACGAACAATTCAAGCGCCATAACGCCGACATAGTCCAAATGGTTCATTACTTTGGTGATAGCATCTGTTGCTTGTTGAAACAGGTGACTCGTGCCAACAGCAGGTGCTTGAGTTTTGGCCAATATACCGTTGTGATGATGGTTTTCGACCAAATCGTAACAGCGTACCTGACCATTTTGCGCTCTTGCTGCAATAATAGAGACTTCACGGCTAAAATTAATAAAACCTTCAGCAATTAACGGCGCAGGTGTTGGCGTAAGTGAGCCTTTACCGCTGACAGCGTCTTTTAGATCTAGCCAAGCAGCTTTAATATCACTGTCTTGCCTGATAACGAACTGCCCCTTACCATCGTAACCACCTCGGCTGGTTTTTAGAACGATAGGCAGTCCTAATTCTTTACAAGCATGCTTGAGCTCAGCTTCAGAATTTACTTCCATAAATGGCACGGTTGCGATATCAAGCGTGTTGAACATCTGCTTTTCTTTTAGACGATCTTGAGCGATATCAAGCGCAATCAATGGTGGGAACATGCCTTGCTTGCTGCCAGATTTTGACAAGCTAACCAGTTGCTCAACAGTAGACGTTGGCGTGTTTTCAAACTCTAACGTAAAGACATCCGCTGCTGCGATAAAGTCTTCTAATTGATCACTATGAAAGACACGACCGTATAGGCTGGCAGGACATTCTGGATTGTCTTCTAAAAATACGCATTGGTAACCCAATGGCATGGCGGCTTCGGCAAGCATCATACCAAGCTGACCACCGCCTAAAATACCGATGGTACGAATGGTTTGGGTAACAGGATAAGCGTTTGCTGTAGTCATGGCAGGCTCTTTGAATAAAAGTGAATAAGGTGTCTGGTCTATTAAAATCTAAAACTCAATGGGTGAAAATAGGAAAAGGTGCACTGTATGCACCTTATCTCTAATCGGAATTTCTTAAAAGTATATATTGATAGCTTCAATCGTTAAGCCTTCAATCTAAAAGACTCTGCTATAAGAGCCGATCGACTTATATCTACCTAAGGATTGATAATACCTGGTGTTGGGCTAGCAAGAATAGTCTCAGTTTGAGCTTGGCGCATTTGGTCGAGCTTAGTAGCAATCGTATCATCATGCAATGCTAATACTTGAATTGCAAGTAGGGCAGCGTTATAAGCACCAGCAGCACCAATCGCCAAAGTACCAACAGCGACGCCTTTTGGCATTTGTACGATAGATAGTAAACTATCCCAACCGCTCAGCATAGATGACTTTACAGGGACACCAAAGACAGGTAGCGGCGTTTGGCTGGCACACATACCTGGCAGGTGAGCGGCACCGCCTGCACCAGCAATGATGACTTGTAGACCATTATCTTTTGCGCTTTTGGCATAATCAAATAATCTATCAGGCGTACGGTGTGCAGAGACCACTTCACAATCAAAAGCAATGTCAAAGTCTGCAAGCAATTGCGCAGCAGCACTCATAGTTGCCCAGTCAGACTGCGAACCCATGATGATGCCGACTTTTGGCTGACCAGCAGGGGAGGTGATTGGACCGTTCTGGTTAGCAGCAGTATTCGTGGTGCTCATGATTGGATATCCTCAAAAAGACCATCATACAAAAATTTTGCTACACTCGTAAAGCCAAGTTTGACTTTTAGTATATACATGGTGTTAATCGCATTGATATCATGACTTTATATATGCTTTTCATCATGATAATACTGAACGAAGTGATTGACCGTCAATGGTAATGGTTGTTCGGTATCCAGTTGATAGCATGTTAGATAGCCGCTATCTACTGCAGCAGAGTAGTCAGTACAGGCAACTTGTGGACTGAGTGGCTCAGGTGTGCCAGTGAGCCAATAGTGCCCGACAAACACAGGTTTATGAGTTTTTAATTCAAAGTCAATATTTTCAGCCAACGCATCAGGCGGAATTTGTGCCAATGCGGACGATGGAGCACGAGACACTTCACGAAGTGTGCGTGTATTAAGCTCATCTAGCCACCAACGTACTCGCACTCGCGTACGTTCGGTACCTTCTTTGTCTACCATCACAATACCATCAGGTAAGCCCGTTTCAACCCCTTTTAGTACTCGTTCTAAAGCGTCAAAGGCGATGGTATCTTCTTTAGCCGTTGCGATTAAACCTGCTGGAGTCAGACAGTTATCATCAGTCAGAAGGGGCTTTAGTATCGCCATGCTATCTGTATCCCAGCAAGCATGCACAAAACACGCATAGTCGGTCTCAATCCATAATGGAATTTCGTATAAACGCTGCAACCAGTACTCATGTTGCTCTGAGCCAAATGGTATCTCTGCCAAAAACGCCTCGTGTTGGCGTCTGTGGATATCATTGTGCGAGCGTAAATACTGGCTAGTATTATCAGGATCGCGCGTGGCATATGCCAACGCATTATATTCATGGTTGCCCATTACTACATCGGCTACATCAGCATCTAGCATTGCAAAGACAATTTCCAGTGTAGCTAGTTGCTGCGAACCACGATCGATCAAATCGCCGATGAACAACGCCCTGTGACCTGTTGGTGGCACGAAATGCTGACCGTTATGCTCATAGCCCAACTGATGCAGCAGACCGACCAGTTTGTCTGCATAACCATGTATATCACCGATAATATCTATAATCATAATGTATTACTAAATCTCCAATGTAGAAGTGTACCCTGCGCAAAATGGAGTTTATAAAATATTGCAGTCTTTAAAGTGCTAGCTTTATTATACGTAAAAATGTCTAAAATCCCGGTGATAGCAACGCATTGATAAAGTGCGGTAGTACTTTTGGTTCCAAAACGATCGTGGCGATAACGCCAAATGCGCCGCCCCACATATGAGCCATATGATTGATATTTGAACCACCGCGTCGATCAGCATAGATACTATAAAATATATAAGCGACGGCAAATAGTATCGCAGGAATAGGAATCACGGCAAAAAGGTAAATTCTCTCCCATGGTGCTAGCAAAATAAAAGCAAATAGCACAGCCGATACGCCGCCTGATGCGCCTAAACTTAAATAACTGGCGTTGTTCTTATTTTTCACGTAACTTGGAATCATGGCAACGATAATTGCCAACACATAAAAAACTACAAAACCGTAGCCAAATAAAAACGGCTGATACAGTCCTTCAATAGCACGCCCAAAGAAATACAAAGTAAACATGTTGAATAGCAGATGCATACTATCAGCATGAATAAAACCATGGGTCACAAAGCGATCCCATTGCCCATTGTTGACGGCTGGCGGATAGAAGATCAGTCGATTAAATAGTGTCTTGTTTTGCCAAGCTAATAAGCTGACAATAACGGTAATAATGATAATAAGCGTCGTATGATTTAACAAATGAAAATCCTTAGGCTGTGCCTGATATGTGACAATGTTACAAATGACAAGCTACAAGTGACAATATTCAAAGCCTAAGCGTTAGGGCTGAGTAAAAATAAATTTGACGTCTGATCCGTATTAAGTACTAACCATAAGCAATAGACTAATACTAACAGCAGTTGCGATAACGCGAATACCTATTGTGTGACAAAACGATGCTTTTTTATGCGGTTATAGTGAATAATGTAGCAGTGTACCATGCAACATAAGTGAAATTTTTGGAGCAAGGTTAAAGACGAGAGTAGTGTTCATTCATCCGCGCTGCAAGCAATCTTTTAGACAAAGAAGCAAAATACACAAGTGGCATGGATAAAAATAAAATAAGTGCTTAATTTTGCACATTCAAATAAGGCTGATGGAGGCAGTGGATTATGAACATTATTGACCAGCTAGAACACACAGTAACCCCAGCGGTAATTGGTAATGATGACAGCAATAATGTTGCTTATGTCAGTTTACTTGAACAGTTTTATGCTGTTTTGGCCGCGCGCCTAGCGGTGCCACAGGTCTACTCACAGCTGCTGCGTACTGATCAAATTATTACTAGCAGCAATAATGAAAGCCCTCTATTTGAACAAATATGGCAAGATAAAAGTCTGCAAGATACTATTGTCCAAGAATTGTCAGCCACCCATCACATTGATGAACAGACAACTGAGCAACTACTAATTAGTGCCGCCCCGTTGGCATATCGTGAGCTAAAAGTATTGGCCAATGGGCAGTTTTTGCCAGCATTTTTACAAGAAAAACAGGCTGCTTTACGTCCATATTTACCTATCTGGGCAGCCGCTGTGATTACGGCTACTCAAGGCGTAAATCAGCAAGTACAAACAAGCTTTAATTCAGATGATGACCATGTGCCAGTGCATTCGCCAGTAAGTGACGATATATCGAATAGAAATGATGGCACTACTTTAGATACTGGAATAGTCGCACCAATAACGAATAATGATGCAGAAAGTATAGAGCAAATATCAACTGCTGAGCGCGTAGGCACTGAAGCCCTAGATGACAATACGATTGCCAGTAGTGATGCTATTCATGCCAATCCGGCAGCCTACCATTTGGCAGAGAATAGTAACTTAAAGCGTGCACAAGTGCGCACTCGTAATCAACGAAACGATTTACTAATACGTGTGTTTTTATTGATAGTAGCTCTAGCTGCGCTTGCACTAGCAGCATGGGCATTATTAGTGAAACCCAATAATGAAATACCAGTAGAACCTGTGGCCATAGCACCTGTCGAACCACCGCCAGCACCCGTGCCTCCTGTACCAACAACGACTCCCGTTGAGCTTATTGTCGGTGTAGACAATGGCGGCAACTTGTACACTTGTAGTGCGACCGTTGGCGATGCTGCACTGCAAAGCACGTTGCAACAGGCGCTTAATACAAGCTTTGGTGAGCAGGCAAGTATTTGTGAATTAAACATACAGGATGGGGTAGCAATTACAATCGCTAATATGCCTGCGGAGACACTGCCAAATGTATTGACGATGCTACGATCAACACCATTTGCACGTTTGCATATGCAAAATGACCGTCTCACACTGGAGGCGCCAGACAATATGCTGCTGCAAAAACTGGTCACGGAAGTACGCAACTTAGTACCAGCGATGGTAGTCGAAAGTACAGCGCCACTGCTATTGCCTGATAATAGTAACATTGGTGATGCTACGAACAACATGGCAAACGCAAATAATCAGTTTGTAGATGATGGGCCGGGGATTAATAATCAATACAATAATAATGGGGTAAATAGTAACTCTGGCGAATACCAAGCATCAGATGATGATACTGGAGATCGTGTAATACCAACTCCTTTACCTAACAATAATAATAGCTTTAATAATGCGCCTAACAATCTGTCTACCAATGGCGCAAGTAATATTCCCAACAACTTTCCTTCGAATAATCAAACGACCAGACCGCCAGGCCCTTTTTCACCTTCAGAAGTGGATGAGATGGCAAATACGGTTATCGTTGCTGAACCAGCTCAAGTTAGGTAGTTTTTATAAGGCACGCTGTTTCATATGGCGTGTCTTTTTATATGGCCTATTTTTTCATGTAGCTTGGCTACAGTTACGTGTGCCAACCGAAACATTACTTACTGTATCATTTGCACAACAACGTACAGACTGTGAATAGCAGCTTAAGAATTTTATAATAATCAAAACCAAATAGAGTAGTTTGATGAATTTATCGCTACCATGACTATCTAATACTATAACGATTGAATACAAAAGAATGATATAGCTGCTTTTTGAGCAAACGAATGATATAAATAAAAATTAAGGGGAGAGCCATATTATGGATATTATTAGCCATTTGACACGCACCGTCAGCCCAGCCGTATTGGAAGATGACCGTAGCCCAGCTAAGAAAAATCTACTAGAACAGTTTTATGCCATTTTTGCTGCTCGTCTTGCAGACAACGATACTTTTAGCCGCTTTGCCAATGAAAACATCGCCCGTGACGACAATGCTTTTTATGACCGTGTATGGACAGAAGGAGCACACCGCGACCAAATCTCTCGCGAATTGGCAGGCAAACACAATGTCGATGCAACCGCTTCACGTGGTCTGATTGCGATGGCAGCGCCACTGGCTTTTCATGAGATAAAAAGCTTAGCTGGTACCACGCCCGTTCCACAATTCTTGAATGATAACCTAAATAGTTACCAGCATCATATCCCTGCATGGGCGGGTACTGTTTTGCCTGCTAGTGCAGTCGCTGCCACTTCTACTACGGCTGGCACACCAATTTCTGATACCACTAGTACAGCGCCATTACAAAAAGAAGAAGAGCCAAAAGAGAGCTTTATGAAAGCGCTGCTACCTATTATTGGTTTGATTATCTTAGGTGCATTGGCTTGGGCACTACTCAGAGGCTGCCAAGAAAACCCTGAGCCTGTAGCAACACCAGCGGCTACAGTGCAGCAAGGGGTGCAAAGTAATGAGGCACTAGCGGTTGCAGGCGCGATTGAGCCTGCATCACTGAGTATCGCAACTGGTGAAAATAGCGAGCTGTATGCTTGTCGTATGAGCGTAGGTGATGAGACACTACAAACCAATGTTATGAATGCTTTGACTGGTGCATTTGGTGACGAAGCCAATAAATGCCGTGCTGACGTTGATGATAACTTTGCAGTAGATATGCCAGCATCCGCTCAATTGGCTACGATATTACCAATTATCAAAAATGTACCGAACGCGAGTATGATTATTAAAGGTGATAACATCACTGTCAATGCTCCTGATAAAGCCGCATTGGACAAATTGGTTGCTGATTTACAAGCAGCTGCTCCTGCTATGACCGTGCAAGCTGAAGGTCCATTAGACTTACAAGGCGAGATTGACGACAGTCTGGCTGCTGCAGATGTGGCGATGACCAATCTGGGTGATAATCCAGATCCACGTGATGTTGCTCGCGCTTTAAGTATTCAGGTGATTAACTTCCAAGTAGATGAAGCGGTTATACCTGAAGTCAATAAGGCGCTGCTAGACCGTGCTGCAGAAATCATCCATAACGTACCTGATATGAAGTTGATGATTGTCGGTCATACGGACAGTCAAGCCTCTGATACCTATAATATGGAGCTGTCTCAGGAGCGTGCTGAGTCGGTGAAAGCATATCTAGTGTCTAAAGGGGTTGATGCCAGTAAACTAACTACCAAAGGCATGGGCGAATCAGAACCAATCGCGGATAATTCAACCGAACAAGGTCGCTTCCGCAATCGCCGTATTGAATTTATGGTCAATGACGAAGTGGTCAGCGCCAATGATGGCATGATGATAAACAGTGATTCGCTAGATCCAGATATGAACCCATTAGACAGTAATAATGACGATTTGTTACCAGATGGCGATGATGCTACCCAAGGTACTGCGGTAGACCCAACCAATTAATCTATTTGTTCTTATTTTGATTATAGCTACGCAGTAGTAGTTAAATGACAAAAACCGCATCCTATAAAGGTGCGGTTTTTTGCATGCTGCTTGATGATATAACCAATCCCACTTAAAAGTGTTATAAACTAATTATCAAACCTAATTGCTATCATAAAGACCATGACTTACTCATTAGATTTTCGTAAACAAGTACTAAAAAGCTTAGACGAGGGTATGACCTT